>DATBAS010000073.1:0-39663 GCA_036271395.1 Kofleriaceae bacterium
TCTCGGCCGGACACCACCGGTCAGGATCGGTCAATGCGGGCTTAACGGGGCGGTCGCCCGAGGCGTGGTAACGGTGGTGTGGTGAAGCGCCTCGCGCTCGTGGTCGTGTCGGTCGTCGTCGGGTGCCACGACGATCCGCGCTTCGAGACGCTGCACGAGACGGTGCGCGTGACTGGCGATTCGCTGCACGCCGAGACCTTCACGCTCGGCAACGGCCTGCGGGTCGCGCTGCTCCGTGATCCGCGCGCCGCGATCGCGTCGATCGATCTGCGGTTCGAAGTCGGCGTCGGCGACGACGATAAGCCGGGTCTGGCGCTGATGGTCGGCGAGCTGCTCGCCGGCCACGGCAGCGACGCCGAGCTGACGAGCCGGCTCGAGGTCGATCTCGATCGCACCGATCTGGCGTCGACGATGTTCGATCTCGACGGCGCGATGGAGCTCGCCGCGCAGCGGCTCGAGACCACCTGCGACGCGTTCGATCCGTACGCGCTCGACGAAGCGCGCGAGCGCGCGACCGCGACGTTGTCGGGAATCCCGCCGAGCCTGACCGCCGCGGTCTGGGGCGCGGACCATCCGTACGGTCGCGGGATCGGCGATCCGCACGCGCTGGCCGCGATCACGACCGACGACGCGTGCGCGCACTTCACGAAGCACTACGGGCCGAGCTCGGCGACGCTCGTGGTCACCGGCGCGTTCGACGACAACTTCGAGCGCCGCTTGCGCGCGCGGTTCGAGCGCATCGCGAAGACCCGGCTCGCACCGCGCGAGGCGGTGCCGGCGCTGCAGCCCGGAACGTCGGCGCGGATCGCGGTATGGGGGCTCGCGAAGCCGACCGCCGCGATCGCGTACGCGATGCCCGCGCTCGATGCCGCCGACGAGGTCATGGCCGAGCTCGCGATGCGCGAGGTCCAGACCTGGGACAAGTCGCTGCACGTCGCGCTCGTCGGCGGACGGCGCGGTCGCGCGCTCGTGATCGCGCTCGAAGGCGACTCCGCGAGCCAGCTGCCGAAACTGCGCGACAAGTTGCTCGAGCTCGTCGCGAACCACTACAACTTGCAGAGCGACGGCAGCCCGAACACGCCTGAAGACGCGCTCGATGCCGCGCAGGCGTTCGACGATCCGTTCACGCGCGGTGGCGAGCTCGCCGATCTCGTCGTCGCCGGCCGCTCGCTCGATCGGCTGACCCGCGCGAAGGCGTGGACCGACCTGGCGCTGTCGTTTCACTGGCTGCGGCTGCACGTGTTCGACGTCAAGCCGCGCGAGCTCGCGCTGCTGCCGACCGACGCGCGCGCCGGCGGCGTCTCGCTCGACGCGCTGGCCGATCCCGCGAGCGCGATCGATCGCGCGGTCGCCGCACCGCACACGCCGGTCGCCGCCGTGCCGGTTCGCGCGATCTCGCGGCCGATCACCGACTACATGCTCGCGAACGGCTTGCGCGTGGTGCTCGCGCCGGATCCGGCATCGAGCGTGGTCGACGTAAGACTCGTCGAGCCGATCGGCAGTCGCGACGAGCCCGCGCCCGGGCTCGCGATGCAAGCGGCGCTCGAGCTCGAGGCCGCGGACGCCGGCTGGGACGCGAACGAGAAGGTCGATTGGTACGACAAGCGGCTATCGCTGCAAGACGCGGTCGCGACGCCGTCACGTACGCGGTTCCGCGTGGTCGGCTTCAGCGCGCTCGCCGACTGGCACTTGTGGGCGCTCGCGTTTCGCGTGACCACCGGCAGGTTCGAGCACGCGACCGCGGCGCTCGCGCGTTGGAAAGCGCACTTCGTGCCCGCCGGCGCGACGCTGATCGTCGCGGGTGGCTTCGACCCGACTCAGATCCGCACCTCGATCGAGACGTGGTTCGCGCCGTGGCGCGCGCTCGACGCCAAGCCGATCGTGCACGCGCGCGGTCCCGGCAAGCCCGTGGTCGAGCTCGGCGACGACGGCGCGCTCGCGATCGAGCTCGGCTACCGGCTCGACGACGACGCGAAGACAACCGCCGGAGCCGCGATCGTGCTCGCCGCGATCGCCCAGCAGCGCCTCGCAGATGCGACGCGCGGCATGATCGACGCGACGTTCAGCTACGATGCCGGCGATCGCCGGCTCGCGATCGCTGGCAACGTAGATCCGTCGACGGTCGCGCAGCTCGTTGCCGCGATCGATCGCGAGCTCGACGCGCTGCGCGATACGCCCGTGCAAGAGCTCGAGCTCGAGCGCGCGAAGCGCACGGTGATCGCGGAGCGGCTCGGCGGCGTGCTCGGCGCATCCGGTCGCGCACACGAGCTCGAAGAACGGGTCGCGGCCGGAACGCGGCTCGATGCGCCCACCGACGTCGGCGGCATCGAAGCGGCGAGCGCCGATGATCTGCGCGCCGCGGCCGGCGAGCTGTTCGCACGCGGCAACCGCGCGGTCGCGGTGCACGGCAGCAAAGCCGACAGCGATCGCGTGCTGACCGCACTCGGGATCGATCCGGCGACCGCGCTGCGGCGATAGCACGCGGCTACGTCAGAACATCTCGGCCAAGCGCGACCACGCCCGCTTGAACATGCCGCCGCGATCTTCGTTACCGTTGCCGCGCGATGGCTGCTTCGACGTGTGACCGTGATCGGCGCCGAACATCACGAGGCCAACGCCAGTCGAATACGCGGGCGAGCGCACCACGTCGACGAGCCCGCCGATCTTCGTCGGCACACCGCGCCGGGTCGGCAGGCCGAGCACCTGCTCCGCGACCTCGCACATGCCGTCCATCGCGCTCGCGCCACCGGTGAGCACGAGGCCCGCCGCGAGACCGTCGAAGTAGCCGCAGCGCATCAGCTCCTTCTTGACGTGCTCGAAGATCTCTTCGATGCGCGGTTCGATCACCTCGACGAGCTTCATCCGCTGCAACGCGCGCGGGCCGCGACCGCCGACCGATGGCACTTCCATCTGTTCGCCGTCGTCGACGTGGCCGCGCCACGCGCAGCCGTACTTGCGCTTGATCTTCTCGGCCGAATCGAGCGGCGTGCGCAGCACCGTCGCGATGTCGTTGGTGACGTGGCCGCCGCCCAAAGGCAGGACAGACGTATGCACGATCGCGCCGTCGGCGTAGACCATCACGTCGCACGTGCCGCCGCCGATGTCGACGAGCGCGACGCCGAGCTCTTTTTCGTCGTCTTCGAGCACCGCCTGCGACGACGCGAGCGACTCGAGCACGATGTCGGCGACCTGAAGGTTGCAGCGGTTCGCGCACTTGATGACGTTCTGTGCGCTCGCGACCGCGGTGGTCACGATGTGCACTTTCGCTTCGAGCCGCACGCCTGCCATGCCGAGCGGATCGCGAATGCCATCTTGATCGTCGACGACGTACTGCTGTGGCAGCACGTGGAGCACTTCGCGATCCATCGGGATCGCGACGGCCTTCGCCGCGTCGATCACGCGCGCGATGTCCGCTTCTCGGACCTCTTTGTCTTTCACCGCGACGATGCCGTGCGAGTTGAGGCCGCGCACGTGCGCGCCGGAGATCGCGGCGTACACCGTCGTGATCTCCGCGCCGGCCATGTTCTCGGCCTCGTCGACGGCTTGCTGGATCGATGCGACGGTCGCATCGATGTTGACGACGTAGCCGCGCCGCAGGCCTTTGGACGGCGCGGTGCCGATGCCGATGATGTCGACGCCGTCGTCGGTCACCTCGCCGGCGATGCACGCGATCTTCGTGGTGCCGATGTCGAGTCCGACGATGATCTCCGAGGTCTTGGGCTTCGCCATGAGGCTTTACTGATCCTTTTGATTCGTGCCGGGGGCTTCAAAAGCGACGGTGACGTGATCGTTGCGGGTATCGAGATGAATCGCGCGGGCGCGCGTGCGTTCGTCGTCGGAGAGCTCGCTCCACGCGGCGTCGAACGTGCGAAGCCGCGCGGCGAGGTCTTGTTCGACGAGGCCGAGCTCGATCGTGCTCGCCCCCGATCGAAACGCGAGTGCGCCGTGCGGATCGACGCGAACCTCGTCGACACCGGGCCGATCGCCTTTGCGCCACTCGGCGAGTGCGGCGAGCGCGCCGGTGATCGTCTTCGCGGTCGCTTCGGGATCGGCGAGGTACGCGGTGCGATCGAGACCGCTGATCAGCGGCAGCGCGTCGCCTTCGTTGCCGTCGGTGCGCTTGAACGGATGGCCCGCCGCGTCGACGAGGTAGCGGCCGCCGAGCTCGGCGAGCGCGACCGGCTCGTGCTCGCGAATTTCGATCACGACGGTGTGCGGCAACACGCGATGGGCCTCGGCGTGCTCGACCCACGGGTTCGCGCGTAGCTCGCGCACGATCGAATCGAGCCCGGCTTCGAACACGTTGTCGCCGACGTGGATCGGCAGTAGCGAGCGCGCTTGGTCGTCGGCGAGGTGATGGTTGCCGCGCAGCTCGATCTGCTCGATCGCGAACCGCGGCGAGTGCGTGACGAAGCGATAGCCAGCCCATGCAGTGCCGCTGATCGCGACCAGCACGCCGAGCGCCGCGAGCGCCGGCAGTGCGCGGCGCAAGGCGCGGCCGCACGCATCGATCACGCTCGCCGGCTTCGGCAACCGCTCCCACAACGGCAGCGTCGGTTGGCGGCGGCGATTCGTCTTTGGCTTGGGCCGGATCGTCAGCCGAGACGCACGCGGCGGCACCGGCGGCGCCGAAACGCGCGCCTCCCGGCGGCGGGCCGAAGCTGAAGCGAGGCTGGCTCCGCCAGGCTCGCGGGATCGATCCATGCTTCGGAAATAGTCATGGCGCGATCATCCGGGCAATTTTTTGGATCACTTCTGCGAGGTTGGCGAGATCTCACCTGAACGGGCGATCACTCGTCATCGTCATCCGTGAACTGCACGTAGTCCGGTGTACCCGGCTTCGGCTCGTCCTTCGCCGACTTCTTGCCCGCGGATTTCTTTGCGGACGAGGTCTTCGTCGCTGCTTTCGTCGGCTTCGCGTCGTCATCGTCGTCGTCGTCGCCCTTCGCGGGCGTCTTCTTCGTCTTTGTCGACTTCTTCGTCGCGACGGCCTTGGTCGGCTTCGCGTCATCGTCGTCGTCGTCGTCGCCCTTCGCAGCCGGCTTGGCCTTCGCGACGGTCTTCTTCGGCGTTGTCTTCTTGGCCGGCGTGGCGGTCGCGGTGTCGCCTGATCCCGCGGCGCTGCCGCTCGATGAGGTCGTCGTCGCCTTGGAGCTCCCGCCGCGCGGCTTGAACGCCTGGGCGTGGGCGACCGCGGCGGCGAGCGCTACCGCGAGCGAGATCGTGAGCAGCCGGCGCATCGACGCTAGTTTCCCACACTCGCGAGCCGCGCGCTCGCGATTATGGAGGCGGCGCGCACTCGGGCCGGTCGTCGATCTCGATGCGCGTCAACAGCCCGCCGCGAATCGTGAAATGGAACTCGTGCTCGTCGGAGATGCACACCGTGTTCTTGCAATGCACGAACGCACGCACGAGGTCGTCGCTGTCCGGAAATACCGTCGCGTACGACGGGATCAGGTCGATCGAGCGCACGTCGGAGCCGGCTTCGGGGTCGGTCGTCACACGCACGAGCTCGAGCCCGCGCGCCGGAATCAGCTCGGACAGCGGCGACGTTTCGTTTTCCTGTTGGAGCCGCTCGTAGCTCGCGACCACGCACAGCGTGCGCATCGTCGCCGGCGGTTTCGGTGCGCCGAGGATGTGGTACTGGACGAGCGCGTGCGCGGCCGCGGCCGCGACGTCACAGCTCGTCGATTTTGCGGCGGCGAGCAATGCCGCACGACCGTCGCTGCCGGGCTCGGTCGGCTGGGCGTCGAGCAAATCGGCGATCGTTTGCACGCGCGTACTCGGCTCCAGCTTCGGATCGGTCATCGCCGCGAGGAACACCGCGCGTTGATCTTGGATCGCCAAGATCTCGAGTGCGGGATCGACGTGATCTTTGCGCACCGCTTCGACGAGGTGTTGCTCGTCGAGCCCGCCGAGCGATCCGCCCGCGATGTCGTGCTGACCTGCGTTCCACGCCCGCACGATCAGCTCGAGTCGCTCGTTCTGATCGGGATTGTCGTGGTCGCCGCGCAATGCGTCTTCGACGAGGTCCGATTCGGGCGGCGGGATCGCCGCGATCGCGTCGAGCGCGGGCCGCAGCTGCTCGAGGTTGGCTTGATCGAGCTGGTCGAACGCCCACAGCGCGAGGCTGCGGCGCAAACACGGATCGCCGAGGTCGGCCGCATCGATCGGTGTATCGAGCTCGGCGACGGAGCGGTTCGGGCAGCTCGCGACCGCCACGGCATGCACGCACGTGAAGTTGCCCTGGCGAAGCAGCGCGATCGCGAGCGCCTGCGAGATCGGTCCGGCCGGCACTTCGTAGAGCTTTTCCTGCCAGTCGCCGCCGTGCGGATCGATCTGCCTCCACAGCGCGAGCGCATCGGCGTCGGAGCCGAGCGCGAGCTTGTCCCAATCGATCGCGAGCAACTTCGGCACGGGTTGGCGATCGAGATCCGGATCGGGTTGATGCGCGGCGTCGGCAGCGATCGGCTGCGGCGCGCTCGCGACGACGGGCTCGCGTGGTGCGGCGCCGCACGCGATCAATCCGGCAAGCACGATCGCGCGCACGACAACAGTATAGACGCGCGGACTACGCCGCGGTTGCGAGGATCTGCTCGCACAGCGTCGTGTAATCCACGCCCGCTTGCTTCGCGATCTTGGGCAACAGGCTCGTGGCCGTCATTCCCGGCAGCGTGTTGACCTCGAGCACGAACACCTCGCCCGTCGTCGAGATTCGCAGATCGGGCCGCGCGTGGCCGCTACAGCCGAGCGCGGTGTACGCCGCGAGCGCGTGATGCTCGGCGCGCTCGACCACGTCGCGCGCCAGCTCGGGCGGCAGCAAGTACTTGGTGTCGGTGCGCTTGTACTTGGCCTCGTAGTCGTAAAATTTCGTGGCCGGGCGAACCTCGACCGAGCCGAGCACGCGGCCATCGAGAATTCCGACAAACACCTCGGTGCCGGCGATGTAGTCCTCGACGATCACCGGTCCGTGATAGCGCCGAGCGCCGCGCACCGCGTCTGCGATCTGCGTGCGATCCTCGACGATGCTGACGCCGACCGAGCTGCCTTCGAACGCCGGCTTGACGACGAACGGTAGCGAGCGCTTGCCGAGCACGACGACGGCGTCGCTCGCATCGGGCTGGCCGTCGTGCGGCAACAGCTGCCACGCCGGCGTCGGCACGCCGACGTGCTCGAAGATTCGCTTCGACATCACCTTGTCCATCGCGAGCGCGCTGGCGAGGATTCCGGATCCGGTGCACGCGATCTGCATGCACGCGCACAAGCCCTGCACCGCGCCGTCCTCGCCATACGTGCCGTGCAATGCGTTCCACACGACGTGCGCGCCGGATGCTTCGAGCAAGTGCGGCAGGCTCGTGCCCGGTTTCCAATCGACCGCGACCACGTCCCAGTGGTTGTCCTGCAACGCCTTCAGCACGCCCGCGCCGGTGTTGAGCGAGACTTCGCGCTCGGCGGAGAGCCCGCCCATCACGACCGCGATGCGCTTGCCGGAGAATCGATGTTGCACGGCCGCGTTCTAACGCTTATTCGATCTGCGTGCCGGCATTTTCGTCGTTCGATCGCCGTGGTTATCCGATGCTGTCGGCGCGCGACGGCTACGCGCAGTGGGCCGCTTCGTACGAGCAAACGATCAAAGACGACATGGATCGCGTGTTGCTCGAGCGCGTGTCGGCGGTCGCGTGGCGCGACGTCGCTCGCGCCGCCGATCTCGGGTGCGGCACCGGTCGCACGGGCGCGTGGCTGCGCGCGCACGGCGTCGCGCGCGTCGACGGCATCGACGGCTCGCCCGAGATGCTCGCGCAAGCAAGTGCGCGCGGCGTGTTCGATTCGCTCGCCGTCGCCGACGTCGGTGCGACGCCGCTGCGATCGGGCGACTACGATCTCGTCACGACGTGCCTGGTCGACGAGCACCTCGCGGATCTTCGGCCGCTGTACCGCGAGTCCGCGCGGCTCGTGAATGCCGGCGCGCATGTCGTCATCGGGTTCCATCCGTTCTTCATCATGACCGCGGGCATGCCGACGCACTTCGACGGCGCCGACGGCAAGCCCGTCGCGATCGAGACGCACGTGCACTTGCTCTCCGACCATGTCGCCGCGGCGATGGCCGCGGGCTGGCAGCTCGCCGAGTTGCACGAGCAGGTCATCGACGACACGTGGATCGCGAACAAACCGAAGTGGGCGCAGTTCCGCGACGTGCCGATCAGCTTCGCGATGGTGTGGAGAACGCCAGATCGATGATCCGGCTATTGCCCGACGACGACCGGCTCGGATTCGAGCACGATGCCGAACGCCGAGCTCACACCGGCGCGAATCTCGTCGGCGAACGCGAGTAGCTCGGCGGTCGTCGCGCCGCCTCGGTTGACGAGCGCGAGCGCGTGCTTGGTCGAGATCCCGACGCGGCCGCGCGTCGTGCCCTTCGTGAAGCCGGCGCGTTCGATCAACCACGCCGCCGAAAGCTTCACGCGACCATCCGGCTGCGGCCACTGCGGCGGCGCCGCGCCGGCTTGCCCGGCGACGCGCGCGGCATCGTGATGGTCGACGATCGGATTCGTGAAGAACGAGCCCGCGCTCTTCGAATCCGGGTCGCTCGGATCGACGACCATGGCCTTGGCGCGGCGCAGCGCGATCACGGCAGCGCGAATGTCGCGCAGGCCCATTCCGCCGCCGATCGCCCGAAGGAGCTCGGCATAGCGGATCGGCGCCGGCGCCGCTTTCGGCAACCGGAACGCCACGGCGGTCACGATCCAGCGCGACGACTGCTTGAACCAGCTCGTGCGATACGCGAAGCCGCACTGCTCGCGCGCGAACGTCGCATGCTCGCCGGTGAAGCGATCGAGTGCGTCGACGTGCACGATCGTGTCGGCGACTTCTTGGCCATATGCGCCGACGTTTTGCATCGGCGTCGCGCCGACGCGGCCGGGAATTCCCGACAAGCACTCGATTCCCGCGCGGCCGTCATCGACCATCTGCGCCACGAAGCCGTCCCAATCCGCGCCTGCGGCGACCGTGACGATGTCGTTCGCGAGCTGCACGTCGCGCCAGCCGAGCTGCACGACGGTGCCGTCGAAACCACGATCGCCGACGACGAGGTTCGAGCCGCCGCCGAGCACGAGCAAGCTCTCGCAACCGACGACGAGCTCGCGCAGCTCGTCGATCGAGTCGGCTACGACGAGCTCGCGCGCGGGCCCACCAAGGCCCAGCGTCGTGCGATCGGCAAGCGAGGCGTTGGCGATCCGCTGCATTCAGCCTCGATACGCCGCGTAACGCGCGACCTCGATGAAGCCCATGCGCGCCAAGATCGGCGCCGATGTCTCGGGGTTCGCGGCGCTGGTTACGACCTCGCGTTCGCATGCGGCGACGCGTGCGGCGACCATCGCGCGATACACGCCGCGGCGACGAAACTGCGGCAGCACGACGCCGCCGCGAAGATACGCCGAGCGCGCGAACACGTGCGTCGTCGCGCCGCCGGCGGGCTCGCCGCCGATCCGCGCCAAGTGCATCGCCTGATGCTCGAAGCCGGCTTCGTACTGCGCGCGCACTTCGCCGAGATCGCCGCCCCAGCCGCTCGACATCACGCCGACGAACGCGTCGAGTGTCTCGAGCGTGACGCGCTCGACGGTGACGCCGCCAACTTCGGCGAGCGGCTTGCTCGACACGCGCGCCATCGCGACGATCTCGCGGCGCGCCAAGCCGCGGCGCTCGAGCCGCTCGCCGAGATCGTCGGGCGCGCTGCCCGGTGGCACGGTCCAGCGAAACTTGCAACCGAGCGCCCGGTACTCGCCGATCGCCGCGTCGATGATCGCGTCGACATCACCGCGAACGCGCGCGCGCTCGATGCCGTTGAGCGTCCCGTGATGCACCGACGGCGTGATCACCTGGAACCAATCCGGCCTCGCGATCACGTGTTGTCCCGGCATCGGGAAGTACGCGCGTGCCATCGCCGCGATCGCTTCGTCGCGGATCTCGGCAGGCGTCAACGCGCGACCGTCGCGCTCGATTCCTGGACGCGCACCAAGTTCTTGCGCGTGGCCGGACCGAGCCGCTTCTCGAGTAGCTCGATCACGTCGTTGCAGGCGAGCTGGATGTTGCCGGCGCCGAGCGTGATCACCAGATCGCCGGGGCGCGCCTGTGCGTCGAGCCATGCGGCGAGATCTTCACGGCGCGGGATGTAGTGAATGTCTTGGTGACCCGCTTCGCGCGCGAGCGCGACGAGCCGCTCGCTCGTCACGCCGTCGATCGGCTTCTCGCCGGCGGCGAAGATGTCGCAGATCACGACCTTGTCGGCATCGTGAAACGCGCGCGGAAATTCGTCCCATTGATCGCGCGTGCGCGTGAAGCGGTGAGGCTGAAACGCGGCGACCACGCGACGGCCGCCGAAGCTCGCCTTCGCGCCGGCCAACGTCGCGCGCACTTCGACCGGATGGTGGCCGAAATCGTCGACGACCGTGACGCCGCCGACCTCGCCGCGCACGGTGAACCGCCGCGCGACGCCTTCGAATTGCGCGAGCGCCTTCACGTACGTGTCGAATGCGATGGCCATGAAGTCGGCGACCGCCAGCACGCCGAGCGCGTTGAGCACGTTGTGCGCGCCCGGCATCGGCAGCGTGACCTCGCCGAGCTCGTCGGCTTTGCGCCATGCGACGAACCGCGTCGTCATGCCGTCGTGGCGAATGTTCCGCGCGCGATACGTCGCCTGCGCCGACGTGCCGAACGTGACGAACCGTTTGGTCAGGTTCGGCAAGATCGCCTGCACGCCCGGGTTGTCGAGGCACAGCGCCGACACGCCGTAGAACGGCACGCGGTTGCAGAAGTCGGTGAACGCCTTCTTGACGTTGTCGAACGTGCCGTAGTGATCGAGGTGCTCGGCGTCGACGTTGGTCACGATCGACACCGTCGGCGACAGCGTCAGGAACGAGCCATCGCTCTCGTCGGCTTCGGCGACGAGGTAGTCGCTCTTGCCCCAGCGCGCGTTCGCGAGGCCGAGCGAGTTGACGCGCCCGCCGATCACCGCGGTCGGATCCAGCCCGGCGGCCATCATCACGGTGTGCATCATCGTGGTCGACGTGGTCTTGCCGTGCGCGCCGGCGACCGCGATCGCGTACTTCATCCGCATCAGCTCGCCGAGCATCTCGGCGCGCGGGATCACCGGAATCGCCCGTGCTCGCGCGGCCTCGACCTCGGGGTTGTAGCCCTTGATCGCACTCGACACGACGACCACATCGGCTTCACCCAGGTTCGACGCGGCGTGACCGCGCGCGAGGTGACAGCCGATGCCCGCGAGGTGCCGCGTGATCTCGGTGTCGTTCATGTCGGAGCCCGACACGCGATAGCCCATGTTCGCGAGCACTTCGGCAATGCCGCACATGCCCATCCCGCCGATGCCGACGAAGTGGATCTTGGTGTCTGGCTTGCGGAACATGGTCACCTGATCGAACGCCTACTTACCACGGAGTATGCGATGAAACCCAAGGAGCTTTCGCGGTGTCGAACCGGCATGTCCCGGTTGAATTCGTGGCTGTTTGCAGGCGCCGCGGTCGTGCTCGCGTGCATCGCGGTCGTGATGTGCTTGAGCGGTCGGGCACATGGCGCGCCGCTCAGCAACGCAGCGCCGCCTGCGAAGCCCGAGGCGATCCTCGCGTCGCTCGAACGCACGGCCTGCTACGGCTATTGTCCGATCTACAAGGTCTCGATTCACGCGGACGGACGCGTCGATTATCACGGCGAGCACTTCGTCAAACGCAAAGGCGATGCGACCGGTCAGCTCACGGCGACGCAGCTCGCATCACTTCGCGACGCGTTCGCACACGCTGACTACTTCAAGCTCGCCGATAAATACGAGGACGAATCGATGACCGATGCGCCGAGCGCGGTCACGTCGTTCACCGACGGCGGCCGGACGAAGACGATCTCGCACTACCACGGCGACATGCACGCGCCCGCGACGCTCGGCGAGCTCGAAGGCAAGATCGATAACGTCATCGGGATCGAGAAATGGATCGGCACCGACAAAGAGCGCGAAGCGCATCGCAGCGAGTGGCGCTGACTCATGTGCGTGCGGTCGCCCAGTCGACGACCGCCGCGGCCGCGCCCGGCTTCGCGAGCGACTTCATCGCCGCGCCCATCGCCGCGCGCTTCGCAGGATCCGCGAACAACGGCCGCAGCGCATCGGCGAGCTTGTCGGCGGTGAGCTCGCGCTGCTCGAACATCAGCGCCGCACCGCGCTCGGCCATCTCGGCCGCGTTGAGCACTTGATGATTGTCGGCGGCGAACGGATACGGGATGAACACGGCCGGCTTGCCGGCGATCGCGAGCTCGGCGACGGTCGTCGCGCCGGCGCGGCCGATCACGAGGTCGGCGGTCGCGTACGCCGCGGCCATGTCCTTGATGAACGCGCGGCAATCGGCGTCGACACCGGCATCGGCGTAGCGCTTGCGCGTCGGCTCGAGGTCTTTCTCGCCGGTCTGGTGCACGATCGCGAGCGGGCGTTCCTTGGCGAGCTTGCACAGCGCCTGCGCGGCGAGCTCGTTGACCGCCACCGCGCCGAGCGAGCCGCCGCTGACGAGGACGTGGACCTTGTCGTCAGCGGTCGTAGCCGTAGACGCGAGCTTCGCGGCGAGCTCGCGTCGCACCGGATTGCCGACGAGCTCGACCTTCTTGGTCGCGAAGAACTTGCGGCTGCCATCGAACGCGACGAACACGCGGCGCACGAAGCGGCCGAGCAGCTTGTTGGTGAGGCCCGGGATCGAGTTTTGCTCGCAGATCGCGGTGGGAATCCCGCGCAGGCGTGCCGCGAGCACGACCGGCCCGCTCGCGTAGCCGCCGACGCCGATCACGGCATCGGGCGCGAGCCGCTTGATCAATCGGCGCGCCTGCCACAGCGCGCGCGGCAGCCGGAACATGCCGCGGATCGCGCCGGCGAGCCCGACGGTCTTGAGCCCGCTGACCTCGATCAGCTCGAGCTTCCAACCGAGCTCGGGGAGCACGCGGGCTTCGATGCCGCGCTTGGTGCCGACGAACGTGATGTCGGCATCGGGCTCGCGTGCGCGCAGCTCCTCGGCGATCGCGACGCCGGGGAACAAGTGGCCTCCGGTGCCGCCGCCGGCGATGAGCAAGCGCGTCATGATCACGCGGCAACAACGCGGACTCGGACGCGTTTCTTCCGAACGGCCTCGCGTTGCTCGAGCGAGCGCGCGGCGTGGCGCTCGGGGCGCCGGCCGACGTTGAGCAGCAGCCCGACGAGGAACATCGTGATCACGAGCGAGCTGCCGCCGTAGCTCACGAGCGGTAGCGTGATGCCTTTGTTCGGCAACACGCCGAGCACCACGCCGACGTTGAACAACGCCTGCACGCCGAACAACAGCGTGATGCCGAATGCGAGATAGCCGCCGAACGCGTCTCTCGCGCCGAGCGCCGCCCGCACACCGCGCCAGAGCAGGATCGCGAACAGCGCGAGCAAGACTGCAATGCCGATCCAGCCGAGCTCCTCGCCGATCGACGCCAGGATGAAGTCGCTGCTCGCTTCGGGCATGTAGCCGAGCGTCTGATGGCCGCCGCCGAGGCCCGCGCCGGTCAGGCCGCCCGAACCGATCGCGAGCCGCGCCTGGATGAACTGGTAGCCCTCTTTCGTCGAGAACGCCTCGGGGTTGACGAACGCGAGCGCGCGGCGCATTCGCCACGGCGTGCCGACGACGAGGTGATACGCGACCGGTGCCGCGCCGAGCACGGCGAGCACGATGTACGAGATCCGGGCGCCGGCCATGAACAGCACGCCCAACGTGGTCGCGCCGAGCACGATGGATGACCCGAGGTCGGGCTGCTTGAGCAGCAGCACCATCATCATCCCGCACACGACGAGGTGCGGCACGAAGCCGATCGTGAACGTCTTGACGCGATCGGCTTTGCGCGCGAGCGAGCACGCCAGATACGTGACGAGCGCGAGCTTCGCGATCTCGACCGGCTGGAACGTCAACGGGCCGAGCGGGATCCAGCGTTTCGCGCCGTTCTTCGCGTGCATCGCGAGCGCGACGCCGAGCAACAGCAGGGCGCCGAACAACAGCGGATACGTCAGGTCGCGGAGCCGGCGATAGTCGATGCGCGCGCCCAGCCACATCGCGAGCCCGCCGACGACCGCGTAGCCGAGCTGGCGCTCGAGAAAGTGCGCGGCATCGCCGAAGTGCGTGAGCGATTCGGCCGCCGTGGCCGAGTAGATCTCGACGGTGCCGATGCCGAGTAGCGCGAGCATCGTGCCGACGAGCACGAGGTCGTACGGCCGCGCGGGCAGCGTCGCGCTGGGGTGCTGAACCGCGACGAGCTGCGCGGCGGCGGGCAACGTCGTCGCCGAGTCGCGCTTGCGCAGCTTCGCCGCGAGGGCACGCGCCGCATCGACAAATCGACGCAAGATCGGCGCGGCCATCGGCTCATTCTTGAGGCCGCACGCCGCCGTGCGCCACTATTTGACGCGGAACCAGGTTTGGCCGTCCATCTTCGCGCGCTGGTCGCACGGGTCGTCGACCATCGTGAAGCGAATGCCGACCTTCGAGATCACGACTTTGTAGTGGCCCGGGCCCTTGCCCTTGCACATGTCGCCGCCGGTGTAGGTGAGCGTCATCGCGTCGCCTTGCAGCTCGAACGTGCCGGTCGCGAGATCTTTGGAGCCGAGCGACGCGCGGTCGTGCGCTTCTTCGAGCGTGCCGTCGGACTTGAAGTCGATGATGGTCGTGCCGTCGGGAGGCTTCCGCTCGTACTGGCCGACGACGAGCTCCTCGTTCGGCTTCTTCGGCGGCGGCCCGTTATGCGATGGACCACAACCGACGACAAACGCGAACATGCAGAGCCAACGCATTCGAAGACGATAACGTAATAGCCGCTTCGATCAACCTTAACGGGCACGCACGCGGCGATCGCTAGCCTGGGCACATGAGAGTCGTCTGCCTCGTCGCGCTCGCGTCATGCACCGTCGCGTTGCCGGTGCCGCTCGATCCCTCGCCGATCACGAAGGGCGCCGGCAAGCGCCCGTACGAGAAAGCCGGCGTGCCGCTCGACGGCTTCACGTGCGGTGAGAAATATCAGGCCGCGGTGACTGCCCGCGCGTTGGTTGGCGTCGCGCTCCAGCTCCTTCGCACGGCGCTGCGCGTCTTGATTATCGAGCGGCGGGCCGTCGAGGTCGGCGCCGAGCCGAGCCGCGGTCGCGAGCTGCTGATTGCCGACCTCGAACGCGGATTTCGCGTCTCGCGCCCGCGATGGCGTGTCCACGGCCGCTGCTGGGGCTGGCGCGGTTTTGGTATGCGAGTGCTCGCTCATAGCATGTCGTGCGCATCCATGAACGCGCGGCCGAACAGCGTGTTTGGCTGCGCGCCGTAGTCGATCGGGATCAACGGAAACGAGCGTCGGCTGCCTAGGTAGTGGAGCGCTCGCACGACCAACGGCTTGCCTGTCTCGCCCTCGATCAACGCCGCCGCGTTCAATCGCGCGAGCTCGCTCTCATCACCGCCCGGCGCCATGAAACCCCGGCGCAACAATACCGTCGACACGTAATAAATCGAACGCCAACCTCCGACTCCGGAGGCAATCAACGTCGGATAAACGCGATGCACGAGTCGGCGTTGGTCACGAGCTCGTCAGACTTCGGCGACACCCTCGAGAGACGCACGAAGACGCATACGGTGAGCTCTGCGTGCCCGAGCGACTTTGAAACCGAAATCCGAACGATCGGTTACTCACCGATGGCGCTACAGCGGTTTCGCGCCGACCGCGGCGATCGCGTCGCGAAATACGCGGCCGCGATGGCCGTAGTTCTGGAACATGTCGTAGCTCGCGCACGCCGGCGATAGCACCACGGCGTCGCCGGCGACGCACAGCTCGGTCGCGCGCCGAACCGCGTCGTGCATGTCGGTCGCGTCGATCAGCGGATAGCTGGCGCGATGCTGCTCGGCGGCCGCGCGAATCAGCGGTGCCGCCTTGCCGATCAGCACGATGCCCTTGCATACGCCGTCGAGCGCTTCGAGCATCGGCGCGTAGCTGCCGCCCTTGTCGACGCCGCCTGCGATCAATACGAGCGGCCGCGGAAATCCGCGCACACTCGCAGCGACGCTCGCGACGTTCGTGCCCTTGCTGTCGTCGTAGTAGAAAATGTTTTGCTTGTCGCCGACGAGCTCCATGCGGTGCGGCAGCGGGCGATACGCACGCGCGCCCGCGCGCACGGCATCGACCGACACGCCGACCGATCGCGCCGAGAGATACGCGCACATCGCGTTCTCCATGTTGTGATTGCCGACGATCACGAGATCGCTCGTCGGGTAGTGCTCGCCTTCGTCGGCGGCGGGATCGATGCTGCCACGCATGAGCTCGGGCGAGAGTCGCAGCACGATGTTGCCGTTCTCGACGTACGCGCCACGCGCGGTCTTCGCGCCGAACGTATAAAGGTGCGACGGAATGCCAACCGTCTCGCGCATCACCCACGGATCGCCGGCGTTCGCGACCGCGACGTCGTCGCTGCGCTGGAAATCCCAGATCCGGCCCTTCATCTCGGCGTAGCGCGCCATCGTGCCGAAGCGATCGAGATGATCTTCGGTGATGTTCGTCAGCACGCCGACGTGCGCGCGAAACGTCTCGCAGTTCTCGAGCATGAACGCCGCGACCTCGACGACGATCAGGCCGCCGGGCGAGTTCGCCGGATGGTCGACCGCGTCGATCATCGGCATGTTGCCGAGGTTGCCGCCACAGAACGTCGGCCGGCCCGAGGCCTCGCACAGCGTGCCGGTGAGCGCGGTCGTCGTCGATTTGCCGTTGGTGCCGGTGATCGCGACGATCTGCGCGTGCGGGTGCAAGAATCGATATGCGAGCTCGATCTCGGCGATCACTTCGACACCCGCGCGCCGTGCGGCGGTCATCTCGGGCAGCGTCGGCACGCCCGGCGACATCACGACGAGATCCGCGCTCGTGAACGCGTGCGCGTCGTGGCCGCCGAGTTGCCACTCGATCGGCACGCCGTCGAGCAATTTCATTTTATCGGCGAGCTGATCGGCCGGCTTGCCGTCGGTGACGATCACGCGCGCGCCTCGCTTCGCCAAGAACTTCGCGACGGCGACGCCGGTGAGCGCGAGCCCGACGACGACGACTTTCTTGCCGGCTAATTCGATCATCGCAACTTCAACGTTCCCAGCGCCATCAAGGCGAGCAGCGCCGACACGAGCCAGAACCGCACGATGATCTTCGGCTCGTCCCAGCCCTTTTTTTCGTAGTGGTGATGGATCGGCGCCATCAAGAACACGCGCTTGCCGCTGTTCGGGATGTCCTTGCCGTCGGCGCCCTGCTTCTTCGTCGCCTTGTAGACGCCGGTCTGGATGATCGAGCTCAGCGCCTCTGCGACGAACAAGCCGCCGACGAGCAGCAGCACGAGCTCGTTCTTGGTCAGCACGGCCATCATGCCGATCGCGCCGCCGAGCGACAGCGAGCCGACGTCGCCCATGAACACCTGCGCGGGATACGCGTTGTACCAGAGGAAGCCGATCCCGGTGCCGAACAGCGCCGCGCAGAAGATCGCGAGCTCCTCGACGCCTTGGATATGCGCGACGTGCAGGTACTGCGCGATCGTGACGTCGTGGCCGTTCGCGACGAGCGTCGTGTTGACGCCCGCGATGTACGCGAACACCAGAAACGTACCGGCGTTCATGATCGACGGTCCGATCGCGAGCCCATCGAGCCCGTCGGTGAAGTTCACCGCGTTCGCCGTGCCGACGACGATCACCGTGCCGAAGATCGTGTACAGCCACGCCGGCAACATGAACGACGACTCGTAGAAGTTCGTGAACGGCAGCTGGAAGTGCAGCCGCAGCTCCGGCGTCATCGCGTCGGAGTAAAATAGATAGGCCATCGCGCCGCCGGCGATCGCGAATTCCAGCACGAGCCGTAGCGTGCTCGAGAGCCCGCGCTTGTCGCGCTTGGCGACCTTGATGTAGTCGTCGGCGAAGCCGATCGCGCCGAACGTGACCGTGACCGTCAGTGCGAGCCACACGAACGGGCTGCGCAGGTCGCACCACAGCAGCGTCGAGACGGCCAGACAGAACAAGATCAGCGAGCCGCCCATCGTCGGTGTGCCGGCTTTTTTCTTGTGCGTCTGCGGTCCGTCGGCGCGGATCGTCTCGCCGATCTGGCGCGACTTGAGCCGCTCGATGAACCACGGCCCGAGGATGAACGACAAGAGCAGCGCCGTGATCGCCGCGGCCAAGATGCGCGTCGACGTATATCTGAAGACGCGCAGGAAGCCGATCTTGTCGCCGAGCGCGCCGTAGAAAAGATGGAACAGCATTACCGCACCTGCTCCTTCATCGATTCCAACACGCGTTCGAGGCGCATACCGCGCGACGCCTTGAGCAAGATCCACGACGCGTCGCTCGCGAGCGCGCGCTTCGCCGCATCGGCCGGCGATTCGGCGACCTCGCCGCCGGACGCATCCGCGACGAGCCGCGCTTGCTCGCCGAGCGCGATCACGCGAATCCCGAGCCGACGCGCGAGCTCGCCGATCTCGCGATGCGCCGCACGCGTGGTGTCGCCGAGCTCGAGCATGTCGCCGAGCACCGCGAGCCCGTGCTTGCTGCGCTCGGCGAGTGTGGTCAGCGCGGCCGTCATCGATGCCGGGTTCGCGTTGTAGCAATCGACGATCACGTGCTTGTCGCCGACCTGCACGATCTCGCCGCGCATCGACGCGGGTCGCGCGCGCGCGAGGCCGGCGAGCGCCTGATCGATCGATGCACCGGCGGCGTGCGCGGCGGCGAGCGCACAACAAGCATCGATCGCGGCGTGCTTGCCGACGAGCCCGAGCTCGAGCTCGCGCAATTCGCCGAACACGTCGAGACGCGCGAGGCCGCCGGCATCGGTCGGCTCGTAGCGGATCAGCGCGACGTCGGCGCCGCCTTCGCCAAACGTCACGTGGCGCGCGTCCGGGCGATGCGTGCGCGCCAGCTTCGCCAGACGATCGTCGTCGAACGGGCGCACGACCGTGCCGCCGTCGCGCAGGCCGAGCCAGATCTCCGACTTCGCCGCGGCGATCGCATCGGTCGAGCCGAGCAGCTCGATGTGCGCGGTGCCGGCGTTGACGACGACCGCGACGTCGGGCTCGGCGATGTCGGTCAGATACTCGATCTGACCTTTGCCGCGCATGCCCATCTCGACGACGCCGTACGCGTGAAACGCGCGAAGCGCGAGCAGCGTGAGCGGCACCCCGGTCTCGTTGTTGAGCGAGCCCTCGGCGGCGAGTGTGGTGCCGGCGATCGCGAGCGCCGAGCGCACGAGCTCTTTCGTCGTGGTCTTGCCGGCCGAGCCGGTGATCGCGACGAGCTTGCCGTGCCAGCGCCGGCGATGCGCGTGCGCGAGCTTGCCGATGCCGATGCGCGTATCGCCGACGATGATCTGCGGCTGCGAGCCGGTCATGTGATCGACCATCACCGCCGGCGCGCCGGCGCGCAATGCATCGGCGATGAACGCGTGGCCATCGTGCGTCTCGCCGTGGATCGCGACGTACAGCGAGCCCGGCATCGCGTGGCGCGAATCGATCGTCACGCGATCGATGCGTGCGTCGTTGATCGCGGTGCCGCCGGCTTCGTCTGCCAATTGCACGAGCGAGCGCGACTCGCGCAGCGTCACCGCAGCGGCGGCTTCTTCGCGATCGTCGAAGTGGATCTTCGTGGTGCCGAGGATCTGATAATCCTCGTGACCTTTGCCGGCGATCACGATGACGTCGCCGGGCACAGCTTCGGCGATCGCGGCGCGAATCGCAGTGCGCCGATCGGGATCGACGAAGAACGGCTTCGGCACCGCCGGCAGGATCATGTCGATGATCGCGCGTGGATCTTCGGTGCGCGGATTGTCGCTCGTCACGATCGCGACGTCGGCGAGCTCGCTGACGGCGGCGCCCATTTTCGGCCGCTTGGTCGGATCGCGATCGCCGCCGCAGCCGAACACGCAGATGAGGCGGCGTTTCACGAGTGGCCGCATCGCCGCCAGCACGTTGCGCAAACCATCGGGCGTGTGCGCGTAATCGACGAAGATGTCGAGATCGGCGTCGTTCGCCACGCGCTGCACGCGGCCCGGCGGCGCGGTGTCGGCGAGGCCTTTTGCGATCGCCGCGTGATCGATGCCGAGCGCTTCGGCGATCCCGGCGGCGAGCGCCAGGTTCGCGACGTTGTACGCGCCGATCAGCGGCCTCGAGACGATCTCGAGCTCGCCGCGCGGTGTCGCCAGCGTCATGCGAATGCCGGCAACGGTCGATTCCGAGCGCAGCACGCGAACATCCGCCGGCTTGTCGGTCGAAACCGCGAGCATGCGCGGCGCGGCGCGGCCCATGCCGTCGCCTTCGGGATCGTCGACGTTGACGACCGCCGTGCCCGTCGTCAGCTCGGCGAACAGGCGGCGCTTGGCGTCGCGATACGCCGCCATCGAGCCGTGCACGTCGAGATGATCTTGCGTCAGGTTCGAGAACGCGCTGACCGCGAACTGCAACCCGACGACGCGCTCCATCGCGAGCGCCGACGACGTCACTTCCATCACGACGTGGGTGCAGCCGGCATCGCGCATCTGCGCGAGGGCGCCGTGCAAGATCTGCGGCGTCGGCGTCGTGTAGTTGGCCGGTAACACCGTGTCGCCGACGCGCATCTCGACGGTGCCGATCACGCCGGTCTGTTTGCCGGCGGCGCGCAAGATCGCCTCGACGAGGTACGTCGTGGTCGTCTTGCCGTTCGTGCCGGTCACGCCGATCAGCGTCATTGCTTTGGCCGGGTCGCCGAGCGACCGGCCGACCAGCAAGCCGAGCGCGATCTGCGCGTCTGGCACGATCACGAGCGGCACGCCGTGCGTCGCGACACCTTCGACGCCCCGCTCGGCGACGATCGCCGCCGCGCCATTCTCGATCGCCTTTTCGATAAACGCGTGACCGTCGACGTGCAGTCCCTTGACCGCGACGAACATGTCGCCGGGCTTCACCGCGCGCGAGTCGTCCTGCACCGCGCGGATTTCGCGGTCGTCGCCGATAAGGCGAGCGCCCGAAACCGCCGCGATCAAGTGCCCGAGCCTCATGCGATCAGAACGCGCAGCCTCCCCGATTTCGTGCAGGGAAACAAGTCAGTGCTCGTCGGCCGGGGTGACGTCGCTCGGCGGCGCGGGCGCTTGCACTTGCACCGGCTGCGCGGGCTTCGCCGCGCTCGCGACGACGAGCGGATCGCCGGGCACGCCGAGGTAGCGCAGCGTCTCGCTGGCCACGCGCGCGAACACCGGCGCCGACACCGAGGCGCCGTAGTAATCCTTCGAGTCGGGCTCGTCGATCATCGTCACGACGACGATGCGCGGATGCTCGGCCGGCGCGATGCCCGCGAACGACGCGATGTATTTGTCTTCCGAGTAGCGATGCAGCGCCGGATCGTACTTGTGCGCCGTGCCGGTCTTGCCCGCGCAGTGAAAGCCGGGCACGTCGATCGTCTTCGCCGTGCCGCCGATCGGGCCGCCGACCACGGTCTTGTCGAACACGCTGATCAGCATCTTCATCATCTCGTCGGCGGCCTTTTGCGACACCGCTTGATGCGTGGCGCCTTCACCTTTGTAGAGCGCGTTGCCATCCTCGTCGGTGACGGAATCGACGATGCGCGGCTCGCGATACAAGCCGTGATTCGCGATCGCGGCGAACGCGGCGGCGATCTGCAGCGGCGTGACGGTGAGGCCGTAGCCGAACGCGATGTGTGCCAGGTCGACGTCGCGCCAGCCGGCGGCGTTGCGGACGCGGCCGTCGCGCTCGCCCGGCAGCTCGATGCCGGTGCGCTTGCCAAAGCCGAACTGCTTGAGCCCGGCGTACAGCTTGTCGGCGCCGAGCCGCATGCCGATCTTCGCGGCGCCGATGTTCGACGAGTACTTGACGATCTCGCTCGTTGTCAGGTACGGGAAGAACTCGACGTCGCGGATCGCCTTGACCCTCGGGTTGACGACGTACGCGTTGCCGATCTCGAAGCCGGTGGTGGGCGTGACCGCGCCGGCGTCGAGCGCCGAGGCGATGCTGAATACTTTCATCACGGAGCCGGCCTCGAACGCGTCGGTGACGGCGAGGTTGCGCGCCCCGCGTTCTTCTGGTCGCGCACCACCCTCCGAATTCGGATCGTAGGTCGGCGAGCTCGCCATCGCGAGCACGTGGCTCGTCGCGACGTCGAGCACGACGAGCACGCCGCTCTTCGCCTTTTTTGCGGCGATCTGATCGGCGAGCGCGGCTTCGGCGATCGCCTGGATGCTGCGATCGAGCGTCAGGTGCACGGTCGCTCCCGGCGTCGCATGGCCGACGCCGTCGGACAGCATCATGTGGCCGCGCGCGTCGCGCAGCGCTGCCACGTCGCTGCGCTTGCCGGCGAGCAGCTCGTTCATCGCGAGCTCGATGCCGTCGACGCCTCGACCGTCGAGATCGGCGCGACCGATCACCGGGCCGGCGATCGCGCGGGACGGATACCATCGCCGCGGTTCTTTCGCGACTTCGATGCCCGGCAGCTTTGCCGCCGCGATCGCGCGCGCGATCTCGGGCGAGACGTGGCGAGTGAGCCAGACGAACTTGTGATCGGCGGCGAGCTTGGCCTCGAGCGCTTGTTGATCGCCGCCCAAGATCTTCGCGAGGGTCTCCGCGGTGGTCGCGACGTCGCGCACGTCTTTCGGGTTCGCCCAGATCGAGTCGACATCGGCGGAGACCGCGAGTGGGCGGCCGGCCGCATCGACGACGTCGCCGCGCGGCGCCGGCAACGCGAGATGGAGCTCCTGCTGATGTTCGGCGAGCGCGCGATAGTGATCGCCATCGCTGATCTGCAGCGACCACGCGCGCCGCGCGACGCCGACGAGACCGATCGTCACGACGATGCCGACCACGTACGCGCGCACCCGCGCTGCGTGCGGCACGCCCGGCGTCATCGGCTTGAGCTTCGTCGTGGTCAAAGCGACGCCTCGCGCGGCGCGTGCACGATGCGGATCTTGTCGGGCGCGACCGGCGTCATGCCGAGCTCGGTCGCGAGCTTGCGAATGCGATCGGGCGCGGTGAGTGTCGCGCGCTCGAGCTCGAGCCGGCGCCGCGCTTCGCGCAGCTCGCGAACCTGCTCGGTGCCGTGCGAGAGCCGATAGCCGAGCTGCAAGACCTCGTGCTGGCGCGTCACGCGGATCACCGCGACCGCGGTCAGCGTGCATGCGAGCACGATCATCGCGATGACCACCGTGCGCACGGGCGCGGCTTCTGCCCGTTTGACGAGCCGATAAAGCGAAACCGCCGACGACGACATGACGTCGTTCCACTAAACCGCCACGTGATCGCGCGCGCCAATTTTTTCTGTGCGATCTAGAGTCCAGCCGTGCGTGCGATCGTCCTCGTGTTTCTGATCAGCTGTACGCCCGCGCAGGCTCCGCGCGTACATCAGGTCAGTGAGGTCGCGCTGCTCGTCGGTATCGCCGGGCTGCTCGCGACCGGCATCGCCGGCGCGGTCACGCACAACAACACCATCGTCCACACCGACTACGGCTTCATCCCGCTGATGGTCGGTGGCGCCGCCGTGTTCTGGATCTCCGACAAGCCGGCGCGCCGCTTCGAACAGGAGCAGGCTCAACAGAAATTCGAAGCCGCGTTCGCGCTGGCGAAAGCGGCCAAGCACGCCGCGCGGGCCGGAGACTGCGCGCAGGTTCAGGCCATCGAGCCGCAGGTCGCGGCACTCGACGAGAGCGTGCTGCGCCGGTTCCACCACGAGCCGATCATCGCGGCGTGCCTAGCGCCGGCAGGTTCGGCGCTGTAGTTCGCTCGCACACGCGGAGCTTCGCCGACCGCGAGCGCGGGTTTCGAGCCATTTCGGCCTCGCCCGCGACGATCGGCTTCTTCGTGATCGCTAGCGCGACCGGCTCGACCCGCTCGCCGGCCGAACGCGCCAGCTGCGCGGGCAACGAGCTCGTCCACGTCAGGTCGCGAAACGCATTCTTGACCAAGCGATCTTCGAGCGAGTGAAAGCTGATGATCGCGCAGCGGCCGCCGGGCGCGAGCAAGTCGGCAAACGCGGCGAGAAATTGTTCGAGCTCGGCGAGCTCCTGGTTGACCGCGATCCGCAGCGCCTGGAACGTCCTCGTCGCCGGGTGGATCTTGGACTTGCGCTGGTCGATCATCGGAACCGCACGCGCGCAGATCGCCGCGAGCTCGGTCGTGGTCGCCGGCGGCGCTTCCTTGATCATCCGCGCGATCTTCTTCGAATGGCGTTCTTCACCGAGCTCGAAGATCACGTCGGCGAGCTCGTCGACCGCCAGCTCGTCGATCAGCTCGCGCGCCGTGTTCCCGCGCGTCGGGTCCATGCGCATGTCGAGCGGGCCGGGCTTGGAAAACGAGAACCCGCGATCGGCGCGATCGAATTGCGGCGACGACACGCCGAGATCGAGCACGATCCCGTCGACCTTGCGGTCACCGAGGATTCGGGGCATCTCGGAGTAGCGCGCGTGAACCAGCTCGACATCGGGACCGAGCCGGGTTCGGCAGGCCTCCAGTGCGGCCGGATCGCGATCGATCCCGATCGCTCGCGCACCCGTACTAATGATACGGGCCAGGTGTCCGCCGCCACCGGCCGTTCCATCGCAGTAAAGCTTTCCAGATCGAGGGGTTAGCGCCTCGATGACCTCGTCGAGCAAGACGGACTGGTGCTCGAACTCCACCGCGGCGTTCCTACCACGCAGGTATCGCAACGTTGCAGAAATCTTGCGAATACGTCGCAACTGGTGTGCAGTTAGATGTAAGGAAGTATCACCCTTTCAGCTTGACGATCCGGATGGCGTCCCCTAGACTTCCGCGGAGATAAAGGTGCTCAGGTACAAAGAAACCGAGGATATCGACGCGCGATTCAGCGAAGTCGAACGCGCCGTCACCGCGTGGCGCGCAGCGCTGCCGACCGCGAATCAGGTCGCGCGCACCGAGTTCAACAACCGTCTCCGGATCTCGCTCATCCACCACGATGCAGCGCTCGAAGGCGAGGTGCTGAGCTACAGCGAGATCAAGGCCGCGGTCGATCCGACGATCATCAGCGATCCGTCGTTGATCCCGTCGTACGACGAAATCCGCCGCTTCGATGACGCGTGTAACTTCGCCGCCGAGCAAGCTGCGAACAAGAAGAAGCCGTTCAAGCTCGATACGATCCGCGAGCTGTATTCGATCTTGGCGCCCGACGAGAAGGCCAAGGGCCTACCGTTCCGCAAAGAGAACCCGCTGCACCGGCTCTACTATCACGACATCGCGCCGCCCGAGAAAATCCTGCCGTCGATGCGCAAGCTCGGCGAGTGGATCGACGAGCCGGCTACCAAAGATCTGCACGTGATCGAGCGCGTCGCGTCGCTGCACTCGAAGTTCATGGCGATCTTCCCGTGGGCGAAAGAGAGCGGTCGCACGATCCGGATCGCGTCGAACCAGCTGCTCCAAGAAGGCGGCTATCCGATCGCGATCATTCACTCGATCGATCGCCAGCGCTATTACGAAGCGCTGCGCGGCGATCACATCGCGCTGACCTCGCTGTATCTCGAAGCGGTGCAGACCACCGCCGAGACCGAGCTCCGCGTGTATGAAGAGGCGCAAAAAGCGCCGCCGAAGCGCCGACCGAAGAAGTCCGGCGCGGCAGGCTGATCGCGAGGCGATGCCGTGCGCGGCGACATCGTCGTCACGTCGCGGGTGACCATCCCCGCGTCGGAGCTCGCATTCGCGTTCGCCCGTTCGGGCGGCCCCGGCGGGCAGAACGTCAACAAGGTCTCGAGCAAGGCCGAGCTGCGCTGGAATCCGGTGCAGTCGACCGCGCTCGGCGAGAGCGATCGCGCGTGGCTGCTCGAGCGGCTCGCGAATCGGCTCACCAACGACGGCACGTTGATCGTCACGTCGACGCTGACGCGTGATCAGATCCAGAACCGCGACGACGCACTCTCCAAGCTCGCGCTGATCGTGCGCGCCGCGCTCGATCGGCCGAAGCATCGCCGCGCGACCAAGCCGTCGCGTGCATCGAAGCGCCGCCGGGTCGACGACAAGCGCCACCGCGCGTCGATCAAAGCGAACCGCCGCGGCGATGAGTGATAGCTTCGCGGCATGAGGGCCGCGATCGCGTTCGCCGTGGTGTTCGCTTCGACTGCCGCGTATGCCGATCGCGACACCGTGTTCGAGCTCGGCATCGGGCTCGATGCGCGCGGCCGCGCCGGATCGTTCGAAGCGACCGGCGATGCGAACGCGCACTGGCGCGCCGCCGGCCGGATCTCGCTCGCGTTCGAGCCGGCGCCGTCGCGCCGCGTCGAGTTTCACCTCGTGCCCGAGCTATTCGCGTGGACGGCGGCGAGCGACCGCGATGCCGAGGGCTCGCTAGGCGCCGGGCTTCGCGCACAAGTGTTCGGCGCGACGTCGAATCCGCGGCTCGTCGGCACGGGTGTCTATGTCGCGGTGCGCGGCGAGGTAATGGGCACCAATCGCGATCCCGCGCTCGAGCTCGCGCTCGGCCATTTTTGGGAGCGGCCGAACGGTTACCGCATCGGCTACGACACCGGCGTGATCCTGCGCGAGCGCGACGAAGCATCGCCGGATCGCTCGCGCGAGCTCGACGTGGTGTTCTCGCTCGTCATCGGCCGGCGATAACGAGCAACAAGTGGCAGTGCCGCGTGAGGCGATCGCGAGGTTGTAGCGCTCGACCGCGGCTCGGGCGACCCTGCGGTCATGCGGCGATGGATCTTGATCGCGATGGCGGCTTGTAGCGGCGACGGCGGCAACGGCTCGTCGCTCACATTCGAACAATACGAAGCCGAGGCGACGTCTGCGGACTGCGCGTACCTCACGAAGTGCGGGCTGTTCCCCGATACGGCGACGTGCGCGCAGGCCAACAACGGGCTCATCATCGTCAGCGATCCGAGCCTCAGCGAAGCGATCGAAATGGGCCGCGTCGCGTTCGATGGCAATGACGCCGCCGCGTGTCTCGCCGCGTTCTCGAACGAATCGTGCGACCAGACGATGGTGCGCGTGAGCCCCGCGGCATGCGCCGACGTGATCGCCGGCACCGTCGGCTCCGGCGGCATCTGCGCGATCGGCGAAGAGTGCATCTCGCAAGTTTGCGACGTGCCGTCGTGCCAGGAAGCGTGCTGCCAAGGCACGTGCGTCGGCGGCATCGCGCCGACTCCTCAACCGACGGGCGCGTCGTGTAGCACCGACGAGAGCTGCGTGACCGGCGACTACTGCGACTTCCAGACGGCGACGTGCCAGCCGTACATCGCGGCCGGCTCGGCATGTACCGATTCGTTCGCGTGCGTGCCCGGCTACGGCTGCGCCGGCACGCCGCTGGTGTGCAAGACGCTGCCGGGCACCGGCGCGGCGTGTCCCGACAACACCTGCGCGAACATCGGCGAGCACTGCGGCAGCGCCGGCACGTGCGTCAAGGACGGCTTGCCCAACGACAGTTGCGCGAGCAACTCCGATTGCTCGCAGTACTTCCCGTGCGACCTGTCCACGATGAAGTGCGCGCAGGGCCCATCGGTCGGCGAGCCGTGCCCCGAAGGCGCGTGCTTCGACGCGAACACGTTCTGCACCGACGAGCTCGGTTCGGCATCGCCGGTGTGCGCGCCGGCGGGATCCGATGGCGCGACATGCAACGCCACCAACCAGTGCATCAGCGGCTATTGCGACAACGGCCTCTGCGATACGCCGGCGGCGTGCGACTAGCGAATCCTCAGTAGCGGTAGTGGTCCGGCTTGTACGGGCCGTCGATCGACACGCCGAGATACTCGGCCTGCTCCTTCGACAGCTTCGTCAGCTGCACGCCGACCTTCGCGAGGTGCAGGCGCGCCACTTTCTCGTCGAGCTTCTTCGGCAGCACGTAGACCTTACCGGCTTCGAACTTCATGCCGGTCATCTCGTCCTTGCCCTTGGTCGCGTTGGCCCACAGCGCCATCTGCGCGATCGTCTGGTTCGAGAACGAGTTCGACATCACGAACGACGGGTGGCCGGTCGCGCAGCCGAGGTTGACGAGGCGGCCGCGCGCGAGCAGCGTGATGCGCTTGCCGTTGCTGAAGATGAACTGATCGACCTGCGGCTTGATGTTCTCTTCTTTGATCTCTTTGTTGTTCTCGAGCCACGCGACTTGGATCTCGCTGTCGAAGTGGCCGATGTTGGAGAGGATCGCTTCGTCCTTCATCGCCATGAAGTGCTCCGAGCGAATCACGTCGGCGCAGCCGGTCGCGGTCACGAAGATGTCCGCGATCGGCGCGGCGTGCTCCATCGTGACGACCTCGTAGCCCTCCATCGCCGCCTGCAGCGCGCAGATCGGATCGACCTCGGTGATCAGCACGCGCGCGCCGAGCCCGCGGGCCGACATCGCACAGCCCTTACCGACATCGCCGTAACCGGCGACGACGACGACCTTGCCCGCGACCATCACGTCGGTCGCGCGCTTGATGCCATCGAACAGCGACTCGCGGCAGCCGTAGAGGTTGTCGAACTTGCTCTTGGTCACCGAGTCGTTGACGTTGATGCACGGGAACAGCAGCTGGCCGTGCTTCGCCATGTCGTAGAGGCGGTGCACGCCGGTCGTGGTCTCTTCGGAGACGCCCTTGATCTCGCCGGCGAGCTTGGTGAAGCGCTGCTTGTCCTTCGCGAGGCTCTCGGTGAGCACCGAGAAGATCACGCGCATCTCGTCGTTGGTGGCGGTTTTCGGATCCGGCGCCTTGCCGGTGCGCTCGGCTTCTTCACCTTTGTGGACGAGCAGCGTGAGATCGCCGCCGTCGTCGAGGATCAGGTTCGGGCCTTTGCCGCCCTGGAACGCGTTGAGCTGCATGCCGATGTTCGCCCAGTAATCCTCGAGCGACTCGCCCTTCCACGCGAACACGGGCACGCCGGCCTTCGCGATCGCCGCGGCAGCTTCGTCTTGCGTCGAGTAGATGTTGCACGACGTCCACGTGACCTCGGCGCCGAGCGTGACGAGCGTCTCGATCAGCACGGCCGTCTCGATCGTCATGTGCAAGCAGCCCGCGACGCGCGCGCCCTTGAGCGGTTTTTGCGCGCCGAACTCGGCACGCAACGACATCAGACCCGGCATTTCCTTTTCGGCCATGCGGATCTTCTTGCGGCCGAGCTCGGCCAGGCTCATGTCTTTCACTTTGAACGCGGGGAATTCGTTGCGGGCTTCCATGGTCTTCTCCTGAGGTTTATCTGGTCGGCTTGCGGCCGACGGCTAGCTGAAGTGGCGGACGATGTGAATGCGGCAGCGGCTCGACGACGAGCGGTTGCAAGTGCGCGCTGGCGAGCCAGCCGCGCAGCTTTTCGGGCTCGAAGCCGAGCCAGACGTGGCCCTGCTCGCGCAGCGACTCGTCGTCGTGCGGCAGAAAATCGATCAACGCGAGATGGCCGCCGCCGCGCAGCAGCTGGGTCGCCGACGCGACGACATCTTGCGGCCGGCCGACGTGATGGAGCACGCGCGCCATCACGACGAGATCGGCGCCGCCGCGCTCGCGAACTTCTTCGCCGAGCGACGGATCGTCGATCGCGCCTTCGCGCAACCGCACGTTCGCGAGCCCGAGCTGCGCGAGTCGCTCGGCGCAACGCGCGAGCCGCGCGGCGCTGCGGTCGACCGCGACGACGCGCTCGTACAGCGGCGACAACAGCGGCAACAACGCGCCTTCGCCGGTGCCGGCGTCGATCGCGAGCGCGCGACCCGGCAACAGCGGCGCGAAGATCGCGAGCCAGTCGGCGAGCGTCGAGTCGGTCGGCTGCGGCAACGCCGGCGGCGCTTCGTCGAATAGCTTGCGAGACAGCTCCTCGCGCTGCGCGACGACCCGGGCGACCCTGGCGAGGCTGCCGTCTTTGCTGCACAACCGGCGGCCTTCGGAGATCGCCGCGTCGACCACCACGTCGTGCGCGATGTCGCTCTTGAGCAGCGTGCGCGTGCCGTCGCGGCGCTCGACGAGCAGCCCGACCTCGCGCAAAGGCTGCGATTTCTTCGTGACTTGCGGCTGGCTTTCGCCGAGCAAGCTCGCGAGCTCGCCGACGGTTAGCTCTTCCTCGGTGCACAGCGCGAGGAGCCGGAGACGATCTTCGTCGCCCAGCAAACGGAACAGATCCGCGCGTACCGACTGCACGTTCTGTATATATTCCACCATTCGAATTGTTGCAATATCAGTCGCAAACTAGCTTAGTTTTCACCCATCTACGCTTTGACTTGGCCTGCTCGGGCCTCTACGCTTTGAAGCTGGGAACGCTGTGTCTGCGGACGGCAAGCCTCCTTCACCTTCATCGCCGGGACGGCCACCAGCCGACACGCCGCAGCGCATCGGCGTGGGCAGCGAGTCGATGGGCCTCGGCGATACCGGCGTTGCGAGCAGCGCGGTCGCGAACACGGTCGATCAACGCGCGACGCCGACACTCGGCGATGACGAGGCGCAGGCGAAGTCGAAGCCGCACTCGAGCGAGATCATCGGCTCGACGCTGTCGGGCCGTTACTTGGTCACGAAGAAAGTCGGCCAAGGCGGCATGGGCGCGGTCTACGAAGCGACGCACACGCTGATCGGCAAGCGCGTCGCCGTCAAAGTTCTGCTCGAGAAGTATGCCGAGCGCGAGGCGATCGTCGCGCGGCTCAAGAAAGAAGCGCAGCTCGCGTCGTCGATCGGCAACGAGCACATCATCGACATCACCGACATCGGCAACACCGACGACGGCCGCACGTTCGTCGTGATGGAGTATCTCGAAGGCGAGTCGCTCGCCGAGTGCTTGTCGCGCGAGCACGAGCTGCCAGAGCAGCGGATCCTGCGCATCGCATCGCAAGCGGCGTCGGCGCTCGGGGCCGCGCACGCCAAGGGCATCGTGCACCGCGACATCAAGCCCGAGAACTTGTTCCTGCTCAAACGCAAGGAGCAGGACTTCGTCAAGGTCGTCGACTTCGGCATCTCGAAGTCGCTGCGCGCGAGCGGGCCCGGCGAAGACGAAGAGGCGCAGCGGCTCACACAGACCGGCATGGTGCTCGGTACGCCGCTCTACATGTCGCCCGAGCAGGCGCGCGGTGACGACGATCTCGATCACCGCGTCGACATCTACGCGCTCGGCGTGATCATGTACGAGTCGATCGCCGGTCGCGTGCCGTTCGTCGGTAGCAATTATCTGTCGGTGATCTCGCAGGTGCTCAACGAAGTGCCCAAGCCGCTGCGCGAGATCCGGCCCGACGTCAGCGAAGAGCTCGAAGCGATCGTCGCGAAGGCGATGGCGAAGAATCGCAACGACCGCTACCGCGATGCCGACGCGATGCTCGAGGATCTCGGCGCGCTGTCGGCCGATCCGACGCACTCGACCGAGCGGGCGCGCATCACCGGACCGCGCCGGCGATTTCCGAAAGCGCCGGCGATCCCGCGCGCGGCGTGGGCCGTGGGCGGCCTCGGCGTCGTGATCGCGGGCGTCACGCTCGCGGTCGTGTATCTGCAAGGCAACGGCGGGCCTGCGGAACGCGACAAAGACAAACGCCACGGCTCCGGTTTCGGCGCGAACATGCTCGACGCCGGCGCCGTCGCGCCGACGCCGCCGCTCGACGCGCTTGCCGAGCCCGCATACAAGCGCATCACGCTGCACATCAACACCGTGCCGGCCGGCGCCGAGCTCGAGCGCGAATCCGAAACGCTCGGCAAGGCGCCGCAGTCGGTCGTGTTCGTGTTGCGCGACAAAGAAGTCGAGGTCACCGCACACCTCGACGGCTACCTCGACGCGAGTGAATCGGTGAACCCGGTCGAGCATGCCGACGGTGACACGATCACGCTCAAGCTCAAGAAGCTGCCGAAAGGCGTGCCGCAGCCGCCGCGCCTCGTGCCGAAATCCGGATCGGCAGCCGCGCAGCCGAATCACACCGCGGGCGGTGAGCTCGGCGGCTATCCCGGCGGTATTGTCCCGAACAAGTGAGGGTCGGAGTCGCTGTCGCGGTCATGCTCGCGTGCGCGCGCGTCGCGTTCGCGCAGCCCGGCGGCTTTCTCGACAAGGACGTGCCGATCCTCGAGATCGACTCGTGCTCGCCCGACAAGGGCGTGACCACCGACGAGCTCCGCAAGCGCGGCGCCGAGCACTATCAACGCGGCGAGGTGTTGTACCTGCAAGGCGACTATCAGGGCGCCGTCGTCGAGCTCGTCGCGAGCTACTGCGAGATCCCGTACTACTCGATCTTGAAAGACATCGGCCAGGCGTACGAGCGCTTGCTCGAGTACGCGAAGGCGATCGCGTATTTCGAGCGCTACGTGCTCGACATGCCGAAGGACGCGCAAAAAGCGAACGCGTGCGCGCCCGATCCGCAGGACGACAAGCAGAACGTGCTCGCGCGGATCCATACGCTGCGCACGTTGCGCGCGAAGATCCGGGTGCAGACGATCCCCGAGGACGCGCGCGTCCGGATCATGCAGAACAACAAGATCATCTCGGAGGGTCGGCCCGGTGCCGAGCTCGACGTCGAAGGCGGACCGTATCAGCTGGTCGTCGAGCGGCCCGGCTATCACACGGTGAGCACCGAGTTTCACGCCGAGATCGGCAAGCCGTATACGTTCTTCGAGCAGCTCCGCCCGCTCGAAGGTCACCTGCGCTTGCGCGTCGTGCCCGGCGACGGCCGCTTGTTCATCGACAATCGCCAGGTCGGCACCGGCGTCTACGATGTCGCGTTGCCGAGCGGCAGGTACGCCGTGCAAGCCGAGGCGCAAGATCGCGTGACCGAGACGCGCAGCATCGAGGTGCTGCCCGATCAGGACACCGACGTCACGTTCGAGCTCCATCACAACCCCGAGTTCGGCAAGCAACAGCTCATGGTGTACGGCGCGATCGCCGGCACCGGCGCCGGCGCGCTGATCGCCGATGCGCAATCGAATCGCACGCTCACCGTGATCGGCGGCGCGGCAGGTCTCACCGCCGGCTTGCTCGGCACGTATTGGGGCGCGCCGAGCGATCTCGCGCTCGGCACCAGCTCGCTCACGGTCACGTCGTCGCTGATCGGTGCGACCGGCGGCGCCGCACTGTCGGCGGTGATCACGAATGACTTGCTCGGCCGCAACGGCGTCAGCGGCCCGCTCGTCGGCGGCGGCCTGCTCGTCGGCGCGGGCCTCGGCTACTACATCGGCGAAGAGACGCACCTGACGCCGGGCGACGCGGCCGTGATCAACTCCGGCGCGTTGTGGGGAACCGCGGCCGGCGCGTTGTTCGCGGTCACGTTCGATCCGGGCTCGCAGATCAGCGGCGGCATCGTGCTCACCGGGCTCGCGATGGGTACGGCCGGCGGTACGCTGTTGCAGCGCTACTTCACGGTCGGCCGCGGCCACGCCGCGCTGATCGATGCCTCCGGCGTCGTCGGCATCGTGCTCGGCCTCGCCGCCGAGAGCCTGGTGCAGCGCGCGCGCGACGACGAATCGCAGAGCGACGCGCGCACCGCCAACTACGCGCTCGGCGGGCTCGCGACCGGCCTCATCGTGGGCGGTATCCTCACGCGTAACCTCGACGAGCCCAAGCTGCCAGTCAACATCGCGCCGACGATCGGAAAAGGCACGATCGGTGTGACCGGCATTTGGTAGAGTGCGCTGCATGGAGCACCGCTCCAGCGCTTGCCCGCTCGATTGCCCGGATCTCTGCGGGCTCGACGTCACCGTCGACAACGGTCGCGTGGTTCGCGTCGATGGCGACCGCCGCGGCCCGCTGACCAATGGCTTCATCTGCGGCAAGGTCCGCAAGATCGCCGATCATCTATACGGGCCGGATCGGTTGCTCCATCCGATGGTGCGCGCCGGCGCCAAAGGCAGCGGACAGTGGCGGCGGGTGTCGTGGGACGACGCGCTCGCGCTGATCCACGATCGGCTCGCGACGATCAAGGCACGCCGCGGCGCCCACGCGATCCTGCCGTTTCACTACGGCGGCTCGAACGGCTGGCTCACCGAAGGCGCGCTCGCGACGCGCTTCTTCCGCCGGATCGGCGCGTCGATCCTCGAGCAGACGTACTGCGCGTCGGCGACGACCGAAGCCACGCGCGGCCTCTACGGCAAGATGCCCGGTGTCGCGCTCGAGGATTACGAGCACGCGAAGCTGATCGTGCTGTGGGGCGTGAACCCAACGGCGACCGGCATCCACCTCGTGCCGATCATCGAGCGCGCGCGAGCCGCCGGCGCCAAGCTCGTCGTGCTCGATCCGCGCTGCACACCGCTCGCACGCGGCGCGGATCTCCACGTGCCGATCCGACCCGGCGCCGATCTCCCGGTCGCACTCGCGATCATCGGCGCGCTGTTCGAGCGCGGTTTGGCCGATCGCGCCTTTCTCGATACGCATTGCGCCGAAGTCGACGAGCTCGCTCGCCGCGCCAGCGCGTGGACGATCGAGACCGCGTCGCGGGAAGCCGCGATCGACCCGCAGCTGCTCGAGCGCTTTCTCGAGCTCTATGTCGCGACGTCGCCTGCGGTGATCCGGCCCGGCTGGGGCCTCGAGCGCAATCGCAACGGCGGCAGCGCGGTCGCCGCGGTGATCGCGATCCCCGCCGTCGCCGGCAAGTTCGGCGTGCGCGGCGGCGGCTTCACGATGTCGAACAGCGACGCGAAGTGGACGGTCACCGCCGAGACGATGATCGGCGAGCCGCTGCACGACGCGCCGCACGTCAACATGTGCGGCATCAGCGACAAGTTGCGCGAGCGCGACATCGAAGCGCTGTTCGTGTTCAACGCGAACCCGGCGGTGACCGCGCCCGATCAGGCGCAGCTCGTCGCCGAGCTCGCGCGCGAGGACTTGTTCGTCGTCGTGCACGATCAGGTGTGGACCGATACCGCGCAGCTCGCCGATGTCGCGCTGCCCGCGACGTCGTTTCTCGAGCATCGCGATCTTCGCCGCGGCTACGGCACGATGCGCATGTTCGACAGCCCGGCCGTGGCGACGCCTCCGGGCGAAGCGCGCAGCAACAACCAGCTCTTCGGCGCGCTGCTCGAGCACTTCGGGCTCGTGCGCGCGGGCGACGCGATGACCGACGACGAGCTCGTCGCGCGCACGTTCGAAGCCAGCGCGCACGGCGGCGAGCTGCGCGCTCAGCTCGCGCAAAATCGCGTCGCGCAACCGATCGGCGAGCCGCGGCCGATCCCGTTTGTCGACGCGTTTCCGCCGAGCGGCCGCGTGCATCTGGTCTCGCCGGAGCTCGATCGCGTCGCGCTCGGCGGGCTCTACATCTACAAGCCGGATCCGCGCAGCGACGAGTTCCCGCTCGCGCTGATCTCGCCCGCGCTCGCGACGCAGATCACGTCGACGTTCGGCCAGCTGCGCACGGCGCCCGGCACCGTCGAGATCTCGAAGCACGACGCCGACGCACGCGGGATCAAGCCCGGCGACGTGGTGCGCGTGTGGAATCAGCTCGGTGAGGTGCGCGTCGCGGCGACCGTCTCGACCGGCGTCCGCGCCGGCGTATGCGTGATCCACAAGGGCTTGTGGCGCAAGCACACGCAGAACGGCTTCACCGCGAACGCGCTGATCCGCGGCGCGTTTGCCGATCTCGGCGGCCAAGGCGCGTGGAACGATGCGCGCGTGCAGATCGAGCGCGCGTAGATCCGCGGCGCGTCACTGCTGGAGCAGCACGAACGCGACGCCCGCACCGATCATCACGAGCGCGACGAACCCGATCACGACCAAGCTCCGCGATTTCTTCGGCGGCGTGGCAAGCGGAACCTGGATCGGCGTCGGCGTGTGCATCGGCGGCATCGCCTGCACGATCGGCATCTGCGATGGCTCGCGAAACCGCACGCCGAGCTCGCCCGATGGTTGGATCGGGATCATCGGATGCGACGCCATCATCATCGGCGGCGATTGCGGCGCCGCCGGCGTCGACATGTTCGCGAGCTGCATCGGCGCGTCGCGCATCGGCGGCGGCGTGGTCGGCGGCGGCGGTAGCGGCACCGCGCTGACGAGCTGATCTTGCGACGCGGAGCGCGGCCGCGGCCCGACGTGCGTACCCGGCAACGTCATCGCCGGCGCGATCGGCGGAGGATCGCTCGACGTCACGTCCGGATCGACGAACGGCCCGCTGCGCGGCGGCGGCCGCGTGCGCTGGTTCTGGTCGTCGAGCGTGCGCAGCTGATCGGTGCCCGGCCGCGAGTAGCTCGGCGTCGACGTCACGGGGATCTCCATCGCGATGCCGGCGACGCTCATCGTCGGAATCTTCGTGCCCTTGAGCCGGCGCAGCACCGTGCGCACCGCGGCGAGCGTCGGGCGCTCGTCGGGCTCTTTGCCGAGCATCGCCTCGATCAGCTGGACGAGCTCGTCGGGCAAGCCCGGCACCTTGTCGGCGAGCGGCGGCACCTGCTCCTCGGCGTGCGCGAGCAACGTCTCCATCGACGTGCTGCGCTTGAACGGCGCGATGCCCGAGATCAGCTCGTAGGCGATCACGCCGAGCGAATAGATGTCGGTGCGCACGTCGACGGTATCGGCCGCCCGCGCCTGCTCGGGCGACATGTACACGGGCGTGCCGAGCAACGCGCCGGTCACCGTGCGGAACTTCGAGGTCGGCGACAGCAGCTTCGCGAGGCCCCAATCGAGCAGCTTGACCTCGGGCCAACGTCCCGCGGCGCTCATCATGAACACGTTGTCGGGCTTGAGATCGCGATGGATGATGCCTTTACCGTGCGCGGCGATCAGCGCCGACGAGATCTCGTCGACGACGTGCGCCGCCTCGCTGACGTGTAGCGCACCGGTGCGCTTGAGCCGCGTGCGCAGCGATTCGCCGACGAGCAAGTCCATCACGTAGTAGTTGCGGCCGTCGGGCAGCGTGCCGAACGCGAAGATGTCGACGATGTTGGGATGGCCGATCTGATTGACCGATCGCGCTTCGGTGATGAAGCGCTCGACCGCGCGCACGTCGGTCGAGAGCTCGGGCCGCAAGACCTTGACCGCGGCGCGCTTGCCGATCAGCGGATGGGTCGCCGCGTACACGACGCCCATGCCGCCCTGACCGATCACGTCCTCGATCACGTACCCGCCCACATCGGTTCCGACGGCGAGCTCGCTGCTCTCGACGGCTGATTCCCGATCCTCCACGGCTGGCGATTGTAACGCGTCAGCTCATCGCGAGCACGATCGCGACTCCGGCGACGGCGACAAGGGCGATGATCGCGACGATCAGCCAGGCGCGTGACGGCTTGGCGGGGGGTGGCGCGATGACCGGCAGCTTGCCCGAGACGACCCGCGGCGATTCGACGCTGATGCGCGCCGGGGCGACGCCGAGCTTGGTCTTACCGAACACTTGCGGGATGCCTTCTGGCAGCGCGATCGGCGGTGGCGTCGAGACCTGCTTCGAGCCGCGCGGCGGCGTCGGCAACACCGGCTTCGCGCCGACCAGCGACGGCGTCAGCTCGTGCACGGACTTCGGCGCGGGCGGCATCGAGCCGTGCGCGAGCGCCGGCGAGCTCGCCGCGATCGCCAAGATCGGCCGCAGCCGCTTGAGCACCGTCCGCGTCGCGACGATCGACGGCCGGCCCTCCGGCGACGGCGACAACATCGTCTCGACCAGCTGCGCGAGCTCGGGCGGCACGCCGGCCACCGCGCCGACGATGTGACCCGGCGTGCTCGGCAGATCCCAGCGATCGTTGCCGAGCCGGCGCGGCCGCGTGCCGGTCAGGATCTCGAACGCGACCACGCCGAGCGCGAAAATATCGGTGCGGCCATCGACGTCGGGCTCGGCGCGCAGCTGTTCGGGGGACATGTAATCGGGCGTGCCGAGCTGCACGCCGGTCGCGGTGCGGAACACGCGCTCGTTCGTGATCGCCGACGTCGGCAACAGCTTCGCGAGCCCGAAGTCGAGCAACTTGACGTCGAGCCGGCCGCCGACCGTCGACAAGAACACGTTGTCGGGCTTGAGATCGCGATGCGCGAAGCCTTTGCCGTGCGCCGCCGCGAGGGCCGACGCGATCTCGTCGAGCACCGCGCAGGACTCGGCGACCGGCAGCGGACCGCGCTTGACCCGCGCGCGTAGCGATTCGCCGACGAGCAAGTCCATCACGAGGTAGCGCCGGCCATCGGGCAGCTGCGCGAAGTCGAAGATGTCGACGATGTTCGGGTGGCCGATCTGGTTGACCGCGCGTGCCTCTTGGATGAAGCGCTCGACCGCCGCCGGATTGCTCGACGATTTGAGCACTTTGATCGCCGCTCGCTTGCCGATGATCGGATGCGTCGCGCTGTACACGACGCCCATGCCGCCGTGGCCGAGCTCGCCGTCGACGACGTAGTCACCGATCGCGGTGCCGGCGCGGACGTCGATCAGCTCGCCGGTCGGCTCGTGCACCGGCGGCACCGCCATCGCCTCGGTCTTGCGATCGTCCTCGTCCGGCACTCCGCCGTGAGTCTACAACGTGCCGAGAAACGCGGTGAGCGCGTCGCGATCGGACTGCGATGCGCTCTGAAACGCATCGTGTGCCGCCTGGGCTTCGCCGCCGTGCCACATGATCGCTTCTTCGAACGAGCGCGCGCGGCCGTCGTGCAAGTAGCTCGTCCCGGGCGTGATCGTCTGCGCGAGGCCGATGCCCCACAACGCCGGCGTGCGCCACTCGGATCCCGATGCTTGAAAATCCGGGCGACCGTCGGCGAGACCCGAACCCATGTCGTGCAACAGCAGGTCCGTGTACGGATGGATCGTCTGGTGCGCGACCTCGGCGATCGGCGAATCGCCGGTGACCTGCGTCGGCGTGTGGCACTTCGAGCACTCGAACGAGTCGAACAAGTCGCGGCCGTGATCGGCATCCGCGTCGCGCTCTTCCGCTTCGGGCACCGCGATCGTCGAGATCATGAACGACAGCGGCTCGAACTGATCGTCCGGCATATCGGTCGTGCCGTCGGTGTTCGGGAACACCTCGTTCGCGAGCCCCATGTCGTTGAACGCGGCCGCCGCGCCCTGGAGGTGCAACGTCGACGTGTTCGCCTTCCAGCCGAATCGGCCGAGCACCGTCGCGTTCTGCTCCGGATCCCACACCATGTTCAGCGAGCCCGAGATGCCATCGCCGTCGGCGTCGTTCGGGTCGGCGGCCGACGTCGGATCGACCGCTTCGAGCAGCCCGAGGCCGATCAACGGCGGCGCGATGCGATACGACGTCAGCATCCCATCGGGCAGATCCGAGCCATCGCCCGCTCGGATATCGAGCACCGGCGCCTGCAGCGAGACCGTGGAGCCGTCGGCGTAGGTCTGCGTCGATTGCGTGAACGACAGCGTGATGATCGCTTCGGGCAGTCCGACCGTCGCGTGGTCTTGGATCTGCGTCCCCCACAACACGAGCGGAATCGGTCCGCCGGGATTCGACGGATCGGCGCTGCCCGCCATCAAGCTGCAGCGCACGAGCGACTCGGACTGCGGTCCGTTGATGTCGCTGAGCGCGCCGCTCGGTCCGATCTGCTCGCGGCCGCGGCCGTTGCTCGCGTGACAGCCGAAGCACGCGTCGTTGTTGTAGAGCGGGCCGAGTTGCGGGATCTCCCAGTGAAAATCGAACGGGCTCGTGCCGGTCAAGAACGTCATCTGATCGGAGCCGGTCAGGTTCGCCGCCGCGTGCAGGAACGCGTTTGCGGTGCGGTCGTTGACCGTCGTGTCGCCGCCCTGACGAAGCTCGGGGTTGTCGCTCTTGGTGCACGCGACCCAGGCGAGCAACCAGATCGCGCGGAACGCACGA
>DATBAS010000074.1:0-7189 GCA_036271395.1 Kofleriaceae bacterium
CAGCCGGCGAACGCTATCGCCGGTGCCGCGCTCGCGATCAACCAGAAGATGCAGGCGGTCATCGATGGCACCGACACGCATCAGCAGTGGGAGCGATGGGGATTTAGTGCCGAGAACAACCCGCCGAACGTTGTCGACCCCACGACGCGTGCACCGATGTCGCCGGCGCCGGCGACATGGCTCGCCGCGCTCGGTTACGTTCCCGTGCTGCTCCAGCGCGTGGGGCTCACGCTCCAGCAGCTCTATCAGTTGTTGGAAGTGCAATGGGTGACCAACAGCGGGGTCACGTTGACGCTCGGTACCGAGGTGGTCAACGGCGTCACGGTCGTGTCCGCAGCCGTGACGGCGATGTCGTTCGCGGGCCTCACCGCCGACGTCGCCAATCGTGCGCAGCGGTTCCTGCGGTTGTGGACCGCGAGCGGCTTGCAGATGTGGGAGCTCGATTGGGCGATCGGCTCACCGACGGCGACACTCGATGACACGTTTCTCGAGTTCCTGGCGGGCGCCCGTACCGTCGCCGCGAAACTGAAACTGCCGTTTCAAGAGGTGCTGACGTTCTGGGCGCCGCTCGTCACGCGCGACGTCACCGATCATCTCGGTGACGAAGATACCGTCGTGGCTTCGACGTATACGAGCGTGTTCGCGACCCCGACGCTGCAGGCCTCGTGGCCAACGGTGTTCGTGTCGTCTACGGAGCTCTCGACGTTCGATCTCTGTGGCGGAGATATCCTGCCCATATCGAATACCGATGCCACGGCGAACTTGAATGCCGTCACTGCGGCGCTCGGGCTCAGCGGCAGTGATATCCAAGCGATCCTGACCGCGACGGGATCCGCGAACGCGCTCAAGCTCGCGACGATTGCCGTCCTGTTTCGATACGCGCGATTGGCGCGTGCGCTGTCGCTATCGATCTCCGACCTGTTGACGTGGATCCAGCTCGCCGGTGAGCTGACCGGTGCGACGATCGGCGCCAGGCCGAGCGATATGCTCGAGCTGCTGCGACGAATCGCGGTCTTGCGTGCCACCGGGCTCGCCGTCGCAGATGCCGACTATCTCCTTCGCGGCAGCTCGGCCGCGCAGAGCTCGGTCGCGTTCACGACGCAACAATGCTCTACGCTGCTGCAGAGCATTCGCGATGCCATCGCGAAGCTCACCGTGGCGCAACAGACGTCGCCGGATACCGCGACGATCAATACGATCGCGATCGCCGCGCTTGCAACCGCGACGAGCGTGACGACGAACGTGATCTCGTCGCTCTACGCGAAGGCGTCCGTGACCCTCGATGCACCGACGATCAAGGCGCTCTTGCAAACGCTGCAGTCATCGACCCCGATCGACCCGACGCAGTTCCCCGCGCTACAGACGGCGTTCACGTCGATCGCGCGCGGTGCGGCGCTGTACTCGGTTCTGCGCGCGACGGAAAGCGAGTTTCAATATCTGGTCGCGAACGCGGGCGTGTTCGGCTGGCTCGATCCGAGTGCGCTTCCGACGTCGACGTCGAGTCCGTATGCGTCGTTCGAGACGCTGCTGCGCGCGATCAGGCTGAATCACCGCCAGGCTGGCCGCACGCCGCGGCTCTTCGACGTGCTCGCGGCATGGCAGAACGCTGCGACGCTGCCGGACGTCACGACGGCGATCGGCGGCAGCGCGACGTTTCCGTCGCTCGCGGTCGCGCTCGGCAGTAACGCGACCGATGCCGGTGCGTTCGCGACGGCGTTGACCGCGAAGGCACCGAGTCTCACGCCCGCGACGTTAACGGGGACGTTGAGCGACATGGCGATGCTGTCCGCGATCGCCGACCTCATCAATCTGGCGGCCAGGTACTCGCTCAGCGGAACGACGCTCGTACAGCTGGGCAGTATCCCCGCGGACCCGACCGCCGCGACCTATCTCGCGGCCGCGGCGCGCGGCGCGTTTCAGGCCCAATACGCGCAAGACACGTGGCTGGCCGCCGTGCAGCCGATCGAAGACGAGCTGCGACAAACGCGTCGCGATGCGCTCGTCGCGTACTTGTTCAATCCGAATGCGCCGCGGCCGCCGATGTTTCCGTTCACGTCCACCGACGACGTGTTCGACTACTTCTTGATCGATCCCGAGATGTGCGCGTGCTCGACGACGACGCGTCTGCTCCAGGCGTCGCTCGCGGTCCAGCAATTCGTCCAGCAGACCTTTCTCGGTCTGCCGATCCAGCTCTCGATCGACACGCTCAGTGCTGCCGCAAAGACCACGTGGAGTGAATGGTCATGGCGTCAGCAGTTTCGGCTGTGGCAAGCGAACCGCGAAGTCTTTCTGTATCCGGAAAACTATCTGTCACCCGCGCTGCGCAAGGACGCGTCGCCGTTGTTCGATAGCCTCGCGAGCGATCTGCGTCAGGGCAACTGCGACGCCGACCTTGCCGAGGCCGCGTTCGAGAACTATCTGCGTGGGCTGGTCGCAGCATCGAACCTCGTCATCGCGGCGCACTACAACGAGCTACGCGCAGATGGCAGCTCGGTGCTGCACGTGTTCGCGCACACGCGCGGCACGCCGTATCAGTGGTCGTATCGCACGCGCACGACGCTGAGCTCGAGCGCGGTCGGCGCGTGGAGTGCGTGGCAGCCACTGGGGCTCGATATCCCATCGGATCAGGTCGTGCCTGTCGTCTGGGATCAGCGCCTGCATCTCGTGTGGCCGATCTTTTCTACGATGTCGGAGAATGCCGCGACGCAAACGGTTCCAGCCGGCGCAACGTCGCCGTCGCAGGTAGATCCGGCCGATACAGTCTGGGCGATTCAAATCGCGCTTAGCGAGCTCAGCGCAGGGCAGTGGCAGGCCAAGCGTGTGTTCGACGAGAAGATGTTCTTCGTCAGGTCGTCGACCAAAAGCGATCTGGATGATCCGTACATCAATCGTCCGGCCGACGCGTTTACGTTTCGGGCCTCGGTCGACGCGACAGAGGCTCTGACGATATCTGTGTATTACAACTATGCGATCCAAGAGAAGACCTACACCTCGATCAAGGGCAGTAAGGGCTTCCGTAACATCGGTAACACGAAAGCTGGGATTGCAGTTCTGCCTTCCGTCGAAGCGCCGCTGGCAGTCACGCAGATCCCGCCAGCACCGGATCCGCGGCTGACACCAGAGCCGGGATCGATCGATCTCGCGCAGGAGCCGACGTTCGCGCTCGTGAAGATGTACCCGCCACCACCGGCGGGCACACTCGCGGTCCCGACGCTATACAACTACTGTGGACAGGAGCAGAGCTACGGTGCGTACGATAATCCGCCGCTGACTCCAGTTCCCCTGAACATCTTGGCGCCGGGGACCACGCTCGCGACCGTCGCGAGCGATCAGGAGCTACTGGGCCAGACTGTGATTCCGCGCGTCGTCGTCGCGCCGCGCGAGGTCGCCAGCGTGTCGCTCGACTGGTTCTTCGTCATCGATGGTGGCGGCGGCAACGTTTCGAGCTCGCCGCGTCCCGCGCGCACGTACCTCGTCGAGTCACCGGGCGCGATCGTACGGGCGGTGAACGGAATCGGGACCAACAACGGCACTCAACAGCAACAGCAGCTAAATGCTCCCGAGCTGATCATCATCCGAGGGCAGGTCCCGCGTCTGACGTTCTCGACGTTCTACCACCCGTTTGCGCGCACGATGCTTCGCGAGCTCGAGATCAACGGCGTTGCGGGCCTCATGGCGCGCAGCCTCCAGACCACGCCGCAGAGCACTCGCGGCTGGACCTTTGATTTTCAGAGCACGTTCGAACCGCAGCCGATCGTGGCGACGCCGTATCCCGGCCAGCCCAACGCGAGCGACATCGGCGAATCCGGCCTCGATTTCTCCGTCGGAAGCTCGGGCGCATATTCGCTCTACAACTGGGAGATCTTCTATCACGCACCGATGTTCGTCGCCGAGTTGCTGATGCAGAACCAGCAGTACAGCGACGCGATGGCGTGGCTCGAGTATGTCTTCGATCCGTCGGATCCCGGCGACGCACTATCTCCGAGCGCTCCGAAGCGCTTCTGGGAGACCGCGCCGCTGAACGTCGCGGCCACCGGGTTTGCCGACCAGCAGATTCAGCAGATTCTCTCGAACGCCGCCGCCGGCGACTCCGATCCGGTCGAAGCGACGGCGCTGGAGACGTACATGCTCGATCCGTTCGATCCCGACGCGATCGCAAATCTACGGATCAGCGCGTACGCCAAAGCCACGGTGATGAAGTTTCTCGACAACCTGATCGCGTGGGGTGACTCGCTGTTCACCACGTACACGGCCGAGACCGTCAACCAGGCCGAGCAACTCTATATCCTCGCTGACCTCATCTTGGGTGAGAGACCGACCGAGGTGCGCATGCCGCCGCAGCCGGCGACGCAATCGCCGACGTACGCGAGCATCGAGACGGAGCTCGTGCCGAATTCGTTCAACGATCCGCTCGTCGCGGTCGAGAACCTGGTCGTCGCGCCGACGCCGCCGCAATCTCTGATCGACGGGACGGGCTCGACGACAACGCTGCCGAATTTTCCGAGCACGGCTTCGACGCTGTTGTTCTGTATTCCACCCAATGCTCAGATGCTCGTGTACTGGGACACGGTTGCCGATCGGCTCTACAAGATCCGGCACTGCCTCAACCTGCAAGGCCAAGCGGTGCCCTTGCCGCTCTACGGACCGGCGATCAACCCGCTGCTCGCGATCCAGGCGGCTGCAGCCGGCCAGTCGATTACTCCGACGACGCAACAACCGACGCTGTATCGCTTCGCGACGTATCTACAGCGCGCGCTCGATCTCACGAACGACGTGCGCCAGTACGGCTCGCTGATTCTGTCTGCGCTCGAAAAAGAAGATGCGGAGAAGCTGGCGTTGCTTCGCGCGACGCAGGAGGTCGACATCCAGCAGCGCTTGCTCGACGTGAAGACGCGCCAGGTCACGGAAGCGACCGATCAGATCGCCGCGCTACAGAGTCAGAAGGCGATCGCGCAGATTCGTTACAACTTCTATTCGACGATCGCGTTCATGAACCAGTGGGAACAAGCCGCGGTCGATCTCGATAGGCTCGCGCTCGTTGCAAACGTCGCGGCGACGGTGATCGAGGCCATCGCTGGTCCGGCACATATGGTGCCAACCGCTGAGGTCGGCGTTGCCGGATTCGGCGGAACGCCGACGGTAAACGTCAAATTCGGCGGGGAAAACGTCGGCAACTCGGCGACTGCTGCAGCATCCTGGTTACACAGCGGGGCCAACCTCGTCAGCGAGACAGCGCGAATGGCGGCTACGATGGGTGGCTACCAACGGCGGGCCGATGACTGGCAGCTGCAAGCCAGTCTGGCCCAAGCCGAGATGACGCAAATCGATAGTCAGATCACTGCCGCGAACGATCGGCTCGCGATCGCGCAGAGCGAGCTGTCGATCCAGACCGAGACGATCGCGAACGCGCAAGCGGTCCAGACGTTCCTGACGAACAAGTACACGAACGCGCAGTTGTACGACTGGATGGTCACGCAATTGACCACCGTGTTCACGCAGGCATATCAGCTCGCCTATAGCCTCGCGCAGACGGCGCAGATGGCGTACCAGTTCGAGCTCGGGCGGACGGATACGTTCCTTCAGATCAATTATTGGGACGCGCAGCACCGCGGACTGACGGCCGGCGAGAGCTTGCTGTTCGATCTGCGGCGGATGGAATCGCAGTACTTGCAAAACAACATCCGCGAGCGCGAGCTGACCAAGCACATCTCGCTCGCGAACACGCAGCCGCTCGCGTTGATCACGTTGCTGCAGACCGGCACGTGCTCGTTCTCGCTCGACGAGTCGCTGTTCGACGCCGACCATCCGGGCCAGTTCTTCCGACGCCTGCGCGACGTCGCGATCACCGTGCCGTTCGTCGGTGGTCCGTACACCGGCGCGAACGGCACGCTCACGCTCACGTCGTCGGTCGTGCGGCTGACCGCGCCCGTGGCTCCGTACACGCCGATCACCGCAGCATCGCCGCCAAACGACACGACGAACTTCCGCGTGACCACGCCGACGGCGAAGCAATCGATCAGCATCAGCAACGGCCAGCACGACTCCGGCTTGTTCGAGGTCAACCTGCGCGACGAGCGGTTCCTGCCGTTCGAAGCGTTCGGTGCGATCAGCGCGTGGTCGTTCGAGCTCAATCCCGCGGACAACCCGTTCGATTTCTCGACGATCACCGACGTCGTCGTCCACGTTCGATACACCGCGTATGCAGGCGGCGACGAGCCCATCGTGCGAAAGGCACTGCCGACCGCGCGCTCGATCTACGTCAGCACCAAGGCGACGTTCAGCGACGCGTACTTTAGCTTCTTCCACCCCGCAACGGGCGCGACGCAGCAGGTGCTGACGCTCCCGTTCACCGCGGCGCAGTTCCCGTTCTCGAACCTGGGCGCGCCCGCGCTGTCGAGCATCTCGATTTACGTCACGCTCGCCGCACCACCGGCGGGCGCGGTTTCATTGCCCGCAACGTTCGGGCCGAGTGGAGGTGCACAAGCGAACATCTCGCTCGCCGGTAGCGCGGCATCGGGAATCTCGATGCTGGTCGCGACGGCGACGGCAATTGGCGCGGCCCCGCAGACGTTCGCGCTGACGGTGCCCACCGCGACCATCCCGGCTTCGCTGGCAGCCAACGGCGTGCTCGATGCGGCGAAGATCGAAGACGTCGTGCTCGTCCTTAGCTACACGACGTGATTCTGCCGCTGCGAACGATCGTGGATCGTAAGCGCTGCGCGAACGCCACCTGGCGATGACGCCGAGGCTGTGCATCGCCAAAAGTGGCGTTCACGCAGCGCTTACGCAGCGACGCCTACGGTCCATGATCGTCAGGCTCCGCGACTACGCTTGCAGCTCGAGAACGCGCCCAGCTTTCTCCGGCATCGCGAACGACACGCGGCTGTAGTCCTCTGCGAACGCGTCCGGGTGGAGGTGGGCGTAGACCTGCTGCGTGATCGCGACGCTCGAGTGACCGAGGATCTTCGAGAGCTTGAAGATGTCGCCGCCGGACGCGAGGAAGAGGCCGGCGAAGGTGTGGCGGAGATCGTGGAGGCGGGACTTCTTGGAGATGCCGGCGCGCTCGACGGCGGCTTTGAACGGGCGGAACACGCTCGTCTTGTTGCGCGGTAGCTGTTCGTCGAACTTGTCGAGCTTCGCGCCGGGCCAGAGCAGAGTGTTCTTGCCCTTCGACAGCTTCATCTCGCGC
>DATBAS010000075.1:0-40737 GCA_036271395.1 Kofleriaceae bacterium
ACGCATGTCCACGTTCACCACCCCGCCGGTCTCCGAATTGCTACCGCGCCTGTTCGCCGATGCCGCGGCGACCCAGGCCCAGCTGCGCCAGATGTTCGGCTCGCTGACGCCGGAAGAGCGCGCCAGCCGCATGGCCGACGCGAGCCGCGACTACCGCGCATTCTATTCGAAGGCGAAGGCGATCCACCTCGCGGTCTCGCCCGAGACCGGCCGCTTGCTCTACATGCTCGCCCGCGCGACGCGCGCGAAAGCGATCGTCGAGTTCGGCACGTCGTTCGGGCTGTCGACGATCTGTCTCGCCGCAGCGCTGCGCGACAACGGCGGCGGCGCGCTGATCGGGAGCGAATTCGAGTCCGAGAAGCTCGCGCACGCGCGCGCGAACTTGCAGGCCGCAGGGCTCGCCGACCTCGTCGAGATCCGCGACGGCGACGCGCTCGAGTCACTCGCCCACGACTTGCCCGCGACCATCGATCTCGTGCTGCTCGACGGCCACAAGCCGCTGTACCCGCGCATCCTCGACTACGTGGCGCCGAAACTGCGCGCGGGCGCGTGCCTCGTCGCCGATAACGCCGACGCCAGCCCCGAATATCTGGAGCGCGTGCGCGCACCGAACGGCGGCTTCGTCTCCGTGCCGTTCGCTGACGACGTCGAGCTTTCGGTCAAGCTCTAGCAGTTTCCGTAGCGCGTAGATCTCCGCCTGCGATCGACAGACTTCCAAATTTAGCTCAACGTCGACAGCGTGATGTCGAGCTCGCTCTCGATCAGCCGCAGGATACTCGACACGTCGGCGCGGCCGACTGCGAGCTCGCGCATCATCGCGGCGCGCGTCGCCTTGACGAGCCGCTCGCGGGCCGCCTCGACGCGGCGCGAGATCGTGCTCGCGTGCACCGCGTGCAGCTCGCCGAGCTCTTCGACGTTCATGCGATGGCGAAACCGCTGCTTGAGCAGCAAGCGATCGGCGGCGTCGAGCGCGTCGAGTGCGTCGCGGAACGCGCGCTGGAACACCTCGCCGTAGGTCTTCTTCATGTACGCGAGCTCGAGATCGCCCGCGACCGGTGCGTGTGCGCGATCGTCGAGCTCGTCATAGCGCGGCGTCTTCTTGATCAGCCGCAGGCCGGTACGCGCCGCGACCGAGCGCAGCCAGGCGCGCAGCGGACCCCGGCCGGCGTAGCCGAGGATCTTCGGATCCTTCGCGGCGAGTAGCTCCTCGTGCATGACCTGCAGCGTGTCGTCGATGCCGCTGTTGTCGAGGCCCATCTTCGCGAGCGGACCGCGGAGCTGCGCGAAGTACACCCGGTCGAGCGTCGCGAGCGCGCTCGGCTCGCCGTGTGCGCACGCGAACGCCAAGTACAGGTCGCTCACTTCGTCGATCGGCTCGTGCGATTGCCGCAATCGCTCGGCAAAGCGCGCGTCGTCGACGGTGAAGTCCGGCCACGCCGCGCGTGCGCGTTCGATCGCGGCCCCCACGGCTTCGTCGTCCACACCGCTATCATAGCGCGACGAGTCGGCGCTGTGCCTCGGCGGTCACCGGGTCGTGTTGCGCGGCCGGCGCGAGCTCGACGACCGCGCGATACGCGGCGCGGATCTCGTCGGGCTTGGCGTGCGCGGCGTCCTTCGCACGCGCGAGCTCGAGCATCACCTCGGGTAAGAGCTCGAGCGAAGGGCCGAGCAGGATCGCGCCTTGGCCGCGGTGATCGAGGCACCACGCGAGCTCGCGCTGCGCATCGGCGAGCTTGCCGGCGCCGAGCATCGCGCTGCCGAGTCGCGCGTGGACGAGCCAGCTCGTGCCGATGCGACCGGCTTCGCCGTACGCGTCGATCGCGGTCTGCCAGCGATGGGCGGCGAGCGCGAGATCGCCTTCGAGTAGCTTGCCGAACATGCGGCGATCGGTCTCGGCGCTGGTGCTCCATGCGCGCGCCGTCTCCGCGACGCCGGCCGGCTTGCCGGCGGCGACGAGCACCCGCCGCGCGAAGTACGCATCGAGCGAGCCGGTCTCGCTCATGCCGGCCGTCGCGGCCGCGATCGCGCCGCTGCGATCGCCGCGGCGGAGCAGCACGCGCGCGACGGTGAGCTGATCGATCGGCTGCTTGGAGTCTCGCAGCGCGGCGATCGCGTCGTCGAGCCGGCCTTCGTACAGCGCGAAGTCGGCCGTCGCGCGCGGGCGGCGTCCTGGATCGATCGCGGCGAGCTTCGCGAGCGCATCGACGGATTCGTCGCGCTTGCCGAGCAGCGCGGCCGAGCTCGCCAGCAGCGTGATCGAGGTGCCGGAGGCTTCGTGCGAGCTCGCGAGCAGCTCGGCGGCGTCGCGATGTGCATCCGCGATCAGCTCGTTGCCCATCTCGGCGATCACGAGGTTGCGCTTGACGACCTCGAGGGTGCCGCGGCGCTTCGCCGCGTCGCGCGCGGCCTCGAGCGCGAGCGGCCAGCTGCCGGAGTCGAGCGCGACCGACGTCAGGTTGATGATCGTGCGTGCGTCGCCGGGCCACTTCGTGAGCAGCTGCTGGTACGCCATGATCGATTCGCTGTAGCGACCGACGACGCCGTAGTAATCGCCGACCAGCGTGAGCCGCTGGCGCTCGGGGATCGTATCGGCGGCCTGAAACGCACGCTCGAGCTGCGCGATCGCGGCCGGCTGCTCCGAGATGTTGTAGAGCGTGTTGCCGAGCGCCGCGCGCGCTTCGGCGAAATCGGGATCGGTCTCGACGGCGGTGTTGAAGCGATCGGCGGCGCCGCGCTGGTCATCGTTCATCGCGTGATGCTCGCCGTCGACCCAGGCGTGGATCGCGCGCAGCGACTTCGACAGCACGGCGTCGAGCGTGCGCGGCGGCAGCGGCGCATCGCCGATCGAAACCAGCAGGTCGCCGGCCAGCTGCTTGGTCGCCGGCAGCACGTCGCCGATCGCCGCGACATCGCGCGAGGCCGAGAACCGCGTCAGCGGCGCGCCGCGATCGCGCGCGTCGAGCGTGACGACGTAGCCGCCGGTCGCGCGCTTGTCGATCGAGCCGTGAACCAGCACCATCGGCCGGTTGTCGCCGCTGGCCGCGAGCAGGCCCACGAGCGCGTCGACGTTCGTGGGATCGCCGCCTGCGCGTTGCGCGGCAGCATCGAGCTCGGCGCCGCCATACGGATCGATCTGCGTCGAGCTCTGCAACACGGCGGCGACCGTCGCGTCCAGCGTGTCGTCGAGGTGCGCATCGCCGGTGTGGTTCTTGAAGCGCTCGATGAACAACGGCGTGCGTCCCCCATCGGGCGGCCGCGGCAGCTTCTGCGGCGTCGCGGCGGCGAGCACGTTCGCGATCGCGGATGCCGCGGTCGTCGTCGCGGTCGTCGCGGCAGTGCCGTGCGGCCAGGCGACGAACGCCGTGGCAGCGACCGCGACCGCACCGCCGGCGATCGCGACCGCGGGCCAGCGCGGCTTCGCGGCTCGGTCGAGCTCGCGGAGCATCGCCGCCATCGCTGGAAATCGCGTGGTGCGCGTGCGCGACAACGCTCGCGCGAGGATCGCATGGATGCGGCGCGGGATCGCCGAGCCCGCGGGCCGTGGCCGCACGACGCCGGCGATCACCGCGGCCGCGAGCGCTTCGACCGACGTTGCTTCGCCGAACGGCAGCACGTCGTAGAGCGCCTCGTAGAGCGCGACCGCGAAGCTGAACTGATCGGTGCTCGCATCGGTCGGCTCGCCGCGAAACTGTTCCGGCGACATGTAGCGCGGCGTGCCGAGCAGCGAGCCCGCGCGGGTCGCGAGGTTCGTCGCGTCGTGCGAGGCGTCGACGCGATCGGGATCCGGTGTCGGCGCGTCGGGCAGGGCGGCGAGCCCGAAGTCGGTGACGACGACGCGGCCACCACGTTCGACGAGCACGTTGTCGGGCTTGAAGTCGCGGTGTACGAGTCCGGCGGCGTGTGCGGCGACGAGGCCGGCACCCGCGGCGGCGAACGTGCGCACGATCTCGCGCCAGCCACGCGAGTCGTCGTCGAGCCAACGGTTGAGCGTCTCGCCATCGACGAGCTCCATCGCGATGAACACGCCGCCTTCGAGCTCGCCGGCGTCGTAGACCGCGGCGACGTTGGCGTGGCGGACCTGCGCCATCGCGCGCGCCTCGCGCGACAGCCGCGCGCGCACGTCGGCTTGCTCGAACCGCTGCGAGCGCACGAGCTTGAGCGCGATCTTGCGGTCGAGCTGCGGATCGTGCGCGACGTAGACCTCGCCCATGCCGCCGCGGCCGATCATCTCGACGAGGACGTAGCGACCGACCGAGGTGCGATCGGGCTCGGCGGGCGCGCGATCGTCGCTGGCGGCAGCGCACGTGATCGTCAGGCAGGCGTCGCACGAAGCGAGGTGCTCGTCGACGCGCTCGCGCTCGCGGTCCGGTAACCGGCGCGTGACGTACGCACCGAGCACGTTGTCGTCGGGACACTCCAACCCCGCCAATCGTAGCGCAACCGCGGGCCAAACCAGAGCTCGCCCGTGTTGACCTCGCGTTTGTCGTAGTCGTGCTCGTGTCACGTGCACGATCGTGTCGCCCGAGTTGGCGACGTGGGTCTTGTCAGATCCATCGAGCGGGGCGACCTTTCTGCATTCCGGGTCGGGAATCGCGGAGAGCCGTGCACGAGCACGAGCACGTCGGATCAACCGAACCGAGCTCTGCCGGGCTGACGGCGCGCGCGCTAGCCGACGTCGCGGCGCGGTTCCGGAACGGTCGCCGGTAGCAAGCCGAGCTCCTCGAAGCGCGGCCTCGTGGTCTCGAGCAAACGCGGCAGCGCGTGCCGAAATGCCATCGCCGCGGCAAGGCAGCCGACGCCGGCGATCGCGAACGTGTGGACCGGGCCGATCACGCTTGCGAGCGAGCCCTCGAGCAGCGCGCCGAGCGGTGCGCCCGCGAAGAACGCGACCGCGTAGAGGCTCATCACGCGGCCGAGCTTGTCGTCGTGGACGAGCGTCTGCACGAGGGTGTTGCTCGCGGCCCATTGCACGATCAGCGACGCACCGACGACGAAGAACACCGGCATCGCGAGCCAGATGCTGCGCGCGCCTTCGACCGCGATCAGGCCAATGCCCAAGCCGATCGCGCAGCGTCCGACGAGCCGCTCGAGCCCGACGACGCGTTCGCGGCTCGCCAGATAGAGCACGCCGACGAGCGCGCCGGCGCCGGCCGCGCCCATCAGCTTGCCGAGGCCGGTCGGGCCGCCGTGCAAGGTGCCTTCGGCGATCGCCGGCAGCAGCGCGGTGTACGCGCCGCCGAGCACGCTCGTCGCGGCGAGCGACAACATCAATGCGCGTACGAGTGGCGCGCCGTTGACGTAGGCCAGCCCTTCACGCAGGTCCTCGAGCACGTGACCCTCACGCCGGCGGACTTGTTGCTTCGCGATCGTCATCGCGAGCAGCGAGGCGATCACCGCGAGGTAGCTCGCGGCGTCGATCGCGAAACACCAGCCGATCCCGACGAGTGCGACGAGCGCGGCCGCGATCACGGGCCCGATCAGCCGTGCGGCATTGACCAGCGACGAGTTGAGCGCGATCGCGTTCGGTAGATCGGCACGGTCGGTGACGACCTGGCGCACGAACGACTGTCGCGCGGGCATGTCGAACGCGTTGATCACGGCTTGCACCGCGCCGAGCACCAGCAGGTGCCATACCGTGAGCGAGCCGGTCAGCGCGAAGAACGCGAGCGCTGCCGATTGCAGCATCGCGAAGATCTGGGTGACCACGATCGTGCGGTGGCGATCCCAGCGATCGACGAGCACGCCGGCGAACGGCGCGATGATCGACGTCGGTGCCTGGCCGAAAAACGCGACGATGCCGAGCATGAACGTCGAGTGCGATAGCTCGTAGGCCTGATACGGGATCGCGAAGCGCGTCAGCCACGTGCCGATCAGCGAGATGCCCTGGCCGAAGAAGTACAGCCGGTAGTTCCGCGAGCGCAGCGCGCGTCCGATGCGGAACGTCACGCGAGGCGCGCGAGCACGTCGGCGGTGGTGCCGGTCTCGGCGAGCTTCGGGAAGACCCGAAGGACGCTGTTGTCGTGTAGCTCGCGCACCATGTCGGTGGCGGCATCGATCGCGACGGCGACGTTGTAGCCGTGCTCGTACGCGGCGCGCGCGGTCGCCTCGACGCCGCCCGACGTGGAGACGCCGCACAGCACGATCTGCGTGACGCCGCGACGGCGCAGCTGCATGTCGAGGCCGGTGCCGTGAAATGCGCCGGGCGTGTACTTCGTGATGAGGATGTCGCTGCTCTGACGGTCGAGCTCGGGGACCAGCTCGTCCCAACCCGGCGGCAGGTTCAGCGCGCGCTTGCTGTCGGCGCGGCCCGCCGGCGCACCGGCGACGTTGACGAGGATGACCGCGTGGTTTGCTTTGCGAAACGCTTTCGCGAGCGCGGCGCAATTCGCGACGACACCGGCCATCGGGTGCACCGTCGGCAAGCCGACGATGCCCTGTTGAATGTCGATGACGACGAGCGCGGGGTTTGGATCGAGAGCGGAGATGGGCATGGTTATCCGGATAGCTTGCGCAAGATGTCGATGGCGCCGGCGAGCGCGCGTTGCTCGTCGGCGTCGAGCTGGGTTTCGATCGCGCGTGCGAGCCAGCTCTGGCGCTCGGCGCGGCTTTCGGTGACGGCGCGGCTGCCCGCGCGGGTGATCGAAACGAGACGCCGGCGGCCATCCGCTGCATCGTCGCGTCGCAGGACGAGCTCGTCGGCTTCGAGGTCACCGATCAGCTCGCCCATGGTCTGCGGCTTGATTCGCTCGGCTCGCGCGAGGTCGGCCGTCGTCATCGGGCCTTCGGTTTCGAGTCGCTTCAGCACGACCAGTTGCGGCCACGAGTACTTCTGGTTCGCCGACTCGGCACGCATACGACGCACCAGCGCGGAGACCGCCGCTCGAAGCGCTTCGGCATGTTGCCCGGCACGAGTCATATGTCCATTATAGTTATTAGAAGGCAACCTTGCAAGTAAAACTGAGCAGGTAATCTTCTATTTGTGGCCACGTATCCCCCAGTAGACAAATTCGCGAGCTAGCAAGCGCAGTTGCCGTGGCTGACGCGACCGTCACCAGCCCACACATGTGTGTGTGATTACGAATCGCGGAGCTGCACGAACCCGTTTGCTGGCATCGCCGCTGCACTCGGTGGGTGCATGAAGTCCTCGTTTTCAGATCTGTCTTCCGTCGATCTCGAGCGCGTTTCCGGCGGCGCGGCGGCCTGCGCGATCGCGGGCGACAGCATCGCGTTCGGCCTCGGCACGCAGATGAAGCAATGCACCACCGATGCGAAAGTCGGCACGCCGTCGGCCGACATCATCCATCGCGTGCCGCAAGGCTTCACCGGCCTCACGATCATCTCGGCCGGCTCGAACGATCCGAACAACCCGAAGCTGTTCGACAACCTCACGACGATGCGCAAGCGCGCCGGCGGCGGGGTGACGTGGATCGCGCCGATGAACCCGCGCGCACGTAGCGCGGTCGAGAGCGTCGCGCACGCGCACGGCGATCGCGTGGTCTCGTTCACGCCCGGTGCCGACGGCGTGCACCCGCGGTCGTACTCGGAGCTCGCCCGCGCCGTTCAGGAACGCTGACTGCGAGCGCACGCCGCGACCGCGACCGCGCGCATCGAGCTTCCGATCGACACGCGGGGTCAGGATTTCGGTGCGAGCAGGGCCGCAAACTCGGCTTTGCCGAACGCGGTGCCGGCGATGCCCCAACCGCCTTCAGCCGCTTCGCTGAGCAAGACCCACGTGCGCGCCGCTTGCGATGGATCGCCGGCATGCTTCGCGACGATCGCGGTCGCGTCCGCCACGAGCTGCTTCTGGCCATCGCGCGTCAGCGCTCCCGGCGGCGTGATCACTTGGACGCGCACCGTGCGAGCGCGGTCCGTCGCTGCCGTATGCACGGCCTCGGCGGGCATCCGGTGGATATACGCCCCCGTGTTGTTCGTGTGCGCGGGGCCAGGCACAGCGACTCCTTCGGCACGGAGCAGCGCCGTCGTTAGCTCTGCTGCGAGTGCACGGTCGGCACCGATCGGGAACACATCGGCAGGTGCATAGACGTCGATCATCGGCATGCAACGGTAGTAACCGCGATGGCCGATTGCATCAAGATGAATATGTACGTACGTACGTTTTCGGAGTACGTACGTACGTACTCGCATGTACGTACGTACGTTTTCGGAAAACGTACGTACGTACATGCCCGGATGGGCCTCACGCCGCCAAATTCACGCGGTACGCTCCCGCCGTGGACAAGCCGAACGCCAAGGAAAAGTTACTCGCCGAAGGGCTCAAGCTCGTTCATCGCAATGGTTTCGCGACGACCTCGGTGCGTGACGTGACGAGCGCGGCGGGGGTCGCGCTCGGCGCGTTCACGCAGAGCTTCGAATCGAAGGAGGTGTTCGGCCTCGAGGTGATCGCGCTGTATACGCAGTACAGCGAAAAGCTCGTCGCCGACACGCTGGACAACGAAGACCTCGGCCCACTCGCGCGGCTGCGCGCGTACATCGCCGGTCACATCGCGATGATGAAGCGCGACGGCAATCGCAGCGGCTGCCTCTACGGCAACTTCTGCGCGGAGACGCCGAGCGCGGGCGAGGACATCCGCAAGGTGATCTCGGTGCGGCTCGCGGAGCGCGAAGAATCAGTCGCGAATTGCCTGAGCGACGCGGTCGATGCGGGTGAGCTGCCGAAGACCTTCGACGTCGAGTCGACGGCGACGTTCGTGATCGCGGCGCTGCAAGGCGCGCTGCTGATCTCGAAAGTCCGCCACAGCGGCGGACCGATGGAAGCGCTCAAGAGCGTGCTGTTCGACCGGCTGCTCGTGAAGTGACGGTCGGCTACGCGGCGCGCTTCGCGCTGTCCTTGAGCAAGCCGAGCCTCACGAGGCTCTCGGCGGTCGCGATGACCGCATCCTCGCTCGACCGCGGCTCCCAGCCGAGCACCCGCTTGGCCTTCGCGTTGCTGCCGTTTTTCGTTTTGCCGAGCTCCGGCAGCAGTTGTTTGACGGCGGGATCGAAGAGCGACGCGACGCGCACGACCCAATTCGGTAACTGCCGCGTCGGCACGCGCTTCGCGGCGTCGCCCATGCGCGCCTTGAGCGTTTGCGCGATGCCGAGCATCGTCATGAAGTCGCCGGCGACCGCCAAGAAGCGCTCGCCCTTCGCGGCCGGGTTGGTCATCGCGCGGATGTGCAGGTCGGCGACATCGCGCACGTCGACCACGCCGAAGTACAGCTTCGGGCAGCCGGGCACCGCGCCATCCATCAGGCGCTGCACCATCAAGATCGAGGTCGAATAGTCGTGACCGAGCACCGGGCCGAACACGCCGACGGGGTTGACGACCGAGAGCTCGAGCGATTTGCCCTCGTCCTTGATGAAGTCCCAGGCCGCGCGCTCGGCGAGCGTCTTGCTCTTGACGTAGGGCTGCACGTCTTTGCCGGCCGGATCGGTCCAGCTGGTCTCGTCGAACGCGCCGTCGTGCTCGGGGTGGCCGTAGCCGATCGACGCGAACGATGACGTCAGCACGACGCGCTTGACCTCGGCATCGCGGGCCGCGCGCAGCACGCGCAACGCACCTTCGCGCGCCGGCTTGATCAGCTCGTTCTCGTCTTTGGGCACGGTGGATGGAAACGGCGACGCGACGTGCAGCACGTAGTCGCAGCCGCGCACCGCGTCGGCCCAACCGTCGTCGCGCTCGAGATCGGCGGCGAAGAACGCGAGCTGATCGCCTTCGGGGTGTGCGCCGCCCTCGGCGACGAGCGTGCGCACGTCGGGCTCGCGCTTCAGCGAGCGCACCGTCGTGCGGACCTGATGGCCCGCTGCGAGGAGCCGGACGATGCAATGACTGCCGATGAAGCCCGAACCACCCGTGACCAACACGATGCTCATGGCCCGTCGTTACCACGCGGCTTCGGGAGCGAGAACTCGACGCCAAACACATCCGGACGCGCGACCTCGGCGGGCTTCGAATCGGCGTCGTAGAAGATGACGCGCGCGGGGCCGCGCACCTCGAGCTCCTGGCTCGCTTCGGGGCGATCGCGCGTGTGCTCGTCGAGCTGATACTTCGCGCTCACCGCGTAGACGTCGATGCGGCCCGCTTTGACCTGCACGCTCGTGCGCGCGTCGGGTGCGAGCGAGCCGCGCGACGCCCCGCGATCGCCGCCGTGTGGATAGACGTAGAACGCCTCGATCGGACGCGGCGTCTGGTTGACGAGCTCGAGCGTTTGCATGGGCCCGCCGCACGCGGCGAGCATCACGGCGATTGCGATCAATACGTTACGCACGCGCGCAGCATAGCCGTGAAGGAATCGCCGCGTCGCGGGGAGTAACGATCATGAAGCTCGCGCTCGCCGCCGTGTTGCTCGCCGCCTGTCACACCACCGAACGCTCCGCCGACCCGCCGCGCACCGCCGAAATCACCGTCGTGCCGCGCAGCCATCAGATTCCGCCGGGCCACGCCGCCGACGTGCGCAAGCTGTTCGAGGCGCACGTGTTGAGCTTTCCGATCACGGTGACGAGCTCGGCGGGCACGAACACGCAGTTCATGCAGCCATCGCTGTCGTTCATCGGCACGGATCGGTTCGTGACCGGCGCGACGCCCGAGATCCATGCCGAGCTCGACAAGTTGCTCGAGGCTCTCGCGAAGTCGCCGGTGCCCGCCGCGTCGGGCACCTACACGATGACGTACTGGGCGATCGAGGCGGAGCCGAGCGGCGAGGCGCAGGTGCCGCCGGATCTCGCGGAGATCGAGCCGGTGCTGAAATCGCTCGTCGCGTTGGGCCCGCGCAAGTTCCACACGCTCGATCGCGTATCGACGCGCGTGCTCGACGGGACACGTGCCGACGTCAAGAGCCGCGCGATGACCGTTGGCCAGACGCTATCGGTCGATTCGACGTCGCTCCAGCTCCAGCTCGAGCTCGGCCTCAAAGACGTCGGCGGCCAGATCGAGACCAAGCTCCAGCTCGCCCCCGACAAGCCGGTCGTGCTCGGCGAGACCGCGATGGGGTCCGCCGCCGATCCCGCCGCGAACCTCGTGCTCTACGTCGTGCGCGCGCAACGGGCCGAGTAGTGTGAAGCGGCGTGACGATTCCCGATCACGAGCAGCGTCGAGCGCTCGAGGCGCTCTACGTCGAGCACGAGCGCGGACTGTTCAACGTCGCGTTCCGCTACACGTGGAATGCGGAGGACGCGCGTGACGTGGTCCACGACGCGTTCGTGCGACTGTGGCGCAAGCGCGAGCGCGTCGAGTGGCCGCGCGCGGCCGGGCTCGCGTATCGCACCGTGCTCGGCCTCGCCGCGAATCGCCGGCGCGCGAACACGATCCGGCGGATGTTCGGCGTCGCAGCGGCCGAGCCCAGTGTCGACGGCGCGGACGCGCTACTCGCGGGTGCACGCATCGATGCGCGGGTTAGACTCGCGATCGATGCATTGCCCGAAGCGCTGCGGAGCGTGCTCGTGATGTGTGCGTTCTCGGAGCTCGACTACGCGACGATCGGCGCGGCGCTCGGCATCCCGGCCGGCACCGTCGGGTCGCGGCGCAACAAGGCGATCGCGGCGCTGCGCGAGGTCCTCGGCGATGATTGAATTGCCCGTCATCGATCCGCCGCCGGGCGGGCTCGAGCGGTTGCGCGCGCGCATCGCCGGCGACGATCGCCGTCGCGCGAAGCTGCGTTGGGTACCCGTGCTCGCGATCGCCGCGGCGATCGCCGTGTGGTTCGCGTACGCGCGACCGCACGCGCCGCCGCCCGTTGCAGCATCGACGCTCTTGCCGGATCCATCGGTCGGCGTCGCGTTCTACTGGGTCGCGCCGACGACGACGCCGCCGACGCCACGTAGCTCGCCGGAGCTCGTCGACATCTCGGCGGTGTCGATCGCGCCTTAGCTGAGGCTCGGCTGCACGCAATCGCCGCACGGCTGATTGCAGTGCTGGCACGCCGAGTTCCCGCCGATGACCTTGTCGAGCAGCTCGTCGACGAGGGCTTCGACCTGCTTGCGGTCTTCGGTGTTGGTGTTGGGCGTGGTGGTCGTTTCCGTCTTCTTGCTCATGGTCGTTTTCCTCGGCAGGGGTTGGTTGCTATCGCTCGTCCTGGTCGGGACGACATCGGTTAATGCTTGCGCGCGCAGACGTGAAACACGTGCCACTGCTTCGGCCCGTCGAAGGAGCGGCCGGGGCCGCACACTTCGTCGAGGCTCTCGACGTCGAAGCCTTGCAGCAAGCGAAGGACGTCGGCGCGTGAGTGGAACGTCATCTTCGGGTTCTTGGCCCAATCGTCTTCGATCCCGAACAGCTGGCCGGCGAAGCGGCCGCCGGGGCGAAGCGACCCCGTGATCTGCGACCACAGCGCTTCGAACTTCGTCGGATGACAGAACGGGATGCCGTAGCCCGAGAAGACGAGATCGGCGCGCTGCAACGCGAGGTCTTCGAACGTCGCGACGCGAAGCTCGACGGCATCGCGCAGCTGCGGTGGAATCCGCGGCTCGAGCAGCGTCGCGGCTTCGGGCTGGCGATCGATCGCGAGGACATGCCAGCCGCCGTGGAGCAGATAGAGCGTCTCGTTGCCGCTGCCGTAACCCAGATCGATCGCGTCGCCCGGCGTTGCAAACCGCGCGAGTGCATCGAGGAGCACCCGATGCGGCGTGCGGTTCTGGTGCAGGTGATAAAAATTCGACCACGTGCGTTCACGCGGCGCGGTCGGCGTTACCTCAAGCATGGGCGACCTCGACGGGCAGGTGCTTGATCAACAGATCGCGCAGGCGATCCTCCGAATAGCGGCCGGCGTACTCGCCGAACCAACGCTTCAACGTTTCGGCGCCGAACTCGTCGTGGACGAGCAGCATCATCGTGCGCCGCTCCTCGCGAACCTGCGCTCGCGTTTGCTCGGGGTTCGCCGCCGCGCGGATCCGATGCTGCTCGACTTCGGCGAGCGTCGTCGGCGCGTGATGGATGTAGAACCCGAAGTTGTCCATGCAGTACTCGGTGTACTCGCGCGTGAACAAGATGAACGTGTGCCACATCTCGTCGAGCAGCTTCATCGGTCCGAACACGGTCAGCCGCATCGAGCGCGGCCGAGTGCCGCACAGCCACAACCACTTCTTGGTCTCCTCGAACAGCTCGCGCGCTTCTTCGTCGGAGACGCCGTAGTTCTTGCGGAAGCTCGCGACGATCTCTTCGTTCTCGTAGGACAGCGCTTTCGCTCGCTCCGGCATCGAGCGCCTACATTGCAGCCGGCGATCCAGCGGCTCGAACCCAGTCAGATCATCGAGTTACGTCGATCGGACGGCATGAAACCGACGACCGCGGGAGACGTCGGCGCAAAGCGCAGTTTCCACATCAGATCGCCTCAGGTCTTGCGCGTCGCCGACGGCACGAGCGCGCGATAGATCGCCTTGTCGCGCGGCGTGAGCGGATCGTTGCCATCGAGAAAGCGCTCGAGGTGGCCGAACGAATCGCAGCCCCAGAACAGCTCGTCGTCGGCGATCACGGTCGGCACGCCGAACACACCCGCGGCGATCGCGGCATCGGTCGCTTCGCGCAAGCGCAGCTTCGCGGCCGGCTCGTTCGCGCGCGCGATCAACGCCGCCGCGGCTTCGCCCAAGACCGCGGCGACGCGCTCGGGTGAATCGATCCCGCCGCCACCGGCCCACGCGGCGTTGTACAGCGCGTCGATCGTGCGCTCGTCGAGGCCGGCGATGCGCAGCGCGAGGAGCGGGTTGAACGGATGCGCCGGCGGCGGCGCGAACGGCACGCCGAACGTCGCGGCGAGCCGCTTGGTGTCCTTGTAGAGGTACGCGCGCTTGAGCGGGATCTCGGCGGGGCCGAGCGTGCCGGAGTGGCCGAGCAACGCGGCGAACAACACGGGGACCGGCCGCACGCCGCGGCCGTGTCGCGCGGCGAGCGCGTGGATCTGGGTCCAGCCGAGGTACGCGTACGGCGAGATGAAGTCGAAGTAGAAGACGAGCTCGCTCACCGCTGCGGCATCGCATCGATGTCGGTCGACTGCAAGTCGCTGTACGCATCGAAGCCGATCGCGGCGCCGGCATCGAGCGATGCTTGCATCTCGGATGCGTACTCGGGGAGCTTGACGAAGATCGTCGCGGGCGCGAGCCCGACGTTCGTATACGCCTCGATGTCGGTCTCGCGGTTGCCGACGCCCATCACGACGGCGAGGCTTTGCGCGAGCGCCTCGATCGTCTGCGTCTTGTAATCGACGGTGTCGTCGCCGGGCAGCGTGATGAATGATGTCGACAGCCGCACCGGACCGCGTGGGAAACCTTGATCGGAGAGCCACTGCCGCGTATCGGCGGTGTACTGCCCGCCACGCGATGTCACGTAGACGAGCTGATAGCCGCGCGACGTCGCGTCGGTGTAGGCGGTCGCGGCGCCGGGCTGCGCATCGGGCTCGATGCCGGCGACGATCGTCTCCGCGAACGCGTCTTCCGACGATGTCAGCGTGCCGTCGACGTCGGAGACGATCAGCGGCGCGTCGTCGGGCGCGACGAACGCCAGGAAGCTCGCGCCGGTCCGATCACCGACGACGGAGACGTACATGTCTCGCAGCGCGACCGGCAGGCGATCGCCGCCGGTGAGATCGAGCTCGAAGTGGCCTTCGTCGTCGGTCGTCGCCGAGCCGATCGGCTGCCATTGGCCGCCGAGACAGGCGAACAGATCGACGTCCTCATCTTCGAGGGCCTTGTCCGCGATCGTGTAGGCGATCCAACCTTCGATCGCCTGCGTCGCCGCGCTCGCCGGCGCGACGAGATCGAAGCCGCGATGCACCGGATCGCCGAGCGCGGAGATGACCTCGCTCGAGGTGTGGTTGAACGAGCCGGCCGACCCGGCGTCGGGCGTGCCGGCACACTGCACGTCGGGAATGTCGAGCAGCCCGCTGCCGCTGCCGCTGCCACTGCCGGCGATCGTGCCACTGCCGCTGCCGCTGCCGGATCCGTCGGGGCTTTGGTCGCCGGCAGGTGCAGTGGCCGGCGCTGCACTGCACGCGGCGAGAGCGAGCACGAACGCGATCGATCGCATGCCACGGCCGATTGCACGACTCGGGCCTCGTACACCGCGAACTGTCACCCGCAGTTATCGCTCGCGCGACTCGGCGCTAGCCGGCCACTCGAGTTGCCGGCGCGGTCACGGCGACGCTTCGTTCAGCACGAACCGGATCTTGAACCCGTGGACCTTCACCGCGACGCGCTTGCCGTCGGTTTCGCCCGGCGTGAACTTGCACGCGCGCAACGCGGCGACCGCCGCCTGATCGAGACCGTGACCGAGCTTTTGCGTGACGTCGATGTCGCGCACGCGGCCGTCTTCGCCGACGACGAGATCGAGCACGACCACACCTTCGATGCCGGCGGCGCGCGCCTCGTCGGTGTACGCGCCGGCACATCGGCCTTGCGGCAGCGGCGGCGTGGTCACCGCGTAATCGGGCACCGGCGCCGACGCGCCGGTCGCAGGCCCAGGCGGCGGCGTGCCACCGCCGGTCGCTTGCCGCGAGCCACCGGGATGACCGATGGGCATCGCCGGGCCGTTACCCGCCGCCGACGTCGATTCCATGTTCACGCCGAACTCCGGCTCGTCGCTGGTGTTCGGGTTCGGGCTCGGCGGCGCTTCGCTCGGCTTCGGCGGCTCCGGCGTCGGCGGCGCCGTCGATGGTCGCGGCGTCTCGACGTGCGCGATCGGCTTGGGCACCGGCTTCGGCTCGGGTTTCTCCGGCTCGGGCTTCGGCGGCTCGGGCTCGAGCTTCGGTGGCTCGGGCGGCGTGACGACGCGCACCTCGATGCGCTGCGGTGCGGTCGCGACCGGCTCCGGCGGCAAGAGCTCGAGCGATCGCGCGAACGCGGCATGCGCCGCGACCGAGATCGCAGCGCACGCGAGCAGCTTCTCCAGATCGGTCATGGGCGATCAGGGTTCCGGCGGCGCCACCAGCTCGGTCGGATCGATCTCGATCGCGAACGACGTGACGCCGAGCGATTTGACCAGGTCGAGCACCCACACGACGCGGCCGTGCGCGACGCGCTTGTCGGCCGCGATCATCGCCTGCGGCGGATGCGCGGGATCGACGGCGACCGCCTTCGCAATGCCGGCGCGCAGCTGCGCGGCGCCGACGCGCGTGTTGTCGAGCGACAGCGAGCCATCGGCCGCCAGCGTGATCGACAAGGTCGTCGGCTTGACCGTCGTGGCCTGCGCCGCCTTCGGCAGATCGATCTCGATCGCCTGGCGCATGATCAATTGTGCCGTGAGCATGAAGATGATCAGCAGCACGAGCATGATGTCGACGAGCGGCGTGACGTTGATCTCGGCGATGATGCCGCGCCGCCGTGCAGTCGACGCCATTTACGCGGCCTCGCGCTTCGCCTTGAGGTACGCGAGAATCTCGTGCGCGTTCGCGTCCGCTGCCGAGACGGCGGTGTCGACATGGCGGATCGCGGCGTTGTATGCGGCGACGGCCGGCAGCGCGACCATGAGGCCGACGCCGGTCGAGACGAGCGCCTCGGCGATGCCTGCCATCACGAGCTGCGAGTTCTGCATCGAGCCGCCCGACAGATCGTGAAACGATCGAATGATGCCGAGCACGGTGCCGAACAAGCCGACGAACGGCGCGTTGTTGCCGAGCGTGCCCAGGAACGCGAGCCGCTTCTCGTAGCGCGCTCGCTCTTGCTCGACGACGGCAGCGCGCACTTCGTCGACGGCATCGGCGCCGGCGCCCGCCGCTGCGCGCTCGAGGCACGCGCGCGCGACCGCCGCTTCCATCGACCGCACGCGGCTGAGCTTCGTCAGCGCGGTGCCGGGCCCGAGCTCGCGCAGCGCCGCCATCGCGGCGGCGAGATGTCCGCTCGGACGCTTTTCTTGGATGAAGAACCAGAGGCGTTCGATCATCACCGTCACCGCGGCGAGTGATAGCCCGATGAGCAGCCACAGCACCCACTGCGATCCTGCTCGCAGCATCAGATCAAGAATTGTCGCGTCGATCGAACCGTTGTTCACAGAGCTCCTAAATTCGGCCGCGTAGGCCGACAGTGGGTAGCACGTAGCGCAACGAGAAGCCTGGCTCGATTTCTTCCGGCTGCACGGCGACGTTGGTGATATCGACGTAGAAGTCGAGCAGCCACTTGCGATAGACCGCGCGCTTGTCGACGCGGATGTCGAACCGCATGTAGCCGTCGATACGACCCGCGTTGTAACCGGCTGTCGTCGTCGCGGGTAAGCCGCTTTCGTACTGCATGCGTAGGCCGAGATCCCAGTTGCGAGGCAACGGCAGCCCTGCAACGAGGTTGAGTAGGTGGGTGCGATCGTAATCGTACGGCACCCACTCGCCATCCATCTCACGCTCGGAGCGCGACAGCGAATACGAAATCCAACCATACAAGCCGCTCTTAGCTTGGCGGCGCAGCATCACTTCGAGACCGTACGCGCGGCCGAGCTCGGGCGTGGTCAGCCGTTGGATGAACTGCGCTTCGCCGGTGCTGCCCGCGACGATCGTCGTCGGCAACAGCGACGAGTTCGCCGCGGTGCCCGCCGTCGCGTCGTTCGTCGACAGATCGAACACCGTCGGATCCATGTACGTGTAGTACGTCTCCGCCGACAGCGAGATGTTGTAGCGGAACGGGACCTCGGCGCCGAGGCTCGCCTGGATCGAGCGCGACAAGCCGTACTTCAGCGGCATCTCGTCGAAGCCGGGCTCCGGCAAGATGAAGCGCGGCGGCTGGTGATAGATGCCGAGCGAGCTCTTGAGCCAGACCGCGCTGTCATCGGTGCCCGGCGCGACCTCGGGCAAGTCGCGATCGCCGAGCTTGTAGCGCACCGTGAGACGCGGATCGAGATCCGCTTTCGTCGCCGTGTTGTCGGTGTACATGTCGCCGTGCACGCCGGGCCGGATCAGCCACGACGGCGTCGGTCGCCAGATCGCTTCCGCGTAGACCGAGCCGGAGTACGACGTGGTGAGCTGGCTGGTCAGCGCGGCGACGGGATTCGCCGCGGCATCGGCGCCGTCGTCTTGGCTGATCTTGCGCGCCTGACCGTCGACGCCGGCGCCGAAGTCGAGCGTCTTGTTCGCGTGATAGCGCGAGCGCACCGACGGCATCGCCGATAGCACGCTGAAATCGGTGCCGGAGCTGAACGTCTTGTCGTAGCCGAAGATCAGGCGATACGTGGTCTCGAAGTCGCTGATCGTCTGGTGATAGCGAAGATCGAGGCGATGAAACTCGAGGACCAGCGCCGGCGACAGCGGCGGGTTCGACGCGTTCGGATCGGCGTTCGCGGCGACGGTATCGAGCTCGTCGCGCGCACCGAACGCGAACAGCGTCCAGCCGTTCGCTTTGTTGCCGCCGTCGACGCGCAGCTGATAATCCCAGTACGACAGCGAGACTTGGTTCGTCGCGAGCGAGAGCAACAGGCCCGGGAAGCCATAGCGCGCGGCGGCGGTGACAGTCGCGTCGATGAACGGGATCGGTTCGCGCACGAGGCCGCCGACCTCGAGCAAGCTGAGATCGATATCGGCCATCGGCTTGGCGTCGGCGCGCGCGGTGAGGCCGTCGATGATGCCCGCGGTGTAGCCGCCGTACGGCGCCGGTGCGCCGCCGGGATAGAACTGGATCGAGTCGATGAAATCGGGATGGATCACGCTCGGGCCGGCGAGCAGGTGGAACAGCATCGGCACCGGCGTGCCGTCGATCTCGTAGGCCGTCGAGCTCGGGCTCGCGCCGCGGACCACCGGATATGGCAACAGCGACACGATCGACGCGACGCCGGGCAGCGTCTGCACGACGCGGAACGGATCGCCGAACGTGCCGGGCACTTGCTGGATCTCCGGACCGCGCAATGAAATTCGCGAGACCTCTTCGCGCCGCGGCTGATCGCCGACCACGACGATCTCGTAGGGGTCGTACCGATCGCGCGCGATCAGATACGTGACCGCGACTTCTTGCTTCGCGGCGAGCGTCTCGTGCTGCACGAAGTGCGTGTGCGCGGGCGCATAGACGTTGACGACCGCTTCGCCGGGCGGCAGCTCGATGCGGAAGTGGCCTGTCGTGTCGCCTTGCGCGGTGTATTGCTGGCCGCCGAGCTCGACGACGATGCTCGCGTTGGTCACGAGATCGCGGGTGCCGAGCTCGACGAGCTTGCCGCGCAGCACCGACGTCTTCGCCGGGCCGGTGTCGGCCGACCCGGTCTGCGTCGGCGGTGGCGCCGCCGGCAGGAACGTATGCGTGAACGTGATCGCGACCGTGACCGGCTTGCCGCCGAACGTGCCGGGTTGAAACTTGAACTGCTGCGCGGCCGCGGTCACCGCGTCATCGAACGGCGGCTGCGGCGGCGTCACGAGATCGACCTTGATCACCGCGCCCGTCGGATCGACGCGCAGCTTCACCGTCACCGCGACCGGCGCGGTGATCGCAGGTGCGCCGTCGGGATACGGCACGTCGGTGCTCGTGATCGGCTTGGGTGGTTCGAACTGCGCCGGCGCCGCCGCCGAGCCGCTGCCGGCATCGCTGCCGTCGCTGCCGTCGCTGCCGGGTGCTTGCGCGTGCGCGATGCTGCATGCGAGCGCGAGCAGGATCGCGATCCTCAACGCCACGTGAACCCCAGCGACAACGTGCCGCCCGACATCGGCCAGTACTGCGTGCGCACGATCGGCTGTGCCGTATCGGGCTCGGTGCGCCCGGTCGAATCGACGCACTCGATGTAGTTGCCGATGATCTGACCCTCGAGATAGATCTGACCGCGCGGGCCGATCACCCACGCGTATTGGCCGCGCACTACGCCGACGACACCGCCGCCGCTGCACAGGTTCAGCGCCGGGTTCGCGCTGCCGTACGTGTAGCTCGAGTCGAGCGTGTTCGGCAGCGGATCGATATCGGCCTTGTTGGTGCGGCCGTTGATGAGGCCGCCGAAGCCGACGCCGACCGCGAGCGAGAACGCGCGCGTGATGTGCCACGTCGGATCGAGCGTGCCCGAGAAGCGCAACCCGGAGACGCCGTTCGGCGACGACACACGGCCGTACTGGAACGAGGCGACCAGCGACCAATCGGCGTCGAGCCGCAGGCCGGCGTGCATACCGACGCTGAGCTCGCGTCCGCTCGGCGCGCCACGCAGGCCGAGGAATTCGCCGTACGCGAGGCCCAGGCTCAGGCGAAAGCCGGGACGCTGCCACGCCTGGCGATCGGTCTCGGTCGGCAGCGAGAGCTTGACCTCGCCATCGTCGTCGGCGTGGACGTTGCTCGCAAGCAGCGCGACGATCGCGAGCGCGTGCTTCAACACGGCCACCAGCTCGGCGGCATTTCGGAGTGATCCCAGTCGGGCATCTCGCACGACGCGTCGGTGCGGCAACCGGTCAAGACGTAGTGCGTGAGGCCCTTGCAGCTGTCGTCGCTGCGGCCGGTGACGATCAGCTGGATCTGCGGCGACACGGCCGAGCCGCCGAGCGACGGCAGCGGCACGCATGCGATCACGCGATCGGTGAGGTCGGGTCCAGTCGCCATCGGTTCGCGGTACCGCACGCTCGAGTCGGCCGTGTTCTCCGTGCACGCGGCTTCTTCGTCGACGTTTGCCGCGGTGACCGCGATCGGCACGACCGTCGTCGCGGCGGCGGCTTCCGTGCACTGCGACGGATCGGTTTCGGGTGGCAGCGTGCCGGCGAGCACCGAGTCGATCGCGGCCTGCACGGTGAAGCCACTCGCGCCGACGATCGAGAACGCCGGCGGCGGATCGGCGCAGCCGGCACGTGGATAGAACGCCGTCTCGACGAACGCGCCCTCGCGATACGCGAGCCGCTGATCGGGCGCGGTCATCGTCATGAAGCTCGCGCCGTAGACGACGTCGGGCAAGTCCACGATGTTCGTGCCGGAATCGGATCCGGATCCCATGTCGTTCGAGCCGACCGAAATGCGATTCGGGCGCGCGAGCTCGAGGTTGCCGGTGCCGTTGCGATCGTCGTAGACGACGAAGCTGGCGTACGTGACGCGCGCGTCGACGTCGCCGACGAGCACGTCGGAGGCGGGCAGATCCTCGAGCGCGAGCGTCGCCGGTACGTTCGGCACGACGGGCACGCTGGTCTCGACGCGCAACGGCACGAAGCCGAACGGATCGCGACAGCCGAGCTGCTCGGTCAGGATCGCTTGGGCGCTGCCGCCGTCGCTGCCGGGCTCGAGCGTGTCGAGACACAGCGCTTCGGGCAGCCACTCCATGCCCCACACGAGCGCGACGTAGAGGTTCTCGCCGGGCGCGCCCGGATCGCCCGTGATCTCGACTTGCATCGTCGCGAGCGGCGGCGCCTCGCCCGAGATGCCCTGCAGCTTGCCGCAGCAGGCCAGCAGCACGATCACCCACGCGAGCTTCATGGCTGCCATCCGATCGCGAGGCCACCGACGAAGCCGGCGTGAAAGTTACTGTTCAAGACCTCGCCGGTCGGGCCCGCGCTCGCGATGACCATCCAGCCGCCGATCACGTGCAGCGAGATCACGCCTTCGAGATCCGCGGCGGGCAGGGCGGCGACGGTGCGGGTCTGCAGCGCATCGCCGGTGAGCCCGGCACGATCGCCGCCGTTGCGCACGCGATCTTCGTAGACGATGTTCGCGCCGCCGCCGAGGCGCAGCGCGAGCTCGCCGCGGCCGACGACGTGACGCAACGCGACCGTGAGCCGCGCGCGAAAATCGAGATCGCTCGTGGTGTACTCCTCGGACGATTCGGTGATGCCGGCGATCGCGAGCCGCGCGCCGTACGCGAAGGCGCAGCCGCACTCGCGCATCGCGCCCAGGCCGATGCCAGGCTCGATGCCGGCCGGCAATCCGGCAGGCATGCCGGCGTACGCGCCGGCGTCGAAGCGATACGGCCCGAGGTCGGTGCGCGGCGTCAGCACGATCGTGTCGTCGGCTCCTGCCGTCGCGCTCGCGAACGCGATAGCCACAAACACGACAGACCGCCTCACAGCCCGCGGAGCATAAGCTTTCTTCGACCGCGCTTCGCGGCGTGGCAATAACTCGACATATATTAAGTTTCGACACCGAGCTCCCGGATCAGTGCGTTTCGCCCGCGCGCCGTGACGCGAACGATACGGCTGTGGCGCGCGCGCACGATCCAGCGCTCGGCGAATGCGACGCTCGCGATCGCGGCGCCGAGCTGACCGGCAAGGTGCGGCACGCGCTCGCTCCAGTCCAAGCACGCGCGCACGAGCGGACGGCGACCGTGCAGCACGGCGCGATGCTCGCCGAGCCAATCGAGCACGCCGCGCTCGGCGACGATCGCGCCGTCGCGCGAGCTCAGCCATCCGCGTGCGGTCAGCGCGTCGATCACGCGCACGCCGAGCACACCCGCGAGGTGGTCGTAGCAGGTGCGCGCGAACCGCAGCTCGCCGGTCGGTCGACCGCTCGTCTGCGCGAACGCTCCCATCCGCTCGAGCAAGCGAGCGGCGCGCGGCCCGGCGAGCGTGACCTCGCGCGTGCGGCCATCGGCGCCGGGGCGAACGCGCGCGAGCTTGGCGCCGACGAGTCGCGCGACGTGCTCGCTCGCGGTCGGCCTTGTCACATGTGCGCGCGCGGCGAGCTCGCCCATCGAGTGCGCGCGGCCGTCCATCAGCGCGTCGAGCATCGCGGCGCGCGACGCATCGGCGATCGCTCCGGCGAGCCCGACGAGATCTGGGTTGGTCATCCGCAGAGCGTACGCGATCGACGTTTCGGTCTGCACCGAAGGGATTTATCGTCGGCCATGCTCGTTTACATCTCCATCGACATGGAAGGCGTTGCCGGCGTCGTTCACGTCGATCAGACGCGGCGCACCGGCCACGACTACGAACGCGCGCGGCGCTGGATGACGGCAGAAGCGAACGCGGCGATCGCCGGCGCGTTCGAAGGCGGCGCGACCGACGTCCTCGTCAACGACAGCCACGGCGACATGCGTAACCTCCTGCTCGACGAGCTCGATCGCCGCGCCGAGCTGATCTCGGGCTCGCTCAAGCCGCTGTCGATGGTTCAGGGCGTGACCAAAGACGCCGCGTGCGCGCTGTTCGTCGGTTATCACGCCGGCGCCGGCAGTCGCGCGGGCATCCTCGATCACACGATGTCCGGCCGCGTCGTCGCGCGGCTTCGCGTCGCCGGCAGCGATTGGAGCGAGACCGCGCTCAACGCGGCGCTGTGCGGCTCGCTCGGCGTGCCGGTCACGCTCGTCACCGGCGATCAGACCGCATGCGCGCAGGCCAGACATCACCTCGGCGACGACGTCGGGACCGTCGTCGTCAAGGATGCGATCACGCGGTACGCCGCGCGGATGCTGTCGCCGGCGCTCGCGTGCGAGAAGATCCGCGCCGCGGCGGCGATCGCGGTGAAGCATCGCCGCACGCCGTTCACGCCGCCGTTGCCGCTCGAGCTCGAGCTCGACTTCGTCAACTCGGCGTGCGCCGATGCCGCCGAGCTCGTGCCCGCGACGCGCCGGGTCGGCGGGCTCACGTGCGCCTATCGCGCGCCCGATGCCGCGACGCTGATCCAGGTCATTCAAGCGTGGACGATCTTGGCGGGCTCGACGCTGGTCTAGCAGGCCGCTGAGAGAAGCCTGCTAGACGGCGGCGACGATCGTTCCTGCCAGCCGCGTGCGTCGTGCCGCGCTGCCACGAACGTATCCGGACCGAGATCACGTGTCGACCTTGTTCGGGAGCGCTCGTGGTCTCGTCACCGCAAGCGCCGCGCGGCGCGACACGAGGTCTCAGCGGCCTGCCAACTAAGGCGCCGGATCGACGAGCACGACGAACACGTCGGTGCTGAACGGGTCGACGTCGCTGCCGGCGCCGCTGATCTGGTTCGTCAGCACGCTGCCGCCGAACTGGAGCGCGCCGGCGAAATCGCCGGTGAACGCGATCGCGCCGGTCGAGGCTGCAGCGGTCGCGCGCGCCGTCGTGTCGAATGGTTGACCGGACGTGCGACTGCCGAACTGGCTCGCGCTGCCATGCCCGCTCGAATCGAACGCGACGACCTCCATGTAGCTCGTCGCGGAGTCGATCCACGCGCTGCTCAACGCCGAACCGCTCGGCGTCGCGACCAGCGAGCGCTGCTGCGGGCCGCTGTCGCCGTGATCGGCGAGCGACGCGGACCACAGGTCGTCGTCGCTGCCGTCGACCGCGTAGAGCCCGCAGACTCCGGGCGTGCTCGGCACCGTCTGCACGAGCACCTGGCCCGATGTATCGACGACGACTTGCGTCGGATACGTGCCGCCGGTCGGCACGACGTGCGACGCCACGTACGACCCGTCGCTGGCAAACCGCTCGAGGAATGCCGCCGAGGTTGCCGACGTGAGCGTCACACCGCCGAGCGACGTCGGCCCGCGGAACGCGCCGGTGACGAGCACGTCGTCGTTCGCGTCGACGGTCACGCTCGCGACATCCGGGCCGTTGGAGCCGCCGGACCCGTCGTCGGCGACAAAGCCTTGGCCCCACAGCTGATCGCCGGCCGAATCGTACGCGACGAGAAACGCCGCGCTGTCGTAGATGCTTGGCTCGCTGTACTCCGCGTTGCCGAACGTCAACGAGCCGCCGGTGAACGGGCCGGCGACGATCGCGTGCCCCGCGCTATCGGTCGCGATCGTGGTGCCAGCGGCGTCCGTCGTCGGGCTGAGCCCCCGCGCCCATTGGAGCACACCGGTCGACGTGTACCTCGCGAGGAACATGTCGCTGTGATTCGGCTCGGGCGGCTCGTCGAGGCTCAGCGTCTGACCGCCGAAGTCGACGCTACCGATGTAGCTGCCGGTGACGACGACCGAGTCATCGGTCGGATCGATCGCGACGCCCGCGACGTCGACGTACGAGAGATCCGCCAGCGTCGTCATGGACGCGGTCCAGCGCTCGGAGCCGTCGCTCGCGGCGCGCTGAGTGACGAATCCGGTCGGGGTCGAGATTCCGATCGAGTTGTTGGGGCCGCCGAACGTGCCGGCGGCGACGACATCGCCGGTCGAGTTGATCGCGACGGCGGCGCCGACATCTCGATACGCGGTGCCGAGGTCGATGGCCCAGCGGGGTGTGCCGAATGCGGTCGGCGGGCCCGGCGCGTCGGGGCTGGTTGTATTGGACGTGTTGTAGCCGACGTCCACCGCCTCGTGGCACGCGCACAACACACAGCACACAAAGGCGAATCGGTTCATCGCCATGTGAGTGCGGCCAGCCAGCCGGTTCCGTCACGGAAATCGCCTGGCGGCCTAGCGAAAGCTGACGTGGCCCATGCCGGTGATCGCCTTCGTCACCGATTTCGGGTGCCCGAACACCTCGACGTTGCCGACGCCTTCCACCGCGATCTGCACCGCATCGCTCGCGGTCATGACGAGGTGACCGGTGCCTCCCATCGCGACGCTCGCGGTCTTGAGCGAGAGGTTCTTGGCGTCGATGTCACCGGTGCCGCCGATCTGGTACGCCGCGCCGCTCGAGACGCCTGCGAGCTTGATCGAGCCGGTGCCGCCGATCGATACCGCGAACGACGCCGCCGCCACGCCGGTGGCATCGATGGTGCCGATGCCGGTGATCGCGAGCGCGTCGAGCCGCGGCACCGTGATCGTCACGCGCGTCTTGGTCTGCGGATGTAGCTCGTCGCGCGTGCCGACGACGAGCCGGCCGTCGCGCACGACCGTCTCGATGCGCGCGACGACGTCGGCATCGCCGCTGAGCTCGACGTGAACCGCGGGGCCGACCTGCACGTCGATCACGAGCGGCGTCGAGCCATCGAGCTCGACGGCATGAAACTCGCCGACGTTGCGGGTCTCGCTCGAGCCGAACGCAGCTCTGCACAGCAGGATGGCGAACAGCGGGATGTAGCGAATCGCGAAGCGCATGCGGACTAGATGCGCGGCACTCGTGGGCGGTGGACAGTGCTGCGAAGATTCCGGATCGGGCGTGCGCGCACGGCGCACACCGCCGGCGTGCGAACTCGCTAAATTGACGGTTTTGGCGACGAGCACGACGATCATCTGAAATGTCGCGCTCGTTCGCTTGGCTCTTGAGTCTCGTCGTCATCGTCGTCGCGTGTGGTGGCAATTCGTCGACCAGCTCGACGAAGCAGCTCACGGCGTTCGCGTTTCTCGCCGCCGAGAATCCGAACTTGAACAACGACGTGCAGGCGTCGATCACCGGCACGTCGATCACCGCGGTCGTGCCGTTCGGCACCGACGTCGGCGCGCTCGTCGCGACGTTCACGACCAACGGCGACGACGTCACCGTCGGTGGCATCGCGCAAACCAGCGGCACGACCGCGAACGACTTCTCGAACCCGGTGACGTACGAGGTCAAAGCCGGCGATGGCTCGACACAGGACTACACGGTCACCGTGATGGGCGCATCGAGCACCGCGAAAGAGCTCACGTCGTACGCGTTCCTGGCGGCCGACAACCCGTCGCTCAGCGCCGACGTCACCGCGACGATCACCGGCACCAACATCTCGGCGACCGTGCCGTACGGCACCGACGTGACGACGCTGGTCGCGACGTTCGGCGTGACCGGCGCGGCGATCGCGGTCGGCTCCACGCCGCAGGTCAGCGGCACGACGCCGAACGATTTCACCCAGCCGGTCGTCTACACGGTCACCGCGGCCGATCAGTCGGTGAAGAACTACGCGGTCACGATCGCGGTCGCGACGAGCACCGCGAAGGAGATCATGACGTACGCGTTCCTGGCCGCCGACAACCCCGGCCTCACCGCCGACGTCGACGCGACGATCAACGGCACGGCGATCGCGATGACCGTGCCGTTCGGCACGAAGCTGAATTCGCTCGTCGCGACGTTCGAGACGACCGGCAAGAGCGTCGCGGTCGGCGGCGTCGCGCAGGTGAGCGGCGTGACGCCGAACAACTTCACCGGGCCGGTGAGCTACGTCGTCACCGCCGCCGATGGCTCGATGAAGACGTACACGGTCGCGGTGACCGTCGCGAAAAACGCGGCGAAAGCGATCACGAGCTTCGAGTTCCTCACGGTGCACAACGCCGGCCTGACCGCGAACATCAACGCGACGATCACCGGCACGACGATCACGGCGACCGTGCCGTTCGGCACCGACGTGACCAAGCTCGTCGCCACGTTCGCGACGACCGGCGTGAGCGTCGCGGTCGGCGCGATCGCGCAGGTGAGCGGCGCGACGCCGAACAACTTCACCAGCCCGGTGAGCTACGTCGTGACGGCGGCCGACGGCACGACGCAGACGTACGTGGTGACCGTCGCGATCGCGCCGAGCCCATCGAAAGACATCACGAGCTTCGCGTTCCTGTCGGCCGACAACGCCGACCTGCCGGCGGACGTGCTCGCGACGATCAACGGCACGACGATCGCGGCGACCGTGCCGTTCGGCACCGACGTGACGAAGCTCGTCGCCTCGTTCGCGACGACGGGCGCGAGCGTTTCGGTCGGCAACGTCGCGCAGGTCAGCGGCGTGACCGCCGACAACTTCACGGCGCCGGTCGCGTACGTGGTCAAAGCCGCGGATGGCTCGACGAAGACCTACACGGTGACGGTCACGATCGCACCGAGCACCGAGAAGGACATCACGAGCTTCGCGTTCCTCACCGTCGACAACCCGGGCTTGACCGCCGACGTCGACGCGACGATCAACGGCACGTCGATCGCCGCGACCGTGCCGTTCGGCACCGATGTCACCGCGCTCGTCCCGACGTTCGCGACGACCGGCACGAAGGTCAGCGTCGGCGGCATCGTGCAGACGAGCGGCGTGACCGCGAACAACTTCTCGACGCAGGTGATCTATACGGTCACCGCCGCAGATCTATCGACGAAGAGCTACACGGTCACGGTCGCGATCGCGCCGAGCCCGTCGAAAGCGATCACGAGCTTCCAGTTCTTAACCGTGCACAATTCGGGATTGACCGCGAACGTGACCGCGACGATCACGGGCACGGCGATCGCCGCGACCGTGCCGTTCGGCACCAGCGTCACCGCGCTCGTCGCGACGTTTGCGACCACCGGCGCGAGCGTCGCGGTCGGCGGCGTCGTGCAGACGAGCTCCGTGACCGCCAACAACTTCACGATGCCGGTCGCGTACGTCGTGACCGCGGCGGATGGCTCGACACAGACGTACACGGTCACGGTCACCGTCGCCGCGAGCCCGGCGAAGGACATCACGAGCTTTCAGTTCCTGTCGAAGGACAACGCGGCGCTGATGGCCGACGTCGCGGCGACGATCACCGGCACGACCATCGCGGCGACCGTGCCGGCCGGCACCGACGTCACCGGGCTCATCGCGACGTTCGCGACGACCGGCAAGAGCGTCGCGGTCGGCGCCATCGTCCAAACCAGCGGCGTGACCGCGAACAACTTCACGATGCCGGTCGCGTATGTCGTCACCGCGGCCGATAGCTCGACGCAGACGTACACGGTGACCGTCACCGCGATGTGAGCCGTCGCAGGCCGCTGAGAACCTCGTGTCGGGGCGGCCTCGCCGCGCGTTCCGGGTTTGCGCGGCAACTCCCTCCGCGTCGCTTGGTCTCGCGCTCTAGCTACGCTGCGACGGCGAAGAACCGCTTCGCGTCGACGCTGGGCTCGTCGAAGATCGCGCGGTGCGAGCGTGCCGCGGCGAGCACCGGTTCGGGCACCGGCAGCTGGATCTGCTCGAGCATGCGCGCCGTGCGCTCGGCGCCGATCGCGTCGGCGAGCAGCCCGGGCGGCGCCCAGCAGAAGCCGAAGCCCATGATGCGGTCGATGTCGCGCGGCCTCGCGACGACTTCGCCGACGAGGCCGAGGCCGTACGAGATGTAACCGAGCAGCACGCGCTGCAGCAGCTCGGCCTCGAGCCCGCGCGCGTTGCACATCACATCCATCGCGCCGGCGTAGCCCTTGGTCGCGAGGACCGCTTCCATCGCTTCGGCGAGCGGTGATGCGACCGGCGAGGTCGGCACGTACTCGCCCGAGTTCGGATCGAGCGCGAACGCACCCTTGTCGCGGTAGAAGCCGCCGAGCGCCTTGGTCTTGCGGCCGAGGTGGCCGAGCTCGATGCCGCGTTGCACGTACGCCGGCAGCACGAACGAATCGCGGGCGGTGTCACGCGTGCGCGCGTGCAGGTTGTCGACGATGGCCTTGTGCACGTCCCAGCCGACGAGATCGATCGTCGCGAGCGGCGCGAGCGCGCGGCCGGTCTGCGGGCCGAGCAAACGGTCGATGAACGCGACGCCGTGCTGTTCGGCGAGTTGCGCCGCTTCGTTCAGCAACTTGAACCCGAGCCGGTTGCCGGCGAAAGCCGGCTTGTCGGAGCACTCGACGACCTCGCGGTTGCACGCCGACGCCAACATGTCGCGCACGACCGCGACGACGCCGAGCTCGGTCCCGGCGTGCGCGATCAGCTCGCAGCCGCGGATCGCCGTCGGTGGGTTGAACAAGTGAACGCCGAGAAAGTGCGAGCGCAGCGACGGCGAGTATCCGGCGCAAAGATCGGCGATCGACAATCCCGACGACACCGTCGCGATGATCGAATCGGGACCGCGCAGCTTGTCGAGCAGCGACAGCACCTCGCGCTTGGTCGCGACGTCTTCCGCGACGGCCTCGAGCACCAAGTCGGCATCGGCGAGCGCGGCCGCGAGGTCCGCGTCGTAGGTGCCGGTGGTCATCACGCCGTCGGGAATCGCACCCTTCGCGAGTTGCTGCGCACGCGCGGCGCCGGCCGCCGCCTTTTCCGCCGTGCGGGCGAGCAACACCGTGCGAATTCCGGCGGCGGCGAACACCGCGCCGGAGCCCGCACCCATGACGCCGTTTCCGCCGAGAACTACGACCTTCTGGATCGTTCGCATGAGGCTGACCAAGAGCAAGCCGCGTACCCGCACATGGCTGGGAAACGACGGCACGGCTGGACGCTCGCGCGGGCGGATGCGCACATCAGATCCACCGGAAGGGTGCGCGACGCGATAGCGTGGCGACATGCGCGCTGGGCTCTCCGCGATCGTGGTCGTTGTTGCCGTTGCGGCGTGTGGCTCGTCGATGCCGCTGCCGTCGAGCGCGGAGTCTGCCGAGCTGGAAGGTCCGCCGCCGGCGCCGTGGGCATCGAGCGGCGCGCCGATGTCAGAGCCGCCCGAGTACGAGATCTCGACGCCGTCGCGCGAAGCGGGCGAGGCGATCTTCACGCGCACCGGCATCGGCGATCCGTATCGCACCGGCGTGCCGTATCCGATGTGGCTCGCGCTGATGCGCGCGTACCCCGATGAGTTCGGCGGAAATCCGCGCGAGCTCGCCGCGAAGTTCGGCTTCATCGCGCGCGCGCAGAAGCCGAACAGCGCTGATCTCGACGAGCGCGAAGGCCTGCCGGTCGGCATGCACCTGACGATCGATCCGCTCACCGGCGCCGCGTTCGTCGTCACCAATTGCGCGCTGTGCCACGCCGAGCGCTTGCATTGGCGAGGCGGCGAAGCGCTCGTGATCGGCCTGGCCAACAAGCGCGTGCGGATCCACGCCTACGACGCGGCGTTCGCCGAGGCGGCGCGCGAGCCGAGCTTCACCGCGCAGATCCTCGGCCCGATCGCGGATGCCGCCGCCGCCGAGCGACGCATGACGTGGCCGCCACTGTATCGCGACGCGCTCGTCGGCGCGACCGTCGACGCGCTGGTCGCGCGTGCGAAAGCCCGCGGCGAATTTCTCGCGCGCGTGCACGACGGACCGCCGGGCCGCGTCGCGACGATCGAGACGTTCGCGCTCGCGATCGCGCTGCTGATCGGCCGTGCGGTCGAGACCGCGCCGGATGTCGGCTGGGCGAAGGTCCCCGACGTGGTCGGGTTCGGCAAGCGCGAGACGCTGTCGTGGGACGGCGTCGGCACCGGCCCGATGGAGGTGCTCGCCGTCGAAGCCGACTTTGCGGCCGGCGTTCGCCCCGAGTGGTTCTTGCGCCACCCGCAGCAAGGCGCGAGCCTCGCCGCGTATCTGCGCCATCCGGCGGTGCGGCCGGTGTTCCCGGGCGCGATCGATCGCGCGAAGGCAGAGCGCGGCCACACGCTGTTCCTCGACGAGTGTTCGCCGTGTCACGGTCGCTACTCGCCCGACGGCCGCATCACCGACTATCGCGAACAGGTCGTGCCGCTGCGCGACGTCGAGACCGATCCCGCGCGCGCGAACGCCGTCACCGCGAGCTTCGTCGACAACGCGAACGCGCTCACCGGCGGGCTCACGCATTCGCGCGCGACCGGCGGCTACGTGCCGCCGATCCTCACCAACGTGTGGGCTCGCGCGCCGTACGGGCACGCCGGCCAGTGGCCGAGCATCGCCGTGCTCGCGACGATGCCCGAGCAGCGCGCGGCGGGTTACGCGATCGATCCGCTGGCCGACTACGATCTCGAAACGATCGGCGTCGCGAGCGCACCCGCGCCGGCGCGTGCCGGGCTCGGCACCAGCGGTCATCCATTCTTGGCCCAGCTCGATCCCACCGAGATCATCGCGGTGATCGAGTACCTCAAGACGCTCTGACTACTTCTCGAACGTCCCGACGAGCTCGCCCTGCGCGAGCACGTGACCCTGGATCGCCGCAGAAAATGCGCCATGGCTCATGTGCTTGTCGAGCGTGATGTCGAGCGCGTATACGTGGAAGTGGTAGTGATGCGTCGTGCCGTCGGTCGGGCACGGCGCGGTGTAGCCGGCTTTGCCTTTGTCGTTGTTCGCTGCAAATGCACCGGCTGGTGTCGTGCCGCCCTTCGCGAGGTGCGTCATGCGCGGGCTGATATCGGTGACCAGCCAGTGCGTGAACGCGCCGTTGGGCGCATCGGGATCTTCGGCGAGCACGGCGACACTGCGCGTCCCGGCCGGCGGCGTCGACCAGTTCAACGCCGGCGCGGTCCCGGCGCCGTCGCACGTGTACTCGGCGGGGATGGGCTGGTTCGCGTTGAACGCGGGCGAGCTGACTTCGAGTTGGGTGGGATCCTGATCGGTCGGCATCGCATACGCCGTCGACGCGACGAAGATGAGCGAGAGGATGGTGGGCTTCATGCCCTCGACAAATGCATCACACGTTCCGGCGGCGTCATGAAAACGCTGATGCCACCGCGCCGACGAGCGCGCGGGGCAACGCGATCGCGAACGCGACGTAATCGCGCCAGGTCGCCGGCGCGCGGTCGCGATCGAGCTGGAGCAACGCGCATAGCTCGTCGACGTGCAGATCGAGCACGTCGTCGACGCGTCGCTCGCCGGCGTAGAGCGAGCGTGCGCGGCGCCCGCGCACGAACGCGCGAAACGTGCGGCGCGGGCAGATCGCCACGCCGAACGCCATCGCGGCCGCGTCGTAGATCCACGCCGCCGCAAATTCCCCGCAGCCCGCCGCGATCTCCCACGCGCCGATCTCGGCTTCGCCGGACCACGTCGTCGCGTAGCCGGTCGCCACGTGATGCACGTCGTGAAGCGCGACCGCGCGCTGGCGCGATGGTGGGTTCCACATCGGCAGCGAGATCGGACCCAGCGGAATGCGCGTGAATCGATCGCGGTAGCTCGCCTCGGAGAACCCGTTTTGCGCGAAGTACCTGGCGCGGGCGTCGCGAACCAACATGCTGATGAGATGTCTACCGGGCGAGACGGGTGTCTTTTCCGGTATGCGGCGAGATGCCGCGACGCATCTGCCAAGCGCCCGCAACTGCTGATCAGATGTTCGGCACGATCACTGCTGTAGTCGAACGCATGATGTCGCATCCCGGATTTGACACTCTCTCGACCGAGCAGCTCGCAACGGTCGGCGGCGGCACCCGAATGTGCACGAGCGGCACCTCGGACGACACGTTGTCGACCGAGATGATGCAGATGATGTCGACGATGCAGTCGTCGCTCAGCTCGCTGAGCCAGAACAACAGCGGCAGCAGCAGCAGCATGTCGATGATGATGCCGATGATGATGATGATGAAGAATAAGCAGGCGTAACCCCGCGTTCGTCATGCTGGCAGCGCGCGGCAACGCGCTGGACGAATGCCCCGCCGCGGCATTTCGTCCGTTGCGATCTCGCATAAGTCGCCGAAATCTCATCCGGGGTGCTGGCGCGACCGCTGCAAATCGCATCGGCCCATGACGAAACTACTCGCCCTTGTCCTTCCGTTCGCGCTGGCGCTCGGCGTGTTCGAGCAGCCCGCGGTCGCCGACCAGCCGGGCGCGCATCCAGCCTATCTGCACGCGCTGACCGACCTGCGCACCGCGCGCTGGATGCTGCAGCGCCGCCACGGCGATTCCGACGTCAAGTGGGACGAGTCGCGGGCGATCGGCGACATCGACGCCGCGATCCACAAGATCAAAGAGGCCGCGATCGACGACGGCAAGAACCTCGACGACCATCCGCCGGCCGATGCCGGTGACCCGCCGTACCGCGGCCGCCTGCACAAGGCGCTCGATTCGCTACGCGCCGCGAAAGAGGACGTCAACAAGGAAGAGGACAACGACTACGCGAAGCACTTGAAGCACCGCGCGGTTCAGGACATCGATTCGGCGATCCATCGCACGCGTGAAGCGCTGTGCAACGCCGGCGATAATAACTCCTGCGGCGGCTGAGCCTAGCGACGGGCGATCGCGAGCGTGATCGCGATCGCGATGCAGGCCGTCGCCGCGCCGAGCTCGATCGCGGGAACCGCGACAAACCAGAACGGCGGCGGCACGGCGATGAACGGCGGCGCGTACCAAGCGCGCACCGCCGCGACGGTCGCGAGCGAGCTCGCGAGCCCGACGAACGCGATGCCGTTGCCTCGAACGCGACGGTCGGGCGCTCGCCGGATCGCGATGTAGCTCGCGACGACTTGCACGGCGATCGCGAGCAGCGCCGAGATGCCGCCGATCAGCTCGACGCGCGGCAGGCTCGGCACGTACGACGGCGAGAACCGCCAGCGCGTCATCGCACCGAGCGCGACGACCATCGCGGGAATGCCGATCGCACCGGCGAGCGACCGCGGCGAGATCGCGATCGCGGCGCGCAGGGCGAACGCGAGCAGCGCGGCGAGCACGAGCCCGATCGCGACCAGCGCGAGCTGCACGACATCGGGCCGGTCGATTCGAGCCGCCGCGACGACCTCGCGCACGATCGCGCCGCGAATCTGGTCGGCGCTCGCCCGGCGCGCCGCATCGGCCGGCGAGAGCGCGAGTAGCTCGACGAGCGCGCGGCCTTCGGCGTGGCCCGGCGACGGCACGCCGAGCAGCGCGGCGACGGTCGGGGCGATGTCGATCGATCGCGCGTCGCCGGCGGTCGCGTGCGGCACCACACCGGCGCCCGCGAGCACGACCGGCACGTTCGAGACTTCGCGCTCGATACCGCCGTGGCCACCGGGGACAACGTGGCCGTGATCGGCGGTGACGATCACCGCGTCACGTGAAAGGTCGACGCGCGCGAACGCGGCGCGCAGCATCGCATCGGTGTCGCGCGCGGCCGCGCGATATTCGGCGCCGACGCCGTGCGCGTGACCGGCGCGGTCGACGTCGAGCACGAGCGCGGTGATCAGCGCCGCGTCGCTCGCGGCCAAGCGCGCGATCACCGGCCCGAGCTCGGCGAGCGAATCGCTGCGCTCGGCGACGTCGACGGGCCACGATGCCGGCGGCACCGGCTGGTTGTCGTCGGTCCAGCGCACCGCCGAGAGCGAGCTCGCGCCGCGCACGAACAACGCCGGCAGCATGCCGTAGTCACTCGCGGTCGCGACGCGCATGCCGGCGGCACGCGCGCGATCGAGCACGGTATCGAGCGTGACCGGGATGCGGACGCGGTTCGCGCGGACGCCGCTGTCGGCCGGCGGTACGCCCGAGAGCAGCGTGACGTAGTTCGGCCGCGAGATCGTCGGGTACGGCACGTGCGCGGTCGTGGCTGCGCCCCGCGCGCGCAGCTCGTCGAGGTACGGCAGGTGCGACTCGTCGATGCCGAGCCCGTCGATCACGATCATGACGACACGTCGCGCGAGCCGCGGCGTGTGCGGATCGATCGCGAGCGCCGGCATGCGCGCGAGCGGCGAGACGATCGCGAGCTCGTCGTTCCAGTGCCGCGCGCGAACCGCGAGCCACGCCGCGGATGCGATCGCGGCGACCGCGAGCGCGAGCACGACTGCGCGTTGTCGATGCACTAAGAGGCGAGCGTACTACTTCGACGACGAGCCACCGAACAGACCGCCGAGGCCTTTGATCAAGCTCTCGCCCGCGCCGAGCGCGCAGGTCAGGCCGAGCGACTGCGCGTTCGGCGCCGCCGCTTTCGTCTTGGCGCCCGTGGTCGAGCCTTGGCCTTGAACCGCCGACAGGCAGCCCTGCAGCGCATCGCCGCCGAGCGTGAGCGCGGTTTGGCCGGCCGACGACGCCGAGGGCGCCGCGGTGGCGGCGGGTTTGGTGGTGGTGGCCTTGCCTGCGCCGCCGACGACCGTTGCGAGAGAGCTGATGTCGATGTTGGTCATGTCGTCGCGTAGTGCAGCGGCAGTGCCACGCGCGATCGTCGTCGAAGTGCGCGAGAACAGGCGATCGTCGTCGATGCGCGGCTGGCGGCTCGACTTGCGTCGGGCCGGCGCAGTGGTCGTCAACTGCGAGTGACAAATTCGGCCCGTGGTTCGCAAGTTCGATTCAGCGAGAAAGGAGCACGAGATGGCAAATCCGATCGACATCGTCGTCGCCAAGGCACGTGGGTTCGAGAAATCAATGGAGGCACATCGCGACGGCCTCCTCGGAGTATTTCAGACGCTCGCGAAGCAGCACGGCGAGGCGGTCGCGCTGATCGACCGCGTGCGCGACGACACGAAGAAGCGCGACCCGCTGTGGCGGACGATCGAGATCGCGCTGGTCTCGCACGAACGCGCCGAGCTCGAGGCCGTCTATCCGGTCCTCGCAGAGGAGCCGCAGCTGAGGACGTACGTCGAGCGCCATGCGCGGGAGGCCGACGCGCTCACCGCGCTGATCGGTCGGCTGAACACGATGCCGATGACCGGCGAAGACTGGATGACGGTATTCGACGAGCTCGGCGACGCCGTCGCGACGCATGCGGCTGAAGAAGAGCACGAGATCTTCCCGGCGGCGCTGGCCGTGATCGGCGAGAACTGCGCGAAGCAGCTCGATGATCGGTTCAAGGCGGCGCACAAGCGCGCGCGCGCGTCATTCGAGAAGACGCGGCACTGACCCAACCCAGAGCTCGCCCCGTGTTGTCGTCGTCGTCGCCCACGTCGCGCGGTCGGCACGAGCACCTCGGATCACCCGAAGCTCTAAGCGAGATCGAACGTCAGCACTTCGGCCTCGTCGACACCCTCGAGCTTCAGCACCGGCTCGTTCGACACCGCCATGCCGTCGCCTGCGCCGAGCTGCTCGCCGTTGATGCGCGCGGTGCCGCGTGCCACGTGCACCCACGCGTAGCGCCCGGCCGGCAGCGCGAGCTCGGCCGATTCGCCGGCGCCGGCGATGCTCGCGTAGACCCGCGCGTCGGTGTGGATCGTGATGCTGCCGTCGCGGCCATCGGGAGACGCGACGAGCTTGAACGCGCCGCGCTTGTCGGCGTCGGTGAACGCCGTCTGCTCGTAGCCCGGCGCGATGCCCTGCTGGTCCGGCACGAGCCAGATCTGCAGGAAGTGAACTTCGTCGGTCTTCGACGCATTGACCTCGCTGTGCACGACACCGCTGCCCGCGCTCATGCGCTGGACATCGCCGGGACGGATCACGGCGCCGGTGCCGGTCGAGTCTCTGTGCGAGAGCGCGCCGTCGAGCACGTACGAGATGATCTCCATGTCGCGGTGCGGATGCGCGCCGAACCCGCGGCCGCCTTCGACGCGGTCGTCGTTGATCACGCGCAGCGCGCGGAACCCCATGTGCTTGGGGTCGTAGTAGTCCGCGAACGAGAACGTGTGGTGCGAATCGAGCCAGCCGTGACGCGCATGGCCGCGCTCGTTCGCTTTGCGAATCGTCAGCATGTCGCCCGTAGCATGCTCACTCGGCGGCGCGCGGAGAATCGGGTTCGTCTACAACAGATTGTTGTCGGTTCGGCACCGCGGTCACGAGGAGGTAGTGCTTGCCGGTCACGAAGACCTGGCGGTGATGTTGTTGCAGGTATTTGCGATAGAACGCGGCGTCTTTGACGAGCAGACCGAGCTCGGGCTGCGTGAAGTTGACCATTCGCGCGCCGTACTCGGTCTCGCCGTCGACGTAGCGGCAGTTGGGCAGCCCGAAGATCACGCTGCCATCGGCTGCGAGGTTGTCCTGGACCACGCGGCGGACGAGCGCGCGATCGTCGAGCGTGCTGCTCTGCAAGACGCCGATCGCGGTTACGAGGTCGAAGCGGCCGAGCGCGGCCAACGGTTCCGCGAGATCGGCTTCGACGAGCTCGACGTTCGCGCCGAATCGGCCGCGCGCGACGGCAAGCGCGCTGGCGCTGTGATCGACGCCGACGAACGTCGCGCTGACCCCGAGCTCCATCAACAGCGCGAGCTCGTCGCCGGTGTTGACGCCGAGCGAGAGCACCCGCGAGCTCGCGGGCAGCGCGATCCGGGCGAGCGCGTCGGCGAGGTCGAGCACGAAGCTCGGATCCTCGGCCTTGTGAATCCGCGCGAACGAAGAATCGGCGCCGTAGCGCTCGGTGCCGCGATCGCGCGCGCGCTTGGCTCGCACCAGCGGCTCGAAGCGCAGCGCGACCAGGTTCGGCGCGATCGGCATCGGCGTCAGCATGCGCAGGCTCATCCGCTCTGCCAGATCGATCCACACGCGCCACGGCCGGTGCACGAAGCCGTCGATCAGCTCGCCGGCGTGATGGCCGCGGCCGCGATCGGGATCGAGCACCGTGAATTCGATCGCGGACTGCGCGCTCGCGCACGATCCGATGTAGCGCACGATCGCGAGCAGCGATTCGGCTCGAAATACGCGTGACACGTCGCGCGAGCGTACACCGCACGGCGTGCGAGAGCGCGCGCCCCGAAGAATCCGGGCGCGCCGCAGGGCACGCGTCTCGCTGGTCCCGATCTTGCGAACCCGCATGCGGTGTATCGGAGACTCGTCGTGCTGCTGTTGATCGCCGCGTGCCGCCACGCGCCGGTCCACAAGCCGGGCGACGAATGGTTGGAGTCGATCAAGTTCGAGGGCAATCGCGAGCTCTCGAACAAGAGCTTGCTCGACGGGCTCGCGCTGCATCGCGCCGAGAGCCAAGGCTACGCGGCCGATCCGTATCAAGTTCAGCTCGACACCGATCGGATCAAAGGCCAGTACTTGCGCGAAGGCTTCTTCGACGTCGACGTAGCGGCGCGCGTCGAGCGCAAAGGCGATGCCGCGACCGTGATCTTCACGGTCCGCGAAGGCCAGCGCGCGACGACGCGCGTCGAGATCAAGGGCCTGCCGCCCGAGGTCAACGAGCACGACGTTCGCGACGCGCTGCCGCTGAAGTCGGGCGAGCCGTTTCACTACGAAGCGTACGACGACGCCAAGCAGCCGCTGCTCACGGTCGTGCAGAACGCCGGCTACGCGCACGCGAAGCTCGATGCCAGCGTCGATGCCGAGATCGCGACGCACACCGCGATCATCGTGCTGCAGTTCACGCCCGGCGTGCGCTGCGTCTTCGGCACCGTCACCATACAAGGCGTCTCGGGCGATCTCGAGCAGGCGATCCTCGACCGGCTGCACTTCGAGAAGGGCGATCGGTACTCGCCGCGAATGATCCGGCGCACGCAGCGCGACATCTACGCGCTGAACCGATTCTCGACCGTGCAGATCACGCTCGCGCCGGGCGAGGCACCGGTCGTCGACGTCAAGATCGCGGTCTCGCTCGCCGCGCGGCACCAGCTGACGTACGGCGCGGGCTTCGGCGCAGATCCGATCGACTACGAGGTGCGCGGCCGGCTCGGCTACTCGATCGTGAGCTGGCCGCGGCCGCTCTACGACGTCGACCTCGATTTCCGACCCGCGTATGCGTACCTGCGCGACGGCGGTGGCTTCGAGCCGCGCGTGCGCGCGATCGCGAAGCTGAGTCGCCAGGATCTGTTCCTCACGCACGGCACCGGCGTCGCCGAGGTCGACTTCAACTACCTCACCTACGAAGCGTTCACGATGTACGGGCCGGAGCTCCAGCTCGCATATCAGCTCCAGCTCGGCTCACCGCGCTTCTTGGTGTCCGGCGGCTGGGTAATCCAGCGCGACGATTTTCGCGACATCAGCCCGCTCGTGCTCGGCCCGATCTCGACGGCGATCGGGCTGCAGAGCACCGAGCTCGCCGCCGCCTACAAAGAGTCGTTCATCGTCGATCTGCGCGATCATCCGATCAACCCGCGTTACGGCGTCTACGCGGCGCTGCAGGCGTTCGAAGGCGGCAAGTTCGCCGGCGGCGATTATCAGTACGAAGAGCTCGTCCCCGAGCTGCGCGGCTACGTGCCCGCCGGGCCGATCGTGTTCGCGGCGCGCGCGCGCTACGGCGCGATCTTCGGCGACATCCCGCCGAGCGAACGGTTCTACGCCGGCGGCGCGAATTCCAACCGCGGCTTCTCGGAGCGCGAGCTGTCGCCGCAGGTCACCGGGCCGGTGATGGGCAGCACGCAAACCGTGCCGTACGGCGGCGCCGGCATGGTCGACTCGAGCTTCGAGGCGCGCTTCAGGTTCTTCCACGTCGCGAGCATGCCGCTCGAAGAAGTCGCATTCCTCGACGCCGGCGACGTCGAGTTGGCGCCGGGCGACCTCGCGTTCGACAAGCTCTACTACGCCGTCGGCCTCGGCTTGCGCTTGCTCACCGTCGTCGGGCCGGTTCGCGTCGACCTCGGCTACCGGCTCAATCGGCTCGGACCAGAAGATGCCGAGCCGGGCTCGCGGTTCGCGTTTCACCTCAGCCTCGGAGAAGCGTTCTGATGCGCAAATGGCTCAAGCGCATCGGCCTTGGCTTGCTCGCGCTGATCGTGCTCGGCATCACCGCCGCGCTCGTCGTCATTCACACGCCTCCGGGCCGCGAGCTCGAGCGCCGCGAGATCGAGGCGCAGCTGGATGGCTTGTTCACCGGCGGCGGCAGCGTCGGCGAGGTCGAAGGCACGCCGTTCGGCGAGCTGATCATCAAGGACATCGTGATCCGCGGCGCCGATCACAAACCGGTGATTCGCGTCGGCGAGCTGCGCGTGCGCGCGCACTTGTTCGACCTCGTGCACGAAGATGTGTCGATCGGAGAGGTGCTCGCGAGCGACGTCGACGTCGAGATCGGTAAGGACACGCTCGCGACGTTGATGAAACCATCTCCGGAACCCGCGAAGCCGGAATCGAAGTCGACGTGGAACGTCGATCTCGGCGGCGTCGCGCTGCGCCGCGCGCATGTCATGTACGACACCGGCACGTCGCAGTACGGCGTGGTCGATCTCGATAACCTGTCGGTCACCGCGAACGCGACCCTGCACTCGAACGGCATGCGCGGCGGCGGCGTCTCGCTCACCGCCGTGTGGCGCCAGCAGCACGTGCCGATCTCGATCGCGGCGCTGATAAAAGACGACGCCGATCACACCGTCGCGCCGGCGGTGACGGTCGCGATCGACGGCATCTCGCTCGCGGCGCACGACGTCGAGCTCGTCAAGCAAGGCACGCGGTTCAGCGGCGGCCTCAAGCTCGTCGCACCGAAAGCCGAGCTCGCGAAGCTCACCGGCATCGAGCTGCCCGACAACGCCGAGTTGATGGTCGCCGCGACCAAAGACGGCCACGTCTCGCTCGGTGGCCTGCTCGGCGCGACGCCGATCGACGCGACGCTCGTCGCCGATCTCGCCGCCAAGCACGTCGCCGGCAAGATCACGACCGGCGACTTCGACCTCGCGACGCTGACCAAAGGCGCGTCGCGCGGCACCGCCGGCGCCGCCATCGACCTCGACGTCGCGCAAGGCAAGCCCGGCGAGCTGCC
>DATBAS010000076.1:0-14215 GCA_036271395.1 Kofleriaceae bacterium
GGCGTTTATCGAGCGCCGGCCAGATATGCGACGAGCTGCGGCTTCATCGCCGCCATCGCACGCGCGCGGTGCGAAAGCTGGCTCTTCGAGCCGACTCCGGCTTCGGCGAACGTCATCGCGAGCTCCGGCGCGTAGAACAACGGGTCGTAACCGAAGCCGCCGGTGCCGCGCGGCGCATCGAGAATGACGCCTTCGCACATGCCGTCGGCGGCGAGCACGCGATCGCCGAGTGGGCCGGCCACATCGGCCAGCGCGAGCGCGGCGCGAAATCGCGCGGTCCGTCGCGCGGCGGGCACACCGGCGAGCGCCTCGAGCAGCTTCGCGTTGTTCGCTGCATCGTCGTGGCCGTTGCCGGCATAGCGCGCGCTGAAGACGCCGGGTGCGCCGTCGAGCGCGTCGACCTCGAGCCCGCTGTCATCGGCGAGCGCGGGGAGCTGCGTGAACGCGGAGACTTCGCGCGCTTTCTTGGCGGCGTTGCCTGCGAACGTGTCGGCGTCTTCGACGACGTCGGGAATCGCGCGACCGAGCCGCGCGGCGGCTTCGTCGATCGAGAGCACGTCGAACCCGGCGAGTAGCTCGCGAAGCTCGACGAGCTTGCCGTGGTTGCGCGTCGCGAAGACGAGAGTCACACGACGGCTCGGCGCTGGGCCTGCGTGAGCTCGCGAATGCCGGCGAGCGCGAGGTCGAGCATCGCGTCGAGCTGCTTGCGATCGAACGTCGCGTGCTCGGCGGTGCCTTGGACCTCGATCAGCTTGCCGGCCTCGTCGCCGACCACGTTCATGTCGACGTCGGCTTTCGAATCTTCGACGTACGGCAGATCGAGCACGACTTCGCCGCCGACGACGCCGACCGAGACCGCCGCGACCGGTGGACGCAGCGCACGCGTGTCGGGCAGCGTGCCGGCTTTTGCAAGCTTGGTGATCGCGAGCGCGAGCGCGACCCACGCGCCGGTGATCGATGCGACGCGCGTGCCGCCGTCGGCCTGCAAGACGTCGCAGTCGACGTTGATCGTGCGCTCGCCCAGGTGCGAGAGATCGACCGCGGCGCGCAACGAGCGGCCGATCAGGCGCTGGATCTCTTTGCCTCGACCGCCGGGATCGCGCTTGGTCCGCGTGTGGGTCGAGCGCGGCAGCATCGCGTACTCGGCGGTCAGCCAGCCCTGGTTCTTGCCGACGAGAAACGACGGTACGCCGGTCTCGACGCTTGCCGCGCAGAGCACGTGCGTGTCGCCGAATTTGATCAGCGCAGATCCTTCGGCGTGCTTTTGAAATCCGGTGATGATCTCGAGTGGGCGGAGCTGATCGAAACGTCGGCCGTCGGGTCGCATGGCGCGGACCATACATGACTAGCCGAGCTCGCGGACAAGGCGCTTCGCGGCATCGCGCACGGGCCGCGGATAGCCGGTCGTGCTCGCGGCGATCTTGAGCTCGTGTCTCGGCAGCAGTCGCAACACGCGCAGGATCTGATCGGTGCCGAGCCGCGGGTTCGCCAACAGGGCGCGGCGCACCTCGGGGATCTGCAGCCACCCACCATTGCCGACGATGAGCTCGATCATCGGCCGCGGCAACGCGCCCATTCGCGCGATGCGCGCGACCTCGGGGCCGGTGAGGCGCGGATTGCGCAGCAGCGCCTCCCAGACCGTCTTGCCGTAGATGCGCTCGAGCAGGATTCGCTCCGAGACCTCGGCTTTTTGGGCCCGCTTGACTTGCTGCACGAGTGTCAAGCCACGTAATCGCTCGTGCAGTGTCGGCGCGCGGTTAGCGGGCTCGTCGATGTCATCGAGCTCGATCGCGGCGGGCGCGAGCGCACCGCCGACGAGCTCCAGTCCGGCGCCACGGTCGTCGACGAACACGACGCGTGCCGTCAGCACGAGCTCGCCGACGACGAGCTCGCACTCTTCGCCGAGCGCGAGCGTGCAGCCGACGGCAAACGTGCCGCCGGCCGCGAGGTCGCGCGTCAACGCCTCGTCGCCGCCTAGCTCGAGCAGCACGCGTGGCCGCGCCACTCGACCATCATACTACTGCGCGTTGGTGATTCGGATCGCAACGTCGGCGGCATCGCCCGTCGGGACTTCGCGCTGGTAACTGTAGGCGGCCGACCGGCATTCTTCGTCGATCGTGTGCCCGCATGCGATGCGCACGCGAAGCCACATGGCAGCGATACGCTCCTTGCCATTCGTGAAGCGGCGGCGATAGAGCTCGAGCGTGCCCAGCGCGGCCGCGTCTTGGCCGAGCGGGCGATGCAGCAAGACGGCGATGCGATAGAGCGCGGCCGAGGCATCGTCGCCGACCGTCGTCGGCGAGTACGCGCGCAGCTTGAGCTTCGCGATCTCGGTGGCCGCGTCGGCTTTGCCGTCGATGTTCGGATCGAACGCGATCGGCTGCACGCGGATCGCGGTCCGGAGATCGACGTACGGATCGGCAGGCGCGACGGCGACATGCTCGACGGACGGCGGCGGCGCGGCGATGGCGACGTGCGCCGGCGCAGCGACGACGGGCACACGTACGGGTACCGGCGGTGGCGAGGGTGCGGGCGGCGTCACGAGCGCGATCGTCGTCGCCGTCGTCGGCTTCGTGGCCGGCACGAGCTCGTCGAGCGCGACGAGCCCGCGCGCCGTGGTCCACGCGTTGCCGGCGGCGACGCGCGTGTCGCGATGATCGCGCGTGACGCGAACTTCGCCTTCGCTGACCCGCACGTCGACCGTGGTGCCGTCGTACGCGACCGAGAAGTGCGTGCCGATATCTTCGATCTCCGTGTCGCCGGCGCGGATCACGAGCGCGCGACCGGCGCGGTGTTGGACCGCGAGATCGAGGCGGCCGTGGGTGATGTCGATGACGACGCGGCCGCTCGTGCGCGCGACCTCGAACTTGGTCGCTGGATCGCTGGTGATCGTCGCGTCATCGAGCGCGAGCGTCGAGTGCTCGGCTTCGGTCGCGATCGACACGCGCTCGGGCGCGGGCTCGCTGATCGCGATCGAGCTCGGCGGCACCGGCCGGCGCACGACAAACACGATCAGCACCGCCGCGGCCGCGATCATCGCCGTGATCCAGACGAGCGGCCGGCGCGAGACCGGATCGGGCCGGCTCGACGACACGGCGACGACGAGCTTGCGCTCGATGTTGGTGAGGCGCTCTTCGTCGAGCGGCTCGACGGTGATGCGTTTGTCGAGCTTCACGCGGCCCCCTCGGCGAGAAACTCGCGCAGCACCGGATCGGCCGCTGCGGCGGCTTCGAGCTTGTTACGCGCGCGCCAGACGCGGAGCTTGGTCGCGGTCACCGAGCTGCCGACGAGCTCGGCGACGTCGGCGAGCGAGCGGCCATCGATCTCGTGCAGCGTGAACGCGAGGCGCGACGCGGCGCCGAGCTCGTCGAGCACTTCATAGAGGCGGCGGACGCCGTCGCGTGCGAGTTGGCGGCGCGCGCCGCTGGCGGCGTGATGCGAGGTCTCGTCGGCGATGATCTCGTCGTCGCTGATCGGATCGGTCTGCACGCGGCGGCTGCGTTGCGACAGATACCGGTACGCGACGCGCATCGCGACGCGATCGATCCACGTCGCGAGGCTCGCCTCGGCGCGCCAGCCGCGCAGCGATCGGAAGACTTGGAAAAACGCGTCTTGCAGCAAGTCGTCCATGTCGCGGTTCGAGCCGAGCACGCGGAACAAGCTCGCGTGCACGCGCGCGCGATGGCGCCGAAACAGCTCGCGCGTCGCCGCTGGCTCGCCGGTGAGACACCGGTCGACCAGCAAGACGTCTTCGACGTACGCCGCTGCCACGGTCACTGCTGAGATCGTGCACGACGTTTGGCCGGCGGTTACAGCTCGTTCGCGCAAGTTGACCTCCGTCCCCCGTGCCTCAACGATCCTGGTTACTTACGCGCCTTAAGTTGTCTTAGTGGACACCGTCCCTGTCGAGGGGGTTCGGGCATGCTTCGCGCAGCCGGCAGCTTTTGCATTCTTTGCCGGTCCAGATCCGGTCGTAGAGCGACTGGACCTGATCGAGGAGCGGCGCGTCGTCCGTGACGATGCCGAGCTCGAAGTTGCGGCGGCCACTGCCTTTCGCGCCGAGTCCGGCGCCGGTCCAGTTCGCGCTGCCGAGATAGAGCAGTGCGCCGTCGACGATCACGGCTTTCATGTGAACGCGTGGGCAACGGCGAAGCGCGAGGCCGCCGCGCAAGAGGCGAGGATGATGCGCGATCTCGGCGCGAAATGGCCGCGATGGCAGCTCGGCGTGGAGCAAGCGCAGCTCGACCCCGCGCTTCGCGAGCTCGTCGAGTCGAGTGAGGATCGAGATGTACTCGCTGCGCTTCATCGAGCGGCGCCGGCCGGGCCGCGCGCGACCGTCTTCGACCATCAGCTCTTTGACGTTCGCGGTCGCGATCCACACGCTGACGTTGGCGTCGAGCACCGCGGCGATCACGCGGTCATAGTGTGCGCGGCCGCCGACGAGCTCGAGCGCGATCGCGCGCGCCGGCGACGCGACGTCGAGCTGCGACGGCTCGTTCGATGCGGCCTTTCGCCGCGTCATACGCCCGCGACCGATGGCGTCGCGATCGAGTGCCCACCGTCGACGACGAGCGTGTGGCCGGTGACGTACGCGGCCGCGGGCGAGCGCAAGAACACGGCAGCGGCGGCGATCTCGTCGATCGCACCGAAGCGGCCGGCGGGGATCGCCTGCTTCGCCTTGTCTGCGACGTCGGGCGTTGCGAGCCGGCGCATGCCTTCGGTGTCGCCGATCGGTCCGGGCGCGATCCCGCACGCGCGAATGCCGAAGCGGCCCCACTCGACCGCGAGGTTCTTCGTCATCGCGTCGACGCCGGCCTTCGCGGCCGACGCGTGAATCTGCAGCGGCGTGCCGTGATAGTGCAGCGTCGCGCTGATGTTGAGCACGAGCCCGTCGCCGGCTCGCTGCAGCGCCTCGAACGCGGCGCGCGCCGCGAAGAACGTGCCGAGCAAGTCGATCTCGATCACCGTGCGAAAGCCGTTCGGCGACAGTCCGGCGGCGGGCGCGAGAAAGTTGCCGGCGGCGCCGTTGACCAGCGTGTCGAGCTTGCCGAAGCGCTCGAGCGTCGCCGCGACCGCGCGCGCGATGGCGTCCGGATCGCGGACGTCGGTCGCAACCGCGAGCACGCTCTGGCCCGTCTCCGCCGAGATCTCGCGGGCCGTCTGATCGATCACGTCGGCTTTGCGGCTGACAATGCACACGTTCGCGCCGAGCCGCGCATACGCGCGCGCGATGCCGCGACAGATGCCGGTGCCACCGCCGGTGACGAGCGCCACGTGACCGGCGAGCGCGTCGTCTCGAAATACCTCGAGCGGGTTAGCCATTCGCGCAGTTTGCCTGCACGCGCAGAATTTCGAAACCGGTCGGCTCGCGCGTTGTCACACGCTGCGTAACCGGCAGCTGCGTTTGTCGTCGATCGCGATGACGACCGCGCGCCCATTCGCAGGAGATCCGCATGCGTGCGCTACATCGCGCGCGATGGGTGAGCTTTGCCCTCGCGCTGTTTTCACTTCCCGCTGTCGCCGACGAGCACAAGAAATCAGTCGGCGACTGTGCCGCGTTCGATCAGGTATCGAAGGGCGAAGACGCGATGGCGTTCACGATCAAGAACGCGTGCTCGATGCCGCTCGACTGCACGATCGAGTGGCGCGTCGTGTGCGCGCCGGCGTCGAAGAAGCGCCGCGCCGTGCATCCGACATCGGCGAAGCTCGCGCTCGTCGACGGCACCTCGCAAACCAGGGAGGCTACGGCGGCGGTGTGCGGCGACGACGACTGGACCATCGACAACGTCGACTGGAGCTGCGAGCCCAACAAGGACTGAGAGGACCGAGACTTACAGCCCTGGCACGCGATTAGATCCACGGGCCCTTTGCTACGTTTGTATTGGCATCGCAAAGCCACAAGAACCGCGACCGGTACGAAGTAAGTGCCAAGTGCGCGTTTCTGCTGGCTTCGAGCGTCGTCGCTCGATGCATACACGCGTAGTATAAGGAACGTCAGATGGTGGATCAGGAACTCGATGCGCTGCTGGTCGGCGCGCTCTACGGCGAGCTCGGGCCCGCCGATGAAGCGCGGCTGGCGGCTCACCTCGAGTCCCATCCGACCGATCGGACGGCGCTCGACGATCTACGCTCGACTCGCAAGGCGCTGGTCGAGGCGCGCTTCTTCGAGCTGTGGTTCGAGCCGCCGCCGGCGGTCTCCGCGCTGCTCGTTCAAGAGGCCGCACGCCGCGCGCCGCGGAGCGAAGCGACGGGCGACAGCTGGTTCGCGCGATTCGTGCGCTCGTTCATGTCGCACCCGGCGATGGCCGCGGCGGCAATGCTCGTCGTCGTGGTCGGTGTCGCGGGCACGCTCTATATGAAGAAGGGCGCAGATCTCGCCGAACCATCGGCGCCCGTTGCCGTCGCCGTGGGCTCGCCATCCGCGAGCGTGACCTCGCAGACGACGCCGACCGTCGCGTATGGCTCTGCGGCCGACACGCCGCCGAGCGCGGCGTCCGCGGCGCCGACCGGCAACACGAAGGTTGCCGACAGCGACGGTATCTCGGCCGATGTCGACGACAAACGGCTCGCGCTCGATCGCGCCCGCGATCAGAGCGTCGTCGCGAAAAAACCGACCGCCGAGCACGCGATCAAGCAGGGCGTCGAAGTCGCACCGAAGCGGTTCGAGCCGAAGGAGCTCGCGAAGGACGACTCGGGGCCTGCGCTCGCCGAAAACGAGCCAGCGAAAGACCAGCAGGGCTACAACGGCAAGGCGGCTCCGCCCGCGTCGGCGCCGCAAACGTCGATGGCTACCGTCGGTACGGCGACGACCGGCGCAGCCGGCGGCGATGCGGCGAAGGCGACCGACCGGAAAGCCGCGGAAGCCGCGGACCCGTGGGCGCGCGAGCAGCACGACAGCGTCGCGCAGCTCGTCCGCAAAGGTTCGTGTCAGGAAGCCGCGACGGTCGCCGCCGCGATCCAGGCGCGTTCGCCCGAGTACTACGCGATCAACATCGCGAACGATCGAACGCTCAGGCAATGCGCGTCGTACATCGCGGACGCGGTCGAAAAGCAGGAACAGACGCGCGCGAAAGCAGCTGCGAAAGCTGTGAAGGCTAGCGACTCGAAGTAGCGGTCTTCGTCGCCCAGAACATCAGCGGGCCGACGCGCTCGCGGTGCAGGCGCAACAGAGCGGCAGCTGCTTTCGCCGAGTACACGCCATCGATCCGAAGACGTGCATCCGCGAGGGCGTGCGCGGCGGCGATCGATCGCGGCGTGGTCCGGCCGTAGCCGCCGCCGAGCTCGCGGCCATCGACCACGAGCCGGCGCAACAGCTGCGTGAACGGTACCGGCTTGCCGGCGCGGGCGAGCGTGCGCGCGGCGAGCGCGGCCGTGCGAAGCCGCGACGTCACCGGCCACGGCGTCACGCGAACCGCGTGAACGATCGGCAGCGTCCACGGCCATGCGCCGAGTGATTTCGCGAGCGCGAAGCCGGCGAGCAGGCCAGCGGTCGTGCACGTGCTGCCGATCGGCAACACGATGCGGCGCGGCGGCGGCGCGAGACCGGCTGTGATCTGATCGGCGAGCTCGAGCGCGGCCGACAGTGCGCCGAACGCACCGAGCGGCGTCGCACCGCCGGGCGGCATCACGATGCCGTCGCGATCACGCCGCGCGATCGCGAGCGCCGCGAACGGAACTTCGATCACGTGGCGGAGCTTCACGAGCTCGCAGCCCGAGTCGCGCATCGCGCCGAAGTTTTCGTCGGCCCACGAGCTCTCGGGTTGCGGAAACACGATCGCGCCGGCATCGAGACCGATCGCGCGCGCGTGCAAGATCGTCGCGATCGCGTGGTTCGAGCCGGTCGCGCCGATCGCCCAGATCCGGCGCTTGCCGAGCGCGCGAGCGTGGCCGAGCCAGGCTTCGAGCGTGCGGATCTTGTTGCCGCCGTAACGGGTGCTCGAGTCGCACTCGCGCTTGATCCAGATCGGCCGGCCGTCGACGATCACCGAATCGATCGGCGTCGGCCAATCGCCGAGCCGCGCCCACGCGACGCGATCGACGAGCTCGGGCAGGTAGCGAAACAGCGCGACCGTTTCGGTCACACGGCCGCTTGCGTGAGCGGCGCTTGCTCGCGCGTCTGCAAGAACCGCAACTGCGGGAAGTCTTGTTTCGCGCGGTTGAGCTGCCAGTCGTTGCGCGCGAGGAACACGGTCGCGCCGCTGTGATCCTCGGCGATGTTGTCGCGATTCTGATCGGCGAACTTGCGGATCAGCTTCGGATCGTCCGCGTCGACCCAGCGCGCGACCTCGAAGCTCGTCGCTTCGAAGTGACAGGGCAGGTCGTACTCGCTGCGAATGCGATCGGCGAGCACGTCGAACTGCAGTGCGCCGACCACGCCGACCACGAAGTCCGAGCCGAGCAGCAGCTTGAACACCTGCGCGCCGCCCTCTTCGGCGATCTGCTCGAGCGCGCGGCCGAGGTGCTTGGACTTCATCGGATCGTCGGGCCGCACGCGGCGCAAGAACTCGGGCGCGAAGCTCGGGATCCCCGTGAAGTGCAGGCCTTCACCTTCGGTGAGCGCGTCGCCGATGCGCAGCGTGCCGTGATTGGGAATGCCGATGATGTCGCCGGCCCACGCCTCTTCGGCCAGCTCGCGCTCGTTCGCTTGAAACAGCATCGCATTGTGTACGCCGAGCGATTTGCCGGTGCGCGGCACGGTGAGCTTCATGCCGCGCGTGAAGTGACCGGATGCGAGCCGCACGAACGCGATGCGGTCGCGGTGCTTCGGATCCATGTTCGCCTGGATCTTGAACACGAAGCCCGAAACTTTCGGCTCGTCGGGCGCGACCTGGCGCTCGCGCGTCGGCTGCTTGCGCGGTGGCGGTGCCAGCTCTGCGAGCCCGGCGAGCAGCTCGCGTACGCCGAAGTTGTTCACGGCGGAGCCGAAGAACACCGGCGTCATGTGGCCCTCGCGATACGCGTCGAGATCGAACTTCGGGCACAACCCCTTCACCATCGCGACGTCTTCGCGCAGCTTCGCGACGGCGCGTTCCGGCAGCATCTGATCGAGCTTCGGATCGGCGAGGCCCGACAAGGTCACGCCTTCTTGCAGGTATTCGCCTTTGCTGCGCTCCATCAAGATCAGCTGATCTCGAAACAGATCGTAGCAACCCAAGAATTCGCGGCCGGAGCCGATCGGCCAGCTCGCGGGTACGACGTCGAGCTGGAGATCGTGCGCGATCTCGTCGAGCAGCTCGAACGGGTCGCGGCCCTCGCGATCCATCTTGTTGATGAACGTCGCGATCGGCACGTCGCGCAATCGACAGACCTCGAACAGCTTGCGCGTCTGTGTCTCGATGCCCTTCGCCGCGTCGATCACCATCACGGCCGAATCGACGGCGGTGAGCGTGCGATACGTGTCTTCGGAGAAATCTTCGTGACCCGGCGTGTCGAGCAGGTTGAACGTACAGGCGCTGTAATCAAACGTCATCACGGACGTCGTCACGGAAATACCTCGCTCGCGCTCCACCTTCATCCAGTCCGACCGTGCGCGGCGGCGGTCGCCGCGGGCTTTGACGGCGCCGGCGAGCTGGATCGCGCCGCCGAACAGCAGCAGCTTCTCGGTTAGCGTGGTCTTGCCGGCGTCGGGATGCGCGATGATCGCGAACGTACGGCGTCTCGCGATCGGCGCTGGTAGCTCGGACTCGGGCATGGTGGCGCAATCTACGAGGCGGGCGACGTTGCCGCAAGTCGGGTCGCGACGGGGTATTTGTAGTGTTGGCTCGTAAAAACGCGAGTAAGATGAGCGGGTATGGAAGGCAGTGCGGTGAGAGTGTTCCTAGCCGATGATCACCCGATCTTTCGCAGGGGACTACGTGGGTTGGTCGATGCTCAGCCGGACATGACAGTCGTGGGCGAAGCCGACGATGGCCAGACGGCCGTCGCGGGCGTGATCGCTACGCATCCCGATGTCGCCGTGCTCGACGTGTCGATGCCTGGGATGAGCGGACCACAAGCCGCCGAAGAGCTGCGGCGACAACAGCCCGGCGTGAAAGTGCTGGCACTGTCGGCGCACGAGGATCGCGGCTACGTCGACCAGATGATGGCGGTCGGCGCGTGCGGCTACGTCGTCAAGCGCGCGGCGGGTGACGAGCTCGTGCGCGCGATTCGCACGGTCGCCGCCGGCGAGATCTTCGTCGATCCGGTGATCATGAATCCGCCGGCGCTGCATCAGCTGACGATGCGGTCGGCGCCCGGTCGCACGACCGAGCTCAGCGAGCGCGAGACCGAAGTGCTGACGCGGATCGCGCGCGGTCACGCGATGAAGATGATCGCGGCGGCGCTGCAGGTCGGCTTGCGCACGGTCGAGACGTACAAAGCGCGTGGCATGGAAAAGCTCAACATCCGCACGCGCGCCGAGCTCGTGCGCTATGCGATCGAACGCGGCTGGCTCGCGGCGTAGCGAGCGGGCAAATAAGCGTCACTCGCGCAGCGGGATGCGCGCGATCACCGTCGTGCCGCGATTCCGCCCCGATTCGACCACGAGCTCGCCGCCGGCGAGCTCCACGCGTTCGCGCATCCCGAGCAGGCCGATGCGGTCTTTCGGGATCGCGGTCGGATCGAATCCGCAGCCGTTGTCCTCGACGATCGCGCTCGCGACGCCGTCGAGGCTCGAGCAAATCACGCTGACCGCGGTCGCGTCGGCGTGCTTGTAGGTGTTCGTCAACGCCTCTTGCACGACGCGATAGAGCACGGTCTCGACCTCCGGCGGCAAACGCTCCGCGAGCGTGGCGGTCTCGAAATCGACCGGCACGCCGACGCGCGCGGCCCAGCCGTCGATCAGCTGGCGCAACGCGGGCACGAGCCCGAGATCGTCGAGCGCGGTCGGCCGCAACTGCACCGCGAGCGCGTGAACCTGCGCCGCGAGCTCGTCGGCGATCGAGCGCAAGTCGGAGAGCTTTTCGGGCGCGGTCGCGATGCTGCGTACGGCGATCGCGAGGCCCGCCAGCAGCTGGCCGGTCTGATCGTGGAGGTCGCGCGCGACGCGGCGGCGCTCGGCCTCCTGCGCGGTCGCGAGCTGGCGCTGCAGCTTTTGGCGCTCGGTCATCTCGTCGCGGAGCTCGGCGTTCGCGCGGGCGAGCTCGTCGGTGCGCTCGGCGACGCGCAGCTCGAGCTGATCGCGCGCGCGGCGCACTTCGACTTCGGCCATCGCACGCTCGACCGCGGCCCAGGTTTGCTCGGCGGTACGCTCGACGAGCACGACGTCATCTGCGGTCCACGCGCGCACGCGTTCGCTGTGCGCGCTCATGAAGCTGATCAGGCGGCCGCCTTTGACGAGCGGCACCGTGACGTGGGCGAGAATGCGCGATCTGCGATGCGCGGCGCGTTCTTCGGCGCGATTGTCGGCGACGAGCCCGGTATCCGGAACGACCATCGTCGTGCCGGCGCGCAGCCGCTCTCGCATGTAGTCGCCGACGACGTGCATGCCGACGACCGACTGCACGCCGTCGGCGCGATAGTTGACGACGACCTCGCACGCGTTGCCCTCGCCGAGGATCCACGCGTAGACCACGCGGCTCGCGGCTAACCGCTCGCCGAGCAAGCGCAATGCGCTCGCCTGAATGTCGAGCGTGTCGGCGAGTGGACGCAGCGCGTCGGAGAGCTTGAGCAAGAACTCGTCGCGTGCGGCGGTGCGGCGACGTTCCGTCGCGTCGCGCCACACGATCGCGACGCGCCGGCTGTGCGGCGCTTCCGGTTCCGGCCGAAAGATCCGCGCTTCGTACCAGCGATTGCCTTCTTCGATCTCGACGCGTTCGGCGACGCCGGTGGCGACCACGCGCGTCGCGACCTGGTACCAGCGCTCGTTCGCATCGGGCAGCGCGCTGCGCAAGCTCTTGCCGGCGAGCTCGAGGCCCGACATCGCGATCGCCGCCGGATTCTCGGCGATATAGCGCGCGTCGATGCAGCGGCCTTCGCCATCGCAATCGATCTCGACGAGGTAGAACCCATCGTCGAGCGATTCGAACAGCGTGCGGTAGCGCGCTTCGCTCTCGCGCAACTTCGCGGCATCGCGCGAGCGCTCGATCAGGTCGGTGGCCTGACATGCCAGCGCGTCGAACAGCTCGAGCTCGCGCGCCGACGCCTCGTGCGGCTGCCGCCATTGCGTCGACAACGTGCCGACGAGCTCGCCGGTACGCGAGATCAGCGGTGTAGCCTGCACCGCGTGGATGCCGTACTCGAGCACGCCGGCGAAGCGATCGTGCTGGGCCGCGAGATCACGGACGCCGACTCGTGCGCGGTCGCGGAAGGCGTTGGCCGCGACGGTCGTCGCGCTGCGCTCGGTCCAATGCCAGGGCCCGAGCATCGACGCCGGCAGCCCGCGCGCCGCGAGGAGCTCGAGCGCGTCGCGTTCGGGCACGTAGAGCTGCAGCACCGCCCCATCGGAGCGGAGCATCGCGATCGCGACGTCGAGCACGCGCTCGTACACCGCCGCGACGTCGTCGGCGTCCACGAGCTGCGCGCTGAGCTCGCGCAGCCGCTCGGCGAGCTTGAGCTCGGTGATGTCGTGCGACGTGCCGACGATGCGGATCGCGGCGCCATCGGGATCGCGCACCACGACGCCGCGTTCGCGGTACCACGCCTCGGCGCCGGTGACCGGGTGGATGAAGCGATGATCGACGACGAACTGGTCTCGGCCGGCCAGCGCGTCCTCGACGGCCGCTCGCAGGGCGCCGCGGTCTTCGGCGTGGACGTGCGCGAGTCCCAGATCGGCGCCGAACAGCATCGGCATCCCGGTACGCTCGTTCGATGCGCCCGCGAGCTCGATCTCGCGCGTCCGCAAGTCGATCACCCAAGAATGCACGCCGCTGCCGTGCATCGCTCGATCGAGCAACTCGCGATCGCCGGGATACACCAAACTTACGATAACGCTCGAAAGTTGGCCCGAGGCTCCGACTGGCCAACAATCCGCCACATATGAAGCTCCTCGTGCTCGCCTTCGGCGTGCTCGGCCTCGCGCTAGAGCTGACTCATTTTGCGGCATTCACTCACATGGCTCGTCATCCGATTGCTGATCATGCGCTCGGTGCAGTGATGATCGCGGGCTTTGCAATCCCCACGATCGTCGCGCTGTTCGACATGCGCCGCCCGATCACCGGCTGGCCGTACATGCTGGCCGCCGCGTGTTTCGTCACGGTGTTCGTGCGCCTGCGCATGTGGGATCTGGTCACTCGATTCGCCGATCTCGCGCTGCGCGACAAGCTCTACTTCGGCGCGGCCGTCGGCGGCGCGCTGTTCAGCGTGCTCGCGAGCCGGCGCCGCTAGCGACGCTACTTGCCGAACAGCTTGTCGAACGCCCGGCGCATCGAGCCGGGCTTCTTGCGCTCGGTGTAGCCCTCGTTCGAGTACGCGATCCGCGCCGATGGATCGATCCCGAACGCGACGTAGAGCGAGAGCAGGTCGTGCACCATCGCCGAGATGCCGGTCGTGCGCAGATCGTACGACAGGCAGTAGCTATCGGGCTTGTTGCGGATCATCGCCTTCGCGATGATCATCAGGATCGCCGGATCGATCAGCTCGCCGTTACCGTCGAGGTAGTGCTTGTAGCTGAAGAAGCGATCCTCGGGCGCGAGCTCCGGCGCGCCTTGGCCTTCGACCTTCGGCGCGCGCAGGTTCTGGATCGTGCGGTATTCGTGCTCGATATACGCCGCGATCGAGTTGTTCTCGTCGCGACGTTCGTACTCGACGAACTTGCGGAACGCGTCGAACAGGTTCTTCGGGTTCGCGTATGCGCCGCTGATCAAGTAGTAGAACACCGCGCCGAGCGAGTAGATGTCGGCGGGACGGCCGACGCTCTTGACGACGCGGCCGCGCACGTTGATCTCGGTCGATTCGGCGAACGGGCGGTTGAGCAGGATCTTCTTGCGCGTGCGATCGGCGGCCGCGATCGAGTAGAGCTCGTTGCGGTTGAACAGCGAGAACGTGTCGTTCTCGAAGATGTCGATGTAGAAGTCCTCGAAGAACTCGACTTCGGGCGAGCCCTGCGTCGTGTTGACGAGCAGCTCGAACGTGTTCGTCTCTTGCTCGGGCGACTGGAAGTACAGCGTGCCGGGCACCGATTGGAACCGCGTCATCGACACGTCGAGATCCGGATCGGCGACCTTGCCGACGTTGAAGTCGGCGAGCTTGATTTTCATCTGCGCGCCGCGCAGGTTCGGATCCGGCAGCTTGACCAAGA
>DATBAS010000077.1:0-34231 GCA_036271395.1 Kofleriaceae bacterium
CGGCTACCACCTCCGCGTCTTGCACCGCGACTCGGTCTATCGCTTCTTCGTCGATGCGGCGTCGCGGGTCGAGCGTATCGGGCCGCACATGCGCGCGATGTCGGCGCGGCGGCCGCTGCGCGAAGCCGGCCCGGTCGATCCGCGGTCCGCACTGAACGAGCTCGGTACGCCCAGCTTCGTGATCTTTCCGGCGACCATCATCATCTGCCACCCCGATTCGATCTCGCTGATCTCGCTCACGCCGCTCGCGGCCGATCGAACCGCGGTCGATCACGCGATGTTGATCCCGCCGACCGGCGATGCCGAGCATTGGGCGAAGAACTGGGCGATGATCGAAGACGGCGTGATCCAGCGCGAGGACTTGTGGGCGTGTGAACAGATCCAGCGCGGGCTCGACGACGAGCTGCTATTCGGCGGGCTCGAGCATGCCGTCCGCTGGTTCCACGAATCGCTAGATGCCGTGGTCGGCGAGTAGTCTCGCCCATGCGGCGCGTTGTGCTCCGCCGGCATCGGCTTCGACGCGCGAGTGCTCGCGGTCGATCACGAGTGTCGCGCGGCGCTCGGCATCGTAGCGCGGCCATTCAGGCAAGCCGGCGCCGTTCGGGTCGCCGGTGCGAATGAATTTCGCCCACGTATCGTGCATCGCGAGCGCGATCGCTTCGAACGGCTTGGTGTCGCCGCCGAGCAAGAACTGCGCGAACGGATTCGCGAGGTGGTTCCATACAAGCGGGAGCTCGACGGCGTGCGCCGCGCCGAGCATCCGGCCGCCGACGTCGCAGCGATAGAAGTAGACGGGCGCGGGATGCACCTCGGCGAGCCGCAGCGCGGGAATGCGAAACGACACGTCGCCGGCGAGCTCGCTCGGCACGCGATAGCCGGCGAGCAGCGCGTCGGTCGCGGCATCGCCGATGCGAGGGCGAATTTGATTCTCGACGAGCTTCGCGGTGCCGGGCAAGAGCGCGTCGAACAGCGCCCACTCGTCGCGGTTCGTGCCCAGCAGCAGCGGCACGCGCGCGATCGTGCCGGCGAGTGCAGCCTGGCGCGGGCCGGCGACGATGTTAACACCGTCAACATACGGCGCGACGGCTCCGAGCCCGCGCTCGCGTAACAGCTTCGCTTGCGCCGCGAGGATCTTGTCGGCGGGAACGTCGGCCAGCGTACCGAGCTCGCCGAGCACCTGCGTCGCGACCTGCTCGGCATCCTCGCGCACCGGCGGCACGAGCCCGCCCGCGCCGCTCTGCAAGATCGCGCGATGAGCCAGCCCGCGTGCGGCCGGCATCGCGAGCAAGTACGCGATCGAGATCGCGCCGGCCGATTCGCCCATCACCGTGACGTTGTCGGGATCGCCGCCGAACGCCGCGATGTTGTCGCGCACCCAGCGCAGTGCAGCGATCTGATCCAGCAAGCCGACGTTGCCTTGATCGCCGGTGAACAAGAACCCGAACAGGCCGAGCCGGTAGTTGATCGAGACCACGACGATGTCGTGGCGCGACGCGAACGTGATCCCGTCGTAGAGCGGCACGCCGCCGCTGCCCATCACGAACGCCCCGCCGTGGATCCACACCATCACGGGATGGTTGCTGCCGCGCGCCGGCGCCGACACGTTGAGCGTCAGGCAGTCTTCGGAGATCCGCGTCTTGTCGGTGAGCCCGGCCATCACCGAGTTGCTCTCCTGCATCGCGACCGGGCCGACACGCGTCGCATCGAGCTCGCCGGCCCACGGCGCGACCGGCTCCGGTGGCCGAAACCGCAGCGCGCCGACGGGCGGAGCCGCATACGGAATGCCGAGCCAGGTATGCACGTCACCGCGGTCGAAGCCGCGGACCGAACCGGATTTCGTCTGCGCGATCACGACCAGCCACCGTAACACGCGCGTTCCGGGCTAAGTTGCGCGCATGACCGCGGCGAATATCGATCTCAGCATCCCGTGCGAGCACGTCGAGCAAACCTCGATCCGCCACGTGCAGCGGCCCGCGCGTGGTTGCGTCGATTGCATGAAGATCGGCGGCCAGTGGGTGCACCTTCGCGAGTGCCTGACGTGCGGCCACGTCGCGTGCTGCGATTCGTCGCCAAATCAGCACGCGACAAAGCACTTCCACGCGACGAAACATCCGATCTGCGCGTCGGTCGAGGTCGGCGAGACCTGGGCGTGGTGTTACATCGACGAGCAGTTCCTATCGGAGGGCTAGCCGTGGCCGAAGAGCGCACCGCGGAGATGTACCCGAAGCTCACGGATGCGCAGATCGAGCGCATTCGAGCCGTCGGTCACGAGCGCGCGATGCACGCCGGCGAGATCGTGTTCGAGCAAGGCGAAGAATCGACGAAGTTCTTCGTCGTGCTCGACGGCGAGATCCAGGTCGTGCATCCGTACGGCGACCTCGAGCATCCGGTCGTCGTACATGGTCCGGGCCAGTTCACCGGCGAGCTCACCGTGCTCGCCGGGCGTCGCTCGCTCGTCCGCGGTCGCGCGACGAAAGCGACCCGCGTGCTCGAGCTCGATCGTGCGGCGCTGCGGACGATCGTCGCGACCGATGCCGAGATCAGCGAGATCTTGATGCGCGCGTTCATCCTGCGCCGCGTCGGCCTGATCACCGCCGGGCTCGGCGACGTGGTGCTGCTCGGCTCGCGCCACTCGGCCGGCACGTTGCGCCTGCAAGAGTTCCTCACGCGCAACGGCCACCCGCACACGACGATCGACGTCGACACCGATCCGGGCGCGCAGGCGATGCTCGAGCAGTTTCACGTCGCCGCGTCCGACGTGCCGATCGTGATCTGCCGCGGCCAGCGCGTGCTCAAGAATCCTTCGATCGTCGAGCTCGCCGATTGCCTCGGCTACACGCCGTTGCTCGACGGCGAACGGCTGCGCGACGTGGTCGTCGTCGGCGCGGGACCAGGCGGCCTCGCGGCGGCCGTGTATGGCTCGTCGGAGGGCCTCGACGTGCTCGTGCTCGAGTCGAGCGCGCCCGGCGGTCAGGCGGGCTCGAGCTCGAAGATCGAGAACTACCTGGGTTTCCCGACGGGAATTTCGGGCAACGCGCTCGCGGCGCGCGCGTTCACGCAAGCCGAGAAGTTCGGCACCGATATCGCGATCGCACGCACCGCGGTCAAGCTCGAATGCAATCGCCGGCCGTATCGGATCCAGCTCGACGGCGGCGAGTCGGTGCTCGCGCGCACCGTCGTGATCGCGAGCGGCGCGCGCTATCACAAGCCCGACATCGAGAACCTCGCAAAGTTCGAAGGAGTCGGCATCTATTACAGCGCGACCGCCGTCGAGGCGCGGTTGTGCGCCGACGATGACGTCATCGTCGTCGGCGGCGGCAACTCGGCGGGGCAGGCGACGGTCTATCTCGCACGCGCCGCGCGCAACGTCTACGTCGTCGTGCGGCGCAGCCTCGCCGAGACGATGTCGCGCTACTTGATCCGCCGCATCGAGGACACGCCGAACGTCAAAGTCTTCGTGCAGACCGAGATCGTCGGGCTCGAAGGCGAGATCGAGCTCGAGCGCGTGACGTGCCAGCACAACGCGACCGGCGAGCGGACGACGCGCCAGGTCAGCCACGTGTTCATGATGACCGGCGCGTCGCCGAACACCGAATGGCTGCACGGTTGCGTATGCGTCGACGACAAGGGCTTTGTCAAAGCCGGCGCCGACCTCACGCCGCACGATCTCGGCGAGGCGCGGTGGCCGCTCGCGCGCCCGCCGTATCACTTCGAGACGAGCTTGCCCGGCGTGTTCGCGGTCGGCGACGTGCGCTCGACGAGCGTCAAGCGCGTCGCCTCGGCGGTGGGTGAAGGCTCGGTCTCGATCCAGCTCGTTCAGAGAGTGCTCGCGGAGTGACCGCGAGCGCGCAAGGTCGCGTCGACCATCGCATCGAAGATCGCGAGCAGCTGATTCGCGATGCCATCGCCCTCGAGCACGCGCAACGCGTACGCGATCGCTTCGATCGTCGCGAGGCCACCTTCGCGCGGCTCGGCACGCAGCCGATAGCGCGTCACCGGAACGTCCGGTAAGCGGACACACGGCAGCTCGGCGAGCCCGGGCACGCGCGCGCGAAACTTGCCGGCCTGACGCCAGTTGCCATCGGGGACGACGAGCGTATCGATCGCGACATCCCCGATCGGCACGGCATCGTCGGCGGGAAACAACAGTGCGCCGCGCTGGCCGCTCGCGACGATCGGCAGCGCGAGAGGCCGATCACGATCGCCGACGATATCGACACGGCTGTTCGCGAGCGCACGCGCGGCGAGCAAGCCCGTGTTCGTCGGCTTGCGAGCTTCGCGATAATGGACGACGAGCGCGAGCCGCGTGCGCGTGTGCAGCGTCGGCACGAGCGCGCAGATGCAGTCGAGCATCCGGCACGTCGCGCAGCGTAGCGGGTTCGCGCGCCGGCTCACATGCCAGAGCCGGCGGGCGCCGGCGTGGGCGCCGGGCCGGGCGCCGGCGCGTTCGGCACTGGCACCGGGCCCGAGTCGGGCGCCGCGTCCATGTGATGGCGCAGCACCGACACCGACTTGTACTGGCCCGTCGTATCCTGCGCCGCGATCACGTAGTCGCCACCGAGCTTGCAGACCTGCGCGCGGATCGAGCCTTTGAGATCGTCTTGCGTTTGCGCGGCGAAGTCGGCTGCGGTGAGCTCGCCGAGCTTGTCGTACTTCGCGCCGTCGGTCGGGCCCTTACCGATCACGAAGTCGCAGTTGGCGTCCTTGGGTTGCGGCGGTGGCTGGAGACCCTCCGAGGCCGCGAGGTTGTAGGTCAAACCACCGCCGGCGCCGCAGCCGGCGGCCAGCAAACCGAGGACAACGAATTGGGCAACCTTCATGGCCGCGACGGTACTCGGCACGGCGGTTGCTGTCACGAGGGTGGTGTCTCGAATCGCGACGCTGGTAATCGCTGCAGCGGGCTGCCTGCCGCACCCCGGAGGGTTTAGCGATGCGGCACCCGAGAGTGTCGGCGACGACGCGTCGTTTTCTGCACCACAGTCGGTCTCGATCATCGGCTACGGCAGCGATGTGATGGAGCCGTTCGTGACGCGCGATGGTGCGTACCTGTTGTTCAACGATCGAAACGATCCGGCCACGGATACGAACTTGTTCTACGCCACCTCGATCGATGCGACCGAGTTCCAATTCGCGGGGCCGATCGCAGGGGCGAATTCGACATCGCTCGACGGCGTCGCGTCGGTCGACGACCAGGGCGAGCTCGTGTTCGTGTCGACGCGGTCGTACGCGCAGTCGTTGTCGACGCTGTACACGGCGAGCTTCGCGGCCGGCGTCGCGACCGGCGTCGCGCTGATCCCCGGTGTGTCGCGCGACGAAGCGACGGTCGTCAACTTCGATGCCGAGATCAGCGCCGACGGCAGCGCGCTGTACTTCGTCGATGGCGTGATCGATCCGGGCGCGTCGCTGCCGAGCGCGGCCGATCTGGTGATCGCGGATCGCACTGGCAGCGGGTTCGCTCGCCGGCCCGACAGCGCCGCGATCTTCGCCAACATCAACTCGAGTGCCCTCGAATACGCACCGGCGACGACCTCGGACCAGCTCGAGCTGTTCTTCGATCGCTTCGATCCCAGCGTCGATACCGTGCCGGCGATCTATCACGCGACGCGCGCCACGATCGACGAGCCGTTCGGCGCGCCCGCAAAGCTCGCCGCGCTCGGCGATAACCTCGTCGAAGGCGCGACGGTCTCGCCCGACGGCAAGGCGGTCTACTACCACCAGCTCGACGGCGATCGCTACGATCTCTATCGCGTCACGCGAGCGGCGCCAGCAAGTCTTCGAGCTCCGGCTCGGTGAGCGCCGGCGCGTGCGCGCTCGCGAGGATCGCGGTCGCGAGCATGCGCTTGTGGCGCTGCAAGCCGAGCATGCGCTCCTCGACCGAGCCGGCGACGATCAGATCGTGGACGAACACCGGCTTGGTCTGGCCGATGCGATGCGCGCGATCGGTTGCCTGCGCTTGTGCCGCCGGGTTCCACCACGGGTCGTAGTGAATGACGGTGTCGGCGGCGGTGAGGTTGAGACCGGCGCCGCCGGCCTTCAGCGAGATCAAGAACACGTCGCTGCGGCCCGCTTGAAACGCGTCGATCGGCTTCTGCCGATCCGGCGTGCTGCCGGTCAGCGTGACGTGACCGGTGCCGCGCGCGAGCAGCGCCTCGGAGATCAGGCCGAGCATGCGCGCGAACTGCGAGAACACCAGGATGCGCCGGCCTTCGCCGAGCTGCGTCCCGATCATCTCGAGCAGCGTGTCGAGCTTCGCGCTGCCCGAGACGTCGCGCGCGGCATCGCTCGAGACGAGGCGCGGGTCGCAGCAGACCTGGCGCAGCTTGAGCAGCGCGTCGAGGATCGCGATCGTTGACCCGGCGAGGCCGCGCTGCTTGATGTGGCTGCGCACGTCGGCGTGCGCGGCGACGCGAATGCTCTCGTAGAGCTCGCGCTGCGCGCCATCGAGCTCGATCGAGCGCACGAGCTGGGTCTTCGCCGGCAACTCCGGCGCGACCGCGTCTTTCGTGCGGCGCAAGATGAACGGCTTGACCCGCTCGCGCAGCACGGCGAGCCGAGTGGTATCGCCCTGCAGCTCGATCGGCGCGCGGAACTGCACCGCGAACTCCTGCTTGCCGCCGAGCAGGCCCGGGTTGAGAAAATCGAACAGCGACCACAGCTCGCCGAGGTGATTCTCGATCGGTGTGCCCGACAGGCAAAGCCGGTTGCGCGCGTCGAGCGCACGCATCGCCTCTGCGGCTTGCGCGTCGTGGTTCTTGATCGCGTGCGCCTCGTCGAGCACGAGCAGATGCAGCGGCACGGCGGCGAGCTCGTTACGATCGCGCGCGACGAGAGGATAGGTCGTGACGATCACGTCGTGGCTCGCGAGCGACGCCAAACGCGCCTTGCGATCCGGACCGTGATGCACGGCGACGCGCAGGTGCGGCGCGAACCGCTCGAGCTCGCGGCACCAATTGCCGACGAGGCTCGTCAGCGTGACGATCATCGCCGGCCGATCGAGCCGGCCGTGCTCGCGTTCGAGCGCGACGTGCGCGATCGTCTGCAGCGTCTTGCCGAGGCCCATGTCGTCGGCGAGCACGCCGCCGGCGCCGTGCTCGCGCAAGTGCTGGAGCCACGTCACGCCCTCGCGTTGATACGGCCGCAGCTCCGCGCGCAGCTCGGCGGGTGCGGTGAACCCAGCGCGCGTGCTCGGGCCCATCGCGATCGCGTACGCCTGCTCGCGGATCGCGCGATCGCCGACCCAGCGCAGCGGGCGCGCGTCGTCGTGAAACGCGGCGCAGAGATCGGCGACCAGAGGCGCACGCACGATCGGCGCACGCGCCTTGCCATCGCGGTAGAGCTCGACGAGCACCTTGGCGAGCATGCGCAGGCGCGCCGGCGGGATCGGCAACAGCCGCGTCGCGTCGACGCGAATCGCGATGCAGCGCCGCGCGGAGCGACCGAGTGCCGCGAGGTCGCCGGCACCATCGAGGAGCTCGAGCAACGCCGGTAGCAGATCGATGCGATGGCCGTCGATCTCGACGCCGAGCTCGAGCCCGAACCAGTCGGGTCGATCCGGATCCGGCAGCGCGGCGACGTAGAGCGGCGCGTCGGTCGCGACGGCTTGCCACGGATATTCGGCATCGAAGTCGACGTGCCAGCCGAGCGCGCGCAGCTGCGGCACCGCGTGCGCGGCAAAGCCGCACAGCCCGTGCGGATCGGCGTCGACCGCGAGCACGTAGTCGGCGCCGGTGCCGGGCGCGACCGCGCAGTCGTCGAGATGGGCGAGCTCGACCGCGCCGAAGCCTTCGAGCACACGCGCGGCTTCGACCTCGGCGGCACGGTCGCGGCCTGCGAATCGCAGATCGCGCGAGCGCACCCGGCGGTTGGCGTAGTCGAAGTCGAGCCGGATCATGCCGGTCGTGACCTCGGTGCCGTCACCGACGAACAACGTCTCGGCGAACAGCTTGATCCGAGGCACGCACCGCGCCGCGATCGGCGCTTGCTCGACAAACGACATCGACGAGACCGAGCCTGCCCAACCCCGCGATCGCCGTCTAGTTTTCGCGCCATCGCCGACACGATCCATCCGATCAGTACAGATCTCGTTCACAGCTGTAGCAAGGTGCTACACTTTGATCATGGCGAACGGCGTCCCGGTTCGGCTCAGCGCGCGACTGGCTCAGAGCGCACGCACCGCCGCCGACGTGCAAGATCGTTCGGTCACCGAGCAAGTCGAGCATTGGGCGCGGCTCGGCCAAGTCGTCGAAGCCGCGATCTCCGCGGGCGCGACGCACCGGCTCAAAGTGCAAAGCCACGATCCCGAGCTCGCGAATCGGCTCGCGTTCGCCGCGACGCCGCTCGGCCGCGCGAAGGCTGCCGCGCTGATCCGCAAGCGCCACAAGTGACGCCGCAGCTCGTCGTGCTCGCCGGCCCGAACGGCGCCGGCAAATCGACGTTCTACGACGTGTTCCTCGCGGGCTCGCCGCTGCGCTTCCTCAACGCCGACAACGTCGCCGGCGAGACCGGCATCGAATCGCTGCAAGCCGCGCGCTTGCTCGATGCGATGCGCGATCAGTTGATCGACGACGGCATCGACTTCATCACCGAAACGGTGTTCTCCGATCCGCACGGCGCGAAGCTCGCGATGCTCGAGCGCGCGGCTCGCGCCGGCTACGCGGTCGTGCTCGTCTACATCGGCATCGGCAGCGCCGAGCTCGCCGAGCGGCGCGTCGATGCGCGGATCGCGCTCGGCGGTCACGACGTGCCGCGCGATCGGATCGCTGCGCGCTACGTGCGCTCGCTCGACAACCTCGCCAAGGCGGTCGCGTTCGTGCCGCGCGTCGAGCTCTACGACAACAGCTCGAGCGGCGAGCCGTATCGCCATGTCGCGACGTTCGAGGCGGGCGCGTTGACGTGGCGCATGCGCGGCGTCGTGCCCGCTTGGGCGCGCCGCTTCGTGCCGCGTCGCAAGCGGCGATGATATCGTGGGCGGGTGCCGGACTACGGCGTTGTTGAGGCGGTGCTCGGCGGGCTGGCGATCTTCGAACAGCTGCGGCCGGACGAGGTCGCGCGGGTCGCGCGGCGATTTTCGCGGCTCGAGCTCGTCGCCGGCGCGCGCCACGAGCTCGATGCCTCACAGCCGCGCCTCGTCGTCGTGATCGATGGCGATGTCGACATCGCGTCGCAACACGGTGCCGGCGAGCTGCACGCGCGCATGGCACCCGGCGATCGCTACGGCACGTTCTCGATGGTCACCGGCTACGCGAAGCCGTTCGCGATGACCGCGCGGCACCGCGGCGCGACGGTCGCGGTGCTCGACCGCGATGGCTACCAAGCCGTGATGGCCGAATTTCCGGCGGTCGCGCTGCCGCTAGCGCGCGAGATCGCCGGCGAGCTCGCGGTGCGCGACGATTTTCTGCGCCAGCTGCTCGAGCTGCACGGCTCGGGCTTGCCCGAAGCCGAGCTCGCGACCGCGATCGCCGAGCGCCGCACGGCGCTGCTCCGCCGCGGTGCGCGCGTCACACGGTCGTCGACGCGCAGCCTGTTTCATCGGCTCGTCGTCGCGAAAGGCGCCGAGCCACCGTTCTGGATGCTCGCCGGCTTCTTGGGCTCGCTCGGCGGTGCGCGGCTCGTCGTGCACTTGATCCTCAAGTACGGGCTCGAGAAGCAGCTGTTCAAGCTCGTGCCGGGCAACGACCCGAACCCGATGCACATCCATCACTTCAACTACGGCCTGTTCCTGATCGGCACGGTCGGGTTGGTCTCGCTGTTTCCATCGGCGCGCAGGTTCCTGCGCGGGCTCGCGCTGATCTTCGGCATCGGCGCCGGGCTCGTGTTCGACGAGTTCGCGCTGTTCTGGAACTTGAACCCGGAGTACTCGCAGGAGCTCAGCCTGATCGCGGCCGGGCTCGCCGCGGCCGTGCTGCTCCAGCTCATCTACTTCCGCGCGTTCTGGACCGCCGTCGCGCGGCGCGCGTATCTGATCGCGCGCGGTGCCAGATGAGCGAGGTGAGCGAGGTGAGCGAGGCGAGCGAGGCGAGCGACGTCGAGCTGCTGCGCCAGGTCGACTTCCTGGCAATGCTGGACGACGCCACCCTCGCCGAGCTGCTCGACCGCGGCACGTTGGTCAAGCGGCCGAGCGGCGCACGGCTGATCTCCGAGCTCGAATCGGGTGCCGACATGTTCGTCGTGATGCGCGGCACCGCCGAGGTTTTCGTCGAGCCGCGCCGCGGCCAGCGCCGCGTGCTCGGCACGCTCGGACCCGGCCACGCGTTCGGCGAGATGTCATCGGTGACCGGCGCGTTGCGCTCGGCGACGGTGATGGCGACGAGCGACATCGAAGTGCTCGAAGTCGACGACGCGCTGTTCGATCAACTACGGGCGCGTCGGCCCGAAATCGCGGTCGCGCTACTCGCGACGCTCGCGAGGCGGCTCGCCGATGCCGATCGCCAGATCGACGCGCTGCTGTCGCAACACGACGCGCCGGCGCTGCCGGCAGCCCCAGAAGAACGCGGCTCCATTCGCCGCGTGTGGCGCGAGCTCGTCGTCGAGCGCAAACGCGATCTCACGTTCGCGACGCTCGCCGCGTTCGTGCTCACGCTGATCGCGGTGCGGCTCGCGGTCTACCTGTCGTTCCGGCTCGACGTCGCGCCGCGCGGCGTGCTGCGGGCCGCGTACATGACCGGCTTCGGCTTGCTCGTGATCTCCGCGGCGACGTCGGTGCTGACATTTCGCCCCGCGATTCGAAAGCTCGTGGCGATCGCGTACGGGATCGGCGCCGCGCTGATCTTCAACGAGCTCGGCGTCACGCTCGCGTTCGATATCTTCTTCAAAGACATCCACACGCCGGATCCCGACGTCGCGTTCGATATCGAGCGCTTGTATCGGCGGACCGCGCCACTCCGCGCGATCGTGATCGGCCTCGTCGTGTTGATTCAGATCGTCTATCTGCGCCACTTCTACCGCCGCGTGTGGTTCATCCTGCGGACTCGGCTTCGGCGTCGGAAAATGTAGGGGATCGCCTACAGCGACGTGGACTGGCTAGCTTGATACGTTCCCGAATGTGAGGGGCCTCAACATTGCGTTGCTCATGTTGTGCGCGTGTGGCCGGTTGGGCTTCGACTCGGAGTCTTCGCCGCCGACGTATACAACTCCTAACGGCGAAACGCCGGGCACCGGCATGGCTTCGAGCAGCGGGTCGACGATCGACAACGGCCTCGTCGCGCACTTCGCATTCGACGGCTCGCTGATCGATTCGATCACGAACACCGATGCCGATTGCGCCGGCGCCGAGTGCCCGAGCTTCTCGGCGGGCGTCGGCATGGGCGAAGCGGCGAGCTTCGACGGTGCCGCGAGCTGCGTGCACGTGCCGTGGCTGACGAGCTGGATGCCGTCGCAATACACCGTGAGCGCGTGGATCCAACCCACCGCGATGACCGGCCCCGTCGTCGTTCGCGAGCACGACACCTCGTGCCCGAGCCCTGATATGGAAACGTCGGATGGTGCGGTCGGCTTCATCGCGACCGACGTCTCGACCGGTCACCAAGAGGCGTGGTCGGGCTCGGTGCTCGCGTCCGGAACGTGGACGCACGTCGCGATCGAGTTCGACGGCCAGGATCAGACGGTATTTGTCAACGGCGCGTGCGCGTGCTCGGTCAAGCCGCTGATGCAGCTCGCGTACGCGTCGTACGAAGTGACGATCGGCTGCTATCCGGCGGCGAGCACGTGGTTCACCGGCGCGATGGATGACGTCCGCATCTACGATCGGCCGCTCGGCGGCACCGAGCTCGCGACGCTGGCGGGCGCGGCGAACTCGACCGATTGCACGGCGGTCTGCAACACGGTCGAGCCGTAGCTTTTTCGACGCTGTAAGCCGTTCCGACACCGGCAGCGCGACGATCCAGCGGCTTAGCAGGTGAACGAGTGGCACCTCGCGTGCAAACTGGCCGGCGATGCCAGCTACAGCGCGAATCCTCGCGAGCGCGCTCGCGCTCTGTACCGGTCGCGCGGCGTTCGCCGATGCTCGCGTGTTGACGCTCGACGACGCGCTCGCGCTCGCGCGCACGAACAACCGCGATCTGCGCGTCGGCCGGGCGCGGCTCGCCTCGGCGGAAGCGGGCATCGCGCAGGCGCGCGCGGCGTTGATGCCGACGCTCACGGCGCAGGGCAAGTACACGCACAACTACAAAGAGGTCGATCTCGACATCTCCGAGTTCACCGCGCCGACGCTCGGCCTCGCGAACGCGATCGCGGCGACTGCGAGCGGCGCCGAGCAGGCGGCGGTGCAGGGTTTCATCAACCAAGCGAACGCGCAGATCGCCGCGCAGCCGCCGATCGTGATCCAAAAGGAAGAGCAGCTCGACGGTAGCGTCAACGCGAACCTGCCGCTGCTCGCGCCCGCAGCTTGGTACGGCTACGCGTCGGCGAAGTCGTCGGCGCGATCCGGCGAAGCGAATTACGCGGTGACCGAAACCAGCGTGCTGCTCGGTGTCGCGCAGGCGTTCTACGCCGCGGCCGGCGCCGACGAGCTCGTTCGCGCGCGCGCGGATGCCGTCCAGGTCGCCGACGACACGTTCAAATACGCGAAGGCGCGCGTCGGCTCGGATCTCGCGAATCCGGTCGACATCATGCGCGCCGAAACCGCGCTCGTTCGCGCGCAGCAAGATCTGGTCGAAGCGCAAAACACGCGCGCGACCGCGTATCGCTCGCTCGGCACGTTGCTCGGCACGCGCGAGTCGCTGCACGTCCAGCCGTCGAGCGCGACGCCGGACGATCCGGGCACCACCGATCAGCTCGTGCCGCACGCGCTCGCGCTGCGGCCGGAGCTCGCCGCCGAGCACGCGGCCGCCGACGCTGCGACCGATAGCTCGCGCGCGAACGCGTGGAAGTGGGCGCCGACGCTGTCGGCGTTCGGCAACGCGCACTTGTTCAACTACACCGGCTTCTCCGGCGACAAATACTCGTGGGCGGTCGGGCTCGAGCTCGATTGGGTGCTCTACGACGGCGGTTTGCGCGACGCGCAGCGCGCCGTCGCCGACGCGCAGGCCGACGAAGCCCGCGCGCAGCTCGACCTCTTGCACGACTCGATCTCCGACGAGGTCGCGAACGCGCGCGGCACGCTCGACACCAAGCGCAAAGCCGTCGATTCGGCGACGCGCTCGCGCGAGCTCGCGAGCGAGACGCTCCGGCTGACGCGCGCGCAATACGAAGCCGGCACCGCGAACCAGCTCGACGTGTTGCAAGCCCAAGACTCGCTCGTCGGCGCCGAGGTCGCGCTCGCCCAAGCGCACTTCGACGTCTCGCTCGCAGATCTGCAATTGCGCCGCGCCGCCGGCGAGTTCCCAGGAGGTCAGAAATGAGCCCGCAAGCCAAGCGCTCGCCCGCGCGATTCATCCCGCTCGTGATCATCTTCGGCGGTTTGGGCTGGTACGGCGTCCATCGCTGGCAGCTCGCACACGCGCCGTTCGAATGGAGCGGCACCGTCGAGGCGCGCACGATCGATCTCGGCTCGCGCGCCGGCGGCCGCATCAAGCAGATCCTCGTCAAAGAGGGCGATCGCGTGAAAGCGGGCCAGCCGCTGCTCGTGCTCGAGGCCGGCGATTGGCCCGCGCAGCTCGAGCAGGCCGAAGGGTCTCTACTGCAAGCGCAGGCGAACCTCGACAAGCTCAAGAACGGCTCGCGGCCCGAAGAGATCGAAGCCGCGAAGGCACGCGCGCAGACCGCACAGGCCGCGTTGCAAGAGACCGTCACCGGGACGCGGCCGGAAGAAGTCGCAGCCGCACAAGCGCGCTTCGTCTCCGCCGAAGTCGCGGTCGAGAAGGCGCAGCACGACGTCGATCGCCTGCACAAGCTGCGCGATGCCGGCGCGGCGATTCCGGCCGACGTCGACAATGCGGAGATCAACCTGAAGGGCGCGATCGCGCAGCGCGATGCATCTCGCCAACAGCTCGACGAGCTCAAGAACGGCTCGCGGCGTGAAGATGTCGCGCAGGCACGCGCGCGTGCGAGCGAGCAGCTCGCGAGCGAGAGGCTGCTGACCGCCGGCTCGCGTGTCGAGGACATCCGCGTCGCCGAAGCGCAGGTCAAGGTCGCGCAGGGCCACGTCGATCAGACTCAGAACATGATCGACGAGCTCACGATCAAGGCGCCGAGCGCGATGCGCGAGGGCTGGACCGCGCGCGTCGAGGCGCTCGACCTGCGGCCCGGCGACATCATCGCGCCGAACAGCACGGCCGCGACGTTGATCGAAGACGACCAGCTCTACGTTCGCATCTACGTGCCCGAGACCGAGCTCGGCCACATCCACGTCGGCGACAAGGTGCCGATCAGCGTCGACTCGTTCCCGAACCGCACGTTCCAAGGCGACGTCGAGCACATCAACGAGGTCGGCGAATATTCGCCGCGCAATCTCCAGACCGCCGACGAGCGCGCCGATCAGGTGTTCGGCACGCGCGTCGGCATCATCACCGGCCAAGACGCGCTGCGCGCCGGCATGGCGGCGTTCATCAAGGTGTCGCGTGAGTAACGACATCGCGATCAGCGTCGATCACGTCTCGCGCGCGTTCGGCAACTTCATGGCGCTGCGCGACGTGAGCATCTCGATCACGCGCGGCCAGGTCTACGGCCTGCTCGGCCCGAACGGCTCGGGCAAGTCGACGCTGATCCGCATCTTGTGCGGTTTGCTGGCCCCCACCGAGGGCAGCGCGCGCGTGCTCGGCCTCGACGTCGCGACACACGGCGAAGAGATCCGGCGACAGATCGGCTACATGAGCCAGCGGTTCGCGCTCTATGAAGATCTGACCGTGCGCGAAAACCTGGACTTCTACGCGCGCGTCTACGGTCTGCGCGGCGAGCGGCGCAAGCAGCGCCAAGACGCCGCGATCGAGCTCACGCATATCGCGCCGTACGTCGATCGGCTCGCCGGCCAGCTCAGCGGCGGTTGGAAGCAACGACTCGCGCTCGGCGCGGCACTGATGCACGAGCCACGCGTCGTGTTCCTCGACGAGCCGACGGCCGGCATCGATCCGGTCGCGCGCCGCGAGCTGTGGGATCTGTTGTTCGAGCTCGCCGCGCAAGGCATCACGCTGCTCGTCACGACGCACTACATGGACGAGGCCGAGCGCTGCGGCGAGGTCGGCTATCTCTATCTGTCGCGCTTGCTCGCGGCGGGCACGCCCGAGGCGCTCAAGGCGCTGCCGGTGGTGAACCAGCCGCACACGCGCCACGTCGAGATCGAGACCACGCAAACCGCGCGCGCGCTCGCGTGGCTGCGCAAGGAGCCGTACTGCCGCACCGCGACGATCTTCGGCCAGGCGGTGCACGCGGTGATCGATCGCGCGATCGCCGACGACGACTTGTCGAGTCGACTCGCGACGGCCGGCTTCACCAGCGTGCACGTGCGCCAGATCGCGCCGTCGCTCGAGGACGTGTTCGTGACCCTCACCGAAGAAGCTGCTGCGCGAGGTGCCGCATGAGGCGCGAGGAATCGGCCGTGGCGACCACTAGCGGCGGGATCTGGCAATCGCTCATCGCGGTGTTCGCGAAAGAGATCCTGCATATCCGCCGCAACCGCGGCGTGCTGATCGTGACCGTGATGATGCCGATCATGCAGATGCTGCTGTTCGGCTTCATCGATCAGACCGTGCACGACGTGCCGACGGTGATCGTGGATCAGGATCGCTCCGAGCAATCGCGCGAGCTGATGGACAAGCTGCGCGCGACCGACACGTTCGACATCAAGCAGGTCACGACGGACCCCGAAGCTGCGCGCACGGCGATCATCAGCGCGCGCGCCGGCGTCGCCATCGTGATCCCGCCCGACTATCACGACCTGCGGTCGCGCGGAGCCGCCTCGAAGATCTTGGTGCTCATCGACGGCTCGGATTCGACCGTGTCGGCAGGCGCGCTCGCCGCGATCAACGGCGTCGTCGCCGACGAGAACATCAAGGTCCTCGCACAACAGGCGCGCGGCATGCCGATCTCGGCGCAGCCGATCATCTTGTTCAACCCCGAGGGCCGCACCGCGAACTTCATCATCCCGGGCCTCGTCGCGATCTTGATGCAGATGATCGCGATCTTCTTGGCATCGGGCTCGATCGTGCGCGAGCGCGAGCGCGGCACGATGGAGCAGCTGATGGTGACGCCGGTGCACCCGCTCGGCCTCATGCTCGGCAAGGTCGCGCCGTATCTGTTCCTCGGCCTCGGCGAGACCGCGCTGATCTTGATCATCATGCGGTGGTGCTTCGACGTGCCGATCCAGGGCAGCCTGATCTTCTTGTTCGGCATCATGATCATCTATCTCGCCGCGCTGCTCGCGTTCGGCTTGTTCATCTCGGTCCGCGCGAAGACCGAGATGGAAGCGATGCAGACCGCGCAGATGCTCGTGCTGCCGTCGATCTTCTTGTCGGGCTACATCTTCCCGATCAAGGGCATGCCGTTCGTGCTGCAGGCGATCGGCCAGATCCTGCCGGCGACGCACATGGTCGCGGTGATGCGCGGCATCGTGCTGCGCGACGCCGGGCCCGGCGAGCTGCTCGTGCACGTCGGAGCGCTCGTCGCGTTCGCCGTGATCTTGGTGTGGGCGAGCGTGCGGCGCGTGTCGAAGATTTCGATCTAGCCTCAATCGCAGATCACGTTCACGTTCGTCGTGATCGCGCCGCTTGCGACCTCGACCGTCGCGGTCGCGCCGGCGGCGCCGGGTGGCCAATCGCCGACGAGCAGCGCACCATCCGGGCTCACCGTGCAGCTGCCCGAGCCGGCGCTCGCCGCGACCTCGTACACGCCGGCCGGCAGGTCGCCGAACAGCACGTCGCCGGATTCGGTCGTCGCGGTCAGCGCGGGCATCGGCGTGCCGTCGGAGCCGGCGTAGACCGCGCTGCCGGCCGCCGGCGCGATCGACGCGGTCGCGCCGACGAGCGGCGTCGGCGCGCTACCGGCGATGCGCAGCTCCATGAAGCCGCCGCTGCCCGGAAACGCGAAGCCGGCTTCGGTACCGAGCCGAACCATCGCGTCGACGGTCATCGTCAGCGGCACTTCCGTCGGCCACGTCATGCCCGTCGCCGGCTCTTGCTCGAGCAAGACCTCGCCGAGAAAATTCGCCGCGGTGAATTCGATCGCGATCTGGTCGCCGGCGAGATCGGGCAGCCCGATGTTGTAGCCGCCGGTCGAGCTCGTGGTCGCGCACGGAATCTCGGGGTGGTGCAGCACGCACACCATCGCGCCGCCGACGCCGAGGTTGTTCTGATCGAGCACGACGCCGCTTTCTTCGTTCGGCAAGCCGGAGTCGATCAGCGCTGCCGGTGCGTCGACAGCAGGCGGCGAGCTCTTGCCACCGCACGCGAGCGCGAGCGCGAAGACCGGCGCGAACGACTTCATGCGCCGGCAGCGTACGCCGTTTTCAGCGCGTCGCTGCGCTCACAGCGCGTGGACGCTGCTGCACGCGGTCGGGTCGCTCCAGCGATCGACCCACGAACCGTTGTCGCACTGGTACCAGAGGTCATCATATTTGCTCTCGACACACGCGTTCGCCGCCATCTCTTTGCCGAGCGTGTCGGAGTAGCAGCCCTTCGGCGAGCCACCGCCACCGCCGCCGGTCTTGTCGCCGCCGTAATCGGCGAGCACTTCGTCGGCGTACTTGATGCGCGTGGATTCATCGCACTCGCCGCAGATCTCGTACTTGTCTTGGAACGCGAGCTCGGCGCCGGTGACCGACGTCGATGCTTTGAGCGTGCTGTAGCCGTACCCGTACGTCGTGAGCTCGTACCAGACGAAGTCGAGCTGCGTGGTTAACGCCCAGCGGTTGAGGCCGTGCTCGTTCGCGTACCACGTGACGTTGTCGTCGTGGCTGGTATCCCAGCGTCCGCCGACCGACCACTGCGCGATGCCGCGGCCGGGACCGCCGTCGTACTGCACCGAGTTCGGGTTCACGCTCGACTCCTGCATGAGATTTCCGACGATGCCGGCGGCCTGATCTTTCGTCAGCCCCTTCGCGCGGAAGAAGTTGTAGGCCGTCTCGGTGTTGTTGGCCGACGCGGCCTCCGACATCGACAGCGGTGGCTCCGGGTTCGGATCCTGCTCGATCTCGGTGGTGCAGGACGCGACCAAGAGCAGAGCCAACGAGCTCGCGAACGAATAGGCGACAGCTTTCATGATCGCGCCCTATCGCAATCGACGTGCCGCGCGAAATGCGCGTGCAGCTGCGCGAGACGATTGGCATCTCGCACGACATGGAGGCACGAGCCCTCAATTGCGCGCACGGCAAGTTGCACCCGTGCGTGGGCAGCAAATGGCCGTTTCGTAACGGCGCTCGCGAGACTAACGACCGCGCGATCGGTCGGTGATGCATCGCCACGATGCTCGACGATACGGCGGCGTCGACGCGATCCCGCCGCTGTGGCGGGAAGCGACGGAGCCGTTACAACGCGCCCGAGCGTGACGAAGGTCCTTCTGCCGCCGCGCAGTTTCGGTTAGCTTCCCGGGCCGTGAGGACCATCTCGTTGTGCTGCGTGCTCGTCGCGTGCGGAGGCTCGAGCGGGCCGGCAACCCCGGTACCGCCGACGATCTCGGGCGTCAGCCCGGCGACCGGCGTATGGGGCACGCAGGTCACGATCACCGGCACGGGCTTCGGCGTGACGCAGGGGACGAATCGCGTGGTCGCCGGCGCGGCCGGGGCAAACGGCTTCGTCATCGACACCTGGTCCGACACGCAGATCACCGGCCGCATCGCGTTCCCCGCGACCGGTAGCATCGGCGTCACGAATACCGGCGGCACCGCCTCGACCACGTTCACCACGACGATGCCGTGGACGCCGAGCGCCGCGCTCGACGTCGCCGAGCTGGCGCAAGAGATCGTGCTCTCGACCGGCGACGTCGCCGCGCTCTACAACGAGTTCGAGCTCACCCCCGAGCCGACGATCGCAGCGTTCACCGGCGCGGTGAAGGGCGCGTATCCGATGTCGACGCTCGTCGATCCGCAGGACCCGACCGCGCCGCTCGTCGCGGCCATCGTCGAGGCCGACGATCACACGCCGGAAGTGCTCGCGACCAAGCCCGACGGCTCGGTGGCGGCGTTCACGGTCAGCGGCGGCACGTTGACCGAAACGCCGACGACGTTGAGCGGCAACGTCGTCGCGGCCGCGCGCGACGCGACCGGGCTCTACGCGTGGATCGAGACCGAGACCGGCATCGAGCTCGCGCGCGAAGGCTCGGCGTGGACGGCCGGCCCGGTGATCGCGACGACGTATCCGCCGGTCGCCGGCGCGATCAGCTCCGACGGCACCCTGTGGCTCGTGGTGAGCGAGCCGGGCTCCGACGGTACGACGTCGTATCCTTCGGTCGAGACGATCGCGGAGACCGGCAGCGCGTTTTCCGCGCTCGATCGCGCGGACATGGCGTACGCGGGCGACATCACGGCGGCCACGATCCTCGTCGCGAGCGACAACGTGCACGCGCTCGTCACTCCGACCGCGAGCGGCGTCACCACGCCGCTACCGGCGCGGCTACGCACGGCGGCGGCGACGTGGAGCAACGCGGCCGTGCCGACCGGGCTCGCCTCGTACGGCTTCTTCGGCGCGACGCTCGGCGCGGTCACGAACGATTCGTCGTCGGCGATGACGACCGCGCTCCTGCCCGACGTCTCGATGTCGACGAGCTCGCAGGCGATCGATGTCTGGCCCGCGCAGTCGGCCGGCTTCGCGGTCGACGGCAGCGGCATCGCGCACCCGATCGTCGACGACGGCAACGTCGCGTACGCACTGACCTCGTCGATGTGATGCGCGCGGCGATCGTCATCGCGCTCGCCGGTTGCAGCGCGCCGCACGCGACGCCGGCGACGCCCGATGCGAGCTTGCCCGACGCGGCGACGGCCTCGATCGACGCCGCGAGCGGCGACGCGATCGTTCGCGTGCACTATCCGATGGCCGGCCACGCGATGACGATCCGCGGCGGCGGCGCTGGCTTGGCGTGGACGAGCGGCGTCGCGATGATCGCCGCCGGCACCGACACGGTCGAATTCGATCTGCACGGTCTCGCCGCCGCGATCGAATGGAAGCCGCTGCTCGACGACGCGACGTGGGCTCGCGGGCCGAACTATCACGTCGCGCCGGGCGACACGCTCGAGATCTATCCGCACTTCACCGCGACGGCGGGGCAGGTCGTGACGCTGATCGCCGATTTTCACTCGGCGATGCTGAACGACGACCGCGCGATCTACGCGTACCTGCCCGCGAGCTACGCCGAGAACTCGGATGCGACGTATCCGGTCGTCTACATGCACGACGGCCAGAACTTGTGGGCGGCGCTGCCGCAGCTCGCGTTCAGCGGCACGTGGAACGCCGACACCGCGTTCGACACCGCGACCGAGCAGGGCACGTGCAGCGGGTGGGGCGCGCAACCGCTCGGCGGCGCGCCGGCCCTGTGCAACGGCGATGGCGATTGCGCGAGCGGCACGTGCCGCACGTTCCCCGAAGCGATCGTGATCGGCGTCGCGAACACGACCGACCGCATCTACGAATACACGCCGACGACCGATCCGACCACGCCCGGCGGCGGCGGCGCGGATGCGTATCTCGCGATGCTCGCGCTCGAGCTCAAGCCGGCGATCGACGCGCAGCTCCGCACGCAGCCGCAGGTCGCGTCGACGCTGATGGCCGGCAGCTCGCTCGGCGGGCTCGTCACCGCGTACGCCGGCACCACGCACGCCGACGTGTTCGGCAAGCTCGCCGAGCTCTCGCCATCGACGTGGTGGAACACCGACGTGATCGTCGGCGATGTCGCCGCGACACCCGCAGCACCGCGCCCGCAGATCGTCTATGTCGATTCGGGACAAGGCGACGTCGACGACGAGTCGGATACGGACCAGCTCGCGACGGCGTATCTGCAGCTCGGCTACATCGCCGGCGAGAATTTCCGGCACGTGGTCCAGCCGAACGCGCAACACGACGAAACCTACTGGGCTCAGCGCTTTCCCGGTGCGATGCAGCTCGTGCTCGGCGACCGTTAAGGAGTCGTGTGTTGCGCAGGCGCCACTGCGGCGTCTGCATGGCCGTTTGCAGGTCCTGCAGGCCGACATCTGCAAGCCCGCAGAATCGCGGCGCGCACGAGGTGGCGCGGCGGTTGCTCTATCCAGGAGTCATGAAGACCAACAAACTCGTTAAGTGGTTCGCGTCTCTCGCTCTCGTCGCGACGGCTGCAGGCGTGCTGTCGGGCTGCTACGTCGGCACGCGCCGCCCGCACTACTACCATCGGCCGGTCGTCATCGTTCGTTAGCGCGCGCCTACACGAATCGCCGACGCGGCCGACCCACCTGAGGCAGATCGGACTCTAGAAAAATCCGTCTGTAAGGAACGCTCGATAATAGTGAGTACGGAGTCTGCGACTAGCGACTTTTCTCCTACTATCGAGAATCGCTGTGGAGATCGAAGTCGAGCGTAACCGCCTGGTCGAGCACGTGCGCATGCTCGTCGATATTTCGTACGAGCTCGCCGCGGCGACCGACGACTCTCGGCGCGTGCTCGAGCTGGCCGCGCGGCGATTGACCGAGCTCGTAGGCGACTGTTGTGCGATTCGCACGGTCACCGAAGATGGCGAGTGGCTCGAAGCGGGCGGCGCGGCATGTCACCGCGACCCGCAATTGCACGATGCCCTCGAGGCGGTGATGCTGTCGGGACGGCAGCGCATCGGCACCGGCATGTCCGGTCGCGTTGCCACGACCAGGCTGCCTCACGTGATCGCGCGCATCGATCCCGCGGAATTCGCCGCGGCGAGCGAGCCTCGATACCACCCGTTGCTGGAGCGCCTCGCGGTGGTCAGCTCGATCACGCTGCCGCTCGTGTGTCGCGGCGAGCTGGTCGGCGTGGTCAACCTGCTGCGCGGCGCACCCGGCGAGCCGTACGACAGCGGCGAGGTCGACCTCGCGACGAGCGTCGCCGAGCACGTCGCGCTGGCGATCGGCAACGCGCGGCTCGTCGCGTCGGAACGCCGTGCGCGCGAGCTGGCCGAGCAAGCCGTCGCGTCGCGTCTCGCCGCCGAAGCGCGGTTCGCGCGGCTCAGCGACTGCGGCATCATCGGCACGCTCGTCTGCGACGCCGACGGCCGCGTGCACGAGATCAACGACGCGCTGCTCGACATGATCGGGTACACCCGCGATGAAATCATGGCGATGAACTGGCGCGAGCTCACGCCGCCCGACTGGAGCCACGTCGACAACCTCGCGGCAGGTGAGCTCGTACGCTCCGGGGTCGGCGGGTTGCGCGAGAAGCAGTACGTGCACAAGTCGGGAGGGCGCGTGACGGTGCTCGTCGGCTCGGCGCTGCTCGAAGGCTACTCGACTCGCTCGGTCTCGTTCGTGCTCGATCTGACCGGCCGACGGGCGGCCGAAGTTGCCGCGAAGCAACTACGCGAGGAGCGGATGTTCCGCGCGCTACTCGAGTCGGCACCCGACGCGATGGTGATCACCGATGAAGCCGGCGCGATCGCGATCGTCAACACCCGCGGCGAAGAGATCTTCGGCTATTCGCGCGACGAGCTCGCCGGCAAGCCGCTCGAGCTAGTGCTGCCCGATGAGGAGCGCGGTCTCCGCAGGGACGGCACGGAGCTCGTGATCGAGCAGACGACGAGCCCGCTCGACTACGACGGCAAGCGTTGGGTGTCGCGGTCGATCCGCGACGTGACCGAGCGCAGGCGTGCCGAGGCGCAGCGCGGCCGGCTCGCGGCGATCGTCGACGCGTCCGACGACGCGATCATCGGCAAGTCGCTCGAGGGCATCATCACCAGCTGGAACCCGGGCGCCGCGCGATTGTTCGGCTACACGGCCGAAGAGATCGTCGGCGAGTCGATCTCGAAGCTCATCCCCGTGCTCGCCAACTCCGAAGAGCGCGAAGTCTTGGCTGCGGTCGCGCGCGGCGAGGTCGTGCGGTTCGAAGCGATGCGGTGCCACAAGTCGGGCCGCGAGCTCGCGGTCGCCGTGACGACGTCGCCGGTGCGCGATGCGAACGGACGCGTGATCGGCGCGTCGAAGGTCGCGCGCGATATCACCGAGAAGCGCCAGAGCGAATACGCACTCGCGCGCGCGAAGGAGAGCGCCGAGACGTCCGCGCGCGAGCTCGAGGCGTTCAGCTACTCCGTCGCGCACGATCTGCGAGCACCGCTGCGCGGCATGAACGGCTTCGCGCAGATGTTGCTCGATGACTACGGCGGCAAGCTCGACGAGGAAGCACGCGATTGGCTCAACGAGATCGCGAACAACGCGCGCAAGATGGGCGCGTTGATCGATGCGCTGCTGTCGCTGTCCCGCGTGACCCGCAGCGAGCTGCGCCGCGAGTCGATCGACCTCTCGCACCTCGTGCGTGCCGCCGCCGTGCACATCGCCGGTAGCTCGGAGCGCGTCGCCGAGTGGGAGATCCAAGATGGAATCCGCGCCGACGTCGATCCGAGCCTGGCGCGTTCGCTCGTCGACAACCTGATCGGCAACGCGTGGAAGTTCACATCGAAGGTGGCAGTCGCGCGGATCGCGTTCGGCGAGATCGAGCGCGACGGCGCGCGCGAATTCTTCGTGCGCGACAACGGCGCCGGCTTCGACATGGCGTACGCGAACAAGTTGTTCGCGCCGTTCCAACGCCTGCACACGATGCGTGAGTTCGAAGGCACCGGCATCGGGCTCGCGACCGTGCAGCGCATCGTGCGCCGTCACGGCGGCCGCATCACGGCTGAAGGCGCGGTCGGTGCAGGCGCGACGTTCAGCTTCTCGTTACCGGCGGAGCGTGCATGAGCAAGATCATCCTGCTGGTCGAAGACAACCCGAGCGACGAGAAGCTCACCGTGCGCGCGCTGAAGAACTGCGGCATCGCCAACGAGGTTCACGTCGAGCGCGATGGCGCCGCGGCGCTCGACTACCTCGCGGCGCACGAGCTGCCGACGGTCGTGTTGCTCGATCTCAAGCTGCCGAAGCTCGACGGACTGGACGTGCTCAAGCGAATTCGCGGCGACGAGCGCACGCGGCTCGTGCCGGTCGTGATCTTGACGTCGTCGAAGGAAGACGAGGATGTCGTATCGAGCTTCTCGTTCGGCGCCAACGCGTACGTTCGCAAGCCGGTCGACTTCACCGAGTTCGCCGAAGCAGCGCGGACGCTGGGCCTGTTCTGGCTGCTGCTCAACGAACAGATACCTCGATCATGATCCGGATCCTGCTGGTCGAGGACGTACCCAGCGACGCCAAGCTCGTGCGCCACACGCTCGAGCGCGCGGGCCTCGCGATCGAGGTCGAGCGCGTCGAAGATGCCGATGGATTCGCCGACGCGCTCGCCGGCGAGCCGTTCGACGTCGTGATCTGCGACTGGTCGATGCCGAGATTTTCGGCGCCGGCCGCGCTCGCAGGCGTCAAAGCGCGAGGCCTCGACGTGCCGTTCATCATCGTGTCGGGCACGGTCGGCGAAGAACTGGCGGTCGAGGCGATGCGCGCCGGCGCCGACGATTACGTGCTCAAAGATCGACTCGCGCGCTTGCCGGCCGTGATCGAGCGCGAGCTCCGCGAGCGCGAAGCGCGCAGGAAGAGCGAGAGCGCGCGGCGGGAGAGCGAAACGCTGTTCGCGCGGCTGTCCGCGTCCGGCATCATCGGCATCGTCGTCGGCGACAACTTCGGCGCGCTGTACGAGGCGAACGACACGTTCTTACGCCTCGTCGGCTATACGCGCACCGACCTCGAAGCCGGCAACGTGCGCTGGCGCAACCTCACCGCGCCGGAATGGCAGCCGATCACGGACCGCGGCGTGGCATCGCTGCGCGCGGTCGGCTTCGCCGCGCCGTACGAAAAAGAATACGTCCGCAAAGACGGCACGCGCGTGCCGGTGATGGTGGGCCTCGCGTCGCTCGGCGGCGAGCGCTCGATCGGCTTCATGATCGATCTGACCGCGCAGAAGCGCGCCGAAGTTGCGCTCGTCGAGAGTCAGGAGCAGCTCCGCCAGGCGCAGAAGATGGAGGCGATCGGCCGGCTCGCCGGAGGTGTCGCTCACGACTTCAACAACATGCTGTCGGTGATCCTGAGCTACGGCTTGATGATGACCGACGAGCTGCCCGAGACCGATCCGATGCGCGACGACGCGCAAGAGATCGTGAAGGCCGCCGAGCGCGCGACCGCGCTCACGCGCCAGCTGCTGATGTTCAGCCGGCAAGAGATCGTCAAGCCGCGCGTGCTCGACCTGCGCGAGCGCGTCGCGAACATGCACAACATGCTCGAGCGCCTGCTCGGCGAGGATGTCGCGCTCGTCACGCGGTGCCCCGAGTCGCTCGGCCGCGTGCGCGTCGATCCGAGCCATATCGAGCAGGTCGTGATGAACCTGGTGGTCAACGCGCGCGATGCGATGCCGACCGGTGGCAAGCTGACGATCGAGCTGCGCGACGACGGCGACCGCGTGGTGCTCGCGGTCACCGACACCGGCATCGGCATGGAGCGCGAGACGCAGGCGCGGATCTTCGAGCCGTTCTACACGACGAAGGGCCCCGGCCGCGGCACCGGCTTGGGGCTATCGACGGTGTTCGGCATCGTCGAGCAATGCGGGGGCGCTATCCGCGTCAAGAGCGAGCCCGGCGCCGGCACGACGTTCGACGTCTCGCTGCCGCGCGTCGATGCCGACCTCGATCGCGATCCGGCCGCGCCCGTGGAGTCGAGCACGCTGTCGGGCACCGAGACGATCATGATCGTCGAAGACGAGGAGCAGGTTCGCAACGTCGCGCGTACGATCCTGCGCGACTTCGGCTATCGCGTGATCGAGGTCAACGACGCCATCGAAGCGCTGAAGTACAGCGGCGCGCTCGATCTCGTGATCACCGACCTCGTGATGCCGCAGATGAGCGGCACCGAGCTCGCCGCGCAGCTCGCCCGCGAGCGTCCCGCGCTCAAGATCCTGTGCATGTCGGGCTACACCGACGACGCGCTCGCGCGCCACGGCCTCGCAAAATCAGGCGTCTCGTTCCTGCAGAAGCCGATCACGCCGGCGGTGCTGATCCGCCAGGTCCGCGCCGTGCTCGATCAATAGCGCGTAGGTGACGCCTCGAGTCGCCACCGTCGGAGACAACCGAGCCTAGGAACAGCAGTCTCCACGGCCGCGCGAACTCCGCGTACTAGCGGCAGATCCGCCGTGGCACATCGGCTGCACATGTCGCGCATCATGATGATTCGAGTCGCCGTGGTGTTGGCCGTGCTTGCGACGCCTGCGTTCGCCGACGACAACGATCCCAAGAGCCTGAGCGACGCGCAGGTCGCCGCCGTCGTCAAGGCGCACTTCGGCGAGGTCGACGCCTGCTGGAAGAAGCTGCCGGCGAAGGACCGCGCCGGCGATTCGAGTGTCGTGCTCGGCCTGTCGATCGCCGCCGCCGGCAACGTGATCGACACGACGATCATCAGCGACGCGCCGGCCGAGACGCGCAGCTGCATCGCGGGGATCACGCGCGAGTGGCAGTTCCCGACCGTCGAGCTCGCGAGCGATATCGAGTACTCGCTGACGCTGCACGGGCGCTGACCGCGCGCTAGGCTGCGCGCGATGGTCATCCGCGGAACAACGCGCGTCGCGTGCCCGGCGTGTGGCACCGAGCGCGACTGCGAGCTGGTGCAGACGATCGATCCGCGCGAGAACCCCGCCGACAAGCAGCGCCTGCTCGACGGCGAGCTCAACGTGCTCGCGTGCGACCACTGCGGCAAGCGCACGCAGCTCGCCGCGCAGCTGCTCTACCAAGATCGCGACGCGAGCTACTACGCGCAAGTTTGCCCGGGTGGCGACGACGCGCTCGAGGCCGGCGCGATCGCGTTCGCGGCATCGGGCGTGAGCGGCACGCGGCGCGTGGTCCCGACGCAAAACGCGCTCGTCGAGAAGGTCAAGGTGCTCGATGCCGGCCTCGCCGATTGGGCCGTCGAGCTCCTCAAGGTGCTCGTGCTCGCATCGATCGGCGAGCTCGATCGCGTGCTGTTGTTCGATGCGCTCGACGGTGAGGTGGTGCGCTGGTTGATGTTCGACGAGGACGGCACGCTCGAGCGCGTGTCGAGCCCGAAACCTGACTACGACCGGCTCGCGACCCGCACGGCGCCGACCGAGCTGCGGATCGATCGCGCGTGGGCGGTCGCAGCTGCGCAGCAGATGATCGAGTCGGCGAACTAACGAGTCGGCCAACTAAGATGGCAAACCCGGAGCTTGCCGGTGTCGCGTAGAACCGTGGACGAGCACGTCGGATCAACCGCACCGAGCTCTGGGGCATCTTAGATCGGTCTGATCCGCTGCATGAACTCGCGGATCACGTGCTCGTGCTCGGCGTACGCGCCGGCCTCGGCCTCACCGACGACGAGCAGGTACTTCTCGGCCGGGGTGTCGATCACGCCGATCGAGAGCTCGACCTCGTGGCCGTGATACTTGCCGCGGCCGTCTTGGAACAGCGCGTTCATCCCGTTGATCTGACCGCTCACCGGCGAGCCGACGAGCTGCAGATCGTCGTAGCCGATGACCGCGGCGGCCGCGACGGCGACCAGCGCGGTCGCGAGATCTTTGCCATCGAGCATCGTGACGTCGAGGCTGACCGCCTGATCCGGCGCGGTCACGACGAGTGAATCGGCGCTGCTGTCGTCGACGGTCCAGCCCGGTGGAACCCATAGCTTGACGCGGCCGGCGTCGTCGACGCGTTCGCTGTCCGAGCTTGGAGCGGGCGACGCAGGATCCGGCGTCGCACCGGCGCATGCGGCGAGCAGGAGGCACGAGAGCAACGATGGGTTCATGTTGCCTCGATGCCGGTGCGCGCGCGAAGTCGCATCGAGCAAGGGCGTCGCGTGAATGGGTCGTCGCAGACCCGCGGTGCCGCGTCGATCGGGTCGCCGGAGACCCGCGTGCGCTCGAGCGCGCGCGGAGTTGCACGGGCACGCGGGTTGTAAATAGCCGCTCGCATATGCACATGACGGCGGTGACGCGCGGACGCACGTCGGCCACGTCGGAGCCGGCGGCGGCGCGCACGAGCGCCGCCAGCTCGTCGATGCTACGCGGCCGAACCTCGGCGCGGATTGGGATGATGGACCGGCCATCGATGCCGCGTTGCGCAAGTTGTTCACCACGACGACCGGCTGAAGGACGCCGCGATTTGTGGCACTCCGATGTGAACGTCGATACGTTCGCACCGCGGGTGCTCGGGATGAGGCATGGATTTCACGCGATGATCTGGCTGGGAGCGGCGTGTGCCGCGGCGGGTAACGCGACGACAACTAGCGACGCGTTGCATGCCGACGACGCGCCTGCGTATCGCGACGCGATGCCGATGCACGACGCGATGCCGGTGCACGACGCGGCGCCGGCGCACGACGCGGCCGTCGCGAAGGACGCCGCGGCGATCGAAGATGCGCCCGGCTCCGGCGGCGAGCTCTGCGCCGACAACACCGGCTGCACCGATCCGGGGACGTGTTGCTACTTCTTCACCTGCACGCTCGGAGCCGGTGTCGGCTCGAACCTGTGTTTTCCGAGCTCCTGAGTTTCGGTCGGTTTCGTGCCCCTCGGATCGAGACCGCGTAAAGATCGCGCGCGTGCGTTCGCTCCTGCTCATCGCGATCGGGTTGGCATGGCGCGTCGCGAGCGCCCAGCCGGCGGCGCCGGCGGCGGATGCGCCGTCGTTCAAGATCACCGGCTACGTCGAGGCGTTCTATCAGTACAACTTCGATCGGCCGTCGAACCTGATCACGGCGTATCGCGACTTCGACGATCGAACGAACTCGTTCACGATCGACAACGCCGTGCTCGACGTGACGGGGCAGGTCGGCGCGGTCTCGACCCGGATCGCCCTGCAGGTCGGGCACACCGCGTCGGCGTCGTACACCGCCGAGCCGACGTACGCCGCCCAGGCCGGCACCGGCGCGAGCGACGCCGAGCTGTGGCAGGTGATCCAGCAGGCGATCGTCGGCTACAAGGTCCACAAGCTGCAGACCGAGGCCGGAATCTTCCTGTCGCCGGTCGGGCTCGAGAACCTGGCGATCAAAGATCAGTGGAACTGGTCGCGCTCGACGCCGTTCTTCGCGCTGCCCTACTACCACGCGGGCGTGCGGCTGACCTATCCGCTGTCCGACGAGGTCACCGGCGTGTTCTACGTGACCAACGGCTGGAACGACGTCGTCAACCGCAACCCGTACCCGTGCTTTGCCGGGGTGCTGACGTGGACGCCGAGCCAGGCGTTGTCGACGACCCTGTTGTATTTCGGCGGCGTCGAGGACGCGACCGACGCGCCCGAAGGCCAGCCGTGGCGCCATCTGTTCGACGCCACCGCGACGTGGCAAGCCACACCGGCGATCGCGTTTGCCGCGCAGGCCGACGCCGGCTTCGAGCCCAATCACTTCGGCACGTCGCGCTGGTTCGATGGCGCCGCGTACGTTCGCGTGCAGCCGCTATCGCGGCTCTACGTCGCGGCCCGCGTCGACTTCTTTCACGAGTACGACTCGCACGATGCCGCCGGCGCCGCATCGCGCTTGTTCTTTCCCGCCGACGATGTCGGCTCGGCGACGCTGACCGCCGACGTTCGCCCGGCCGCCAACCTGTCGGTTCGCTTCGAGCTGCGCGCCGATCACGCGAGCGCGCCGATGTACTTTCGCGGCCAGGTCGCGACCGACCCGGTCACCGGCGTCGAGCTCCCGACGGCCACCTCGCAGGAGACGGCGACGCTCGGCGTGGTGACCTGGTTCTGAACGGCGGTTTTCTGGGGGCGCGATCGCGGCGGTGTTACGGTCCGCGGCGGAGGCCCTGCCATGTTCGACACCGGCAACACCGCGTTCATGCTCGTGGCGACCAGCTTGGTCATGTTGATGACGCCGGGCCTGGCGTTCTTCTACGGCGGGCTCGTCGGTCGCAAGAACGTGCTCGCGATCATGATGCAGAGCTACGTCTCGATGGGCGTGACGACGATCGTGTGGTGGGCGGTCGGCTACTCGCTGTGCTTCAGCGGCGACGTCCACGGGATCACCGGCAACCTCGACCAGGCGTTCTTGCACGGGGTCGATCTGAACACGCCGTACGCGGGCGAGCCGACGATCCCGCTGTTCGTGTTCTTCGCGTATCAGATGATGTTCGCGATCATCACGCCCGCGCTGATCACGGGCGCCTTCGCGAACCGGATCCGATTCCGCGCGTACGTGGTGTTCCTGGTCGCGTGGCTGTTGTTCGTGTACTTCCCGTTCGTCCACATGGTGTGGGGCGGCGGCCTGCTCCAGCAGTGGGGCGTGCTCGACTTCGCGGGCGGTATCGTGGTGCACGCGACCGCCGGGATGGCGGCGCTCGCGTCGGTGTTCTACGTCGGGCGGCGGCGCGTCGCCGATGCGGGCATGCACAACATCCCGCTGGTCGCGCTCGGCACCGGCTTGTTGTGGTTCGGATGGTACGGGTTCAACGCGGGCAGCGAGCTCAAGGTCGATGCAGTCACCGGCCAGGCGTTCATCAACACCGACATCGCCGCGTCGTTCGCCGGACCGGTCTGGATGCTCATGACGTGGCGGTTCGAGAAGCACGTGAAGTTCTCGGGCCTGTTGACCGGCGCGGTCGCCGGGCTCGCGACGATCACGCCGTGCGCCGGCTACGTCACGGCCACGACGGCGGCGATCGTCGGAACGGCCTCGGCCGTGGTTTGCTACCTCGCCGTGAGCCTCAAGAACCGGCTCAAGTGGGACGACGCACTCGACGTGTGGGGCGTCCACGGCGTCGGCGGCATTCTCGGTACGATCTCGCTCGGCGTGTTCGCGACCGTCGCGGTCAACGCACATGGTTCCGACGGCTTGCTCGCCGGCAACAGCTCGTTCTTCGTCAAGCAGGTCGTCGCCGTGCTCGGGGCGTCGGCGTGGGCATTCGCGTTCACGTACGGCATGTTGTTCGTGATCAACAAGCTCACGCCGGTGAAAGTCAGCGAGGCCGACGAGACCACCGGCCTCGACACGGCCCTGCACAGCGAGCAGGCCTACGATCTGCCGGCGTAGGGCAAAACCGCATTGCGTCCGGCGTTGATCTCGCCGGCATTGTGCGAACATCCGGCCGTGAAGAAAGTCCGAGCCGAATACATCTGGATCGATGGTCAAAAACCGACGGCAAAGCTGAGGTCGAAGACGAAGATCGTCGACGGCCCCGTCAAGAAGATCGAAGACCTTCCCGAGTGGGGCTTCGACGGCTCGAGCACGAGCCAAGCGGAGGGCCACTTCAGCGATTGCCAGCTCAAGCCGGTGAAGCTGCTGGCCGATCCCCTACGCGACGAGCAAGACGTGCTCGTGCTGTGCGAGGTGCTCAACGCCGACGGCACGGTTCACCCGAGCAACACGCGCGCGCGGCTGCGCACCGTCGCCGAAAAATTCGCCGACCAGGACACGTGGTTCGGCATCGAGCAGGAATACACGTTCTTCGACGGCAACAAGCCGCTCGGCTGGCCGGATCGCGGCTTCCCCGCGCCGCAAGGCGGTTACTACTGCGGCGTCGGCAGCGACGAGGTGTTCGGCCGCGACGTGGTCGAGGCGCACGCGACCGCGTGCATGAAAGCCGGCATCTCGATCGTCGGCACGAACGCCGAGGTCATGCCGGCGCAATGGGAATTCCAGATCGGCACGCTCGGCCCGCTCGACATGGCGGACCAGCTCTGGCTCGCGCGCTGGCTGCTCTACCGGATCGGCGAAGAGTTCGGCGTGAGCGCGACGCTGCATCCCAAGCCGATCAAAGGCGACTGGAACGGCGCCGGCGCGCACACGAACGTCAGCACGAAGGCGACGCGCGCCAACGGCGGCATCAAAGTGATCGAAGCGATGTGCGAAAAGCTCGGCAAGCGCCACGAAGAGCACATCGCCGTCTACGGCGCGTTCAACGACGAGCGCCTGACCGGCAAGCACGAGACGTGCTCGATCCATCAGTTCCGCTACGGCGTGAGCGATCGCGGCGCGTCGATCCGCATCCCGATGGCGAGCGCGAACGCCGGCAAGGGCTACTTCGAAGATCGCCGTCCGGCCGCGAACATGGACCCGTATCAGGTCTGCGCGATCCTGATCGAAACGATCTGCTCGTAATTCAGTACGCCGCGCGGCGCAAGCTCTGCGGGTCGCGCTGAAACGCCGCGTGCGCCTCGGGCGTGTACCCGATCGTCGCTTGCGGCGACCGCGCGTAGATGGCGGCGATCAACGCATCGACTTCAGCGCTGGTGAAGCCGTCGGTGATGACGGTGATCATCTTGCGGTCGTCGCAACCGACTTGCAGGTAGCGCGAGTCGTCGTACGTGGTGTGGTTCACGATCCGGGTGTACGACGACTTGTAGATCCACACGATGCGATGCGGCTCGGTGGCGACCAAACGCGCCAACCGCCGCGCGCGTCCGCGGCGGACGACGAACCCCCGCAGCACTCGGTACAAGACGTACGCAAACAGGATCGGCGCGAACCGCAGCCGGGTGATCGGCCCCTCTTGCGGGGAGAACGAGAACACGACACACGCTGCGGACAGCACGAGGAGGATCACGAACGCCACGACCACTCGCGTTCGTCGGCTAGCCCGCTCGACCAGTGTTGCGATCGGATCCGTCAGGTCGCTCATGATTCCAGTCGTACACCATGGAGGCGGCGGGAGTCGGGCCACGGGGACCAGCATTGCGCGACGCGCTTCGAGGAACGCGCGTCGCGAAGCATCCGTTAGTCGTCTGCTGATCGCTCGCTCGATCGGCCGGTGCCACCCGTGTGAAGTCTACGGGCTGCATCGATCCGCTTTAGCTCGCCGAACAATTCCTCGATCAATGAGAGGAATTGCGCGATGTGCCGTCGTCGATCGCGTCCATCCGCGGTCGCGAGCGCGGCAGCGATGAGCGCGATGTTCGCAGCCGGCGCCACCGGCAGCCGGCCGTCCTGCGAGGTGTATTGATACGAGAGCGCGCGACGATGCCGGCGAACCACGGACTCGCGCCTCCGCCGTTGACGAGCCACATCGCCGTCGCCAGCGTGAAGAACGCGAAGCCACCGAGGAGGATCGGGCGCGACCACGACAACCGCGCGACGAGCGCGAGCTAGGTACGGCGAGCGCATCGTCCGAGCGACGAGTTCACAAGGCCGCTACTTACCGATATGGTCTCGGACATGCGAGTGCCGATGTCGATCATCGCCATCGTCGCGCTTTGCGACTGCAAGTCGAAGCCGAGAACCGACGCGAAGCTCGATGTGGAGGCTCCCATGGCGGTTCAAACCGAAATCGTGCCCCTCGGCAGCAACGTCACGCACGCTGGCACACTCGATTCCCCCGACCCGAGTGTGCCTGTATCCGGGGCCCCCGATATGGACATCACAGCGGCTTCCTCGATCGAAGGCTGGGTGGACTTGACCTTCTTCATTTCGTCCGACCAGCGAGCGTCGGATGGCGGCAGAATCCTGCGCGGCAGCGGACGCTACAAATCGACGCCCGTGGAGCTCGCCGTGAAGCTGGGACAGGATTGGAAGCAAGCGGAGTCCATCACTGGAACGAGCTGGGTCGGCGAGGTTCACGTCCTGAATGACTCGCGGGCGACAGGTACCTTACTGAAGGCTCTTGCCGAGCTCTACGCGGTCCCGGTCGCGGGCTGGACGAAGCGTGACTCGACCTTCGCAGGACTTTCGCTCTCCGGCGAGCCTGCGACGCTTCAGGCGGGTCCGACGAACATGAAGCTCTTCTTTCACGCGAGCAAGGACGAGGATTACGCAGAGCTCTATCTCAACATCGACGTCGCAGCGCGGCGCATGGAGCTCCGCGAAAAATCGCCTGACTACCGGAGCGCAATCCTCCGGGCGCTCGGTGCCAAGCGATGACTCGCCGACGCGCGCTGGGCGCACCGTCGAGAATCCGCGCTCGTGCCGTGCGAGCTCAGGGACCTGAGTCAGGGTCTCGTCGAGCTCGATCCCGAAGGCTCAACGACTTCATGTTGATAAATGGTGGAGGCGGCGGGAGTCGAACCCGCGTCCGAAAATGCTTCGATCCGAGCTTCTACGCGTGTAGGCACGCCATTTGAGGTCTCGCGCCCGCCGGCGACGGCCGGTCTGCGGGTGCAACAAGCCAACTGATCTCGGCTCTTCGTCGTCGGCGATCCGAAGAACCCAGCCTGATTGTGTCGGTGCTCGGCGGCTACAGACGGAAGCTGCCGGCACCGTCGCTACCTAGTTAATTAGGCGGCGAGAGCAACAGCGTTATCGTTCGCAGTTGCAGAGTTGCCCATTTTTACGTGGCCTTGGGCGCCACGACGCGCGATTCGGACGTCTACATCCTCGTCG
>DATBAS010000078.1:0-5199 GCA_036271395.1 Kofleriaceae bacterium
TCCAAACATTGTACCTGGACCGAATGCGCAATCTCCGGCACGGCTTGCTAACCTTGACAAGCGAAACGGCGCGCTACGTGTGGTCACGGTCGGTCGTTATGTGGATTTTAAAGCCGCCACAATCCTCGCGATGATGCGGACCGTCGAGCGACTGCGAGACGACGGCCTCGACATCACATACACGACCTACGGCGGCGGCCCGCTGCTCGACAAGCTCGTCGACTTTGCGCGCTCGAGCCGGCACTCGACGGCCTTCACCGTGCGCGGTGAGATCACGAATGGCGAGTTCGGCACAGAGGTCACGAAGTACCACGCGTTTTTTGGCATGGGCGGTGCTGTGGTCCGTGCAGCAATGCTCGGCGTGCCGTCGATCGTGGCCATTCAACGTCGTGCGGACGATACGTGCTACGGCCTGTTCTCGTCTTACGACCACGCGCAGTGCCCAATGTTCGGCGACCCCGACCCGTCGGGTGTCGAACTGCCGATGGATGTTGTGTTGCGTGAAATGGCTCTTGGTGGTGCCGATCGGGTCGCAGCGATCGGAGCGGCGTGCAAAGACGCCGCCCGCGTCTATGGCAGTTCGAACACGGTCGACATGTTGCGCGTGGCCTTGCATGCCGCTGTCCGCGTGGAACACGAGTGGATGACTTGGGCAGACGCCGCGCGTATTCGCGCGGAAACCTGGTCTTCACGGCTCCACGGCCGCTCGACTCTTCACGCGTGACCATCACTGCTTCTCGTTGTCCGGTGCGTCCACTATCATCGGCGCATGCCTCGTTTCCTCGCGCTCGTCGTGCTCCTCACATTGCAGGCATGTGCGTTGGACGAAAACGGCTTGAGCCAACCGAGTCCCGACGCAACTGACGTGACGGTCGACGCGCCTTTGGCCGACGCGCCATCCGATGTTGGGCTGGAGGACGGGTCTGACGTGGACGCATACGACGCGGGGCCGCCAGCCATTCTACCAACGACCTTGCCGGGCTGCGTGGCGTGGTATCGAGCCGACCTTGGTATCAGCACTGACGCGGGAGTCAGTGCGTGGGCAGACGAGAGCAATGTAAACGATGCCACACACGTGCTGACGCAAGTGGTCGCTGCACAACAGCCCGCGTGGAACACCGGCGATTCCGCCTATAACGGCCAAGCAACAGTTTCGTTTATTGCCGCCCAGTCGCAGCAGCTACGAACCCCGACGTGGGCCAGCGCCTTGGTTCAGCCGTACACAGTGATGGTCGTGGGCGAGCAAACGGCTGGTGCGTTTGTGGACGGAACCGTGGGTACGCAACAGGGCCGCCTCTTTACAGATGGTTCGTCTTACACGGGGTTTTGGGCTGGCGGCTCTCTTTTCATTACGACGAAACGGATGACCGCACCGTCCGTCGCGCTTGTCGTGGTCGATGGATCCTCATCGCGCCTTTACCTCAACTCTTTGACCCCAGCGAATGGCGGCGTCGGAAGCAGTGCACCAGGCGGTATCGTGATTGGAGCGGACTGGTATGGTACTTCCCAGCTTCAGGGCAAGGTCGCGGAAGTCGCCTACTTCAGTCGAGCGGTCACCGGAAGTGAGGTAACGGCTCTGTTCGCTTATGTGGCCAGTCGTTACGCGATACTCATTGGTCCCTAGACCGACCGGGAAATGTTTCGTGAGGCCTCGTAGCTACTGAGGTCGTAGGCCCCCAGGCGAGCGAACGGGAAGCCCATTTCCCAGACGCCACTGATGAAGAGAGCGTGGGAACTCTTGATCGTCACAGAGCACCTTGCGCCTGTGCACACGAGTCAGGTGACATCGATGCCCGCGTATGAGGAGCGGCGTAGGGAAGACCATCGGCGTTCCCTGCTCTCGCCTCGTCTCGTCAGCGCTGCTACGCTCGCAGCATGCGTGACCGCCGGCGGCGTGGCCTGGTTGTGTTGATGTGCGCTTTTATCGTGGCGTGCAGTTCGGACGACACAGAAAACGACGCCGAACCTGCCGACGGCGGAAACGCTGACGTCGATGCCGATGCGTCGCTCTCCGACGGAAGCACGGACTCCACAACCGACGTAACCGCGTGATCGACGTCAATTACTTTTGCCCATGGACGACAACTATTCTTGCCGGTCGGCACCAGGTTGAAATTCACGGTGCGACCTCAGCGTGAGGCCGACTTCTTCTCGCCGTTCTTCGCCTCCTTCTCTTTCAAATCTTTCTTCTTCGCGTCCTCGGTCCTGAAGCTCGGCACGTCGAATTCGAGGATCACCGAGTGATGGACGAGGCGATCGATCGCCGCTGCCGTCGTCATCGGGTTTTTGAAGATCCGATCCCACTCGCTGAAGACGAGGTTGCTCGTGATGAGCATGCTGCGTCGTTCGTAGCGCTCGGCCATCAGCGTGAAGAGCACTTCGATTTCGTCGGGGCTCTGCTGGACGTAACCGATGTCGTCGAGGATCAAGAGATCGAAGACATCGAGTCGCCGCAGCGCACGAGGGAGCGACAGCTCGCGCTTGGCGACGAGCAACTCCTGCACGAGTTGAAACGTCGGCACGAAGAGCACCGAGCGCCCAGCGTGCACGAGCGCGTGACCGAGCGCCGACGCCGCGTGCGTTTTTCCGACGCCGGGGAGACCGAAGCACAGCACGTTGGCAGCGCGGTCGAGGAAGTTGCCGCTCGCGAGCTCGCGGAGCTGCGCGACGAGCGGACGCGGCAACCGTGCGTCGTGAAAGGTCTCGAAGGTCTTGCCGGGTGGGAGTTTCGACGCGCGCGTGAGCCGCTCGACGCGCCGCTCGCGACGATCGGAGGCTTCGGCTTCGAGCACTTCGAGGAGCGTCGTGAGCGACGCGTGCTGACCGGCTTTCTCGAAACGTTTGATCACCTGGCTAGAGACCGTCGGCAGCTTGAAGAGACCGAGCAGCTCGCCCATTCGATCGCTCATCGCCGGCGTGAAGGAGGCGGTCATCGCGCACCTCCGATCAGCGCGTCGTACGCGGCGAGATTCGGCGCGCCGATGTGCACGACGGGTACCTTGGGTTTCTCGGGCGACGCGATGGCGCGCACGGCGTCGTAGTCGAGGCGCGTGCCGGACTCGAGCAGTGTCGCGAGTGCGGACTCCACGAGCGACTCCATCGTGCTCGCGGCGAGATGGAGAATCCGCACATACTCGACGTCGGCGCGATCACCACGGCTCGCGCGGAGCGCGTCGTACGCGCGACGAAACGTCATCGACGGGAAGAGCTCCTCGCGAAATCGGTAACGCGCAAACGCGCCGGGCTTTCGCACGAGCGACCAAATCACGTGTCGATAATCGATTCGATGCTCGTGCTGGCCGTGAAGGCGCGGCATCTCGAGCACGCGCTCGCCCTTGAAGAAGACTTCGATGACGTCGGGGTGACGACGCGCTTCGACCTCGTGTCCGATGAGACGCGAGGGCACCGAGTAGATGCACTTGCCGACGCTGATCGTGCTCCACTTGCGCACGCTCGGCCGATACGTCGTGTGATCCGGGACGCGCGTCGACGGCAACGGTCGAAGCAGCTTTCGCTCCTCGGCGAGTCGAGGCTCGACGCGCTTGTTGAAGCGCGCGTCGACGACGCTGCGGACGAATGCGATGTACGCGTCGCGCGATGCGAAATCACGGCTCCCGCGGAGTACGAGCGCCTGATCGATCGCGCTCAACGTGCGCCGGTGCGCTTGCTCGACGACACCGTTTTCGTGCGATTCGCCTGGCCGAATGCGCGTCGAGATCATCCCGTAATGATCGAGCACGGCACGAAAGCGGGTGTTGAGCGCGCGACCGCCGCTCTGTTTGAGCTCGTGCGTCGCGGCCGAAAGATTGTCGGAGCGAAGCACCTCCGGCACGCCGCCGAGCGCCCAGAGCGCATCTTGAATGCCGCACACGAGCGCTTCGTACGTTTCGCCGAAAGCGAGATTGACCCAGCGCCAGCCGCTGAAGGAGAGCACGAGCTGAAACAGCAAGTGTCGAAGCGCCTTGCCGAGGATCGTGATGCGCAGATCCGTAGCGTGCGTGAAATCGACGGCTGCTTCGCGACCCGCGACGTGCTTCTGCTCGAAGTAGACTTCCTTCTCAGGCCCGTGCACCGCGCGCCAATCGCTCATGCGGCGCTGCAGCGAACGAAGCTGGCCGACGGCGAATTTTCCTGGCGCCTTCTGCTCGAGCACTTCGAAGATCGTCGTCGCTTGCAGCACGCCGTCCACGTCGGCGTGCAGCAGCGGCTCGATCTCCGTCGACCACACACACGCGAATGGATCCACTCGCGTCCGCCAGCTCCGAGGTTTCTTCGTCTCGCTCGGCAGCGCTCCCGTTTGCCACTCGCGTGCAGTCCTCACGCTCATCGCCGCCGCGGCCGCCGCGGCTTCCTGCGTTTTCTTCTCGATCATCTTCTGCCTCAAAAGCCTGACCTGCGCGTCGGTCACCATCGGGACTCCTCAGAGCCCCAGCACCCGTCCGGAGCTCCGGACCGGGAGTTTCCCACGCGCCGTTAGGTCGGCGCCGACCGGCAAAAGTAATTGTAGTCGACCGGCAGAAGTAATTGTCGCTGATCACCCGCCGACAGGAGCGCTTCCAGGCTTTCTGAAAGTCCAGCTCGAGAGCGCGCCTTCGTTCGATGACGCCTACTTCTTGCCGATCGCGCCTCCGACGATGGTCGGGACTAGCGCGCCGACCGTTCAACCGTCGGCCAGTCCCACGATCGTGCGGAGCGCGAAGTCGACCGTCAGCAACAACCTCATGCGGTACCTGCGCTGGAACATCACTCCGTCGCAAACGAATGCATGGGACATCACGTTCCGCATTCGCGCGATCGCATCGCGCAGCACGACGTTCGTCCCGCCGCTCATCGCAGGATGTGTCGCGTGGTATCGCCCGGACCTCGCCGTCACGCTCGCGGGTGGGACCAGCAGCGTCACGGGCTGGAACGATCAGAGCGGCACGAACGATTCGAACAAGAACCTCACGACGGGTGTCTCACCCACGCTCAACGTCAGCGACGCGAGCTACATGGGGCAACCCACGATCTCGTTCGTGCGCGCGAGCGGACAATACCTCAAGAGCGGCGCGTGGAGCACGCCGGTGACGCAGCCGAACACGTGGATCATCGTCGGACAGACGGTGTCGAGCAGCCTCGGGGAGGCGGCCATCGACGCGAATCAAGTCGGTGGCGGCCAAAACGTCGGCCGAGATCCCTCGAACAACGTCTCGATTTCCG
>DATBAS010000079.1:0-19067 GCA_036271395.1 Kofleriaceae bacterium
AGCTGTTCGAACGCGGCGTCTTCGTGCAGGGCATTCGCTATCCGACCGTCGCCGAAGGCGCCGCGCGGCTGCGCGTCAGTCTCTCGTCGGGGCTCGATGCCGACGATCTCGAAGTCGCCGCGACCGCACTCGATGACGCACTGAGTCAAGCAAGATGACCCTCGAAGATCTCGATCGCCGCGTGCTCTGGCATCCGTTCACGCAAATGCAGGAATGGGAGCCGCTCGTAATTGTGTCGGGCGATGGCAACTACCTCTTCGATCGCGACGGCCGGCGTTACCTCGACGGAGTTGCATCGCTGTGGTGCAACGTCCACGGCCATCGCCACCCGGTGCTCGATCGCGCCCTTCACGATCAAGTCGACCGCATCGCGCACTCGACATTTCTCGGACTCACGCACGAGCCCGGGATTCGCCTCGCAGCTGCGGTGCTCGAGGTCGCACCGCCGATGTTGCGACGCGTGTTTTATTCGGATTCGGGCTCGACGGCGGTCGAGATCGCATTGAAACAGTCGTTTCAGTATTGGGCGCTACGCGGCCGGCCGACGAAGCGCAAATTCCTGCGGCTCGGCGACGCGTATCACGGTGACACGCTCGGGGCGGTCGGGGTCGGGGGCATCGATCTGTTTCATCGCGTGTTCGGACCGCTGCTCGTCGACAGCATCGCGATTCCAAGTCCAGCCGGCACCGACGGCGGGCTCGCGCTCGAACAGCTCGAGCAAGCGCTTCGAACGCGAGGTGACGAGGTCAGCGCGTTCATCTTCGAGCCGTTGATCCAAGGCGCTGCGGGCATGCTCGTTCACCCGCACGGCTTCTTGGCCGAAGCTGCGCGCCTCTGCCGGCACCACGACGTCCACCTCATCCTCGACGAAGTTGCGACCGGCTTCGGCCGCACCGGAACGATGTTCGCGTGCGAGCAAGAAGCCGTGCAACCGGATTTCATGTGCCTCGCGAAGGGAATCGCGGGCGGCTATCTGCCGCTCGCGGCGACGCTCTCGACCGAAGAGGTCTACAGCGCGTTCCTGGGCTCGCGGTCCGAGCTCAAGCACTTCTTCCACGGTCACACCTTCACAGCGAACCCGCTGGCGTGCGCGGTTGGCATCGCGTCCCTGGAGCTTTTACGGTCGTCGACGTTGGCGAACGCGAACGCTCGCATTGCCACCATCGAGCACGCACTCGCGCGGATTGCGACGTGTTCGGCCGTGCGAGCAGTTCGGCGGCGCGGACTCATGATCGGCATCGAGCTTCATTCGTGCTCGGATGCGACGCGCTCGCTCGGCGCGGAGGTTTGTCATCGCGCTCGCTCGCACGGCGTGATCTTGCGGAACCTCGGCGACGTGGTCGTGTGGATGCCGCCATTGACGATCACCGACGACGACATCGGCTTGCTCGAACGTGCGACCACAGCGGCGATCCTCGAGTGCAGCCGCTGAGTCCCATGCCGCGAGCGGCCGGCTACTTCGTTACCGGCACCGGCACCGGAGTCGGCAAGACGTTCATCAGCTGTGCGTTGGCCAGACGCGCGCGAGAGCTCGGCGCCCATTGCGTCTTGGGCTTCAAACCGATCGAGACCGGATGCACGCGCGAGGGCGGCGCTCGCGACGGTCGGCTCGTTGGCGCCGATCAACAGCTGCTATGCGATGCCGCAGGGAACTGGCAGAGCGGCCTTCTACGCGGCGTCTATCAGTTCGAGCCGCCGGTAGCGCCGCTCGTGGCGGCCGAGCACGCAGGTGTCGAGATCGACGTCGATCGGATCGTTGCCACCGTTGCGTCTGCAACCGTCGACGTCGTGGTGGTCGAAGGCGCCGGTGGTTGGCGCGTGCCGATCACGCCGCAGATCGACATGGCCGAGTTGGCTCGTCGGATCGGCCTCCCGATCATCATCGTCGCCGAAGCGACGCTCGGGACGATCAACCACACCCTGCTGACGATCGAAGCTGTCGAGCGAGACCGTCAAGTCATCGCAGGTGTCGTGCTCTCGCGTCGTCCGAACAACCCGCTCGATCCGGTCCTGGACAATGCCAAGCGCATTTCCTCTCGGTGGCCCGGACCTGTGATGGTCGTGTCCGAGCCGACCGACCTGGATCCACTCGTGGTTGCGATTGTTCCACGTGGAACATCAGGCGGGTGATGTTCCACGTGGAACGCCCCTCGAGCGGATGTTTCACGTGGAACGTTTGATCCTCGAAACGATTGCTCTCGGTTTGCCCGCGAGGACATACGAAATCCGTTCGACGTCGACCAGATCGGCACGTAGCTGACCTTCGAACCCGATCACTCGGCCCGCCGGGCGCACAAAGCGCTCGGCGTTCGTGAGCCATTCCCTGATATCGAAGGTCGCGCGAGACATCGCGGCGTCGTAATCGTGGTGCTCGTGATCCTCGAGGCGTTCGGCGAGGCACTCGAGGTTTTCGAGCGACAGCTCGCGAGCGGCGGTGCGAAGGAACGCGTGTTTCTTGTGGACAGGTTCGAGCGAAACAAACTCGATGGTTGGCGCGCAAATCGCTGCGATAACCACAGGAAATCCACCGCCAGACCCGACGTCCAAGACCTTCGCTAGCACGCCAACCGGAGCGACGGTCTCGAGCAGCGGTACGACATGTAGGCAGTCGTCAACGTGCTCCTTAAGCTCGCCCCGCGTCGTTGCCCCCGAGAGGTTGATGCTCCGGTTCCACTTCTCGAAGAGGTCGAGAAACGCTTCGAGCTGCGCTGAATTCATGGCGAGATCGCCTCGCAAATCAGGTGACTCGCGTGAGGCAGGACGAGGGTTCGACGCTCGATCACCGGAACGGCACCCAAGTACGCCACGAGGGTCTGCTCGACCGCTGCGCGAGACAACGCGCTGACCAAGCTGATCCGGGCGCCGGTGGCCAACCGCGGCAAGACGCCGATTCGAAAGATCGCCTCGTTGACGGTCTGCAGCGGCCCGATGCCGTCGGGGCATTCGGCAACGATCACCAAGTCTCCATCGGCGGCCACCAGCGGAGCCGCAGCCGCCGCGATCTTCGCGGCCTGATACAGCGACGCCGAGACCGGCAAGCCATCCGACGCGATCACGAGCGGCGCCGGCCGCGCAGCGACGCTGAACCACGGCCGTGCGAGGACAACGCCGGCGCGAAACGCGAGCTCGACATCACCGGCGACCGCGGCTTGCACCGAGCCGCTCGGTGCGCACACGCCATCGAGCAGAAACTTCGGCGTCGAGAGCATCCCGACGGCTTCCGCGAGATCCGCGCGGCATGGATTACCGTCGACGATTCCGGCGCGGGCTTCGGGTGCCGACTTGAGGCGATGGTTGATCCGGATCGCGGTCGCTTGTCCGAGCCCCGGAAAGATCGCTTTGATGCCGGCGCCGAACCCGGCGAAATAGTGCGGGCGAATGCAGCCGGTCGCGACGACGAGATCGGCTTCGACGACCGCGCGATGAACTCGAACGCGTGTGCCTCGCGACGTCGTGCCCAGCTCGACGAGGTTCGCGTCGGAATGACCGTCGTGCATCACGACGGTCGCGCCGCGGAGCAGCTCGTCGTCGATGCCGAGCTCGGCAATCGAACATGGGCCGTGCGTTCCGGTCGCGATCGCGATCGTGAGTCGAACCGGCGATGGCAAGCGCTTGCGGATCGCGCGCAGAAACGCTGCGCGAGGCTCGTCTCTCGTAGAATCGCTCACGATCACGGTGACGCGTCCATTGGGCTGGACGAGGTCATTCAACGTCTTGGACGAGATCGGCTGGTCGAGGGCGTCGTCGATCAGCGGCTCGAGCGCCGGCGGCGGCGGAAGCTCGACCGCGCGCAACACTTCAATATGTGAACGCGCGCCGACGAGCCGACGCGGCGTGCGGCCGTACGGAAGCTCGATCTCGAGCAGATCCGACCGCGGTGCCGGTGGCTGGCTCGTCGACGAGCTCATTCTTGAACCACGACCAGACCGTACGCCGGTGGCGAGGGTTCGTGTAGTTGGTTACGATTCAACCGCCGGCTCCGTGCGTCGGCCCGTTCGTGTCGAAGCAAAGTCTGCTCTTGGTCGATGGGGATACTCGCAGCCTGCGGGTGCTCGAGGTGTCGCTGCGCAAGGCCGGTTTTACCGTCACGCCCGCCGCGTCGGTGGCGGATGCACTCGAGAAGCTCGACCTGCACGCGCCGGATCTGATCATCTCGGAGACCAAATTTCCGACCGACCTCGATGGTTTCGAGCTGCGCCGGCGGGTTCGAGGCTCGACCGCGTGGGCCGAAATTCCATTCGTGTTTCTCACGGCGGAGACCGCGATCGAGCACAAGATTCGCGGGCTCGAGCTCGGCGTCGACGACTACCTGACCAAGCCGATCTACATCAAAGAGATCGTCACGCGGATCAACATCCTGCTGCAAAAGCGGCAGCGCGCACACTTCGACGAGCGCAAAGACGGCGTGCGGTTTGCCGGCCGCGTCGTCGATATGCCCGTGATCGACGTGATCCAGACGATCGAGGTCAGCCGCAAATCGGGCGTGATCCAATTCGTCGCCGATCGCCATCGCACGGCGGCGATCTACTTTCGCGACGGCAAAGTGATCGATGCCGAGGCCGGCACGCTGCAAGGCGAAGATGCCGTGTATCGGCTGCTGACGTGGAGCGAAGGCGAGTTCGAGGTCGTGTTCCGAACGGTGCGCCGTCGCGAGGTGATCACGACGAGCTCGCAAGGCTTGCTGATGGAGGGCATGCGGCGGCTCGACGAGTGGTCGAGGTTGCTCGAGCAGCTACCACCGCTCATGCATCGCTTCGAGATCGATGCGGCCGAGCTCGCTGCGAGGCTCGGCGAAGTTCCCGACAACAACAACCCAATCTTGCGGCTCGTCGACGGCAAACGGTCGCTGCTCGAAGTGATCGACGCGTCCGATTTCGGCGATCTCGAATGCCTGCAAGCGATCTCGAAGCTCTACTTCGAAGGCTTGCTCGTCGACCTCGATCCCAACGAGCGGCCCAAGCGTGACACCGGTAAGCCGATGCCGCTGGTCGTGCTGGAATCGGCGCCGACGCCGATCGAAGAGGTCGCGTCCGGGCCGATCCTCGATCGCGATGTCGCACCGCCGGCGCCGGCGCTCGCGGTCGTCGATACCGAGCCCGCGGTCGACATCAACGCGTTCGATGGCGATACGGTCGATCCGCTCGGCGATCTCGACGATTCGCCGGGCCCGCTCATGGGCGGCTATCGCCCGTCGAGCTTGCGCTTGATCGACGAGGCGGTCGCGGCCGCGCAGGCGATCGATCCGGCGTTGTTCGAGAGCGATCTCGAGGACAGCAAAGAGCCGCTGGTCGCCTCGATCGCGCGCGTACAGCTCGCCGCAGGCCGTGACACCGATCCGCGCGTTCTCAACGCGAGAGGGATCGTCGAGCGCGGCATCGACCGCGTCAGCCCGGCACCGGGCACGAACGGCCAAGCACCGCATGCCGGTGGTGCGATCGAGCGCGCGATCGCGACCGCCGAGATGGCGGCTGTCGAACCGCCACCCGATGACGACGACGCAGACGATCTCGCGATCCCCGAAGACGGTGGCGTGCCGACGCCGATCTCCGAAGAGTCCGAGGCGGATTTCGTGCCGCCTGAAGATCGGACAGAGCCGGGCCGTCCGTCGAACAGGATCATCATGCGCGGCGAGGTTTCGACGCCGGTGCCGGGCGGGCTCAAGATGATCGGCTCGCACGGCCACGATCGCGCCGAAGCCTCAGGCGAGCTCTTGCCGCCGGCGGGCTCGCTCGGCGCGAGCGGCGACACGCAGCGCGAGCTCGTCACGATCATGCCGCGGCGTACGACGCGCGAGCACGCGGCAGTCGAGCCGCCGGCCGATGTCGACGAGGCGCCGATCTTACCGCCGCCTCGGGTGCTCCCTCGCGAAGGTGGCGTGCGCCGCTCCACGAGCCCGGGCCCGCTCGTGATGGTGCTCGTTGCGATCGGTTCGCTGTTACTCGGCATGTCGGTCTTCGTATTCCTGCGCAAAACGCCGGTGCACGCGGCGGCGACACTCGATGCCGGCGTCATCGAGCCCGTCGCGATGACGGTCGTCGACGCCGCGAGCGAGCCGCCGGCGGTCGCGGTCGATGCACACGCGGCGCGCATCGCGGTCGACGCGCACGTGGCAAGCATCGCGGTCGACGCGCACGCAGCGCCGAGCCCGGGCAGTGTCGCCGACGACGGGCTGAAGCAAGCGCGGCTGTTGCAGGAAGCCGCACACGAAGCTCTCGACGAAAACGATCCGGCGAAGGCGCTCGACCTTGCCGAGCAGTCGCTGAAGCTGCGCAAGACGGCGCGCACGTACCTCGAGCAAGCGCGCGCATTGCGCCGGCTCGATCGGGTGGACGACGCACTCGCCGCCGTCGACAACGCGATGGCGATCGTCCAGACCTACGCGCCGGCGTGGCTCGAACGCGGCATGATCTTGTGGTCCGCACGACGCATCGACGAGGCGCGTCCAGCGCTCGAGAAATACCTCGAGCTCGACCCGACCGGCCGCGACGCCGCCTCGGTGCGGCAGATGCTCGAGACCCAGCAATGACGTTTCGCGTGCTCGGGCTCGAGAGCTCGTGTGACGAGACCGCGGCTGCGATCGTCGACGATGGTCACATCGTGCGCGCCGACGTGGTCGCATCTCAGCACGAGGTGCACGAGCGTTACGGCGGCGTGGTCCCCGAGCTGGCGTCGCGCACACACCTGTTGAACGTCGTGCCGGTCGTGCAGGCGGCGCTCGCCCGCGCGGGCACATCGCTCGATGACATCGACGGCATTGCCGTGACGAACGCGCCCGGGCTCGTCGGCGCGCTGCTCGTCGGGCTGCAGACCGCAAAGGCGATCGCGTGGGTGACCGGCAAGCCGCTCGTCGGTGTGCATCACCTCGAAGGCCATCTGTCGGCGATCTTTCTCGAGCCCTCGACGCCGCCGATGCCGCACCTCGCGTTGATCGTCTCGGGAGGTCACACGTCGCTCGTGCGCGTGCTCGACCGTGGCACCGTGCTCGAGCTCGGTGCGACGCGCGATGACGCCGCGGGCGAAGCGTTCGACAAAGGTGCCAAGCTGCTCGGCCTGGGCTATCCGGGCGGCGTCGTGATCGATCGGCTCGCACGCGCGGGCGATCCGACCGCGGTCGCGTTTCCACGCTCGATGACGGCCAGCGAGCATGGCGACGACTTCTCGTTCAGCGGGCTCAAGACGGCGCTCTTGCATCACGTTCGCGCGCACGGTGTGCCCGACGATCGCGAGCTCGACGATCTGTGCGCGAGCTATCAAGCGGCGATCGTCGAGGTGCTCGTGCGCAAGACCCGCCGCGCGGCTCGGCGGCTCGGGCTCGCGCACGTGCAGGTATGCGGCGGCGTGGCGGCCAACTCCGCGTTGCGAGCGGCGATGATCCTCGCCGGCGAACAAGATGGCTTTCGCGTCTACGTGCCGCCGCCGGCGCGCTGTACCGACAACGCCGCGATGATCGCGGCCGCCGGACACGTGCGGCTCGTGCGCGGCGAGCGCGCTCCGCTCGATCTCGACGCGACGCCCGGTGCGCCGCTGCCGCGAGCCGCATCGTGAGCGGCGACGATCGCGTGATCAGCATCGCGCAGGCACTCGGGCCATTCCCCGATGCGCGCGTGTTGCTCGAGCGCTACGGCCTGCGCGCCAAGAAACAGTTCGGGCAAAACTTCTTGATCAGCGAGCGCGCGCTGCGAGCGATCGCCGACGCGACCGTGACGAGCGACGCCGATTGGATCGTCGAGATCGGCGCCGGCCTCGGCACGTTGACCGCGCAGCTGGTCGAGCGCGTCACCGCCGGCAAGGTGATCGCGGTCGAGACCGATCCCGACATGATCCACGTGCTGCGCGCCGAGCTCGGCAGCGTGGACAACCTCGAGATCGAGGCATTCGATGCGATGCGCTTCGACTTGCGCGCGGCCGCGTCCCTCGTCGGCAAGCTGATCGTGTGCGGCAACTTGCCGTATCACATCGCATCGCAGCTGATGTTCCGCGTGCTCGACGCGCGGGACGTCGTGCGCCACGCGGTGTTCATGATCCAGAAGGAGATGGCCGATCGGATCGTCGCGAAGCCCGGCACGAAGGAATACGGCGCGCTCGGCGTGATGATCCGGACCTATGCCGACGTGTCGACGGTGATCAAAGTCAGCGCGGGATCGTTCTTACCGCCGCCGAAGATCGACTCCACGGTGATCAAGATGGTGCCGCTCGCCGAGCCGCGGACCCCGATCGGCGATCCCGCGCACTATTCCAAGGTCGTGCACGCCGCGTTCGGGCAGCGCCGCAAGACGCTGCGCAACGCGCTGCGAGCGGTCTGGCCCGAGGATGCGGTTGATCGTGCGCTTGCGGCGGCGGCGATCGACGGCGTTCGGCGCGGCGAGACTCTCGACATCGCGGAGTTCGGCGCCATCGCGCGTGCACTAACTTAACTTAATTGGTCATCCAACCAAGATTGCGACGCTAACCTAGCGAGCACCGCGCGACAGCGCTGCGACCGAGCCGCCGAGCGAATTGAACGCGCGCCACGGCGCCATCGCGTTGTCGTAGGCCTGCTCGACGCGCTGGGAGATGCTCGGCCCCGAGTGATCGGTCTCCATCGACTGCGTGTAGATCGGCTTGCCGCTCGGATTTGCGGGCGAGCACGATGTCGGGTTGATGACCGAAGGGGGCAGGTCGCCGCCGCCGGTGACGAGTCCGAGCTGCTCGGCGGTGATCGACTGCAACCGCATGATCGACGTGATTGCAACGCCGGTGCCGCACGCTGGAGCGATTCGACGGGGTGGCGCCCGAGTTGGCCGTTGCCGCCGGCCCTCACTTCGCGGTCGCGGGTTTACGAGCGACGAAGCGTTGGAGCTTCGCGTGGGCCATCGCCCAGTCCGGGACGTCATCGACCTGCTCGTCGAGCGTGATGTCGTAGCCGTCGAACAGCTTCGCGAGCTCGCCGGGCTTGGCGCCTTCCATCGTGGCGACGCCCGCGGCGAAGTACTCGTAGACGAACGTGCCACCGGGCTTGAGCGCCGCTTGCGCCTTCGCGATCAGCTTCGGATCCGCGCCGGCGTACAGCATCGACACCAGATCGTACTTGGCCTCGCCGAGCGCGGTCTTGTCGAGGTCCGCGTCGACCAGCTCGACCTCGAGCTTGCGCTCGCTCGCGGCTCTGCGCGCCTGGTCGATCCCGACGGCGGAGTAATCGATGCCGGTCGCTCGCCAGCCGCGGCTCGCTTCGTAGAGCGCGTTGCGGCCTTGGCCGCACATCAGATCGAGCGCGGTGCCCGGCGGCAGTTTCTCGATCGTCGACACCAGCAGCTTGTTCGGCGCTGTCTCGAAGCCGTGACCACTGCGATAGACGTCGTCGAACCGCTCGGCTTCGGGCTCGACGCGGGCCCACTGCAGCGAAGCGACCTTCCATGCGCCGTTCTCGATGCGCCAGACCAGCGTGTAGCGGCCATCGTACGTGTAGCCCTTGCCGTCGGAGACCTCGGCGGCGCGGCCGACAAACACGGCTTGATCGTGCGCGACCACCGTGTGCTCTTCGGACCACGTGCGGTTCGCGATGACCGGCGTGTTGTCGGTCTTGCGCGCGCGCAGGTGCTCGAGCTCGTGGTCGCGATCGAGCGGCACGGCTCGACCGAGCTCGACGAAGTCGCTGCCGAGCAACCGCGCGGCTCGAGTGACGTCGGCGTGATCGTATGCGACGACCGCGTCGTGACTCGCGGCGATCACATCGAGCGGCGGCGGTGTAACCGCAGCGCATCCCGCGAGCACGATCGAGAGCAGCACGCGCATGTGACGAGTACCGATCCGAACGTGCTCGGATTCCCGTGCTAAGCACCGCCATGCCCGAGCTCCCCGAAGTCGAGACCGTGCGCCGAACGCTCGCGCCTGCGTTGGGCGCGTTGATCGGCGGCGTGTGGGACAGCGGCAAGGGCTTGCACATGGGCCGCAAGCCGCCGCGGAAGCGGCTGCGCGAGCTCGTCGGCCATTCGATCGTCAAGCTGCGCCGCCACGGCAAGTATCTCTTGATCGACACCGATGGTCCGCGAACGCTGCTCGTTCATCTCGGCATGACGGGGCGGCTGTTGATCACGGCGAAGTCGGCGCCGCGCGCGAAGCACACGCACGTCGTGCTCGATCTCGGCGAGCGCGAGCTGCGCTTCGTCGATGCTCGGCGATTCGGTCAAGTCGACGTCGTCGATCATGCGCGCGAACGCGAGCACGAGGGGCTCGCGATCTTGGGGCCGGATCCGCTCGTCGACGGCTTCGACGGCGCGCACTTGTTCGAGCAATCGCGCGGTCGCTCGACGTCGCTAAAAGCATTCGTGCTCGATCAGAGCGTCGTCGCGGGAGTCGGCAACATCTACGCATCGGAGGCGTTGTGGCGCGCCAAGCTGCGGCCGACACGGCGCGCGAAGAAGCTGACCGCGGTGGCCGCGAGCACGCTCGCCGCGGCGATCCACGAGGTGTTCGGCCGCGCGCTCGACAACCACGGCACGAGCCTGCGCGATTTTGTCGCCGCCGACGGCGCAGAGGGCCAGAACGCGGATTATCTGTGGGTTTACGACCGCGCCGGCGAGCCGTGCTCGCGATGTAAAACGAAAATTCGGCGAACCGTTCTCCAAGGGAGAGCGACTTACTACTGTCCAACGTGCCAGACCCCGTAAGCGGTCTACGGGATCGTGCGTTTCCCCCGTGTTAGTGTGAAAGGCGCGCGCGCGCATGACGGAGCAAGCCGACGAAGATCTGATGCTCGCGTACCAGAAGGGCGAGGTACGCGCGTTCGAGATGCTGTTGTCGCGGCATCGCAAGCCCGTGTTCAACTTCATCTTGCGCTTCGTCGGCGATCGCGAGACCGCGGAAGATCTGCTGCAAGAGGCCTTCATGCGCGTCATCAAGGGCGCCGAGGCTTACAAGCGCCAGGCCAAGTTCACGACGTGGCTTTACACCATCGCGAGGAACTTGTGCGTTGACCAGACGAGGAGACGCAAACACCGCAAGCACGCGTCGCTGGATGCTCCGATGGACGCCGGCGAAGAGAGCGGCACGCTGTTGGATGTGATCCCCGGCAACGAGATGGCCAGCGATCGCAAGAGCGTCAACAAACAGCTTCACGAGCAGATGCAGCAGGCGATCGCGGCGCTGTCGGACGATCAGCGCGAAGTGTTCCTGATGCGCGAGTTTCTCGACATGCCGTTCAAGCAGATCGCGGACGTGGTCGGCGTGCCCGAGAACACCGTGAAGAGCCGGATGCGTTATGCGCTCGAGAAGTTGCGGCTCGAGCTCGACGAATACAAGGACCTCGCCAGGGCCGCGCCGTGATGTATGGCTGATGACGACGACGATCCGCAGCTCCGCTCGATGCGAGCCGCGTGGCGATCGTTGCCCCAAGAAGATCCGCCGGAGCGCGGGCTCGCGGAGCTGATGGCCGCGGCGCGGCGCCACGCCGAAGCGATGGTCGAGGCGCGAACGCCGTGGTGGAAGCGCGCGCTCGCGATCTTGCGCCGGCCGGCGGTGCTCGCGCTCGCCAGCGTGCTCGTGTTGCTCGGCGGCGTGTTCGCGGTGACCGCGACGCACAAAGGCGTGAGCCCGGAGCCTGCCGGCATCGAGCAAACCGAGATGTCGACGGCGAAACCACAAGCAGCGGCGGCTCCGGGCACGGGAGGATTGGCGCAGCCGGCGGATCCGACGCCAACGCCGGCGGCGGTGGCGCCGCCGGCGATCTCGACCGCGAAGCCGAAGGCCGCGCCGACTCATCACGCAGCCACTCGCGCGCTCGCACCGCCACCGCCACCACCTGCACCTGCACCGGCGCCGGTGCAACAGCTCGCAGCGCCGGCGGCCGCGGCCGATGACGAGGGCGATGCACCCGCGCCGGCGACGCGCGGAGCGGTCTCGAAATCGACATCGAGCGATGCCGCGAGCTCGCCGCGGCGTCAGCTCGACACGCAGCTGTTGGCGCAATGCCGGGCGGCGGCCGCGCGCGGCGATTGCGAGACCGCGAAGAAGATCGCCCAACGCATCCAAGCCGACGATGCCGCGTATTACGTGCAGTCGGTCGCGCCCGATGCCGCGCTCGCGAAGTGCCTAAGCAAATAGCTCGGCTTGCGGCGCCGGCGGCCTCGTCTCGCCGATCAGATCGTGGACGTATGGATGCGGCCACGACAAGCGGGCCTCGTCGGGTAAGCGGCGGTAGCGCTCGACGTACGCGCGCACGAACCGCCGGGTTGCCGCATTGCCGTAGCCGCCGCCGGCGATCGGGCCGAACTCCGGCTCGTAGCGCGCGCGGATCCGGTTGAAGCGATCGTCGCGCAGCGCCTTGGCGACGACCGACGCCGCCGCGACGGATGCGTGCGCATCTTCGGCGTGATCGCACGAGATGAAGTGGGAATAGCGCAGGCACAGCGCGCTGAACATCCGCTTGCCATCGGCGATGATCTTGTCGCATGTGGGGGCGCTGTCGATCATCTTGGTCGCGAGCTCGCGCTCGAGCACGTTGAGCTCGTTGCGCATCACGCGGCGATCGATCTCGTCGGTCTCGACTTCGATCGTCACGACAAACTTCGCGCGCACGCGGATCTCGGCGGCGAGCTCGCTGCGGATCGCATGGGCATCGTCACCGGCGCCGTAGGTCTTCGAGTCGCGCAAGCCCTTGCGGGTGAGCAGCGCGGCGGTGCGCGAATCGATCGCGACCGCGGCCATCACCATCGGGCCGATCGATGGACCGCGGCCGGCTTCGTCGATGCCGAGCGTGAGCCGGTTCGGAAACACGTTCGTGCCGCGGGCCAGCGCGCTCGCCTTACGTGCCATCGCTGCGACATTAAAGAGCGCGGATCCGCTCGTCAACCGCGAAGTCGCGCCGCCGCGAGCTCGAGTGCGCGGCCGATGCCGACGTCGAGGTCGAATGCTTGCACGTCGACGACGTCGCTCCAATGCTCGAGTCGCTCCGCGATCGCACCGAGCGCGTCGTGCGCGGCACGGCCGAGCGGCTCGCCGACCTCGCGATCGAGATCCGGAGCGCTGCGATAGAGCGCGTGATAGATCGCGTCTTCCGCGAGCTCGAGCCGCGGCACGTCGTTGCGAAAGAAGCCCTCGACGTAGCCGCCTTCGAGATAGCCGCGCAGGTACGCGCGCGCGCGATCGAACACGCGCGACATCGCCAGGCCGATCCGATCGGCGGCCACGCGCTCGAGATCGCCCGCGACGTCTTCGCCCGCCGCGGCGGCGAGCGCTCGAGCCGCGGCATCGACGCTGCGCGACCGCGTGGCGAGATCGGTCGCGACCCGCCGGCGTGCGGTCTCGATCGCCGATTCGAATCCCGATGACAACAGCGCGAGCAAGTAGTCGCGATCGGCGGCGGTCGCCGTGTGGGACGAGAACGGCAGCCGGCGCGGGCGAACGAGGTCGAGCACTTCGCGTGCGGCGCGGCGATACAGCGCGGTCGTTTGCTCGGACAGCGCTTTGCGCTCTTCGGTGACCGCGGCATCGACGTATTGCTGCGCCGAGGCGAGCAGCTGATCGCGGCTCGAGCGCGCGGCTGTCGCGGCGTCGCTCGCACGCGCGTGGACGGCGGTGAGCTTGGCCTGCGCATCGACGATCACGGAACCGATCACGCGCGCACACGCGTCGCGCTTGAGTGCGCGCGCCTGGTGGAAAAACCGCGCTTCGAGCGCTGCGACGAGCGCTGGCCAGTTGCCCTCCGGCTTGCCTGCAAGCGCGTCGCGCGCGGAGACCGGGACGACAACCTCGACGAGCTCGCCGAGCGAGCTCGCGATGAACTCGACGACTTCGTTGCGCTCGTCGGTCGAGAGCTGGTCGGCCTTGTTGAGCACGCCGAGCACGCGCTTGCCCTCGTCGCGGATCGATTGCAACGCCGCTCGCTCGCTTGCCTTGCCGCCTTGCCCGGCGGTGAACACCCACACGATCGCGTCGGCCCGCGCGATGAATGCGCGCGCGGTCGCTTCGTGCTCGGGCTGGATCGAGTTGAGCCCGGGGGTATCGACGATGTTGATCTTCTCGAGCTGCGGCAGCGGCACCAAGATCTCGACCCGGTCGATCGCGCGTGCGGCCTCCGGCGTGAGCGCTCGCAAATGGTGCATCAGCGCATCCCAGCCGAGCTCGAGCACGGTGCCGTCGTGGGCGAGGATGCGGCCGCCGCGCTCGCGGCCGTAACGCACGACGTTGATCGTCGCGGTCGTCGGCGTGATGCCGGTCGGTGCGACTTCGGCGCCGATGAACGCGTTGACGAACGACGACTTGCCGCTCGAGAATTCACCCATCACGGTGACGAGCAGCGGCGTGTCGAGGCCGGCGGCGGCTCGGGCGAGCTCGCCGACGTGGTGGCCGAGATCGCGGCGGCTCGCGACCGCACGCTCGACGAACGCGACGAGCTCGGCGACGTCGTCTCTGCCGAGGGATTGCGCTCGCTCGGTGCCGAGCTCCGCCGCCCGCGCGTCTGCCAGCACGGTGCGTGCGCCCGCGTGACGAGGCGACACGCGCAGCGCCGCGCGTGCGTAGCCTGCCGCGCGATGCGGATCGTCATCGCGCAACGCCAGCTGGGCGAGCGCGACGTGCGCGTCGACGTCGTCGCGAGCCGCGGCGACCTCCAGCAGTGCACGTGCGGCATCGGGTTGCTCGTGAGCGAGCGCGAGGCCGCGGGCGGTGATGGCGCGAACGTCGGTCGGATCCTTCGCGAGCAGATCGGCGCTCCACTGCGCGCCTCGCGTGGTGTCGCCCGCCGCGATCGCGGTGTCGACGGCGGCGCGTAATACCTCGAGGCTGACCGCGCCGGCGATCACGCGATCGTAGCTCGCGAGCGCCGCACCGAGATTGCCGATCGAGCGATGCGCGGCGGCGATGCGCGCGTGAATCTCGACGCGCTTGGGATCGAGCGCGAGCGCCTCGAGATAAAATGCGTAGGCACGCATCGCGTCGCGCTCGGCGAGCGCGGCATCGCCTTGGGCGAGCACGATCTCGAGCTCGAGTTGCTTCGCGAGCGGCGTGGGCTCGCCGCCGATCGCCGCACGAGCGCGGGCGAGCTGGGAGCCGGCAATCGCGGGCGCATCCTCGATCAGGGCCAGCTTGGCCAGCGCGTAGAGCGCGAGCCCGGAGGGGTCGGTGGTGGCGCGCTCGAGGTGGCGCAGCGCTTCGTCGAGAGGGCCGCCGTCGGCGATCAAGGCCTCGCCGAGTGCCGCGCGAGCCGCGACGTCGTCGGCATCTTCGACCACCGCTTTGCGGAGCTCGCGGATGGCCTTGTCGAGGTCGCCGCGGCGGCGCCACGCGAGCCCGAGCCCGCGATACGCGTCGGCAAGGATCGCTCGGTCGCCGCCGGCCTCGGCGATCGCGCGCGACAGCAGCGGCGACGCGTCGGCGTAGCGGCCGAGCTCGACGAGCGAGAGGCCGGCCCCGACCAGCGCGGATGGATCGCCGCTGCGGAGCTGGAGCGCGCGATCGTAGGCCTGCCATGCGTGCTGCGGATCACGCGTCGCAAGCCGCGCATCGCCGAGCGCGATCAGTGCCTGCCCGTGGTCGGGTTTGACCGCGAGCAGCGCCTCGAGCGTCTCGATCGCGGCTGGAACTTCGCCGCGCGATAGTAGGGCCCGCGCTTGATTGAGCTGGTCGCGGTAGTCGTCGAGGACGAGCTCGCCCGCCAGATCGCCCAACCGGCGCTCGAGCCGCGACCACAGAGACATACCCGCAGCCTAGCACTCGCATTCGCCGGCCCGAGAGTTTCGCCGCGGCGGCGCCCGCGATAAGATCACCGACTATGGCGAGATTCTTTACGGGGGCGTTGGTGTTCTTCGCCTGCGGGAAGGTGGCGGAGGTCCCAGATGCGATGCAAATCGATGCGCCGCTCGACGCGTTTACGTGTGCGGCACCGATGCTCGCATGCGCGGCGGCGTGCGTCGATCCGATGACGGACTCCAAGAACTGCGGCGGCTGCGGCATGCCGTGTCAGTCGGGCGGCGAGACCTGCCAAGCCGGCACGTGCGTCGACACGACCGCGACGTGTGCCGACATCGCGGCCGGCAACCCGAACGCGTCCAACGGTCAGTTCACGTTGATCGATGGCACCGTGCTGACGTGCGATATCTCCGGCGGCACGTGTGCGCAGATGTTCGGCTCGAACGCGGGCCTCGGCAACGGCACGTATACGAAGACCGACGGCACGACGATCGATTGCGACATGACCGATGGCGGGCTCCAGATCATCGGAGTGTCGTACGGCCAGTTCAACGTCGCGACGCCGGGGTTCGCGATGATCTCGCTCGGCGACTTCCAGAATGCCGTACTGCAGCAGTTCTTCATCAAATACTTCAACTCGCAAAGCGGCGCGGCGCTGATCGCGGAGTGGCAGTCGGAAGACTGCTGTTTCCGCTACGACACGACCACGGGGTCGAACACGTTGTTCTTCGGCGCGAACTACATCGAGCCGGCCACGACCGCCGGCGCGTCGCAATGCAACCCGGCGCCGGCATCGCTCGGCAACTTCGAAGCGTTTCAGATGTGCCCGAATAGCTCGTGCGCCGGCCCGACGGCGGAGGTTCCGCCGCTCGGCTCGGACTTCTTCACGACGTTCCCGCCGACCACGAATGCGCAGTGTCCCGCCGATGACAACCCGGCCTTTTTCTGGAAGGTGATGCAATGAATCGCTTCGCCATCGTCGCGTCGCTGTTCTTCGCGTGCAGTCCCGTCAAAGGCACGCCGTTGATCGACGCAGAGATCGTCGACGTGCAGTCGCTCCAGATCGCACCGGCGTCGGTGCCGGAGCTGCGCGTCGGCCTGGATGCGCCGGTCCAGCTTTCCGTGCAAGCGATGTTCAGCGACGGCACGAAGAAAGATGTCACGCAGTACGTCAAGTGGTCGAGCTCGAGTGCGAACGTCAGCGTCGACGCGACGGGGCTCGCGACCGCCGTCGCAGCCGGCGCGACGACGATCACGGCAGCGCTCGGCTCGCAGTCCGCGACGCTCGCGGTGACGTCGCGTAACGCGATCCTCGTCTCCGGTGACGAAGACGAGATCGACGCCGTCTCGGTTCCGAGCATCGACTTCTTCGACCCGTCGATCACGGGCAGCAACGTCGCGCCGATCCGGTCGATCAGCGGGTCGAATACCGGGCTGACGACGTTGGCGTATCAGGCGTTCCCCGACCTCGCGGACAACGAGCTGTACGTCGCGGCTACGGGCAACGGCATCTTGGTTTATCCACTCGACGGCAGTGGCAATATCGCGCCGCTTCGGACGATTCCGCTGGGTTCGGCGTCGACGCTGCTCGGTAGCGTGGTCAACGTCGCGCTGTACAAAGGCGAGCTCTACGTCAATGCCGAAACGACCGGAGATGTCGGCGCGGTCGTCGTCTTCGATCGACTCGCGAACGGCAGCGCGGCGACACCGACACGTTCGATCACCGGATCAGCGACGACACTCGGTACCACGTCGTTCGGCCTGCTCGTCGCGAACGACACCATCTACGTCGGCGGGGTCAGCGGCGGCTCGAATGCGATCGTCGAGTTTCCGACGTCGGGCAGCGGCAACATCGCCCCGACCGCGAGGATCGGTGGCAGCGACGTACCGATCCAAGAGGCGGTCGGCTTGGCTCTCGTCGGCGACGAGCTCTTCGTCGGCGACGCTTCGAGCAATCGGCTCTTCGTGATCCATGACGGCGCGATCGTCCGCGAGATCACGGGACCCGACACGAAGCTCGAAGTTCCGGCCGGCGTGACCGTGGTCGGTCAGTCGCTCGTGTGCGTGGAAGATATCGCGCCGCGCATCGACATCTTTCCGCTCGAAGCGACGGGAGACATCGAGCCGACGTCGATCGTCGGCTCGGCGAACCAGATGCTCGATCTCGTGCAGGTCAACGCGTACTAAGAAAGCTTGCTCGTAGTACGGCTGCGGTGTCGCCGTCTTCCTCGATGCAATACTGAATAGGACATCGGGGTTGTGGGAGCATGCGAATGCTCCCCATCGCACTCGTTGCCGCGTTGTCGAGCACGGCGCAACGCGGCAATGCGCAGCCGATTGCACATCCTGTCGCGCCGGCGCCGGTGCCGAGCGGGTCCGCGACGAGCCCGCCACCGGCAAAAGTTCAGCCGCCGTACATCAAGCTCAAGCTCGGCCATTTCAGCAATAAGCAGCTCGGCATCGGCGTCGTGATCGACCTGTCCGAGGTGATCGACAACGTCGCGCTGCCGCCGCCGGGCAAGATTCGTTTCGACGGCGAGCCCAAAGTCTGGCGGCTCAAGGGCCATCGCGGCGAGCGCGATCGCGTCGACTACAGCAACGACCAAGGGCACCTGATGCTGCAGTCGTACGCGGACGGCCGGCGCTCGGTCTACGTGCTCGACCCGACCAATGACAAGTGGAGCGACGAGATCGCCGTCCAGCGCGACGGCGACGCCGATCCGCTTTGACTAGCTGTTTGAAATCACCTGACCGCAATCAGACTTCGAAAGGACCACACGACTCATGAACAAAGTTGTCGCTATCGCTATCGTTCTCGCTACCTCGGCCACGCTCCACGCGGACACGCTCGAAGAGCGCAAGTTCTGGAAGGGCCAGATGGACTATCTCCAGCAAGAGCTCGATTCCGCGAACAAGGATTGCGGCACGAAGTTTTCGTTCGACTGGATCGAGAAAGCGAAGCTGCGCGACGCCGCGGCGAAGCACCAGAACTCGCCATACGGCATCTGCAACAATGTCATCAACGAAGTCGACTCGCTGTGTCGCGCTGATGCAGATAGCAAGGCGAGCGTCGTGGCGAAGATCAAGGGCTTCACGTGCGGCTACTCGAATCCGCGCAGCCTCGAGTTGAAGGGTGGGATCGTCGTGTACATGGGCAACAACGAAGAGGCGAACTTCAGCGATTGGGCCAAGCCGTGGCTCGAGAAGCACCTGTGAAGCTCGCGGCCCTGGCGGTCTTGGTTGCATCGGGCGTCGCGACCGCGGGCACCGATTCGCTCGCCGACCTCAAGGCGCTCGTGTCGCAAGGCGCGTTCAAAGAGGCGTACGTTCACCTCGGCGATGTCGCGCCCGCGCAGCGCAACGCAGATTGGGTCGACGTTGCCGCGTCGGCGGCGGCGGGCGTG
>DATBAS010000080.1:0-5208 GCA_036271395.1 Kofleriaceae bacterium
CCGATCAAAGACGGCAACATCTCGCGCAAGCACGCCGCCGTGATCCGCCGCAACGGCACGTTCTACATCAAGGACCTCGGGTCGACGAACGGCATCGACTACAAGGGCATGCGCATCGACAACAAGCGCATCGACGAGGGCGACGTGTTTCACCTCTGCGACTACGAGCTGCGCTTCACGTATCGCGTCGACGGCTGACGGGCACCGAGCTGTCAGACGCCGGTGCTAGCGTCGGCTCGCATGACCGCCGAGCTGATCCGCCGCGTGGACGCGTTGCGCCGTCCGCTCGAGCTCGCCGCCAAGGATAACTTTCGCGGCGTGCGCATGATCGCGGGGCTCGGCTCGGCGCTGCGCGCGGCATGCGATGGGATCATCGCGACGTCACCCAGTGATGCGCTCGTGACGTGGCGAGAAATCCTCGCCCGATGGGAGCAGCTCGACGAAGGGCAACAGCAGGTCGAGGTCGCGCGAGGGCAGCGGCTGATCGCCAGATTTTCGCGACCGCCGGCGCCGAAACTGGTGATCGCGCCGGAGAAGTCGATCGCCGCTCTGCTTCCGCAGCAGCAGCAGAAACCGCCGGCGCCCACGCTTACGCCGGCGCCGACGATCGATCCGCTCGCTGCACCCACACAGACGCTCCCGGGAATCGGCCCCGCGTTTGCTCGGCGGCTGGCGGAAGCCGGGCTCGAGACCGTCGAGGATCTGCTGTGGTGCTTGCCGCGGCGCTACGACGATGTTCGCGATGCGATGCCGCTCGCGAAGCTCGTCGGCTTGCTCGACGGGACGCGCGTCACGTTCGTCGCGAGCGTCGCGTCGTCGCGGATGATCTTCGCGCGCGGACGGCGTTGGGCCGAGGTGCGGCTCGGCAACATCGATTTGCACGACCCGGCGAGCGCGGTCGTGCGGTGGTTTAACGTGTGGGCCGGGATCGAGAAGCGAATGCCTTCCGGGTCGCACGTCACGCTGTCGGGCGTCGTGCGAACGCGCGGCGGCCGGCTCGAGCTCGCGAACCCCGATATCTTGGCGATCCAGCTACCGCCGAGCAGCGACGGCCAGCTCGAGCTCGGTGAAGCCAAGCCGCTGCCGTCGATCTTGGCGCGCTATCCCGATGTCGCCGGCGTGCCGGCGAGCAAGCTGCGCGTCGCGTGTCGCGCGGCGTGTGCGCGAGTCGGCGAGCACGCCGACGACGGGGTACCGGCGAGCGTCGAGCGCGCGGCGAGCCTGCCGGCGCTGGCCGAGACGCTCGCGCGCTTGCACGATCCGTCACCGGAGATCACGCGCGACGAGCTCGCCGCGCTCAACCGCGGCGACAGCCCGTGGCAACGCCGGCTCGTGTTCGGCGAGCTATTCGCGCTCGGCGTCGCGGTCGCGCTCAAGCGGCGCGAGCGCCGCGCCGATGCCGCCGTGCCGTGCGCCGCGCCACCCCGCGTGAAGGCGATCATCGACGCCGCGCTGCCGTTCGCGCTCACCGGTGCGCAGCGCCGCACGATCGGCGAGCTCGCCGCGGATCTCGCGAAGCCCGAGCCGATGAACCGGTTGCTGCAGGGCGATGTCGGCTCGGGCAAGACCGCGGTCGCGTTCGCCGCGGCGGTGCACGTCGCGCTCGCGGGCAGGCAGAGCGCCGTGATGGCGCCGACCGAGCTGCTCGCCGAGCAACACGCGCAGACGTGGCGGCAATGGTCGGCGCGGATGCAGCAGCCGCTGCGCGTCGAGCTGCTCACCGCGTCGACGCCGAAAGCCGCGCGTCAGTCGCTGCTCGCGCTGCTCGCGAATAACTCCATCGACGTGCTGATCGGCACGCACGCGCTGTTGTCGGAGGGCGTCGGGTTCGGCGCGCTCGGGCTCGTCGTGATCGACGAGCAACATCGATTCGGCGTCGCGCAGCGCGCGAAGCTGCGGGACAAGGGCGACGGCCAGGGTGCGCCGCACCTGCTCGTGATGACCGCGACGCCGATCCCGCGCACGTTGGCGCTCACCGCATACGGTGATCTCGACGCGTCGATCCTCGACGAGCTGCCGCCCGGCCGCACGCCGATCATCACGAAGCTCGCGACCGGCAAGCGCGGCGAAGCTGCGGCATACAAGCTCGTCGCCGAGCGGGCGAAAACGGGCGAGCGCGCCTACGTCGTGTGCCCGAAGGTCGACGACACGCCATCAGCTTCCGGCGACGAGGCAAAGAAGCAGTTCAAAGACGCGACGACCGTCGCGCGCGAGCTCGCCGATGCAATGCCGCAGCTGCGCGTCGGCCTCGTGCATGGCCGGCTCGATTCGGCGGCGCGCGACCGCGTGATGCGCGCGTTCAAGCAGGGCGAGCTCGACGCGCTGGTCGCGACGACCGTGATCGAGGTCGGCGTCGATGTCCCCGAGGCGACCGTGATGATCGTGCACGATGCCGATCGCTTCGGCTTGGCGCAGCTGCATCAGCTGCGCGGCCGCGTCGGTCGCGGTCCATCTCAGCCAAACAATGCCTCGCAGTGCGTGCTGATCAGCCACGGCGGCATCTCGGAGGACGGCCGCGCGCGGCTCGACGCGATCGCGGCCACGACCGACGGATTTCGCATCGCCGAGGCCGATCTCGCGCTGCGCGGACCGGGCGAGCTGTGCGGTCCCCGCCAGGCCGGCGTGCCGCGGCTGCGGTTCGGCAGCCTGGCGCAGCACTTCGAGCTCCTGCTCGAGGCTCGCCGCCACGCCGAGCGTGTCCTCGACGACGATCCAGGATTGGTTCGACCAGATCACGCCGCCTTACGCGACGCTTTGGCGCGCCGGCTTTCACAATCTGTGTACGGCCCGGAGTCCGGCTAGCAACGGATCCGCGATTTGCTGTTGATCGTCGAGCCGGCACTCATATGATGCCGACCATGATGAGGATGAACGCCGTCGCGCTGTTCGCGGCACTCGCCCTGGCGCCGCTGGGCTGCTCGTCGAACAACGGCAACGGCGGCGGTGGTGGCGGCGGCGAAGCCGACGCGGGTCAAGTCACGTGCGGCGACGGCGTGTGCGACGTCAGCGAAGTCGACACGTGCCCGGGCGATTGCGGCACGCGCGGCGGCACCGGTAGCGGTAGCAATCCGACCAACCCGTGCAACAACGACGGCGTCTGCGAGTCGGCCAACGGCGAGACGCCGCAGAACTGTCCCAACGATTGCTCGAGCACCGGATCGGGATCTGGATCGGGATCGGATACCGACGAGTGCGACGATCCGAACTTCGAAGCGGCATGCGAGACGTGCATCTTGTCGACGATCACGGGTACGCCGGACTGCGAAGACGGCACCGACTTCTTGACCTGTCTCAGCTGTTAGCGACCCACGCGAGGTAGGCTGCGTGGCCGCCGATCGCCGGTAGCACGAGCGCCTCCGGCAGGTCGTACGGGTGGAGCTCGACGAGCCGAGCCTGCAGCGCGGCGACGCGCTCGTCGGTCGTCTTGACGATCGCGAGCACCTCGGGCTCGTCGCAGATCGCGCCTTGCCAGCGATAGATCGAGCGCACGGCCGGCACGAGGTTCACGCACGCGCAGAGCTTCTCGTCGACCAGCGTGCGTGCGACGCTTGCAGCGACGTCGGCGTTCGGGAACGTGGAAAACAGCACGACCACGGCCATGTCGATGCGATAGCACGTGTAGATTTCCCGCGTGTTGATCGTCCAGAAGTTCGGCGGCACGTCCGTCGGAACGGTCGAGCGGATGAAGGCCGTCGCGGCTCGCTGTCTGGCGACGCAGCGCGCGGGCCATCAGGTCGCGCTCGTGGTGTCGGCGATGTCGGGCGAGACCAACCGGCTGCTCGAGCTCACGCGCCAGCTGCACGAAGATCCGAACGACCGCGAGGTCGACGTGATCGTGTCGACCGGCGAGCAAGTCTCGGTGGGCCTGGTCGCGCTCGCGATCCGCGCGGGCGGCGGCAAGGCGCGGAGCTTTCTCGGCCACCAGTGCAAGATCGTCACGGATAGTGCGTTCGCGCGCGCGCGCATCGTCTCGATCGACTCGGCGCCGATCCGCGAAGCACTCGCGAACGGCGAGATCGCCGTGATCGCCGGCTTTCAAGGCGTCGACGACAAGGGCAACATCACCACGCTCGGCCGCGGCGGCTCGGACACGACCGGCGTCGCGATCGCGGCGGCGCTCGAAGCCGACGTCTGCGAGATCTATACCGACGTCGACGGCGTCTACACGGCCGATCCCAACGTCGTGCCGACCGCGCGCAAGGTCCAGCGGATCTCGTACGAAGAGATGCTCGAGCTCGCGTCGCTCGGCGCGAAAGTCTTGCAGATCCGATCGGTCGAGCTGGGCATGAAGTACGGCGTGCGCATTCACGTGCGCTCGAGTTTTTCGGAAGTCGAAGGGACGTGGGTCGTTCCCGAGGAGGTCGCCATGGAGAAAGTCACCGTCGCGGGCGTGACGATGTCGCGCGACGAAGCCAAGATCACGCTCGAAGATCTGCCGGATTCGCCCGGCATCGCCGCGCGGACGTTCGCGCCGCTCGCCGACGCGAATATCTCGGTCGACATGATCGTGCAGAATACCGCGTACGACGGCACGACCGACCTCACGTTCACCGTGCCCAAAGCCGACCGCAAGCGCTCGATCCAGATCCTGACCGAGAAGGTTCCCGATCTGGTCGGCGTGCAGGGCGAGCGCATCGCCTACGACGACGAGATCTGCAAGGTGTCCGTCGTCGGCGTGGGCATGCGCTCGCACGCCGGCGTCGCCAAGGTGATGTTCGAGCTGCTCGCGAAAGAGAGCATCAACATCCAGCTGATCTCGACGTCGGAGATCAAGATCTCGTGCGTCATCGCGCGCAAGTACGCGGAGCTCGCCGTCCGGACGTTACACGACGGGTTCGGCCTGCATCAGGCGCCGCACGAACGCGAGTCTCTCTAGAGCCGATCCGCGGTAAGGTCGATTGCCGTGGGCGGTTGCACGAACTGCAAGAGCAAATCCGGGTGCGACGATCGCAAAGGCGAGATGCTCGCGTCGGTCGATCACGCGCTCGAACAGCTGTATCCGAGCATGACGTGGGGCGAGCCTGTCGAGGAGCCGATCGGCGACGCGATGGCGCCCGACGAGCTCGACGCCCTGGCCGAAGAGCTCGCGACCGAGCTGCGCGCCGCGACGTTCGTCAAGCACGGCGGCGACGACGAGCCGTGCGACTACATCTACGTGCTCTGCGTCGGCCGCGCGCCGTGCGCGATCCAAGCGCGCGACTTCGGCGC
>DATBAS010000081.1:0-9263 GCA_036271395.1 Kofleriaceae bacterium
AAACTTGCTCGTCGAGCGCGTCGAAGCCACGCGGATTCTCCGGGCGACGCGCGGGGCGTTCGCGGATGACGGCGGCTTGCTCGAGCCCGAGGTTCGCGCGGCCGGTGAAGCCGCGATGGTCGAGCTCGAGCGCGTGATGGCCGGCGACGATCACCTCGCGATTCGCGCCGCGGTCGAAGGCCTCGACTTGGCGACCAAGCCGTTTGCGCAAGCGCGGATGAACCGCGCGATCGGCGCTCAGCTGCACGGCAAGACGCTCGACGAGATCGAGCGCGCGGCGGAGGGCCATCGCTGATGCCGAAGCTGACGTTCTTGAATCCGCACGGTCTGAAGTCGGCCGGGGCTCTTACGGTCGAGTGCAAGCGCGGCGAGTCGATCCTCGACGCCGCCGAGGAGTGCGGCGCGCGCGTCGGTCACGCGTGCGGCGGCAACCTCGCGTGCTCGACGTGCCATGTCTGGGTGCAGCGCGGCATCGACTCGCTGCCCGAGGTCGCCGAGAAAGAGAACGACATCATGGACAAGGCATTCGACGTGCGGCCCGAGAGCCGCCTCGGCTGCCAGGCCACGCTCGGCGACGAGGATCTCGTGGTCGAGATCACCGAAGAGAGCTTGAAAGCGTGGCTCGACGAGAACCCCGACGCGCGCAAGCGCGAAGCCGGCTAGCTATTCGAGCCAGAACAAGGCGCCGTAGCTCTTGTCCGTGGTCGAGTAGTCGAAGCCGGGGCTGATCTCGACGTAGTACGTGCCCGCCGGCAGCGGCGACGACACGACGTCCTCGCCGAGGTTGGCGCAGCCGCTGTCGTCGCAATCGCTATCCGAATCGATCACGGTGTCGCCGAACAGATCCGACGTGTACGGGGTGCCGTCCGAGCCGACGACGCTCACCGCCGTATCGGTCGAGGCGTCGCTGCCGGTGTTGGTGAGCACGTGGACGGCCATGTTCGCGTGGCCGGCGTCGACGGTGAACTTGATGATGTCGACATCGCTCGCGCTCGACATCGTCGACGGCATCTGCTCGTACGGCAGCGTGGACGCGGTGGGCGCGGTGCCCACGACGCCGTTCGTCGTATCGTTGCCCTCGGTGACGACGGTCGGCGCCTCGGCGGTGCCGGTCACGCTGAACGAGTAGTTCCCCTCGGCGCCGTTGTCCGCGATGATCGCGTAGTACGTGCCGGCGGTGTCGAGCACGTAGCTGCTCGGCTCCTCGTCGAGCCAGCTGCCGCTCGACGGCAGCACCGCGACGAACGGCTGCGCGGCGGGATCGGTCGTCGACACCGCGAAGTGGAGCAGATCGGTCGCGCCGCTCGAGATCGTGTAGAGCCCCGAGTCGCGCTGCGCCGCGAGCATGCCGGTCATCGCCGTGCCCGAGGTCAACGCGGTTGCCGTGCGCGGCGCGATCGTGAGCGCGGCGGTCGTCGCGAGCAGGTTGCCGGAGCTCACCGTGATCGCGCCCGAGCTGGCGGTGACATCGATGAACATGAACGCGGTGATCGAGAACTCGTCGTTCGACTGGATCGAGAAGTTGACGCCGTCCGGGCCGCTCAGTGCCGGCGCGGTCGCAGTTTCGAACGGCGCGCCGAAGTTGAGGTTGTTGATCGTGAGCTGCACGATCGTGCCCTGCACGAGGTCGCCGACGATGTTCGCGCTCACCGGTGTCTGCAGCTCGAACGCCTGGTCGAGCTTGAACGTGCCATTGCTGGTGACGGTGACATCGTGCAGGCCCGGCGCCGCGGTCGGATCGATCGCGAGGTCTGCGAACAAGTCGGTCGGGCTGGCGATCGCGACGTTCGAGACCGTCACGCCGGCTCCGAGGTCGACCGTCGCGCCACTCGCCCAGTTCGTGGCATCGCCGCTGATCTCGACGCGCATCGTGGCTCCGATGAAGCCCTGCGATGGAAACACGCCGTTCGCGGTCGGCGTGATCGCGCCGGCGTCGGTGGTGTCGTTGTTGTCGTTACCGCACGCGCCGAGCAGCGCGAGCCCACAGAACACGAGCCCAGAAAGTTTCTTCATCGCGGGTCTATGGCACGGGGCAGACCTCCCCGTAAAGCTAGTGCGACACCTCGTTGGCGATGGTTACGTTGAATGCATGTTCACGCGCATCGTCGATCCCGAGCTCATCGAGCATCGCTTGCTCGAGCTCGCGTTTACGAGCGACGCCAAGCTCACCGCGCCGGCGCTGGCGTACTTCGCGCCGTGCTCGATCGCGGCCGCGCAAGCGGTGCTCGATCGGCTCGCCGCCGAGGATCGCGTTCGCATGGACATCGAAGACGACGGCACCGTCGTCTATCAGGTGCCGGCGCGCGCGAAGCTGCCATCGGCGCGTGCGCTGGTCCCCGCGGTTCCGACGTCGCGCGCGCTCGTCGCTCATCGCGCGAACCCGGCGCTGGCGGTCGTGCTCGCCGCGCTGATTCCGGGCGCCGGACATCTCTACGCCGGCCACATCGCCGCGGCGGAGTTGTGGTTCTTTGCGGTGAGCGCGGCGTATCTGCTGATCGTGCCCGGCCTCGTGCTGCACGTGATCAGCATGGTGTCGGCGGCGCGAGCCGCATCACAGCCGATGTTGGTGCCCTACCACGCGACGACGTGAAACGAATCGCTCGGCTGCCAGCACGTATCCTCGCCCTTGTAGCCGATCTCGACCAGCACCGCGTTCACTTCGGGCGCGTGGAACACGCCGGCGAGAAACGCGGGGTTCTTGCAAACGTCGCACTTCTCGCACGGCTGATGATCCGGCACGAGCCAGCTCTGGCCGTCGCGCGTGACGATCGCGCGGTCGGCGTTGTGGCGAAATACGTGGAGGTGATCGGCATCCCAATCGACGTCGATGCCGTCGCCGGTCGCGATATGCGGATCGTCGCCGCTTCCGGGCGACAGCAGCTCGAGCGGGTGCATCGCGACCAAGTCATGGACGCCGTGCAGGCGCTGCAGCTCGGCGTTCGCGTGACCGATGCGCAGGCCGAGCTCGGGCGAGATCTTGCCGTCGGGCGACAGCGTCTCGTACTCCGTCGGCAGCATCACCGGCACCTTCCACACGGTGGCACCGTGCGTGTCACGGAGCTCGATGCGTAGGTTTGGAAACCCACGCGCGGCATCGTTGTCGCGGTAGGCGAGCGCGACGACCTCGCCGCCGCGCGCGATCGCGGGCAGACCCGTCGTCACGAACTCGCCGTCTCTCCACGCGATCGATGGCGCGGGCGTCGAGCGCTCGGGCGGCAGCGCGGGCGCCGCGTTTGAATTCGCCGATGTCGCGGCGGTCGATGTGGTCGATTTCGGCGGCGGCGCGTCGCCGCACGCGCCGAGGAGCACGGCGACAACGAGCGCGCGCATGATCAATCGACGAGCTTGAGGTGCGTGGCGCGCTTCGGCGGCGCGTCCGGATCGGCGGCGGTCGGCGGTGCCGGCTGGGCCGTTGCTGCCGCGGCATCCGTGGTGCCGGCGAGCACGTCTTCGGGCACGTCCTCGGGCCACACCGTGCCGCGCTGCTCGCCTTCGACCATCGCGGCGTAGACCGCCGTCCACGGCAGCCCGACGTGGAACGGCGAGCCGCCGAACGTGAGCGTGCCCGAGATGCCGTCGTCGTCGATCACGAGGTCGCGGATCGGCGGCGCGAGCGAAAAGCCGAAGCGCAGCACGAGGCTCGCATCTTCGCGGAACCGCGGCGGCACGACGACATCGGCGCGGCGCGCATCGACGTGGACGAGCACCGGGCCGCGGCCGAGCAGCTGCTCGAGCGTGCGGCGCTTGTCGGGTGCGCTGGCGTCGTCATCGTCGCGCAGCGCGCCGATCGATTCGATCTCGCTCGGCTGCTTGCCGACGAGCTCGACGAACTCTTCGGAGGTCATCAGGCCGGCATCGACCGCATCGCGCAGGATGCCTTCGGGGCGGTCGCCGGCGGCCGCGGTCACGCGTTCGACGGTGCGTTCGCAGCGCGCGGCGTGCCGCAGCACCGCGCCGTGAGCGGCGAGGGCGGAGTGACCGCCGTTGCGCCAGCGCGCGAGCGCGCGCTCGACGTCGACGAGCGAGGTCGACACGCGGTGCTCGATGAGCGCGGTGACGACGACTTGCAGCCTCGCCAGGGTTTTCGGGTCGCGCTCGATCATGGGTCTTGTCGGGGCTTAGTACGGCCCGGGGTTACGCTCAAGTACGTTTTCGCTATCTCGCATCGCATCAGGATTTAGCGGACAAATGCAGCCGCACGCCGCATGCCGCAGGCACGCCGGGGCACGGCGGCGCGAGCTTTTCGAGCTCGATCGCGACGGCGGCGTGCGGATAGAGCTCTTGGATCTTCGCGCCGATCGCGCCGGCGAGCGCTTCGAGCAGCCGAAACGTCGACTTCGTGCCGATCGCGACGACCGCTTCGCTGACCTTGAAATAATCGACGGTGTCGGCGATCCGATCCGAGCTCGCCGCCGCGACAAGCGAAAGCTCGAGCGTGAGGTGCACGCGAAATCGCCGCGTCCCGCGCCGCTCGGCGGCCGAGTAGCCGTGATTGCCCTCGAATTCGAGGCCGCGGACGAACACGCAGTCGGAGTCCATGGGCGAACCCTAGTACAATCGGCGCATGCGCGCGCTCTGCGTGATCGCCGTCGCGGGGTGCTGGACAACATCGACGTCCGGGGCGCCGCCGCAGGCTCCCGCACCGAGCCGGGCGAGCGATCTCGTGATCACCGAAGATCGCTTCGGCTCCCTCGACGAGACGTCGCCGGCGACGCTGGCATCGGTGCGCGAGCAGTTTCCAGACCTCGACATCCGACCCGAGAACGCGTCGACCCTCGACTATCGAGCCTTCGCCGGTAGCGACGAGCTGTTCTTCGTCGTCGCCGACGAGTCGTTCTCGATCCTCGACGTCCAGGCGACGAGCCCGCGCGTGGTCTCGCGCGTTCACGACTGGCGCGTCGGCTCGGCGTTTCGCGACGGGCGGCTGATCTCGAAGTGCGAGTGCTGGGGGGACAACCCGACCTGCTATCACCGCGGCGAGCACGTCGCGGTCAACTTCGACATGCCGTGTTTCGGCGCGGTCGACGCGCGTGATTTCAGCGTGCTCGACGGGCGTGCCCCGCGGCGTGTGATCTGGAGCCCGAAACCATTCGGCAGCCGCGAAATCGACGGTGTCGATGACGTGCGCAACATCGATCCGGCCGATGGCAGCGACGACGACGACTTCTAGGCTTCGACTTCGTCGGATTCTTCGGCCGCCGCGTCTTTCACGCGCTGCAGCTTCTTCTTGATCATCTGGCGCTTGAGCGGGCCGACGAAATCGACGAGCAGCTTGCCGGTCAGGTGATCGTTCTCGTGCAGCATGCAGCGCGCGAGCAACGCTTCACCTTCCATCTCGAACATCTCGCCGTCGATGCCCATCGCACGCAGCTTGGCGCGCATCGGCCGCTTGACCTTGATGTAGATGTCGGGGAACGACAGGCAGCCTTCTTCGCTGTCCTGGACCTCGTCGGAGACTTCGAGCACTTCGGGATTGATGAACGCGATCGGCGGATCGGTTTCGGCGCGGCCGGCGAGCTTGGGCTCGACCACGAACAGCTTGCGCGAGTCGCCGATCTGCAGCGACGCCATGCCGAGGCCGTTCTCCGCGTACATCGAGTCGCAGAGGTCCTGATACAGCGCGCGCACGGAGTCGTCGATCGCTGCGATCGCGACCGTCGGCTCGCGAAGCCGCGCGTCTGGCCAGATCACCACCGGTCGAACCGCCATGGTGACCAACCTTAGCACGGCGTTGACAAGGACGGAGCTGGGCGCCATACACGGCCCCGAAGGATGATCGAGAGGTATTCCGAGGCCCGCCTGCCGACGCCCCACGGCGAATTTCGCTGCGTGATCTACCGGACCGGGCGCGCTGGCGACGACGGCTCGACCGCGGTTGGGCTCGACCACGAAGAGCACGTCGCGATGGTGATGGGCGACGTGGCCGCGCCCGGCAGCGTGCTCGCGCGCGTGCATTCGTCGTGCTTTACCGGCGAGGTGCTCGGCAGCCTGCGCTGCGATTGCCGCGCGCAGCTCGATTCGGCGCTCCAGCGGATCGCGTCCGAAGGCCGCGGCGTCGTCGTCTATCTCGTGCAGGAGGGCCGCGGGATCGGCCTCGGCAACAAGGTCCGCGCCTATCACCTGCAAGACGAGGGGCTCGACACGGTCGAAGCGAACCTCGAGCTCGGCTTCGCCGCCGATTCGCGCAGCTACGAGCTCGCCGCGCAGATCTTGCGCGATCTCGGCGCGACCTCGGTGCGCCTGATGACCAACAACCCGGCGAAGCGCGCCGGGCTCGAGCAGGCCGGCATCGCCGTCACCGCGCTCGAGCCGCATCACGCGGGCGTGACGGCGCAGAACGCCGGCTACCTCGATACCAAGCGCGCCAAGCTCGGCCACTTGCCGTAAGGATCTATGTCGCTCACCGAAGACACCGTCAAAGCTGCACTCTCGAGCGTCGTCGATCCGGCGTTCGAGCAAGACATCGTCAGCTACCGCATTCTGCGGACGTTCGAGATCCAAGGCGAAGACGTGCTCGTGCGCTTGGACATCCCGACGCACGCGTACCCGATGCCGATGCGTCGCGAGCTGCAGATGCGGATCGAGAAGGCGTTGACCGGCATCGGCGCGAAGCGCGTGACCGTCATCGCCGACGTGTCGACCGCGTATCAACCCGCGCCATCCGACAAGGCCGTGCTCAAGGGCCCGAAGAACGTGATCGCGGTTGCGGCCGGCAAGGGCGGCGTCGGCAAGTCGACCGTCGCGGTGAACCTCGCGCTCGCGCTTGCCAAGCACGGCGCGCGCGTCGGCTTGCTCGACGCCGACGTGTTCGGCCCGTCGATCCCCACGATGCTCGGCGCACCCGAGGTGCCGGCACAGGCGTCGAAGGATTCGCGGATCATTCCCGCCAAGATGCAGGGGTTGTCGGTCGTCTCGGTCGGCTTCTTCGTCGACAAAGGCGAGGCGGTCGTGTGGCGCGGCCCGATGGTGCATCGCCTGCTCACGCAGTTCTTGGGCGACGTCGATTGGGGCGAGCTCGATTACCTCGTGTGCGATCTGCCGCCCGGCACCGGCGATGTCCAGCTATCGCTGTCGCAGCTGATCCCGATCGCGGGCGCGGTGATGGTGACCACGCCGCAGGAAGTCTCGATCGTCGACGTCGTCAAAGGCATCGCGATGTTCGAGAAGGTCGAGATTCCGATCCTCGGCATCGTCGAGAACATGAGCAGCTACACGTGCCCGGCGTGCGGCCACGTCGACGAGATCTTCAGCCACGGCGGCGGCAAGCGGCTCGCGCAGGAGATCGGCACGAAGTTCTTCGGCGAGATTCCGATCGACACGCGCATTCGCTTCGGCGGCGATGCCGGCGTGCCCGTGATCGCGGCGAGCCCGGACTCGGAGAACGCGCACCGCTTCATGCAGCTCGCGACCGATGCCGCGCTCGAGGTCGCGCGCGCCGTGCTCAGCAAGCCGAAGCGATCGCCGCGCCTCGCGGTGATCAAGTAGCCGGCAAATCGATCGTCCGGAGTGCTGAAATCCGCGGTGATGCGACGCGCGACTCGCGCCGTTTCGTTAGGCTCCGATCGTTTTGGGGGGAAGCGCGCTGCTCGAGCTCGCGGATGTCGATCGCGCGATCGCGGCGGGCGATCCCGAGCTCGGCGCGCTGATCGTTCGCTACCTCGCGCAAGGCGATCCGGAGCCGGGCAGACCCGAGCTCGACCCGAGCTACGATTCCGACGACGAATCCGCGCACGAGGTCGACGTGCCGACCGGCGCGTTCACGTTCGACAAGCTGCGCGAGACGGTCGGCAGGCTCGGCGGCCGTGCCGGCGCGATGACCGGAACTACCGTGTCCCATGAGGGTGGTAACGGCAGCGACTTCTCCTTCACCTTTTGCGTAGAGGCTCGCGATGGCTGAGCCGCAATGGATCGACATCGCCGCGGCCGGCGGCATTCGCGAGTGGGTCGATGCCGAAGTCGGCAAGCAAGGGCTCACCGACCCCGGCGTGCCGGCGAGCGACGGCGAGAAGAAAGCGTACAAGGCACGTCGCGACGAAGAGCGCCGCGAGACGGTCCTCTATCTCGACGGCAACAAGGTCCGTATGGACTCGACCGAGACATACAGCTCGCCGGACGCCGCCAAGAAAGCGCACGAGCGACTCAAGAAGATGCTGGCCGGCGAAGGCTACAAAGAGTGAATGGGCCCAACTCGATCGACGATGGCGACTCGGTAGAGGTCCAAGGCTCGAGCTCGATGTACACGCTGTCGCGGCAGGGCAGCGTGTTCATGTGCAGCTGCCCGGCGTGGAAGAATCAGAGCGCCGCCATCGACGCGCGCACGTGCAAGCATCTGCGCGCGTACTTGGGCGACGATGCCGAAACGCAGCGCATCGGCGCCGCGGCGCCGCAACGTTCCGCCGCACGGTCTTCTGGGAACGCCGCGACGCTCCGCGACACCGCCGCCTCCGCGGGCAAGGCGCCACCGCTGTTGCTCGCGCACAAGTGGGAGACCGATCACGATCCGACCGGCTGGTGGATGAGCGAGAAGCTCGACGGCATTCGCGCGTACTGGGACGGCGAGTCGTTCACCTCGCGCCTGGGCAACAAGTTCTTCGCGCCCGATTGGTTCGTCGCCGATCTGCCCGCCGATACGCTCGATGGTGAGCTGTGGGTCGGCCGCAAGATGTTCCAGAAGACGACGAGCATCGTGCGCAGCGGCGCCGGCAGCGACGAATGGAAGGCCGTCACGTACGTCGTGTTCGATGCGCCCGAAGCCAAAGGCGGCTTCGAGGATCGCCTCAGGCACATCGAGAAGGTGATGACGCGCGCAAACGCGCCGCACGCGCGATTCCTCGAGCACGTCGCGTGCAAAGGCATCGCGCACCTCAAGGAAGAGCTCGCGCGTGTCGAAGCGCTCGGCGGCGAGGGCCTCATGCTGCGCCAGCCCGGCTCGAAGTACGCGGTCGGCCGCTCCAACACGCTGCTCAAGGTCAAGACCTTCCACGACGCCGAGGCGCGCGTGATCGGCCACGCGCCGGGCACCGGCAAGCACAAGGGCCGGCTCGGCGCGCTGATCGTGCAGCTTCCGGACGGCGTCGAGTTCAACGTTGGCACCGGCTTCTCCGACGCCGAGCGCGAGGCGCCGCCGGCGATCGGCGCGGTGATCACGTTCCGTTATCAGGAGCTGTCGAACGACGGCGTGCCGCGGTTTCCGAGCTACGTCGGCGAGCGCGTCGACGTCGAGCTGCCGAAGGTCGTCGGGAAGAAGCCGGCGTCCAAGCCGG
>DATBAS010000082.1:0-2073 GCA_036271395.1 Kofleriaceae bacterium
CCGATCGTCGCGCTCGAGTCGACGCTCGTCGCGCATGGCCTGCCGTGGCCAGACAATCTCGCGGTCGCGCGCGAGCTCGAAGCGACCGTTCGCGCGGGCGGCGCCGTGCCGGCGACGATCGCGATCCTCGACGGCCGCGCGCACGTCGGGCTCGACGACGGCCAGCTCGAGCGCGTCGCCCGCGGCGGCAAGGAGCTCGCAAAAGCGGGCGCGACTGATCTCGCCGTGCATCTCGCGCGACGCACGTCGGCGGCGACGACCGTCAGCGCGACCGCGGCGATCGCGGCGCGCGCCGGTATCCGCGTATTCGCGACCGGCGGCATCGGCGGCGTGCACCGCGGTGACGCCGGCGACGTCTCGCACGATCTGATCGCGCTCGCAAAAACGCCGATCGCCGTGGTCTCCGCGGGCGCGAAGGCGATCTTGGACCTGGCGCGCACGCTCGAGATGCTCGAGACACTCGGCGTGCTCGCCGTCGGCTGGCGCACGAACGAGCTCCCGGCATTTTACTCGCCGCACTCCGGCCTGCGCCTCGATCACCGCGTCGACAGCGCGGCCGAGCTCGCCGCGATCGTGCGCGCCCACTGGCGCGAGCTCGGCGGCGGCGGCGTGCTCGTCTGCAATCCGATTCCGGACGCCGACGCGATCGAGCTCGACGAGCCGATCGCCCGTGCGCTCGCCGACGCCGGAGCCGCCGGCATCACCGGCAAACGGCTCACGCCGTTCTTGCTCGCGCGCCTCGCCGAGGTCACCGGCGGCGCATCGATTCGGGCCAATCGCTCGCTCGCGCTGAACAACGCGCGGCTCGCCGCCCAGCTCGCCGTCGCGCTCGCGGCTGGTTAGTTGCCGACCTTGTAGACGGTCAGTGATTTGCCGCCGCGATCGAAGCCGTTCGAGCGCTCGAGTAGCCAGAACCGATCGCGCATCGCGCCGAGCTGACGCCGCGTGCCCGCCGACAGCACGCGCGCGACCCGCACCGCCTTGTTGTCCGCGCTGACCCGGAACACGTCGAGGTACTCGGGATCGGCCTTCTTGCGAGCGACCGCATCGGGGTTGACCGGATCGACTTTCAGCGCCACCCACGCGGTGCCATCGGGCTGGAGCTCGCCCTGCAGCGACTTCGGATCGTACTGCGCGATCGGCTGATCGAGCTCGAGCGGCTTCGGCTTGCCCGCGCGCCAGATCTGCACGCTCTGGTTGTCCCAGGCCATCCGCACGAAATCGAGCACACCGCCCGCGTCGGCGAGCGCCTGGTAGCGCTTGCGTTGCTCGAACAAGTCCGCGATCGGCGTCTTGTCGATCACCTTGCCGGCGACCAGATCGTAACCGGCCTCGGCGTTCGGCGTTCGCGTGTCCTCTTTCGGATCCCATTCGCCGCCCTTGATGCCGTAGGCGCGTGTCATCCCATCGGCCCAGTGGTTGACGTGCAAGTCGAGCTGCTTGTTGTAGCCCTGCGCATCGACGTCGAGGTGACCGCCTCCGAGCCGCGCGCCGCTCTCGATCGCGCGCAGCGAGACGTCGTGGCGCGTGAGGCCGTCGCCGGCTTGGCTCGAGCGGTACACGGCGACGCGCAGCTTGCCGTCGCGCGTGATCGGCGTGACCTTCGTCGCCGGGCCGAGCTTGTAGACGACCGGCTTCTTCACCGCCGGCGAAAGCTCGAACAGCGTGCCGGTTTGGCTGCCGTCCTCGGCCTGACCGACGACGAACGCGCGGTTGCCGACGAGCCGCAACGCCACCGCGTGCAGCACGGTCGCCGAAATATCGACCGGCGTGTCTTGCTCGGTCGCCAGCGCGACCACGTGCAGCGTCGCCTTCGTGCTGCCGTCGGTCTCGACGTACGCGATGCGCTGGTCGTCGTAGGCAACAGCGTCGTCGATGAAGCCGTCGCTGCCGGTTAGCTTGACGACCTCGGTCGCACCGACGAGCTCGGGCACCGGCGCCTTGGGCTGTGCGACCGCGACCGGCACGTTCGCCGCGCCGACAGCCAGCGCCGCTGTGATCGAGGTTACGAGGATTCCTCGTCGGACCATGCCTCAGCGATGCCACGGACCTCGGCGCACGCGCAAGCTCGAT
>DATBAS010000083.1:0-36445 GCA_036271395.1 Kofleriaceae bacterium
CGGGATCGATCGCAGCGCGCGATGCGAGCTCGGCTGTGGAATCGCCGGTACAGCTCGGAGCAACGATTCCACAGCAGAGAGCTATTCCAACAAATGCATTTATCTTCAATGCGAATCTCCTTGGACGGCAGTGACGTCCGACCCTCGGCGATTCGAAAAGATAAAGAGCCCGGGCGAGCGACACGCGCTCGGGGGGAACCGCAACACGCGAAGCTCACCCGGGCCGACGACGATCAAAGATCGCGGCGGAGATAGAACTGGCCCTGCGCCGCGAGCGACGCCGTCGCGGCGAAGACCGCGTCCGACGACGGCGCCGCGACCCACTGATTCATTTGCGTCGGCATCTGATAGTTGAAGTTCGCCATCACGAGCGTGCGCAGGCTCGCGCCGATGAACGTGCCGCGCGCGACCTTGATGTCGAGCCCGACGCCCGCGAAGCCTTCGGGGAACACCTTGTCGGCGCGGATCGCATCGTCGCCGTACGGCACCGACAGCTTCGTCAGCTCGACGCCGCCGCCGAGCTGGACGTAGCCCGCGAGCCACGATGTGAAGTGGCTGCGCGCACCGATCGCGGCCGAGAGCAGCAGGCTCTCGCGATCGAGCGGCAGGTCGGTCGCTTCGCCCTGACCGATCGAGAAATACGTGTCGAGCCCGCCTTCGACGAACCACGGCCCGGCGAGCGCGCGATCGACGAATAGCCCGAAGCCGTTCATGCGGCACTCGGACCACGCATTGCCGAGTGCGCCTTCGACGAGGCCGGAATCCTCGGCGCGCCGAAAGCCGTAACCGCCGACCCGCGCGCCGACCGAGTAGAGCTCGTCGGCAGACGCGGTCGCCGAGACGAACAGGAGCACGACAGCCAAGAGCTTCATGCCGGCGACGCATTACACGTTGCGTGCGTAGTCGGTGCCTCACGAAACCGTCAACGCGCGGTCACGGCTGAATCCGATTGCGTCGCGATTCTCGACGCCACTGCCGAAAATGCCGACGGCGGCCGTCTCGAGGCCGCCGCCGGGTTCGGAGTGAATACTTCTTACGCGGTCAGTTGCAGCTCTCGCCGCAAATCGAGCCAGCCTCGGAGACGCAGATCGAGTCCCACTTCGTTCCGCAGCAGTACGAGTCCTGCGCGCAGATCTTGGTCACGCACGAGTCGCAGCCCTTCTTGAGCTTGCTGCCGGTGTTGCACTCGTTGTGCGAGCACGTGCCGCCGCTGCTGGTGCAGGTCTCGCCGCAGTACTGCGGAACTTCGCTGACGCAGATCGAGTCCCACGCCGTCGTGCAGCAGTAGTCGTCGTGCGCGCAGACGTCGCTCGCGCAGGCATCGCAGCCATCGGTCAGCGCGTCGCCGGTCGAGCAATCCGGGTGATCGCAGCTGCCGCCGGTGCCCGAGCCCGAGCCCGAGCCGCTACCCATGCCCGAGCCGGAGCCCGAGCCGCCGCCTTCACAAACGCCCGCGACGCAGGAGTCGCCGGTCGGGCAGGTGCCACACTGGCCGCCGCAACCATCGTCGCCGCAGGCTTTGCCGGTGCAGTTCGGCGTGCACGTCGTGCTGCCACCGAAAGCGGCACCGTTCGGCGTGCCCATGCCGGTCGGGCCGTCCCAGCCCGCGCCCGCGTTGCACAACAAGCCGCTGCACGTGCCGTTCTTGCCGGTCGTGACGTCGAAGAAGTCGGTCGCGTGCGCTTCGGCCCAACCCGGAGCCTGACCGCCGAAGCCGTAGAGCGCGTAGACCGCGGCGACGAACGGGCTCGCCGCGCTGGTGCCGCCGACGACGATCATGCCGCCGTTCGCCGCGTTGTAGATCTCCGGCCCGGTGTTCGGATCGCCGTCCGAGGCCGCATCCGACGTCGCGCGCTTCGCGCATGCCGACTTCGCGGCCGCCGTTTCCCACGACTGTTGCGCGATGTTCGTGCTGCACGAGCTGCCGCCGTCGCTCCACGCGCCTTCGACCCAGCCGCGCGAGCCGCTGGTCGACTTGGTCAGCGTGGTGCCGCCGACGCCGACCGTGTACGCCGACGTGCTCGGATAATCCGGGCCCGAGCCGCCGTCATCGTAGCCGTCGTCGCCGGCCGCGACGAAGTACGCGATGCCTGGATGGTTGAAGTGCGTCTCTTCCGACGTCACGCTCGAGTCTTCGGGACCGCCCCAGCTGTTGCTGACCACGGTGGCGCCGAGCGACGCGGCCGTATCGTTCGCGATGTAGAGACCATCGCCCTGATCGTCCTGCGCTTGGATCAGGAGCAACTTGCAGCTCGGACATGCGGCGCTCGCCATGTCGAGATCGAGCGCGGTCTCGACCGTCCAGTCGTCGCCTTGCGGCGGGTTGCCGGGCAGCGGGCTGGCCGCGCCGTTCTGGTTCACGATCTTGAGGCAGCCGCTCGCGGTCGTGCAGGCCGACAGCCCGTTCGCCGAGCGATATTGTGCGAGATCCGATGCGGCGGCGCTGTAGCCGTAGGCATCGACGATCGCGATCGTCGCGCCGGGGCTCAGCGCGGAGTTCAGCGCGTACGCTTGCTGCAGCTGTGCGGCGGTGAGGCCACCTGCGTTTGCCTTCGGTTTACCCGAGGCATCCGTGCGGACGCGGGCGAAGCAGTGAACGCGACCACCGCTGCACACGGCGGCATTGGGCTCTTGTGGGACGTTGTTGAGATCGTCGTTGCCGCGGTCTCCGCTGTCATCACCTCGATCGACAGCTGTCGGCCCACAGGCCGCCGCGAACATTGCTGCAAACGCGAGCGCTTTAAATCTCATGGACGGTGCGTGTTTTCACACCTAGTGCCACGCACGCGTGCGCAACACGCGCAGGATCGCCGTTGCTCCGAGCGTGATTCGCGAGCGAGAACGTTCAGATACGCCACGTCGAAGCGTGTGTTGGTCGACTTACATTTCACGTCGGTGCCTGTGCACTGCTCGGCTGCATGGACCTACATCGTTTCCGATGTACTCGTCGCAATGCACGCGCACTCCAGTCAGAACCAGTCAAACGGCGTGAAGCGCGACTGTCGGAGCTTCGCGCCAGCGAGTCACACCGCGGTGCGCCACGCGACGCCTTTTTCTACGGGGCGCTGAAGCACGACGAGCGCTAGGTCGTCGCTTCGATACCGATGAGCTCGCGTGCGGCGGCGAGCAAGTTGATGTCGGTCGTGCCCGCGCCGAGCTCGAGCAGCTTCGCATCGCGCGCGAGCTTTTCGAGACCGAGCTCTTCCATGTACCCGTAGCCGCCGTGGATCTGGATCGCAGTCAGCGCGGCATCGACCGCGAGCTGCGCGCACATCGCCTTCGACGCGTTGACGAACGGCATGTCGCGAATTGCTTTGTGCTGCAACCATGCGGTTCGATACACGACGTTCTCGACGGTGCGCAGCTTGAGAAACAGATCGGCGATCTTGAGCTGCACGGCTTGGAACGCGCCGATCGGCCGGCCGAACTGCTCGCGCTCGCGCACGTAGACGAGGCTCGCGTCGTAGCAGCGCTCGATGATCCCCCACGCCATCGCCGGCACACCGGAACGCTCCGTTCCCAAGCTCTCCTTCGTCGCCGAGCGACCTCCCGATTCGCGACCGCCGAGTAAATGCTCGGCGCCGAGATGCACGTCGTCGAAGAACACCTCGCTCGTCGGCGAATCGCGCATCCCCATCTTCTTGAACGGCGGGCCGACGGTCACGCCGGTCATGCCGCGCTCGACGATGAACGTCGCGACGCCGTCGCCGAGCTTCGCGTAGACCAAGAACACGTCGGCGCCGGGGCCGTTCGTGATGAACGTCTTGCTGCCCTTCAGCACGTAGCCGCCGGCTTCGGCGCGCGCCGCCGTGCGCATCGATCCGAACGCATCGGATCCGGCGCCCGGCTCGGTGAGGCACCACGCTCCGATCTGCTGCAGCGTCGCGACCGGCAGGCCCCAGCGCTCGATCTGATCGGCGGTGCCCTTGCCGACGATCGCGCCGCCGACGAGGCCCATCGACACGCCGAAGCCCATCGCGAATCCCGGCGACACGCGCGAGAGCTCTTTGACGACGACGTGCATCAGCATCGGATTGCCGACGCCGCGCGCGAGCGATTCCGGCTCTGGGGCTTCGCCGGCCCGCAGCTTCGCGATCCGCTTCTTCACCGACGCTCCGAGCATCGCGTCGAAGCCGAACGACTTCGCCATGAGCTTCATCAGCTCGAACGGCTGCTCCGTGCCCGCTTCGAGCGCAGGGATCTTCGGCGTCAGCTGCGTCTGACACCACTGACGCACCATGCGCGCGACCATTTGAGTCTGCTCGTCCAGCTCGAACATGCACCCATGGTAGCCTCGTTTTCGCGATGCTCGATGAAGCGACCAACGAATGGCTGCGCGCGCTGCTGGGCCGGCACAAGGCGGTCGCCGGCACGGTGCACGTCGTCCGCGGCGACATGCTGACGATCGCCGGCGCGATCAACATCCCGCCGAAGGTTCAGGAAGTCACCGCGAAGATTCCGATCGGCAAGGGCATGGCCGGGCTCGCCTGGCAGCACGACAAGCCGATCCAGACCTGCAATCTCAAGGACGACAACACGGGTGCCGTGAAGCCGGGCGCGAAGGCCGTCGATGCGAAAGCGGCGGTCGCGCTGCCGATCCACGATGGCTCCGGAACCGTGCGCGCGGTCGTCGGGCTCGCGTGGATGCACGACCACGAGCTGACCAAGTCCGAGCTCGACGCGATCGCGAGCGACGCCGCGAGCTTGCCGTAGCGCGATTTGCAGTCGCGTTACAGCGGGTGCCAGCTCGAGCAATCACCGAGCGGGCCGCTCTCGGCGCTGGTGCTGACGGGCGTCGTCCACTCGGTGCCGTTGCATTGGAACCACGTGTTGCTCGCTTCCGACTGCACGCAGCCGCGCGGCTCGATGTCTTCGCCGAGCGTCGGCGAATAGCACCACGCGTACGTCGATGCGCAGTTGTCGGTCGAGCTGATCGAGTCCCAGTCGCCGTCGGTGCACTGGTACCAGTTGCCGTCACTCGCGGCTTGCACGCACGTGCCGGCGTCGACGTCGAAGCCGAGCGTCGCGCTCGAGCAGCTCGCGCCGGAGCTCGACGAGCCCGAGCCGTCGGAGCCGGAGCCATCGCCGATGTCATCGCTGCCCGAGCCCGAGCTTGCCGAGCACGGCCCGTCGGGCGTCGACGACGGCATCTCCGTCACCGTCACCTTCAAGCGATCGCTCCAGCCGGCGCCGGAGACGCCGTAGAGCAGCTCCGATGCCGCCGGCGACATGTCGAGGATCGGCCCGCCGGCGGCCGCTTCGACGCAGACGTCGGGACCGTAGTCGAGCGCGGTGAGCACGACGCACTTGCCGTTCGCTTCGACCTGCAGCTTCGCGCCACAGCCGTAACGCTGGCGCGATGCCGCGTACCAGCCGACGCCATCGGCGGTGCCGCCGCACGACATCGGCTGCGTGTCCGCGCCGCCGCCGAACGTCGTCATGTAGTACGCGCCGCTCGACGGAATGGTCGACGACGCGACGCCGTCGCAGCCGCTCAGGTGATCGGTCACCTGGATGCTCGCACCGGCGGTCGAATCGGAATCTTCCGAATGGCCGGTGACCTGTGAGGTGCAGGCAGCCAAGAACATGACGGAGACAAGCTTCGCGTTTCGCACGGCACCGCGATTTGCAACGAACATGCTCGGTTACGCGTGATCGTCACGTGAAACGCGGTGCACGAGCTGTGAACGCGAAGATGTCAGCGGCGTGTGTGCGCTGACGTTTCGATCGCCGCTGTGAAGCTCAGGCTGCGCTCGATTGGTTGCAGCTGGGGGGATACCCCCACTCACGACCGCGCGCGCGATTTGCGCGGCGTCATCGCGCGCACGAGCGCGGGTCCCAGATCTCCGCTCGGCGTGACCTGGATGTGCGCGAGCCCGAGCCAGCTGGCCATGCGCGCGAGCTCGCCGGCCATCGCGGCCGCGAGCTTCGAGGTCGGCCGGCCTTCGGCGTGCGCGGCGTGCGCGCGCAACGTCTTGGCCGCGCGATCGGCTTTGAGATCGACGCGCGCGACGAGCGTGTCGCCGTGCAGCATCGGCAACACGTAGTAGCCGTGCACGCGCTTGTGCGCCGGCGTGTAGATCTCGAGCCGCACGCGCATGCCGAACAAGCGCTCGGTGCGCTCGCGCATCCAGATCAGCGAATCGAACGGCGACAACAACGCCGTCGTGCCGAGCGAGGTCGCCGGCGCGAGCTCGCGATGCACGTACGCCGGCTTGGCCCAGCCTTCGACTTCGGCGCGTTCGAGCACACCGCGTTCGACGAGCGCGGCGACCGCGGCGCGCGTGCCGGCGACATCGAGCCGATAGTAATCACGCAGGTCGGTTTCGGTCGCGACGCCCATCGCGCGCGCGGATCGCTCGACGAGCAGCTCGCGCGCGGCCTCGGGATCGAGCGCCGGCTGCGCGGCGATCGCGGGCGGAATCACGCGCTCTGGAAGATCGTAGAGCCGCTCGAAGCCGCGGCGGCGCGCGCACGTGATCTGCCCGCTCCAGAACAGCCACTCGAGCGCGGTCTTGGCCTCCGACCAGCCCCACCAACCGCCGCGGCCGCGCTTGCGGCGCTTGCCGAGCTCGAGCTCGCTTCCCGCGATCGGGCCGCGCTCGCGCACGATCGCGAGCACGTCGGCGACGAGCCGCTTCTTGCGCGCGACCGCGCGCACGCCGCGCCACGCGTCGAGGTGTGCGCGGTCCATGCGAAAGCGCATCGCGGGATACAGCTCGATCGGCAACAGCGACGCTTCGTGGCCCCAATATTCGAACAGCGCGCGCGGCGCTTCGTGTGACAGCGCGTCGAGCACGGCCGGCTCGTACGCGCCGATCCGGCTGAACGCGGGCAGGTAGTGCGAGCGCACGAGGACGTTGACGGAATCGATCTGGATCACGCCGAGCCGCCGCGCGAGCGCGAGCAGCTCGTCGCGACCGACCTGCGAGCGCTGGGCGACAAACCCTTGCGCAGCGATCGCGATGCGTCGCGCATCGGCGAGCGAGACCTCGATCATGCCGCGGGCGGCAGCATGTGAATCGCGCGCTGCGGAAACGGGATCTCGATCTTCTCGCGGCGGAACGCGCGATCGATCGCGAAGCGCAGCGCCGATGCGATGATCAGCTCGTCGCGCGCGTGCGCGATCCAGCACAGCAGCGCGAGGTTGATCGACGAGTCGCCGAAACCGTAGTGCCGCACTTCCGGTGCCGGCTCGGCGAGCACGTCCTTCACCGCAGGCGCGAGCTCGGTGAGCACCTTCACCGCGTGATCTAAGTCGGTGCCGTAGGCGACACCGACTTGGATCTGGATGCGGCGCGATTCGGTCGGCACCGTGTGATTGACCACCATCTGCGTGACGAGGTTCGCGTTCGGCACGATCATCGTCACGCCGTCGCGCGAGATCACGCGCGTCGCACGCAGGCCGATGTCGTCGACGGTGCCGAGCAAGCCGCCGACGTCGATGAAGTCGCCCTTTTGCACCGGCCGTTCGAGCAACAGGAGCAAGCCCGAGATGAAGTTCTCGGCGAGCTTTTGCAAACCGAAGCCGATGCCGACGAGCAGCACGGCGCCGGCGCCCATGACGGCGCTCATGTTCACGCCGATCGTGCCGAGCGCGACGAACAGGCCGATCAGCATGACCACGTAGCGCGTGATCTTCTGCGCGGCGAAGCGCAGACCGCGGTCGAGCCCGCGCGCCGAGAGCACGCGCTCCATGCTGCGCGTGACGATCGCCGCGGCCAGGCGCGCGCACAGCATGATCGCGACCGCCGTCGCGATCGTCAGTGCCGTGACGGGAGTGCCGGATAGCACGACCAGCGGCGTGCGCAGGTACTGGAGGATCGTATCGAGCACAACGCCGAGCGTACACCGTCTGTGTTAAAGCCACGGCCGATGAAGCGACTGACGATTCTGCTAATGCTCGCCGCGGCTGCGACCGCGACGGCCGCGCCCGGCAAAGGTCTCACGATCGACGACATGCTCGCGATGCAGCGCGTGGGCGCGCCGGTCGTTTCGCCCGATGGCAAACGCGTCGTATTCGCGGTGCGCGACACCGACTTCGACGCGAACAAGGGCCGCTTCGATCTGTGGATGGCCAACATCGACGGCAGTGGGCTCGTTCACCTCACGACCGACCCCGACAACGAAACCGATCCGCAATGGACGCGCGACGGCGCGTGGATCTACTTCTTGTCGAACCGCAGCGGCTCTTCGCAAGTCTGGCGGATCTCGCCGAGCGGCGGCGAAGGCGAGCAGGTCACGCACCTGCCGGTCGATCTCAACGGCTTCACGCTGTTCCCCGACGGCAAACATCTGGCACTCGCCGCCGACGTGTGGCCCGACGCGAAGTCGCTCGCCGAGAGCGCGAAGCGCGATCGCCACGAGTCGAAGTCGAAAGTCAAAGCGCAGGTCTACGACCAGCTGCTGTTCCGCCACTGGGATCAGTGGGAAGACGGCAAGTACTCGCACGTGCTCGCGTGGACGCCGCCGGAGCTCGGCGGCAAAGCCGACGACGCGAAAGATCTCACGCCGGGTCAGCTCACCGATACACCGACGCACCCGTTCGGCGACATGAGCCAAGTGCAGGTCTCGCCCGACGGCAAATGGATCGCGTTCGTCGCGCGCGTCGGCGGTCGCGAGATGGCGTGGACGACGAACACCGACGTGTTCCTCGTGCCGTCGAACGGCAGCGCGAAGCCGATCGATCTGACGACGGCGAACAAGGCATACGACGACAACCCGCGGTTCTCGCCCGACGGCAAGTCGCTCGCGTTCACGATGATGAAGCGAGCCGGCTTCGAAGCGGATCGCACGCGCATCGCCGTGATCGATCTGACGTCGCACGCGGTGCGCGTCGTCACCGAGGCGTGGGACCGCTCGGCGGGCGAGCTCGTGTGGGCGCCCGATGGCAAGACGATCTTCACCTCGGCCGATAACGTCGGCCAGCACTCGATCTTCGCGATCGAAGTCGCGAGCGGCAACGCGCGCGTCGTGGTCGACAAAGGCACGAACGAGTCGCCCGCGCTCGCCGGCGATCGCCTCGTGTTCGCGCACGACACGCTCAAGCTGCCAACCGAGCTGTTCACCGCGAAGCTCGACGGCAGCGACCTGCGCCAGATCACCCACTTCAACGATGCGCGCGTGAAGGCCATCGCGTGGGGCGACTACGAGCAGTTCACGTTCAAGGGCGCCAAAGGCGACACCGTCTACGGCTACGCGATCAAGCCGGCCGGCTTCGTCAACGGCACGAAGTATCCGATCGCGTTTTTGATCCACGGCGGCCCGCAGGGCAGCTTCGGCGATCACTTCCACTATCGCTGGAACCCCGAAGCGTTCGCCGGCCACGGCTACGGCGTCGTGATGATCGATTTCCACGGCTCGACCGGCTACGGCCAGGCGTTCACCGACGCGATCAGCGGCGATTGGGGTGGCGCGCCGTACGACGATCTGATGATGGGCCTCGACGCCGCGATCGCGAAGTACAGCTGGCTCGACGGCGCGCGCGCGGCCGCGCTCGGCGCATCGTTCGGCGGCTACATGATCAACTGGATCAACGGCAAGACCGACCGCTTCAAGGCGCTGGTCGTGCACGACGGCAACAACGACGAGCGCGCCGCGTACTTGATGACCGAAGAGCTGTGGTTCCCCGAGTGGGAGCACGGCGGCGTGCCGTGGGAAAAGCCCGAGGGCTACGCGAAGCACGAGCCGTTCGATCTGATCAAGAACTGGAAGACGCCGACGCTCGTCGTGCACGGCGGGCTCGACTTCCGCATTCCCGACACCGCGGGCATGGCGACATTCACGGCACTGCAGCGCAAGGGCGTGCCGAGCCGATTCTTGTACTTTCCCGACGAGAACCACTGGGTCGTCAAGCCACAGAACTCGAAGCTGTGGCACGACGAAGTGTTCGCGTGGATCGACAAGTACACGAAGCGGCGTTGAGCGGCTCCTGATCGCGTCCGTCGTTTCCACGACGCGCTCGTCACTAACCAACGTGTACCCGAGCCGCACGCTCCAATTGAGTAGCGTGGACGCTTGTCGAAAACACGGAGGCGTAGATGACGATCGCCGTTGTCGGATTGGCTGCCGGGCTGTGCGCAGCCGGTGTGTTGTTGGTGCTCACGCTGATCCGATTCAGCGCGCAGCGTCGGCGTTTCGCGGCGATCGTCGACGTCGATGTCGAAGTTAGGCGTCTAAGGACGCATGCCGAAGAAGACGCGAGTCGACTGCGTCAACTCGCGAGCGATGACGCGGCTCGAGTACGTGCGCAGACAGACGCTCTACAACGCACGGCCGCTCGCGACGTCGAAGTCGCACAACAGTCATTGGAAGCCGCGCGCGCTGAACAGGCTCGGATTGCCGATGATACGACGAGGCTCGGCGTCGACCACGATCGTCTCGCCGAGGAGTTGCGTAAGGTCGAGGGCAGCCTCGACGACATTTCATTCGGCGTTTACAAGCCGCAGTACAAATTCGATACGACCGAGCAGTTCAAGCACGAGATGGATCGTGTCTACGACAAGCAAAAGGAGCTCGTGCGGGCAGGAAAAGCCGCGACATTCGCCGTGTCGTGGACGATCAACAACAACAAGAAGGAAGGAGAACGCATGCAGAAGCAGTACTGCAAGTTGCTGCTTCGAGCGTTCAACGGAGAGTGTGACGCCTCGATCGCGAAGGTGTCGTGGAACAACGCGACGAAGATGGAGGAGCGCATCCGCAAGGCGTTTGATGCGATCAATCAGCTCGGCGAGGTAATGACGGTCTCGCTCTCCGCTCCATACCGCGAGCTCAAGTTGGCAGAGCTGCGTCTCGAATACGAGTTAACGGAAAAGAAGCACGAAATCGCTGAAGAGCAGCGAGCACTCCGTGACCGGATGCGTGACGAGCAGAAAGCCATGCAAGAAGCCGAGCGCGCGCAACACGAAGCCGAAGCGGACGAAGTGCGGTTCCAGAAGGCCCTCGAGAAAGCGAAGCTGGAGCTCGGCAAGGCACGCGGCGAGGAACACGCCCGCCTCACCGACAAGATGTTGCTGCTGCAGCAAGAGCTCGCCGAGGCGCAAGCGAAGTCCACGCGCGCGAAGTCGCTCGCCGAAATGACGCGCCGCGGGTATGTCTACATCATCTCCAACGTTGGATCGTTTGGTGAAGAAGTATTCAAGATTGGAATGACGCGCCGACTCGAACCAATGGAGCGCGTGCGCGAGCTCAGTGCAGCGTCGGTGCCGTTCCCGTTTGACGTCCACGCGATGGTTTATAACGATGACGCGCCTGCGCTCGAGGCCGCGTTCCACCAACGGTTTAGAGATCGCAGCGTGAACCTCGTGAACTCGCGCAAGGAGTTCTTCAACGTCAACATCGCTGAGCTCGAAGCATTCGCCAAGGAGCGTGGTCTAAGGATGGACTTCACGAAATTGGCAGAGGCGCGCGAGTATCGCGAGTCGGTATCGATGCGGCTCGCGAAGGGAAGTGGACCGACCAAGGCGCAGATGCCACCGGTGGATGCTCTCGAGATGAGGACAACCCTTGGCCGCTTCGGAGCGGTGCCAGCTCGTGAATCGAATGACGTGGGCGCTCGAGTGTCACGTTGACAAGGGAGGCCCGCGGGGAGCGCGCGGGAGAGAAACGAAGCCCGCAAGGACCGAGTCGTCGAGTTGACGGAGTGCATGCCCGAGTCGCGCAGAAATCGCAGCCGCGTGTAGCCAACGCGGTGAAATCACGCGTGGCACATGCGCTGCACTACGCGACGTCATCATGACGGCAATCGACATCACCAAGCTCGCGAACGTGGTCGGCGGACAGCAGGCGAATCTCGCCGCGCAGGGTCAGTCGACCATCAACTACAACAACTGCCTGGGGTCGGCGACGTCGAAGGCGCAGAGTGCGACCAACGGCATCTTCGGCAAAGTGCAGAGCGGCGCGCTGACGCCGACCCAAGGCGTCTCGCAAGGTGTCGGCGTCAACCGCCAGCTGCGCTCCGACGTCGCCGCGTGCGACGTCGCGAACCCGATCCCGCAGTGAACGCCGATAACGCGAGCGGCTGAAGCGCGAGCGTAGCGAGCGCGACGGGCGTGCCGACGACAAGCGGAAGCGCGAGCGTCGCGGCGAGCACGCTGCCGGTCGCGTTCGGGCGTCGCGCCTGCACGCCGACTCGTACACGAGCGCGATCGACCACATCGGCGCCGGCGCGACCAGCCACGCGAGATACGCGAGCGCGCACGCGGCGCCGGCAACAAACGCGGCCGCGACGCCGCTCTGCACGAGTGCGCCGCCGTGCAGATGGACGCGCTCGTGGATCGCGTCGCCGTGGTGAGCTGCCCGGTGGTTTGCCGCTCCGAACATCGTGCTCATCCCGCGATAGATCGCGCGTCGATCGCCTTGGCTCGCGTCGATCAGTACGGTCGCGCCGACCGTCGGTGCCGGCGACCTCTTCGGTGCCGATGTTGAAGCAGATCCCGTCGCGCTCGTCGGTGCTCGACCACGTCGAGCGTGCCGGCGGTCGCAACAACAGCGTTGGGAGTTCGTCCACGCCGGATCGTCGTGATCGGCGAGCGCGTGCCACTGGATCTGCAGCGCGGATGGACCGAACGGCACGTCAGCGATTTGCACGTAGCCATCGACCGATCCGGCGATGAAGCCGGCCGAGTACGCGGCGAAGTCGAGCGTGGAGGCCGGCGACGGCAGCCAATGCGGTGTGGACGTGGAGCTCCACGCCGTCGAACGCGTTCGTCGTGCACGCCGCAATCCAACCCACCCCGGCAGCCAAACGCACGAGCTCATCGGATTCGTGGTGCTCCAAGGCGTCGCGTCGACGGTCCACGTGCCTCCGACATCGAGTGTCGAGGCTGTCCGTGGGCAACGGACCTGTCAGGGATGTCGTGAGGCCGATCTGTCCACGATCGATCAGGCCGCTGGTGTCGCGATGGCGACGACCGGTTGAGTTTCGCTTGACAAATAATGCGTAATTCAAGATGATCTACCGGTCGATGAAGCAGCTCACGCTCGATTCCGCGCGCAAGCCCGAGGGCCATGGTGGACGGCGCCCGGGCGCTGGACGCAAGAAGCAGCGCGGCGCGGTTTCGCATCGAACGCGCGATGCGTTCGCGAACCGATTCCCGCAGCACGTCACGTTGCGGCTCGGAGCTGAAACGCCGCCGATCGCGCGCGAGTGGCTGATGAAGCGCGTCGTGCGGCCGTGTATCGCGTTGTGCGAGAAGCCGTTCTTTCGCGTCGTCGAGTTCAACGTGTTGTCCAATCACGTGCATCTGATTTGCGAAGCCGGCGACGCGATGACCCTCGCGCGCGGCGTGCAGGGCCTCGCGATCCGGCTCGCGCGCCGCTTGAATACGGCACTAAAACGTAAGGGCAAATTCTTCGGACCTCGCTACCACGCGGTTGCGTTGCGATCGCCCGCGCAGGTTCGCAACACGCTGCGCTACGTGCTGCTCAATCGGAAGCATCACGCGCCGGCCGACAAGCGGTTCTTCGCGGGATGGATCGATCCCTATTCGAGCGGCGTGTGGTTTCACGGCTGGCAGGCGCCGATTCGCATGACCGAGGTCATCAGCGATCTCGCCGCGCTCGCGGCGCCGACGCGGTCGCCGCGGACCTGGCTGTTACGCGTCGGCTGGCGGCGCGCCGGTCCGATCTCGTACGACGACCGCCCGAGCTAGCGCCGCAGCTCGTCGAGCACCGCGGCGATGCGCGACATCTCGAGGCCCAGAACCCGCGCGCCTCGGGCTCGGTCGCCGCTCGCGCTCGGCGCCGGCACGATCGCCGCGATGCAAGCTGGGCTCTGGCCGCCTTTGATTCGCGGCACCGCGCGCTTCACCTTGCTTGCTCTCGCCGTGGCCGGCGTGCGATTCCGAAACACCCGCGCTCGCGACGCCCCGCGCTTCCTTGGTCGCTCCGCCTGGCCCGCGGTCTGCGTGCCACGCCGTCGGCCGTCTTCGAGTCGGCGCGCGGCCGCCGCACACGCGGTCGGCGCCGGCGTTGCCGCTACCATCGTCGAGATCGTGGTCGGCGTTGAACGAGCTAGAAGTAAATGCGGAAACCGATGCCGCCTTGCAGGTCGAACACGTCGTTGTCGTTGTTGTCGTCGAAGAACGTGATCTCCGCGGCGAGCTCACCGTAGATCTCGACCGGCGCGCGGCGGAATCGCAGCGCGATCTCGATCGGCGCGCGCACCGCGATGTTGACGCCGTTGTCGAAGCCGCCTTCGCCGTAGAACGCGACGCCGATGCCGATCCGCAGCGGGACCGTGATCGCATCGCCGTGGCCGACCACGGGTGTGGCGAGATATGTCAGGTGCGCGTATTGATCGCGCGCGTCGCGAAACGTGCTCCAGCCGAGCACGATGTCGAGCGCCGAGCGATAGCCCGCGTCGATCTTGAGATCGAGGCCGACGGGCTCGCCGACGAACAACCCGAGGCCGACGTCGGCGCGTGCAGTTGCCGACGCTGCGATGACGAGCGCGATCACGATCGTGCGCATCGACGTATCCTAGGCCGAACCGAGGCGCGCTGCGAATTCTGAAAGCAGTGCTCCGGAGCGCGCATCGATGCGCAGATCGGCGTGATCGTCGCCGCGTGTGGGTCCGTGGTTCACGATCGCGATCGGGATCTGATGCTCGGCGGCGCGCCGAACGAAGCGATATCCCGAGAAGACTGCCAGCGAGCTGCCGACGACGAGCAAGAGCTCGGCGCGCGCGAACAGTGCCCACGCGGCATCGAGCGTGGCGCGTGGCACGCTGCCGCCGAAGAACACCACGTCGGGCATCAGTACGCCACCACACGCCTCGCACGCGACGACTTCGAAATCGGCGATCAGCTCGTCGGGCACGTCGACATCGCCATCCGGCGCGATCTGTCCAGACGCGGCGTGATGCGGGTTGGCAACCACCAGCCGCTGCTGCAGCACATCGCGCGACATGATCGAGTCGCACGCGAGGCAGCGCACGCGCGCGAGTGCGCCGTGCAGCTCGACGACGTTGCGGCTGCCGGCGGCGCCGTGCAAGCCGTCGACGTTTTGCGTGATCACGCCGGCGAGCGAGCCGCTGCGTTCGAGCTCGGCGAGCGCGGCGTGCCCCGCGTTCGGTTGCGCGGCCGCCATGCGCGGGTAGCCGACCAGCGAGCGCGCCCAGTACTTGCGGCGCATGTCTGGCTTGTCGACGAACTCGCGGTGCTGCATCGGATCGCGCACGCGCGGCGGCCGGCCGGGGCCGCGGTAGTCGGGAATGCCCGACTCGGTCGAGATCCCCGCGCCGGTGAGCGCGACGATCTTGCGGCCACGCGCGAGCTGCAGAAGCTCGTCGATCACGGCCGCAGCGTAGCGCGGTTACTTCGAGTGCGCTGCTGTCGAGTACAACGCAGGATCTTCGGTTTTTCGCGTCTCGTTGATCGCGAACGACTCGGCATCCGATGGGAACGTGCCGCCGCGGACCTCGCCGACGTACGCGCCGACCGCGTCTTTGATCGCAGTGCCGAGCGATGCGAAGCGACGCACGAAGCGCGGCTTGAACGATTCGTCCATGCCGAGCATGTCGTAGCAGACGAGCACCTGGCCGTCGCAGTGCACGCCGCCGCCGATGCCGATCGTCGGGATCGTCAGCGCTGCGGTGATCTCTCGCGCGATGTCGGACGGGATCGCCTCGAGCACGATCGCGTACGCGCCGGCCGCTTCGAGCGCGCGCGCATCGGCGAGTAGGCGCTCGCGACCGCCGGCGTCGCGGCCTTGGACTTTGAAGCCACCGAGCTGATGCACCGATTGCGGCGTCAGCCCGATGTGGCCCATCACGGGAATGCCCGACGCGACGAGCCGGCGCACGAGCTCGGCGTGCTGCGCGCCGCCTTCGAGCTTGATCGAATGGCAGCCGCCCTCTTTGACGAGGCGCATCGCGTTCACGACGCCGTCCTCGAGCGACGCTTGATACGAGCCGAACGGCATGTCGCCGATCACGTGGGCTCGCTTCACGCCGCGCATGACCGCGCGCGTGTGATAGATGATTTCGTCCAACGTGACAGGAAGCGTGGTGTCGTGACCCTGAACGACCATGCCGAGCGAGTCGCCGACGAGCAGCATGTCTGCGCCGCTCTCGTCGAACAGCCGCGCGAACGTCGCGTCGTACGCGGTCAAGACGGCGATCTTCTCGCCCCGCTCTTTCATCTGTCGGAGGGTGTGGATGGTGACGCGTTGCGCCTTCATTCCGTCCCGCTTTCTATTTTGAAGTAGCTCGCTGGTGAGGTCGCGCGCCGGAGGATTCCAGCTACGCGCTTCGTTCGGCTACGAGGAATTTATAGCACGTTGCCGAGGCCCTGGATCGACATCCCACCGTCGACGTTCAGGCACTGGCCCGTGATGTACGACGCTACCGGTAGCGCCAAAAACGCAACCGCGGCTGCGACTTCGCGGGGTTCGGCGACGCGGCCGAGTGGCGTTCGCGCGCAGATCGCCGCGAGCACGTCGGGCCGGTCGAGCACCGGCTTCGCCAGCGGCGTGCGCGTGTACCAGGGCGCGACCGTGTTCACGCGGATCTGATCGCGCGCCCATTCGAGCGCGAGCGTCCGCGCGGCTTGTTCGAGCCCGGCTTTCGCGACGGCGTACGCGACTCCGGTCGGCAGCGCGAGCTGGCCGGCGACCGAGCCGATGTGGATCACGCTCGCGCCGTGCGCTTCGACCAGCCGCGGGTGCAGATCGCGGGACAACAAGACCGCCGCGGTCAGGTTCGTCGCGATGATCGAACTCCACGTCGCGTCGTCGTATTGCACGAGCGGCTTGCGCACGTTCGTCGCCGCGTCGTGAACCAAGATGTGCAGCGGCCCGGTGATCGCCGCGACGATCTTCGCGCGCTCGGTCGCGACGTCGGCGACGATGCCCGTGCCGTGCAACGCCGCCGCGGTCGCCGCCACATCCGCCGGCGTGCGCGCGACGACGATCACGTGCGCGCCGAGTGCCGCAAGCTCGTCGCAGATCGCGCGGCCGATGCCTTTGGTTCCCCCCGTGACGAGCGCCGTTTTCCCGCGCAGATCCCACCCCGTCATTTGACGTGCTTGCCGACGACGGCGACGTACGCCTCCATCGCGGCATCCTTGCTCTCGCCCAGGTGCTTGGCCCACGCGTCGTATTTGGCGCGGCCGCGGAGATCCATCATGCCCGGCCGGCTGCCGTTGACGTCGCCGGCGGTCGCCTGTTTATAGAGCGCGTAGAGCTCGAGCAGCGTGTCGTTGCCGAGGCCGGTGACCGGCTTGATGCGTGCCTGCGCGTCGGCGAAGCGCGTCGCGAGATCGGACATGCCAAGCATGATAAGGCTCTCGGATGCACGCGCGCATCCTGATGGGAGAGCAGATCCGCGTCTCGCACGACTTCAAAGAGATCGAGGGCGCGCTGACGTCGGGCCTGCCGATCTGGATCGAGCTCGAGCAAAAAGATCACGCGTGCGACACGCTGCTCGCCGAGACGCTGCGCCTGCACCCGCTGACGATCGAGGACATCTGGTCGGATCGGCCGGCGCCGAAAGTCGAGGACTACGAGAGCTACCTCTACATCATCGTCCACGGCATTCGCGGCGTCAAAGGCGGTCGCAACATCGAGCTCGCCGAGCTCGACATCGTCGTCGGCTCGACGTTCGTGATCACGCACGACCAGTATCACCTATGCGACGAGGTCGGCACCGACCTCGACCGCAGCCCGAAGCTGCTCCAGCAAGGGCCAGCGTGGCTCGCGCATGCGCTGCTCGATCACGCCGTCGATCGCTACCTGCCGGTGATCGACGATCTCGACGCCGAGATCGAAGACCTCGAGAACGAGGTGCTGCGCAAAGCCGGCACGAAGCAAGGCCCGCCGGTGCTGCGCACGATCCTGCGGTTCAAGCGGATGCTGCTCGACCTGCGCCGCGTCGCGATTCATCAGCGCGAGATCTTGCTCCGGCTGTCACGCGGCGAGTTTTCGCAGATCCCGAAGGATGCGCAGCCGTTCTATCGCGACGTCTACGATCACTTCCTGCGCGTCAGCGATCTCGTCGACAGCTATCGCGATCTCGTGACGAGCGCGCTCGAGGCGTACCTGAGCGTGCAGAGCAATCGCATGAACGACATCATGAAGACGCTCACGCTGATCGCGACCGTGATGTTGCCGATCACGTTCATCGCCGGCGTCTACGGGATGAACTTCAAGCACATGCCGGAGCTCGACTTCGTGTGGGGCTACCCGGCCGCGCTCGGGCTCATGCTCGCGGTCGCGCTCGGCTGCCTGCTGTGGTTTCGCAACAAAGGTTGGATCGGCAACCGCGAGCTCGACTTACCCGATGAGGACGCCGACAAATGACGATGATCCAAAAGGTAGCGTTCACGATGTACCCGGTGGTCGATATGGCGCGGGCGCGCGCGTTTTACGAGCAGACGCTCGGGCTCGCGGTCAGCAAGCCGCACGCGATCTGGACCGAGTACGACCTGCCCGGTGGCGGCTGCCTCGCGCTGTTCGCGACCAAGGACATGGCGCCGAGCAGCTCGTCGGGCGGGATCGCGCTCGAGGTCGCCGATCTCGATGCTTTGAGCTCAAAGCTCGAGGCCGCGGGCGTGACGTTCAAAGCCAGGCTGATCCACTCGCCGGTGTGCCGGATGACAGTCGTCCTCGATTCGGAGGGCAATTCGATCATCCTGCACGAGCTCAAGCCAAAGGGCTGATTCGGAGTTGCCCACGGGCCTTCGTTCGATCAGAATGGCCTCGTTCGATGCGCCGGCTCGTCGTGATCTTCGCCACCCTCGCGTGCGTCGCGAGCGCCGAGGCGCGCCCGGCGGCGGGCTACGTCGAAGGCCAGAAGACGACGATCAAGATCGTCGATGTCGACGGCAAAGACGTCGAGACGCACACCGCGAAGGCGTTTCGCGTGATGCAGAAGGCGGCGCACAAAGCCGGCGTGAAGCTCGCGATCCGCAGCGGCTTCCGCAGCTTCAAGAAGCAGGCGGAGCTGTACAAGGACTACCGGCGCGGCCGCGGCAACCTCGCGGCTCCGCCGGGCTACTCGAATCACGAGAGCGGGCGCGCGCTCGACCTCTACGTCACCGATCACCACGCGTACGACTGGCTGCGCGAGCACGCGGGCACGTACGGCTTCCATCGCACCGTTCCGGGTGAAGCGTGGCACTGGGAGTATCTCGGCGACGAGACGCGCACGGTCGCGCGCAGCCGGGCGACGGTGTCGCGGCACTCGAGCGCGCCGGCGCACGCCGCCCCAGCTCCAGTTGCTGCGGCGCCGGTCACGGATCCCGAACCCGCCGAACCGCCGCCGTCCGCCGACTAACGCTGCGTCGCGACGCTCAATGCGTTTCGACGGACGTGTGGTCGTGGACGATGCGCCAGCCGTCGCGCGTGCGGCTCAATGCGAGTGAAAACACGCCGGAACCGGCCTGAGGGCCGTCGAGGTTCCAGCGCCCGAGCACGATCGCACCATCGGCTCCGAGCGGCTGGATCTGGACGAGCTCGAAGCCCAGGTGGCCCATCGTCGACGGATCGGCGCCGTAGCGCGACTTGTAGCGATCGAAGGTCTCCTGCCAGCCGCGGTGGATCTGGCCGCCCGAGGTGAACACGAGGTCGGGCGAGTGATCGTAGCCGGCCATGTAGCCGGCGAGATCGCCGCGATTCCACGCCGCAGCCTGCGCCGTGATCACGCCGCGGATCGCAGCATCGTCGGCGGGCGCGAACGCGCGTGGCGCGCATGCGGCGAGCAAGCACAAGAGCAGCCGCTTCATGGCGGATCCGGAATCTCCGGCGCCGGCAGCGCGCCGAATCGGATCGCGGCCGCGCCGGAGCCAAAGTCGACGAGATCGGCAACACCGATGATGCCGCGGTCGTCGAAGCACAGCGTCCACTCGCGGCGTGCACCGCTCGCGGCCGTCGCGCTGGAGACGCACCAGCCGCGCTCGAACCGCTCGGCATCGATCGTCTCGTGCGCTGCTCCGAGGTTGACCTCGTGATGGCGTTCTGAGGCCCGCGCGTTGATCAGCAAATCATCCTCCGAAAGTCCCGCGAGCTCGTCGGGGTTTTCGGGCTGCGTCGCCGGATGGTACAGCCCGGCGGGCGAAGCGACCCACCAACCGACCACGCCGAGATCATCGTGCGGCTTGGCGCATTGCAGATGTGCGACGGTCGCATCGCCGAGCCGATTCTGCGCCGCGATGCGGCAGGCGGCGCGCTCCATGCCGTCGCTGGTCGCGAGCGTCCACGCCTTGCCGGAGCCGAATATTCCCAGGTACGGCGGGCCGCCGATCGGCTCGGGGTGATCGGCTCGCGCGCCGCACCCGAGGACCGCGACCGCCAGCAAGAACCTCACGGCGAAGCAGTAACACGCCGCGCAACCGACGTGGCATCGTCCGTGTCTCGCCTCTATGGACGATCTTCGCGACATGCGCGGCCGGCTGCGCCGGTTGGTGCTCGCGGCCGTGCTCGGCTTCGGCCTGACGTGGGCCGCGATGCACGCGATCGGCAATTCGGGCCCGCACGCCAACACCGATCCGGTCGGCGCGAGCACCGTGCCGCTGCTCGCGATCGGCATGTTCGTCGTGACCACGGCGGTGATCTGCGGCGTGCTCGCGCGCCTCGCTCGTCGCGCCAGCGCACGGTAACCCTTCGAAGGTGCGCGAGGGCGCATGGCACGTGCGCTGCAATTCACGCCGGCATGGACATCGTCACCTGGCTCATTGTTGGTCTGGTCGCAGGCGTGCTTGCGGGTCTCGTCGTCGGCGGTTACGGCATCATCGCCGACTGCGTCGTCGGTATGGTCGGCGCGCTGATCGGCGGTTGGCTGTTCGCGCGCGAAGGCTGGCATACGCCGTTCAACGGCCTCGGCGGCACGATCTTCATCGCGTTTATCGGGTCGCTGATCTTGCTCGTCATCCTGCACCTCGTGCACTCGGCGACCTATCGACGCGTATAATCGCGTGCATGAACGTGAAGGAGCGCGTCTCCGAAGCCGAGTGGCAGCTGCGAGTCGATCTGGCCGCGTGCTACCGGCTCGTCGCGCTGTTCGGCTGGGACGATCTGATCTTCACGCACATCTCGGCGCGGGTGCCCGGCGGCGATCACGACTTCCTGATCAACCCGTACGGGATGATGTTCGAAGAGGTGACCGCGTCGAGCCTGGTCAAGATCGATCTCGACGGCAACAAGCTGCTGGAGAGCCCCTACGAGATCAATCCGGCGGGGTTCACGATCCACAGCGCGATCCACGCGGCGCGCGAAGACGTTCGCTGCGTGCTGCACACGCACAGCATCAACGGCGTCGCGGTCTCGGCATCGCCCGCGGGCGTGCTGCCGATCTCGCAGCAATCGATCTTCGTGCTCGCGTCGCTCGGCTATCACGACTACGAAGGCGTGGCGCTGCACGAAGGCGAGAAGCCGCGGCTCGTGCGCGACCTCGGCGACAAGATGTTCTTCATGCTGCGCAACCACGGCCTGTTGACCGTCGGCGCGAGCGTCTCCGACGCGTTCTTGCAGATGTACTTGTTCGAATCGGCATGCGCGATCCAGCTCCGCGCGCAGGCGGCGAGCGACGAGCTGATCCCGGTCGACGCGAAGATCGTGGCGGGCGCGACGCTGGCGGCGAAGCAGGTGACGCGCTCGATGGGCAGCTCGCTCGCGTGGCCCGGCCTGTTGCGCAAGCTCGACCGCGTCGACCGCAGCTATCGCGACTAGAGTAAGATCAGCGGATGGCGCCACCCGCCGATCTCGAAGAGCTCGTTCGCAAGCTACACAAGCGCGGCTTTCACCAGACCGACGCGTTCGTTCACGAGTGCGCGACCTGCAAGGAGCGCGCGGTCCTGATCTACTCGATCATCGGGCGCAGCGGCGGCCGCGACATCCGGCTCTGCGCCGCCTGCGGCGAAGCCAAGTCGTGGCGCAACGTCGCCGGGATGGAAGGCCGCGAGCCCGATCCGGCGTTCGATCTGCGGGAGTTCCTCAAGTAGCGCGCATATCCCACATCAACGCGACGCCGGCTCGGCCGGTTCGTATGGGTGATGCGACCGAAGTTTCGCGAGACGTTGTGGTTCAAGAAGGGCGAGCAAGATGCGAAGGCGCGCGACGAAGCAGTCGCCGCCGGTGACCTGCTCGCGCCGAGCGCCGTCGACACGTTGCCGATCGAAGATCGCTACGAAGATGACGGCACGGTGAACTCGGCCGACAGCCAGGTGTTCGGCATTCACACCGGCACGACCGAGTACATCCCGAAAGCGCGCCATTCGGCGTTCGAGATCGAGGTCAACGAGCGCGCGATGGTCGGCGATCTCAAGCGCGGCCGTTACAAGGTGCTCGCCGCGATGGGCGGCGCCGTCGTCGTGATCGCGGTCTTGGTGACGCTGCTGGTCTAAGCACGTTCGCTACGTCGTGAGGTTCGACGGGATCATTCGCGAAACCTCGACGACGCTGACGCCCATCCGGCGCGCGTAGTCCGCGAGCTGGTCGGCGCCGACGCGGCCGACCGCGAAGTACTGGCTCTTCGGATGCGCGAAGTAGAGCCCGGAGACCGACGCCGTCGGGGTCATCGCGAAGCTCTCGGTCAGCGCCACGCCGTGGTGCGACGCGTTGTCGAGGAGCTCGAACAACGTGCGCTTCGGCAGGTGATCGGGGCACGCGGGATAGCCGAACGCGGGCCGGATGCCGCGATATTTCTCGGCGAGGATGTCGGCGCGCGTGAGTTGCTCGTCGGTGCCGTAGCCGAAGTCGACGCGCGCGCGATGATGCAGCCACTCGGCGGCGGCTTCGGCGAGCCGATCGGCGAGCGCCTTGACCATGATCGCGTTGTAGTCGTCGTGGTCGCGCTCGAAGGCGCCGGCGAGCGCATCGACGCCGAGCCCGGCGGTGACGATGAACGCGCCGAGGTAGTCGCGTTTCGGCGCGATGAAATCCCCGAGCGACAGGCACGTCTCGCGATCCTCTTGCTGGCGCAGCATCGGGAACGCGAGGCCGTTCGCGAGCGCGATCGTATCGCCGTCGGAGCTCGCCTCGAAGAAGCCGTAGGTCGCGCGCGCGCGTAGCGAGCCGTCGGCGACGATCTTCGCGAGCAACGCCTGCGCTTCTTCGAACAACTTGCGCGCGGTCGCACCCTTCTTCGGGTCGTCGAGGATCGCCGGGTAGCGCCCCGACAACTCCCACGTGTGGAAGAACGGCGACCAGTCGATCCAATCGCGCAGCACCGCGAGATCGAGGTCGAGGTTCTTCGTGCCGGTGAACGCCGGCTTCGCGACGCGGGCGAAGTCGAGCTTGGCGCGGCGTTCGCGCGCGGTCGGCAGCGGTAGCAGCGGGCGCTTTTGCGCGGCGACGAACGCGTCGCGCAGTAGCTGCTGCTTTGCCGCGACCTCGGCCAGGTACGGCGTGCGGTCGTTCGCCATCAGCTTGCCGAGCACGCCGACCGCGAGCGACGCGTCGGGCACGTGCACCGTCGCCCCGGAATACGCCGGCGCGATCTTCACGGCGGTGTGCTTGCCGCTCGTCGTCGCGCCGCCGATGAGCAGCGGCACGGTCATGTTTCGCCGCGTCATCTCGGCGGCAACGCTGATCATCTCGTCGAGCGACGGCGTGATCAGGCCCGACAGCCCGACGAGATCCGCGCCGAGCTCGGTCGCCGTATCCAAGATCTTGTGCGCGGGCACCATCACGCCCAGGTCGGTCACTTCGTAGCCGTTGCAGCGCAGCACCACGCCGACGATGTTCTTGCCGATGTCGTGGACGTCGCCCTTGACGGTCGCGATCACGAGCTTGCCCTTCGCGCTGCGCATGCCGGTGCGCGCTTTTTCGGCGTCCATCAGCGGCTCGAGGATCGCGACGGCCTTCTTCATCACGCGCGCGCTCTTCACGACCTGCGGCAGGAACATCTTGCCGCTGCCGAACAGCTCGCCGACGATGTTCATGCCGTCCATCAGCGGGCCTTCGATGATGTCGAGCGGCTTCGCGTACACGCCGAGCGCCTCGGCGACGTCGGGGTCGATGAAATCGGTGATGCCGTTGACGAGCGCGTGGGCGAGCCGATCCTTGAGCGGCTGCGCGCGCCAGGCGAGCTCGTCTTCTTTGCGCTCGGTCGCGCCGGAAAACGACGCCGCGATCGCGAGCATGCGCTCGGTGGCATCGGGACGCCGGTTCAGCACGAGATCCTCGACCGCCTCGCGCAACGCCGGATCGAGTTGCTCGTAGACCGCGAGCTGGCCGGCGTTGACGATCGCCATGTCGAGGCCGGCTTGGATCGCGTGATAGAGGAACACCGAGTGCATCGCTTCGCGCACGCGCGGCGACGTGCGGAACGAGAAGCTCAAGTTCGAGACACCGCCGGAGACTTTCGTGCCGGGCAGCTCGGCTTTGATCCGGCGCACGGCTTCGATGAAGCTCACCGCGTAGCCGTCGTGCTCTTCGATGCCCGTGCCGATCGTGAGGATGTTCGGATCGAAGATGATGTCTTCGGGCGGAAACCCGACCTGCTCGACGAGGATTTTATAGGCGCGCTTCGCGATCACGAGGCGATGGTCGACCGTCGTCGCCTGGCCGGTCTCGTCGAACGCCATCACGACGACGGCCGCGCCGAACTTGCGAATCGTCCGCGCTTGACGCACGAACGACTCTTCGCCTTCCTTGAGCGAGATCGAGTTGACGATGCCTTTGCCCTGCAGGCACGCGAGGCCGGTTTCGATCACGGAAAACTTCGAGCTGTCGACCATGACCGGCAGCTTCGCGATGTCGGGCTCGGCCGCGATCAGGTTGACGAACCGATGCATCGCGGCGACGCCATCGATCATGCCCTCGTCCATGCAGACGTCGAGGATGTTCGCGCCGCCGGCGACCTGATCGCGCGCGACCGCGACGGCCTCTTCGTACTTGTCGTCTTTGATCAGCCGGCGAAACGCGGCCGAACCGGTGATGTTCGTGCGCTCGCCGATGACGATGAAATTCGTCTCGGGTGTGATCGTCAGTGCCTCGAGCCCCGACAGCCGCATGTACTTCGGCGGATGCGGAATCGCCCGCGGCGTGACGCCGTCGACGGCGGCCCGGATCGCCGCGATGTGCTCCGGCCGCGTGCCGCAGCAACCGCCGACGAGGTTGAGCAGACCTTCGCGCGCGAACCCGCCGAGGACCTTGGCCATGTGCGCGGGCGTGTCGTCGTACTGGCCGAACTCGTTCGGCAAGCCCGCGTTCGGATAGCACGCGACGCGAATGCCGGCCGAGCGCGAGAGCTCGGCGACGTGCGGGCGCATGTCGTCGGCGCCGAGCGCGCAGTTGATGCTCACTGCGAACAGCTTCGCGTGGCTGATCGAGTTGTAGAACGCCTCGACGGTCTGTCCCGACAACGTGCGGCCCGACTTGTCGGGGATGGTCACCGACGCGATGACCGGCACGCGGCGCACGCCTTGCTCGAACAGCTCCTCGAACGCGAACAGCGCCGCCTTGCAGTTGAGCGTGTCGATGTGCGTTTCGGTGAGCAGCAGATCGACGCCGCCGTCGATCAGGCCGCGCGCTTGCTCGGCGAACGAGTCGACGAGCTGGCGGAACGTGACCGAGCGCGCGCCCGGATCGTTGACGTCGGGCGACAGCGAGGCCGATTTCGTCGTCGGGCCGATCGAGCCGGCGACCCAGCGCCGCTTGCCGTCGTCGGCGCGCGCGCGATCGGCCGCGCGTCGCGCGACCTGCGCGGCCGCGACGTTGAGCTCGTGAACCACGCCTTCGAGCCCGTAATCGGCAAGCGCGAGCGACGTCGCGGTGAACGTGTCGGTCTCGACGATGTCGGCGCCGGCGCGCAGGAAGTCGTAGTGAATCGATTCGATGACCTCGGGCCGCGTCATCACGAGCACGTCGTTGCAGCCCTTCAGCGAGTGCGCGTGGTCGCGGAAGCGCTCGCCGCGAAACGCCGCTTCGTCGAGCTCGAAGCCTTGCACCATCGTGCCCATCGCGCCGTCGAGCACGACGATGCGGCGCTCGAGCAGCTCGGTGAGCTCGTCGGACATCTGGCTGTGATTACCAGGGCTACGGGCAGATGTCGATCCCGCCGAGGATCGTGACGCCGGGGTCAGCGGCCGTGACGATCTCCTCGATCGATGCACCGAGCGGCGAGGGTGCGGCACCGGCGGCGCTGTGCTGGACGGTCCAGGACTCGCCGTCCGACGAGGTCTCGAACACCACGCTCGCGCCGCTCGGCCGGATGCGCAACCACGTTTGCGACGGGTCGAAGCCGACCTGCGCGAGATCACCGCCGGATTGGCCGAACGTGACGTCGAGCTGGTTCGTCGCTTGGATGAACCAGCTCGTCGACGTCGACGTATCGGTGACCGCGAGCTGGAGCTCGCCGGAATTCGGGTACTGCAGGACGTGGACGAACACGCCCGCTGCGCCGAAGTCGAGGCTGCTGTTCAGGCAGCCGCCGGTCGCCACCGCGTTCGCATCGGGCGTGATCGCCAGCATGCCGGACGACACGTTCAAGGTCGCGTTGTCGACGACCGGCTCGCCCCATTGCTTGCATGGCAGCGACTCGTTGAAGTCGTCGCCGCTGCCCGGCGACAAACAACCGCTGCCCGAATAGCCGGCATCGCTCGATAACGTGCCATCGCGCACGCTGCCGCCGTCGTTGCCGGCACCGCCGTCGCCGAGCGCATCGAAATCGAGCCGCCCGCATGCGCCGACGACGATCCCCACAGTGATCCAGCCCAGGCGCACCGTTTCGACGATACCGCGTGTAGGATGCGCCGCGATGACGGACCGCAGCGGAATTCTCGATTCGATCCTCGATGCGACCGGGGGCACGCCGATGGTTCGCCTGGCGCGCATCGGCCGCGACCTACCGTGCGAGCTCCTCGGCAAGTGCGAGTTCATGAACCCGGGCGGGTCGGTCAAAGATCGGATCGGCGTGAAGATGCTGCGCGACGCGGAGGCGGCGGGCCGGATCAAGCCGGGCGACACACTGATCGAGCCGACGTCGGGCAACACCGGCATCGGTCTCGCGATGGCCGCGGCGGCACGCGGCTACCGCGTGATCATCACGATGCCCGAGAAGATGTCACAGGAGAAACAGGTCGTGCTCGAAGCGCTCGGCGCCGAGATCATTCGCACGCCGACCGAAGCCGCGTGGGACGCGCCCGAGAGCCACATCGGCGTGGCGAAGCGACTGCGCGAGATCATCCCGAACTCGCACATCCTCGATCAGTACTCGAACCCTTCGAACCCGAACGCACACGAGCAAGGCACCGGCCGCGAGATCATCGATCAGTGCGGCGGCAAGCTCGACGCGATCGTGATGACTGCCGGCACCGGCGGCACGATCACCGGCGTCGCCAAGGTCATCAAGCGCGAGGTGCCGGGCTGCAAGGTCATCGGCGTCGACCCCGAAGGCTCGATCCTCGCCGGGCCCGGCGAGATCAAGAGCTACAAAGTCGAGGGCATCGGTTACGACTTCATTCCCGACGTGCTCGATCGCCGGCTCGTCGATCGCTGGATCAAGTCCAACGACAAGGACTCGTTCATCACCGCGCGCCAGCTGATCCGCCAAGAGGGCTTGCTCGTAGGTGGATCGTCGGGCTCGGCCGTCTGGGCGGCGATGCAGATCTGCCGCGAGCTCGGCCCGAACAAGCGGGTGGTCGTGATCTTGCCGGATTCGATTCGCAACTACCTGTCGAAGTTCGTCGACGATCGCTGGATGCGCCAGCAAGGCTTCTTCCAAGCCGATTGGGAAGTCGGCTCGGTCGGCGACGTGATGCGCGTGATCGGCCGCCGCGACGTGATCGCGCTCGACGTCAACGACCGCGTCGAGCGCGCGACCGGCTTGTTCAAGGAGCACGGCATCTCGCAGATGCCGGTGCTCGACGCCGGCAAGCTCGCCGGCATCTTGACCGAGAGCGATCTGCTGCATCAGATGATGACGGGCCGAGTCGACAAGACCACCGTCGTCGCCGAGGTGATGGAGCGCAAAGTCTCGACCGTGTCGATGCACGCCGGCTCGGGCGAGTTGCCGCGGATCTTCGAGCGTGGAGAGGTCGCGATCGTCGTCGACGAGCAACGCTCGATTCTCGGCATCATCACGAAGATGGATCTGATCGAGATGCTGGCGACGCGCAGCAGGCCGAAGTGATGCGTCGCGTCGTTCTCGCCGCCGCGGCGATCGTGTTGTTGCGCGGCGTCGCGAGCGCGGATCCGCCGCCCGATCCGGATCCGCCGGTCGAGGATGCGCCGGTGCCGCCGCCGTGGACCGATTCGGCGACACCCGCGCCGAACCTCACGCTCGGAGGCGATCCGGCCACCACGCCGATGGGGCCCACGACCGATGCGACGCTGTCGCCGAAATATCATCCGCTGCGCGCCGAGCTCACCGTCGGCACGATGTACGTCGCGTTCGCGGGCTGGATGTATTTCGCGTGGTACCAGCATCACGCGGACATCCCGTACAAGTTCGGCGGCGACGACGAGAACTGCGATCCGCTGCACGGCGGCGCGAAGGTGCGCTGCGTGATCTTCGGCTGGGGCGGTGACACGACCTACGCCGGCGGCGAGGACAAGTTCGGCCACGCGTGGTCGACGATGGCGCTCGCGCGGTTGACCGACGAGATCCTCGAGCAATGGGGCGGCTTCAATCACCAATGGTCGGTCGCGCTCGGCACCACGCTGTCGTGGCTGACGTTCGTCGGCGTCGAAGTGCGCGATGGCTTCAACTTCGAGTTCTCGTTCAGCGACCTCGGCGGCGATACGGTCGGCGCGCTCGCCGGGCTCGTGCTGATGGAGTTCCCGCGGCTCGACGAGATGTTCGATTTTCGCGTGCAGTACTTCCCGAGCCAGATGTACATCCGCAAGCTCGACGGTGCATCGCCGTGCCCGTTCGGCGGCTGCTCGCGGTGGAACATCGCGGAGGACTACTCGGGCCAGACGTACTTGCTCGCGTTTCACCTCAGCTCGATCCACGCGCTGCGCGACTATCCCAAGTACGGCTTCATCTCGCGCTTCATCGACATCGCCGCCGGCTTCGACACCCGCAACTACAAACCGACGCCGGATCCGAGCATCGGCGGCCGGCCGACGCAGGAGATGTTCCTCGGCGTGTCGTTCAACGCGCAGGGCTTGTTCGACTGGCTGCTCGAGGACTCGTCGCACCAGACGCTTCGCAAAGTCACGCACGGCTTGGGCGAGGTGTTCAACCTGCCGTTCACGTCGGCGGGCGTGTTTCGCTACGAGCACCATCCGTGTCCGTCGTGCACGCCGAGTAACGACGGCGCCCTGTGATCACTCGTAACGCTTGATCACCGACTCGAGGTGGGCGCCGCCTCCAAAGCCGGAGCTGACCTCGCGCACGATGCCGGCCTTGTCGACGATCACGATCGTCGGCAGCGCGGTGACGAAGTACGCCGCGTTGACGCGATCGCCGTCGTCGCGCGCGACCGGGTACGAGAACGCGTGCGAGGTCATGTACGTCTTGATCGCGGGCTCGTCCTCGTCGGAGATGCCGATGAAGCGCGCGTTCGGATGGCGCGCGGCCATCGCGACCAGCTCGGGCAACTCGACCTCGCACGGTCCGCACCACGTCGCCCAGAAATCGAGCACGACGACGTGGCCCGCGAGCGCACCGAGCGATGCACGCGCGCTGTCGATCGTGGGCAGATCGAACGCGGGAGCCGGCTTGCCGACGAGCTGATCGCGTTGCATCTCGTGCTCGTCGGGTTTTTCGGCGAGCTCGATCGTCAGCGCGATCGTCTTGCCATCGCGCTCGATCACGACGGGGATGCGCTCGCCGGCGCGATGCGGTGCGATCTTCGCGCGCACGTCTTCTGCGGACGTGACCGCGTGGCCGTCGACGGTGACCAGCTGATCGCCCGCGACGATGCCGGCTTTCGCGCCCGGTGCACCGTCGAGCGCCATCGTCACGCGCGGCGACTTCGGCTCGAACGACAACCCGAGCCACGCGGGCACCGTGTAGGGCTCGAGCTTCGCGGTGCGCATGTCGACGGGCGGCGCGAAGTCGGCGTCGGTGACGGTCGTGCGTGGCTCGTAGTGCATGACCGTGTCGACGCCTCCCGTGTGCACGGCAACCTGGCGAACCAAGAAGCTCGAGCGATCGATCCAAAGCTCTGCGACCGCGGCGAGGTCTTCGCCGTACTTGCCGCGCACGCGTGCGCAGGCGTGACCATCGATCGCTTCGGACCCGACGATCGTCGCGTCCGCGAGCTCGGTGAACGCCGTGCCCTGCGGGATCGCGCCGAGCAGCGATGGCACGACGTACGCGGCGCCGTGCGACACGCCGGAGAAGATCGCGAGCGCCTGCTCGATGTCGCGCGCTTCGTGCACGACGTTGGTGTCGACCGATTGCCACATGCGTGCGCGGGGCGGTGCGTTCCACGCGACGAACGCCGTGCCGTTGTCGTACTGGAAGCGAAGCTTGTCGGGGCGCGCGAACGCGGTCTCGAACGTGATGTGGTTCTGGTGCTTGTCGCTAAACGTATCGACGACCGTGCCGCGGTCGGCATACGCGGGCAGCGCGTGATACGTCGCTGCGACGCGCGCGAGCCATTCAGCCGCGGTCGTCGGCGACGGCGTCGTCGGTGCGATCGCGTGCGTGCATGCGACGAGCACGACGATCGCTAGCCAGCGCATGCCGCAGCATAGCCGAGTCAGGACCGGCGCTCCGACGGAAACAGCGCGTACGCGCCGAGCACCGCGACCACGCAGAGCGCGCTCGCGACCGCGAAGTGCGTCGCGTAGCCGAACGCCTTCGCCGAGAAGCCGCCGAGCACGCCGAACGCGAGCTGCGCCCACACGACCGTGCTCGCCTGCGTCGTGTAGTCGGTGCCGCTCGAAAATCGCTCGCTCCAATCCATCATGCAGGTGAACAGCGCGGCGGTCGCGGCTCCGCTCGCGAATGTCTCGACGGTGCAGACCGCATAAAGCGCGGTCATGCTCGGCGGCGCGAGCGCGAGGTAGATGTAGCCGGCCACGGCGATCGCTTGCCCCAAGCCGAACAGCACGAGCGAGCGACGCCGGCCGATCTTGGTGACGAGAACGCCGCCGAGTATCGCGCCGGCGATGCCGGCCGTCGAACCAACAGTCCCCGTCAGGAGGCCGATCGCTTCGAGGTCGAGGTGATGATCGACGAGGAACGGCTTCTGCACCGCGCTCGCGAACGTCTCGCCGGCCTTGTAGACGAGCAGCAGCGCGATGATCGGCCACACACCGGGGCGCCGTAGAAAGTGCGCGTTGGCGGCCACCGATGCGGGCTTCGGCGGCAGCGGCGGCTCTTCGGCGAGCGCGACCGGTAGCGTGGCAAGCAACGTGAGCGCCGCCATCACGGCGAACATGCCACTCTGGTGCAGTTGCTTCGCGAACAACAGCAACACGCCGCCGCCGATGACCATGCCGAAGCGGTAGGCGCCGACTTGCAGGCCGTTCGCCGGACCGCGCTCGTCGTCGTCGAGCAGCTCGACGCCGAGCCCGTCGGTCGCGATGTCTTGTGTCGCCGCGAGCAAGTTCACGGCGAACGTCGCGCCGAACAACAGCGGGATCGAGCCGCCGCCCGACACCGCCGCCGTCGCGAGCACGATCATGCTCGCGACCTGCATCGACAAGATCCACGTGCGCCGGCGCCCGAGGCGTTTCCACCAGACGCGGTCGAGCACCGGTGCCCACGCGAACTTGAACGCCCACGGCGACAACAGCAGCGCGGACAGGCCGATCTTGTCGAGATCCCAGCCGCGCTGGCGCAACTCGACGGGCACGACGACTTGAAAGAATCCGTAGGGCAGGCCCTGCGCGAAGTACAGCGTGCCCAGCAAGCCCAGCTTGGAGAATGTCGATCGCGGCTTCGCTGGCGCCGTTGCGCGCGTCATCGCGCGCGCGCTTTCGGTCGCACGGCGTGCACGAGCCCGCCGAGCATCGCGCGCATGCTGGCCGCTGCGCTGCCGCGCGGGATCAACTCGCGCGCGGCCGCCGCCATCACGAAGTAACCTTGAATCGTCGCGGCGATCGCAGCCCCTGCCGCGGCTGGATTGTCGCAGCTGAATTCGCCGTCGGTGATGCCGCGCCGGATCGTGCGCTCGGCCCGCTTCGCCAGGCGCCCGATCACGACCGCGTACTCGTTGCGAACGCTCGCGTGCCGGATCGCTTCGCCGGCGATCTGCACCCAGCACGCGAGCCGATCGGCATCCGCGTGCGCACCGAGCCCGAGATGAACGTCGATGAATGCGTCGAGCGCCGCGGTAGCTGTCTTCGCCTTGGCGAGTGCGGCATCGAGCACGCGCTCGTGCTCGGCACCGAGCATCTGCGTCGCCGCCTCGAGGATCTCGAGCTTGGTGTCGAAGTGGTAGTGAACGAGCCCGGGCGCCAGACGCGCTTTCGCGGCGATGTCGACGATCGCCGCGCCTTCGTAGCCACGCTTCGCCATCACGGCGAGCAACGCGGCTGCGATCTGGGCACGGCGTTCATCGGTGTTTGGTGTTCGAGACATTATTGGGGTTCGCCTCGGTTGGCGGTGATTGGACGGACGTGTTTGGCGGGCGGGCCGTGCGTGCTTGGTGGGCGTGCTCGGTGCGCGTGCTTGGTGCGCGTGCTCGGTGCGCGTGCCTGCTTGGTGGGCGGTCGCCATCCAATGTTGGTTGGTTAACCAACCAAGTTAGATTTGCGCCAAATTCTTACGGTGTCAAGACCAGCGCCGATCGCGACGCGCACCCGACGTTCGCGCGTGGCAGCGCCCGCGATCGCCTTGCGGCCGACGCCCGGGCCGCCGATCAGCCGAGGTCCCGGTCGACGCGCGCGCGCTCGACTCCCGTGTTCATTCGCACGGCGGTTGTAGCTCATACCTCGACGATGACGCTCTAATGCGCGTCGAGCAATGGACGATATAGATGATCGAAATTCCGAGTTTTACATGGTCCATCGATGTGGGTGCAGAGCGTCAGCCATCGAGCCGGATGGCTCGGCGCCTCGCCGCCGTTCTAACTTGGTTGGTTAACCAACCAAGAATGGGCGCGCTTGGCTCGGGCGCGCTTGGCTCGGGCGCGCCTGGCTCGGGCGCGCCTGGCTCGGGGCGCGCCTGGCTCGCGCGCGCGTCGCTCGCGCGCTCGCGCCGCCACCGGCGATGCCCTTGCTGCCGTGCGCGTGCTACGTGCGCGGCAGGGCGTCGAGCAGCGCGTCGAGCAGGCTCGCAGCGCGGGCGTCGCCGTCGACGAATCCGGCGCCGCACAGCGTGATCGCGCCGGCGCGGCCATCGTCGACGATCGTGACGACGCAGCCGCCGAGCGGGTCGGTCGCGGTCGGCAGTCGGCCCGGCGACGACACCGCGCACGCGGGCGCGATCGCACGCGACGCGATCGACAGCGCCGACATGTCGATGTCGAGCTTGATGCGCGACACGCAACCGCGGCCGCCGACGAGCGTTGCGATCGCGTCGAGCCAGCCCGGCCGGCTCGCGCCGACAGCGCGGCGCTTCCACGCGAGAGGTGCGGGCGCGGCTTGCGCGGCCGCGAGCAAGTGCGCCGACAACCCTTCGCCGGCCGCTTCGCGCCGTAGGAGCTCGCGCGTGCGTCGCTCGAACACGGCGAACGGCTCGGGCTCGCCGCGATCGAAGCGCACGCTCGCGATCGCCGGCACGACGCGGCGGCGGCGGCGCTCGGGATCGCCATGCGCGCCCGGCGCGACGGGAATCTGAAACGTCGGCGAGAATGCGGCGTCGGGACGGCCGGCGGCGCGATGCAAGAGCCGCCCGAGCGCGAAGCCGAGCGGCAGGGCCGATGGAATCGCCGGCGCGAGCGTCGGCCGAATCGAGTGGGCATCGAGCGCGCGCCACGCGATCGCGAGCGGCACCGCGCCGGCTGGAATGGTCGGCGGCGGCGATCCGATCCCGCGCGACAGATCCGCGAGTCGCGCATAGAACGCATCGACGCGTCCGCGGATCTCTTCGGCGAGCCACGCATGGCCGAAGCCATCGATGATCATGTGACACGTCGACACCACGGCAAGGTCGCCTGCGTGCGATAGCCCGAGCCACGGCCCGTAGCCCGTGCCGTTGCCGAGCCACGCGCGGCGATGACCGTGTCGCGCGGTCGCCAGTGGCTCGTCGCCGATCGTCACGCACAGAAACGGCGTGGCGTGGCCGGGCGATCCGAGCGCGCGTACCAGATGCGGCTCGCGGCCGCGTGCGACGCGTGCGAGGTCGTCGGCGAGGGCGCGGTGATCGCCGTCGAGCGTTGCCGCGAACGCGCGATCTCCGATCGCGAACGCGACCGTGTCGAGCGCGCTCGGCTCGGCGATGGCACCGGCCAGCGTGCGGCGGACGGTGACCGCGAGTGGTTGTGCGGGTAAACGACCACCGAGCACGCGGATCGCGGCGCGTGCGGCGAGCGCGCGTGCGACCGCATCGGCAAACGGGTCGCGCGGCCGATTCGGCTCGACGTGGCCGATGAATGTATCAGCCGACGGCTCGGCGTCCGACATCACGTACGTTGTCGGCGAGTCCCACGCGAACGCGGCGCCGCCGGCGAGCAACCACCACCGCGGATCGCCGCCGAGCTCGGCGATCGCGCGCAGCTCGCCGTGCAGCTCCGCGGTGCGGCGCGCCCATCGCCCGATCACGCGAGCTCCAGGATGTACACGGGCTGGACCGGATCGTCGCGACGAGATGCGACGGACCAGCCTTCGCGCACGGCGAGCGCGGAGATCGCGGCGAGCGTCGGCGCGGTGCGTACGACGAGTGGACCGAACGCGTGGCGAAGCACGCGCGAACCGAGTCGATCGGCGTGCGCGGCGATACGGCTCGACGATGCCGCCGGATCGAGCTCGACGATCACGAGCCGCCCACGCTCGCGTCGCACGACCCGCCGGAGCTCGCGAAACACCGCGCCGCGGTCCTGGACGTGGCGGATCGACGACAAACATATTGCGACATCGATCGAGGCGTCGGGCAACGGCAGCGCCTCGCCCCGCGCGCGCGCGACCGCGACGCTGCCGAGAGCATGAGCGAAGTCCCGACTCGGCTCGATCGCGAGGACACTCAGTTCCGCAAACCGCTCGGCCGCTCGCATCGCGAACGCGCCGGGTCCGGCGCCGACATCGAGCAATCTCACAACACTATGAGGATCCTCGCCGGGGGGCGTCGCACCCGACAGCAGCGGCGCCAGTGCATCGAGTAAGCGGTCGTCGAAGTCACCGAACGCGGGGCGTTCGTCATCGGCGTATCGCCGCGCGCTCGCGCCTTCGAACGCGTGTCGATAGAGCACGCGGTCCAACCACGACGCGACCGGCCCGAGCATCGACACGCTCGCGAGCATAGCCTCGTGAGCTTCGTTACATACAGACGACGCGGCAGTGATACGTTGCCGCCGATGAGGAAACTTTGTCTCGCGCTCGTCGGCGCGGCGGCAGTGGCCGCGTGCGGTCAAAGCGACAACACCTCGGGCGTACCGGATCAATGCAATCCGCTCGGTGGGGCCGGCTGCATGTTGCCGTGGCCGTCGATGGCGTACATCGATGCGGATTCGTCGACGGCGACCGGGTTCAAGCTCGATCCGCCGCTCGACGCGATGCCGAAGAACGTCGACAACGCGTCGATCGACTTCACGCACTTCGGGGCGTGGGACGGGTTCTCGCCGAGCGGCCCGATGCTCGTGCAGTTCGACACCGGGGTCGGTTCGGCGAACTTGCCGGGCTGGATGGATCCCGACGCGTCGCTCGCCGCCGATTCGCCGATCGTCGTGATCAATGTCGACACCGGCGATCGCCTGCCGTTCTTCGCCGAGGTCGACGCGAACATTCCGGATCCATCGAAGGCGAACTTGATCATCCGGCCCCTCGCGCGCGAACAGCCGAGCGGGCATTACGCGGTTGCGCTGCGCAACACGCTCGTCGGCGCCGACGGCTCGACGCCGCTACCGATCCCGCCGGCATTCGCCGCGATGCGCGATGGCAAGAGCTACGACCACCCGCTGTTCTCGAAGATCGCGAAGAACGCGGATCAGATGTTCACCGCGTTCTCGAACGCCGGTGTCGACAAGAGCGACATGGTGCTCGCGTGGGATTGGGTCACCGCCTCCGACGCGTTCTTGCAAACCGATCTGACGACGATGCGCGACACCGCGATCCCGGCGATGGGCGCGAACGGCGCGAACCTCACGTTCGTCGCGACGCCGCAGACGCCGATCACCGGCATCTTGAACACCTACTTGGGCACGTTCAAATCGCCGAACTTTCTCACCGACGGCGAGAACGACGATTCGATCATCGTTCGCGACGCGACCGGCAAGCCGATGCTGACCGGCATGCGCGATGCGAACTTCGCCGCGCTCGTGCCCGACTGCGTGATGAACCAGCCGCTGCCGCGCCCGACGATCATCTTCGGCCACGGCTTGTTCGGGTCCGCCGCCGAGTACCTCACGAACGGCACCGTGCAGGCGCTCGCGATGCAGTACTGCTTCGTGATCATCGCGGGCGACTTCATCGGCTTGACGTCGCGCCAGGTGCAGCTCGCGCCGCT
>DATBAS010000084.1:0-2432 GCA_036271395.1 Kofleriaceae bacterium
CGCTCGCGGCCTTTCGGCAGCGGTTTGCCGGCGACGGTCTCCCAGTGTTTGCGCGTGCCGTAAGCGCCAAGATAATCGCGGACGATCCCGTTGGTCTTCGCCTCGCGTTCGACCTCATCGAGGACGCTCGCCAGCACAGCCAGTACGCGTCTCTCGAGCACAGGGTGTGCTTCGGTTCGCGCTAGCATCCGGTCGCATTCTTCGAGGATGTCCTTGTAGTTGTCATCGAAGTCGGGCCACAGCTCCTCGAGCTCGACGACCTCCGCCTCGATCACCTTCGGATCGGCCTTCGCCATCGAGGTACCAGCCACGCTCTACAGCGGGCTGTTGTCTCCGGCTGCGAGGAATGCGGCCCAGTAGAACGGGTGCGCGTACTTCGGGTTGTGGTGGATCTCGAGCTGGATGTCGCGAAGCGCGTCGCTGCGCGGCTTGCCCGCCTTGAGTCGCGCGTAGTAGCCGGCCATCAGATCGCGCGTGGCCGCATCGTCGACCTGCCACAGCGACATCACGAGCCCTTCGGCGCCGGCGATCACGAGGGCGCGGCGCAGGCCGTAGACGCCGTCGCCGTTGGTGACCTTGCCGTTGCCGGTATCGCACGCGGACAACACGACGAGCTCGGTGCCCCACAGATCCAAGCCCGATGCTTCGAGCGCGGTGAGGATGCCGTCGTCGTCGCCGCTCTTGAGCTTGTTCGCGCCGGCCAGCGCGAGGCCCGATCGCAACAGCGGGTTCTCGCCGCCGGTCGGCTGCGGCGCGGCGGCCAGGCCCATCGGCGTCGCGATCTGCTGGCCGGTCGTGTCGCGCGACGGCTTCGGCGGCTCGTCGGCCAGGAAGAAGCCGTGCGTCGCGAGGTGCAGGATGCGCGGGCCGTGCAGCTGCTTGAGCGCGGTCTCGGTCGCGCGCGCGCCGCGGAAGTCGGTGAAGCCCGCCCACGTCTTCTCGACGAGGTCGGCTTCTTCACCGGTGCCCGGCAGCTGCGGCCACATCAGCGACGATAGATCCGCCGAGCGCGCGCCGCGCGTGCCGTCGGAAGTGCCGCCGCCGGTCGCGTCGAACGCCGGGTTCGCGAACATCACGCCGCCGCCCTGCGCCTTGCTGCGCACGGCCAGCCGCAACAGATCGCGGCCCGATGTCAGATACGTGAAGTTGTCGTGCTCGAGCAAGAGCTGGCCCTTGTCGTCGACGAGCGCCGAGAACGGCACGAGGTTGAGCGCACCGTCGGGCGCGATCAGGATCTCCGTGGCGCCGCCGAGCGCGCCGGCGAGCTTGCCGAGCGTGAGCGTGTAGAGCGCGTGGCCGAGGTCGGTCGCGTGCGTGTTCTTCGGATTCGACACGGCCTTGCGGAACGCGACGATCGCGTCGTCGATCGGCTGGGCGGACCCGAGATCGACGAACACCGGATCGCCGGTCTGCGCGAGCACGTACGCCGCGTAGTGACGCGCCGGCTTCGGCGTCGTCGGCGTGTAGTACGTGACCTTCGCGTCGTACGGCTGGAAGTTGATGATCTCGACGAGCCGCGCGCCTTTCGGCACGAGCTTCTGCACCGCCGCGAGCGAGATCGCCTGACTGACCGCGCGGTACTGCGCGCTCTTGTCGCCGACCTTGATCTCGAGCTGCGCGATTTGCTCCTCGAGCGCCGCGACGGTCTTGGTGTAGTCGTCGTCGCCGGTCGCCGACGGGCCCGCGACGGTGAGCTTGGCGAGCTGCGAGCGCGCGGCCGCGAGATCGTCGAGCAGCTTCTTGTCGTCGGGCGACAGCTTCGAGCGGATCGTCGCCATGCTCGCGGCGGCGGCGTCGAGCACGCGGCCCTTGCGGCGCAGCACGGTCTCGAGGCCGAGCCGCGCGGCGGTCGTGTTCTTCGGCGCGAAGATCGCGGCGAAGTTGATCGCCGAGTCGAGCACGTACGAGTGCTGCGCGAAGTACAGCTCGTGATCGGACTCGGTGCCGATCTGCAGCACGTTCGACAGCTCGCGCTCGGCGATGTCGAGGCTGTCGGCGAGCGCCTTGCCCGCCGCCGCGAAGTCGCCGCTGCGCATGTAGATGTTCGCGAGCTGCATCTCGGCAAGGCCGTAGAGCGGATGACGCTTGCCGTACATCGCGCCGGTCGAGTCGCGATACGCGATCAGCTTTTGCGCCGCCGGACCGAGCTTGCCGAGATCTTCGAGCACGTTGGCGATCGACATGTCGTACGTGTGCTCGAACCGCTTGCCCTTCTTCGCGAAGCTGGCGGCGGCTTTCTCGAGCACGGCCAGCGCTTCCTGCGGGTGGCCCTCGGCGCGGTCGAGATCGGCGAGCACCGCATCCCACGCGTCGGTATGCGTGGTGCGCGCGTCGAGGTCGTACGCCTTGCGCATCAGCTTGTCGGCATCGGCGAGGTCGTCGATCGCGCGATCGTTCATCGCGAGCTGCCCGTACATGCCGGGCAGCGACGG
>DATBAS010000085.1:0-32475 GCA_036271395.1 Kofleriaceae bacterium
GTCGGCTACTTAGCTCCGGCATGCAACTTGTACATGTTGCGCAACATGCGCAGCCTCCTTCTCGCGGCCCTTGCAGTGATCGCAATCCCTGCCTGCACAAATGACATCACTGGTGGTGGCGGAGGAGGAGGCGGTGGTGGCAGCGGAGGAGGCGGTGACGACGGCGACACCTGCAGTTGTCCGGACGGCTCGACGTTGCCGGCTGGCGAGTGCGCGACCGAGTGCCCAGCGCCGAGCTCGGGCGCTGGCTCGATCGCTGTTACGACGGACCTCGCGACCTATCCCGGTCAGCTGATGTCGATGGTCGCGGCAAATGTGACCGTGACCGGCAGCGAAGGCTTCAGCGGCCTGGTGACCCTCGCCGCGACGGTGACGGACTCGACTGGCGCAGCGATCAGCGAGTGGCCGGTGGCGTTCGACAACAGCATGGTCAGCGTGACGATGAACGGCACTTCGACTGCGAAGGCCACAGTTACGATCCCGTCGATCGCGATTCCGTCGACCGACACGACGACGATGTCTGGAACTTTGAAGATCACCGCGACGCCGACGACGACGACGGTCACCGCACAGTCGGCAACTGCGGCGCTCGCGATCGCGAATACACTCGAGATCGACATGTCGAGCGACGGCACGAAATGCATTTTCCCGGCGGAAGTACTCGCCGCGCCGATCTCGGTCGCCGTCGGTACGACGGTGAACTGGAAGAACACGGGAGCTAACGCGGCGACGGTTGGTTACGTGATCCACGTCGATCCCACGACCGATAAGGGCGCCAGCAACGACTCCGGTATCGCCCACCAAGGCGAGGGCGCACCGGCGCTGGCACCGGACGAGACCGGTGGCACGTCGGGCGGCACACCGAACCCGCTCATCTGGCCTGAAAAGGTCACCGCGATCCCGGCAAGCGGCAACGTGACCTGGCACTGCCATGCGCCGGCCACGCAGCCGAGCCCGAGCCCGGCGTTCACGATCGTCCAGCCCGAGTAATCACTTCCCAACTGCGCTGCGATGCGGCCGCCTCCGGGCGGCCGTCGTCGTTTTCGGGGTACTCTCGCAACTCTTGTCGCGGGGTGTCGATACGGGGCCTATGTTGATGAGCCGTGCTGCACTTGTCTCGCTTGCCATCTGCCTGACGTGCTCGTTCGCTCGTGCCGATGGCATCGTGCTCGAGGCCTACACGAACGAGCGGCCGCCCGATGCGACGCGGCTCTTGCTACCGATCGTCGAGGAGCTCACGCACGTCAGCAAGACGATCGCAGGCGAGCAGATTCGCCTGACCTACGAGACCGGCGTGTCGAAGCCGGCGCAGACGCCCGAGGGGTTGCCCACCGACTTCGCGGATCAAGTCGATCGCGGGTTTCGCGCCTGGGTCGGCGGCAAGTTCGACGAGGCGATCAAGACGCTCGGGCCGCTGCTCGACACCGCGCGCGCGAACTCGGGCGCGTTTGCCAAGAATCAGGCGCTGCGCGAGCCGATGAACAAGGCGCTGATCGCGCTCGCCCTCAGCGAGCAGCGCGTCGGCGATCCGGGCGCGATGAAGAGCGCGTTCGCGGAGCTGTTGCACAGCTTTCCGGATGCGGCGGTGTCGCGCGGCACGTACGGCTCGGAGGCGTTTACCGCGTTCGATCAGGTCAAGCGCGAGGTCGTCGCGGCGGGCGAGGGCAAGCTCAACATCAAGGTCGCGCAGGACGGTGGCGCGGTGTTCGTCGACGAGGCGTATCGCGGACAGGGCTCGACGCAGCTCTCGCTCGCGCCGGGCGACTATCGCGTGCTCGTGATGCTCAACAAGCAGCCATCGCGCACGCACTACGTGACAGTGCGCGCGAACACCGAGACGACGGTGACGATCGACGCCGAGCTCGATCAGGCGATCCACACGCGGGGCTGGACCGGCTTCTTGTTCGCCAACGACGCGGCGCGCGACGCGCACGAGGCGCAGTTCGCGGCGGCGTTCGCGAATTCGATCAAGGCGCCGTCGGTCGCGGTGATCAGCATCGAACAGGTCAAAGGCCACGCGGCGATCGTCGGCTCGCTGATCAGCCTCGAGACCGGTCGCGAGATCCGGCGCGCGAGCGTCGCGCTCGATCCGGATCCCTCGACCGATCGGTTGAAGGCGCTGGCGCGGTTTCTGGCGGGCGAGAACCCGGCGGCGGGCATCGACGTGCTGGTCGGCGAGGGCGCGCCGAAGGGCACGGTCGCCGATCACGGTGGCGATCACACGAGCGCGCCGGCCGGCGGCAACACCGAGGCGCCGCGCGACGATGGCGGCGAGCCGAGCTCGGGCGGTGGTGGGCGCTGGGGCGGCTGGAAGTACATCACCGCCGTCGGGGCCGCGGGCGGGATCGTCAGCGGCGTGTACCTGGCCGTCGAGGACGGCAAGTGCCAGACGTCGCCCGAGACCGGTCACCCGTGCAACAACGTCTACTCGTACAGCCCGTATCAGTGGGTGGCACTCGGCGCCGGCGCGGTGCTCACCGCCGCGACCGTGTACCTGTTCGCGACGATGTCCCACGAGGACAGCGGCCGCACCGCGTTCGTCGTGCCGACGCAAGGCGGCGCGATCGCCGGCTATTCATTTCGCTGGTAGATTGCGGCGATGGCGACCGCCGACTCGCGTTTGAGCTCGTTCGAAGACTTCTGGCCGTACTACGTCTCGCAGCACCAGAACCCGAAGTGTCGCAAGCTGCACTTCGCCGGCACGACGCTCGCGATGGGGTGCTTGGCGGTCGCGCCGTTTCACCCGGCCGCGTTGCTCGCGGCGCCGGTGATGGGCTACGGGCTCGCGTGGATCGGCCACTTCGCGTTCGAGAAGAACAAGCCGGCGACGTGGGGTGGGCTCAAGGCCGCCGCGTACTCGTTGCGCGGCGACTTCCGCATGTGGCGACTGATGCTCGCGGGTCAGATGGACGCGGTCGTCGAGCAGCACTCGACCGCGGCGTAAACGCCGATCATTTTTCGATCAGGCGGCGCTCGCGGCTGTCCCACCGCCACACCGGGCCTTTGCCGGCGAGGTGCACGCCGCCGCGCCAGGTGTCGATGCCGCACTCGTGCACGCGATCGATCGCACCGGAGAGCGCTTGTCGGCCGAGCGCGGTGATCGCGTCGCCGTCGATCAGCTTGGCGTCGGTCAACGAGCGCTTCGCGCGCGAGAGCACGACGTCGGTGATCGAGTAGCGAGGATCGATCGCCTGCATCGCGAGCCGCGGCTGGGCCTCGCCGCGGGCGAGCGCGGCGAGCAGCTGGCGCTCGGTGCGTGACAATCCGCTCGTCGGATCGGGCAGCTCTTCGAGGTGGCGCTCGAGGGCACCGCTCAAGAACGGCAGCGCCTTGACGCGCTTGACCAGGAACGGCAGCGCGCGTGGATCGGCGGCGGTGATCGCGATCCACGCGGTGACGGCTTCGTCGATCGCGTCGCGCGACAGCGGCGTGCGGCGCGCCCACAGCTCGGCGAGTTGTTCGGGCTTGAGCTCGCTGAGGCTGTGAAAGTCGGGAACATCCGGGTGCCGGTCGATCGACACGATCGTGAGCGTCTGGGGCAGGCCCTTGCGCGCCAGCCGCGCGAGCAAGCGGACGAGCGCGAGCTGGTCGAACAGGTCGTGCTCGAACCACAGGATCAGCTCGTCGACCGCAGCGCCGGCCGTTTCATCGACGCCGCGATCCCACGCGGCGAGCTGCTCGGCGTGCTTGCCGCCGCCCCAGAGCTCGCCGCGGATCCGGTAGTGCTCCGCGTCACCGACCGGCAAGACCGGGCCGATGTCGAGCGCGTCGGCCCACACGCGAATCTCGCCGGGCAGGTCGGCGAGCGAGAGCGAGTCGGCGGTGCAATCGCCGTTGCAGACGTGGACGATCCGTTCCATGTGCCGGTGGTAACACGTGATTGCAATTTAGCGTGCGACTCGTGCGTGGCTCGATGGTCGATCAGCCATGAAGCTTCTCGGATTCATCCTCGCCATCCTGCTGTTGCTCGCCACCGCGTTCGTCACGCTCGCCGCGGCGAACAAATCCCATCACCTCGCGAGCGACATCGCGACGATCGCCGGCCAGCTCGGCGGCGGCGACTCGGGCGCTCTCGCCAAGCAGCTCGATCTGCCATCGCCGATGCGGCTCAACGTCGCCGCGCTGATCGGCGCGCTCGGCGGCATCGCGTCGCTGATCTTGCTGATCGCGGCGTTCGCGAAGAAGTCGTGGGTCGGCGCGCTATCGGTCCTGACGATCGGCTGCGCGGCGATCACGGCCGCGCTGTACCCCCACATCGAGACCGGTGCCGGCGACGGCGCGGCGCCGCGCCCAATGGCCCTCATCGCGATCGGCTTGGCGGCGGTCGGCGCGCTTGGCGCGTACATGGCGACGAAGCGCGACCGAGCCTGACCTAAGGTTCGGCCAACCCCGGCATCGGTTGAGGCTCGAGCGTGAGCCTCAACGATCGCGCCGCGCTGCCGAAGCTTCGGACGTGAGCCGCAATCCACCCGAGGTCGACGACTACCAGCTCGGCGACCTGCTCGGCCGCGGCGGCATGGGCGAGGTCCGGATGGCGCGTCACACCTCGGGACGAGTCGTCGCCCTCAAGACGGTGCGCAGGACGCTGTCACGCGATCCGATCGTGTGCCGGCAGTTCGAGTCGGAAGCGTCGCTGCTCCAGCTGATCGACCACCCCAACGTCGTGCGCGCGGTCGACGCCGGCAAGAGCCGCTCGGGCGAGCCGTTCCTCGCGATGGCGCGCGCGTACGGCACGCGGCTCGACGAAGAGCTCGCCGACGGCGAGGTGATCGAGCGCGATCGCGTCGCGGCGATCGCGACGCAGCTGCTCGAAGGGCTCGTCGCGATCCATGACGCCGGCGTCCTGCACGCCGATCTCAAGACCAGCAACGTGCTGATCGACGAGCTCGACCGCGTCACGATCATCGACTTCGGGCTCGCGCGCCGCCGCGGCGAGGCCTCGGAGCTCACGCTCGTCGCCGGCACGCCGGCCTACATGGCGGCCGAGCTGCTCGACAACAAGCCGCCGACCGTCGCGAGCGACATCTACGCCACGGGCGTCGTGCTGTACGAGCTGCTCGCCGGCTCGCCGCCGCTGCCGCGCGACCTGCCGATCATGATGTTGTGGTCGCGGCGTACGCACGAGGCGGTCGAGCCGCCGTCGCAGCGCGCGCCGGATCGCGGCATCACGCGCGAGCTCGACGCGATCGTGCTGCGCGCACTCGATCGCGATCCCGCGGCGCGATTCGGTTCGGCGCGCCTGCTCGCCGACGTGCTCGCGCCCGCGCTCGCGCGGTGGAGCGACACGCTGCCGGCGGTCGACGAGGTCGCGACGCGCGAGTGGCCGCGCACCGCGTCGCCCGCGCACCTCGCACCGACGCTGCCGCGCGTGTCGATCCGGACGGCCGAGGGCCAAACGCCGGCCCAGCAGGTCGCGCTCGCGCTCGATGCCGTCGGCGTGCGCGTCGCGGCCCACGATCCGGCCGGCGCCATGCACATCATCGAGCTCGCGCTCGCCCACATCGGCGGCGCGCCCGAAGCGTGGCGCCTCGAGCTCGTGCTGGCGGCGCTGTGCGATCACACGGGGCAGCGCGATCGCGCGATCGAAGTCGCCCGGCGCGCCGTCGCGCACGCGAACGAATCCGCCGACGTCACGGCGCGCACGCGCACGAAGCTGTTGCTCGCGCGGCTCGGCGGACCACGGCTGGCGCGCGGCAGTGGATCGCCGAAGCGCTCGTCGCCCGACGAATAAGCTACAGTCGCGACGTGCGGTTCGCGTCGGTCGTGGTCGTCGCAATGCTCGGGTGTGGATCGTCGTCACCGTCGCCGGCGTACGGCGGCGAAATCGGGCCTGCTGACATCAAGCTGGTCTCGGACGGGCCGCCGTTTGTCGAGCCCGTCGCGATGAATCGCCGCCGCGTCGCGGGCGAGAAACTCGTCATTCCCGATGCCGACACGTTGGCCGCGGTACGGCAATCGAGAACGACGCTACGCGGCACGTTCAAGTATTGCGTCGACCAAGCTGGAGCGGTCATGTCGGTCGACGTCATGCAGAGCACCGGCGTTGCCGACTACGACGCGCGCATCGCCCGGACGATCCACGCGTGGGCGTTCAAGCCGGTGGTGTTCCACGGCGCCGTGATCGTCGCGTGCTCGCCGGCGACGTTCGTGTTCACCGCGCGTTAGATCGTGCGCAGCGCGGCGCCCGTATTCGGATCCCAGATCCGGACCGTGCCGTCGTGGCTCGCCGACGCGAGGTAGCGGCCGTCGGGCGAGTACGCGACCCACGTCAGCATCGCGGTGTGGCCGCGCAGCGCTTCGCCGACGGGCTGACCGGTCGCGACGTTCCAGCGCCGGATCACGCGCTCGTCGCCGGGATGACCGCTCGCCGATGCGAGCTCGCGGCCATCGGGCGAGAACGCGACGCATTGCACCCAGTCGGTGTGACCGCGCAGCGGCTCGCCGCGTGGCGTGCCGGTCGCGACGTTCCACAATCGCACCGTGCCGTCATCGCTCGCGGTCGCGAGGATCTTGCCGTCGGGCGAGAACGCGACCCAGCGCACGAACAACGCGTGACCGGCGAGTTGCTCGCCGATCGGCTCGCCGGTCGCGGCGCGCCATAGCCGCGCGGTGCGATCCTTGCTCGCGGTCGCGAGCAGCGCGCCGTCGGGCGAGTACGTCACGCAGCGCACGGCGTCCTTGTGCCCGCGCAAGATCTGCGGCGCCGCGCTCGGCTCGGCGAGGTTCCACAGTCGAATCGTCTGTCGCGACTCGCCGACGCGAGCACGCGACCGTCGGGCGAGAACACGGCGGTGCGCACGACGTCGGTGTGCCCTTCGAACGTCGCGAGCGGGCTGCCATCCGGCAGCGACCACAGCCGCACGCTGTGATCGAAGCCCGAGGTCGCGAGCATGCGGCTATCGGGCGAGAACACCGCGAGCAACGCGGCGTCGGTGTGGCCGCGCAGCACCGTGCGTGTCGCGCCGGTCGCCGGATCGTAGACGTGGACGTCGCCGGTGCGATACGCGACCGCGAGGCTCTGGCTGTCGGGCGAGAACGACATCCCGCTCGGCACCGGCGGCTCGTCGCGCGCCTGTGCACCGAGCGGCCGTCCACTCGGCAGCTCGAACAGCCGGACCGCGAAGTCCCAACCCGCGGTCGCGACACGCGTGCCCATCGAGTCGAGCGCGATCTGATAGACCGGGCCGAGCCGATCGGCGATCACGCGGCCGCTCGGCCACACGCGGATCGTGCCGTCCCAGCCGGCGGTCACGACGCGCGTGCGATCGGCCGGATGAAACGCGACGTAGAGCACGATGTCGTCGTGGCGGAGCGGTTCGCCGATCGGCTCGCCGGTCGCGACGTCCCAGATCTGCGCGTCGTGATCGTGGCTCGCCGTGACCACGCGCGTGCCGTCGTGCGAGATCGCGACCGAGTGACGGCCGCCGGGCCGGCGCAGCTGTGTCTGCAGCGGACGCGCGAGCGTGGTGCGGAGCACGAGCGTGTGGCCATCGCGCGTCCAGATCTTCGCCGTGCCGTCCTCGCTGACCGACGCGAACGTTTGCTCGTCGGGCGTGTGCGCGATGCCGTAGAGCCAGTTCGTATGCGCCGCCGTCTCGCCGAGCAACGCGTGCGCGTCCGCGCTCCAGAATCGGATCGCACCGTCCTTGCCGGCGGTGACGATCGTGTCGTCGCGCAAGAAGCGCAGCGCGAACACGTCGCCCTGGCAGACCTTCCAGCGCTCACCGACTGGCTCGCGCGTCGCGACGTCGACGAGCGCGATCGTGCCGTCGCGGCTGCCCGAGCCGACGATCGCGCCATCGCCGCGATACGCGACCGCGAACACGTGGCCCATCCGCGGATCGTGGAGCGGAATCGCGGCGCCGATCGGCGAGGCATCGTCGCTGCGCCAGAATCGGATCGAGCCGTCGCGGTTGCCGGTGACGATCGAGTCGTCGTTCGGCGAGAACGCCACGCACTGGACGCGAAACTGCGGCTCGTTTCGCCGTTGACCGCGGCCACCACCGCCGCCGCGCCCCCCGCCGCCACCGCGTCCATCGCCGGGCACGGATCGACTGTAACACCCGGGTGACAGCTCGACGGAGAATCAGCCGTCGAACAGGCGCGCGAACTCCGAGCGGATGAACGGCTTGGCACCTGCACCGGTGATGCGCAGCACCCGGTCTAGGCACGACGGGGACCCAGCGTGACTACGCGCTGCGGAGAAAGCGCAGAAAGAACGCCCCGAACACGAGCACGATGCCGACGTTCGCGGCGAGGCGTAGCCACGGCTGATCTTTGAAGAACGCGATGTCGACGCCGACGACGACGGCGATCATCGCGAGCACGAACAGCGCGACGATGACGTGTCTGCTCATAGCCATGGCGTACCACGCGACGACGAGATCGCCAGGTCGTCAGCGTTTCTGGTTCAGCGCGTACTTCTTCATCTTGTCGATCAGCGTCACGCGCGACACGCCGAGCCGGCGCGCCGCCTCCGATTGATTGCCGCCGGTCGAGTCGAGTGCGCGCGCGACGAGGCCGCGCTCGAACGCTTCGACCTGCTCCTTGAGCGACGGCCCATTGCGCGCGTCGGGTGGCGGATCGGCATCGTTCGATTCGGGGATCGCCGGCGCCGCTGCGGCGGTCGCCGCGCCGAGCTCGGCGGCGCGAAAATCGGCCAGGCCGATCACGCCGCCGCTCGACAGCGCCGCGAGCCGCGCGATCGTGTTCTCGAGCTGGCGCACGTTGCCGGGCCACTCGGTGCGCACGAGCGCGTCGATCAAGCCGGGCTCGAGCGAGATCGCGCCGAGCCCGAAGCGCTCGCCGTAGCGGCGCGTGAACTCTTCGGCGAGCGCCGGGATGTCATCCTTGCGATCGCGCAGCGGCGGCACGACGAGCTCGACGACCGCGATGCGATAGTAGAGATCCTCGCGGAACGTGCCGACCTTGACGTCGGCGGCGAGGTCGCGGTTCGTCGACGCGACGACGCGGACGTCGACCTTCTCGATGCGGCCGGAGCCGACGGGCTGGATCTCGCCTTCTTGCAGCGCGCGGAGCAGCTTGGCCTGGATCGCCGGCGGCAGCTCGCCGACCTCGTCGAGGATGAGCGTGCCGCCGTTGGCCTGCAGGAAGAAGCCGGGGCGCGCGGCGATCGCGCCGGTGAACGCGCCGCGCACGTGACCGAACAGCTCGGCGTCGGCGAGCTCGGCGGGCAGGGCGGCGCAGTTGAAGCGAACGAGCGGCTTGGTCGCGCGCAGCGACTGCGCGTGGAGCAGCTCGGCGACGAATTCTTTTCCGGTGCCGGTCTCGCCGCGGACGAGCACGGTGACGTCGCGCGACGCGACGCGCTGCGTGGCCTCGAGCAAGCGGCGCATCGGGCGGGACGCGCCGATGATGCGGCGGCCGAGCGTTTGCTCGGCGGCGAGCCGGCGGTTGTCGACGCGCAACCGACGCGTCTCGAGCGCGCGCTCGATCACGACCGCGACCTCGTCGATGTCGAACGGCTTCGACAGATAGTCGTACGCGCCTTGCTTCATCGCCGCGACCGCGACGCGTTCGCTGCCGTGCGCGGTGAGCAAGATCACCGGCAGCTGCGGGTCTCTGCTGCCGATCTGCGCCATCAGCTCGAGCCCGTCCATCTTCGGCATCGACAGGTCGGTCAGCACGGCCTCGGCTTCGTCGAGCTTGGTCAGTGCCTCGACGCCGGATCTCGCGGTGACGACCTTGTGGCCGCGCTCGTGGAGCAGCTCCGACAGCGTGAACAGCACACCGGGCTCGTCGTCGACGAGCAGGACGCAGCTCACGCTCTCGCCTCGACCATCGCCGCGCGGCCACCGAGCTCGGCGGCGGCGGTCGCGGCCGTCGGCAGCTTGATCGTCGCGATCGTGCCGCGGCCGACCGTGCTCGTGTAGCCGAGCGAGCCGCCGTGTTGTGCGATCACGCCTTGCGCGAGCACGACGCCGAGGCCGGTGCCGTTCGGCCGCGTCGTGAAGAACGACGTGCCGAGCCGCTTGAGATCGTCGGGCGTGATGCCGCGGCCGGTGTCCTCGACCTCGACGACGACGTCGGGGCCGCCGTTGCGCACGCGCAGCATCACCGCGCCGCCGGTCGGCGTCGCCTCGATCGCGTTGGCGACCAGGTTGATCAGCGCCTCTTTGAGCCGGCGCGGATCGCCTTGCGCGCGCATCGTGTTGCCTTCGAGTGACAGCGTCACGCCGGCCTGATCGGCGCGGCCGGCGAGCACGTCCATGACATCGCGCGCCAGCGCGGCGAGATCGAGCGCCTCGGGCCGGATGTCCTCGAGCGGGCGCGAGAACGACAGATACTCGTTGAGGATGGTCTCCATCCGCGAGATTTCGGAAGCGACGACGGTGAGCCGCTCCTGCGTGCGCTCGCTGTTCGGCGTGCGCGAGACCAGCTGGCAGAGCCCCTTGATCGACGCGAGCGGGTTCTTGAGCTCGTGGGCGACTTTCGCGCCGACCGATTGCAGGCGGCGCAACTGCGCCTCGGCTTCGCTCAAGCGCTCTTCGCGCAAGCACGCATACGACTCGCCCGATTGCCGCGCGATCTGCGTCAGCTTGCCGACCATCAAGTGGAGCATGACGAGGTTCCAGCCGAGGCCGAGCACGGCGGCGCACGCGTAGTTCACGCTCGGAATGTCCGGACCGACGATCTCGCGCGGCAGCGATACCATCGCGATGATGAACAGGCCGTTCGCGACCGCGGTCCAGCGCGCGACCGCGTGCGGCCCGAAGAACAAGAGCGACACGATCGACGGCATCACCACGGCCGGCAAGAACGGCGAGTGCACGCCGCCGGTGAGCGTCGCGCTGCTGATCACGAGCACCTGCGCGATCACGTTCATGTAGATGAACGCGTGCTCGACGCGGCCCTGCGAGCGCGTCGTCGCGATCACGAGCTTGTGGCCGAGGATGAAGCCGAGATACGTGCCGACGAGGCAGACGATGCGCCACGTCGGATATCCCGCTTCGAACAGCAAGCCGACCACCGAGAGCTGGACGACGATGCCGAGCGTGGTGACAGTGCGCGTGGTTCGCCGAGCTTCTTTCATGAAGAAGTCGTCGCGCTGCGTTCGCCAGACGGCCTCCGGTGCGGGCACGGCTCGGCGTTCTGCCAACGTCGTGCCAGCGCAGGCGGGTTCGGGTTGCATGAGCCAACTCTAGCTCGATCGCTTGCTTGCAGTGGGATCGTGTCTCGCGGCGTCACGTTTCGTTACTGTCGGCTGTAAGGCTCACCGACAGATCGCAAGCGCATTCAACGCCCTTGGCCGCTGGCGTCGTGGCACGCCCGGTGCTTTGGTCGCGGGCATGAGAGTTGGCCTGTCTGTGGTCTTCGTGGCGGTGATGGCCGCGCCTTTACATGCGCAGCCGGCGGGGTCGGCGCCACCAACCGCCGCGCAAGCGATCGACGAGCTCGCCGAGTTCGACAAGGAGCTCGACGCGATGTTCGTCGCCGGTGGGCTGACGTCGGATCAGGCCGCGGCGCGCGCGGGCAACGTGTCGCCGACGGTGCAGCGCCGCATCGCTGAGGTCGCCGAACAAACCGCCGCCGCGACGACGACGTACTTGCAAGGCGTGCCGCAGATCGGCGGCAAGCTGTCGTACACGCGCAACAGCTACATCGCGCCGTTCTCGTTCGCGAGCTCCGGCTTGATGATCCCAGGCGTCGATCTGAGCTCGCTCGCGTTCAACTTTCTGCAGAACTACTACCTCGCGGAAGCGACGATCAGCATTCCGGTCTCGGATTACCTGTATCGCTATCCCAAGCTCGTCGGCGCCGCGAAAATCGCGCTCGAGGTCGCGAAGACGACGCGCGCTTCGGCGTGGGTCGCCGCCGGGCAAGACGCGCGCACGGCGTACTACGAGTGGCTGCGCGCGAAGCTGCAAGTCATCGTCGCGCAGCGCCAGGTCGCGCAGGTGCAAGCGACGCTCGGCCAGGTTCGCGCGCAAGCCGAAGTGCAGCGGATCTCGCGCGCGGACTTGCTGCGCGTCGAGTCGCAAGAGGCCGAGGCCGAGCAGACCGCGGCGCAGCTGACCAACATCGCCGAGCTGCGCGAAGAGCAGCTGCGCGTGATGCTGCAAGTTCCCGACGCGCAGCCGCTCGCGATCGGCGAGGACATTCGCAAGGACGTGAGCGCGCCGGCCGCGCGCCAGCTCGACGAGATGATGGGCCACGTCACGGCGCACCGGCTCGACTATCTCGCGATCGTGCAGGGCATCGATGCGCGCGTGAAGCAGAACGAGGCCGAGGTGCCGAACTATTTGCCGAAGGTCTCGGCGTTCGGCGTCGCCGACTACGCGAACCCGAACCAGCGGATCTTCCCGCAGGAAGACAAGTTCACCGGCACGTGGGCGGTCGGCGTACAGGCGACGTGGAACCTCAACGACGCGCTCACCGCGAACGTCAACCGCGATCGGCTGCAGGCGCAGACCGACGAGCTTCGCGCCGATCAGGAAAACTTCGTCCGCCAGACGCGGATCGAGGTCCTGCAAGCGCAGCAGAACGTCCTGCTCGCGCAACACGATCTCGACACGACGGCGAAGGGCCTCAAGTCCGCCGAGGAGAGCTATCACGTGCGGCGCGATTTGCTCGACGCCGGGCGCGCGACGGCCGTCGAGCTCGTCGATTCGGAGACCGATCTGACCCGCGCCCGGATCAACGCGCTCAACGCGCGGATCGATCTGCGGGTCGCGATCGCGCAGCTGCAGCACTGGCTCGGCGACGACGACGCCGGCGCGCCGCCGCACTGAGACCGCCCGACAGTGTCGAAAAGCCATACAGCGCAACGGCCCTAAGTTCTCTGGCTGCGCTGGACCGCTTGGCAGGGTCCGTGCAAGGTACGCAACAGCCATGCGCGCCCTCGTTGCCCTCACGCTCCTCGTCGCCTGCCACAAGTCCGGAAGCGATGCCTCCGAGGTCATCAAGCCGCCGGTGGTGCCGATCAAAGTCCAGACCGTCGCGGCGGGATCGGCGCAGACGCCCGACGTGCTCGTGCTCACCGGGACGGTCGCGGCGGATCAACGCTCCGACGTCACCGCGGATACCCAGGGCAAGGTGATCAACGTGATGATCGAGCGCGGCCAGCACGTCAAGCTCGGCCAGCCGGTCGTCCAGCTCGACACGCGCTCGGCGGCGCTGTCGGCGCGTGAAGCCTCGGCGGCGCTCGCATCGGCGCGCGTCCAGAAGCAGCTCGCCGACGACGAATGCACGCGGACCAAGTCGCTGCTCGACAAAGGCGCGATCACGAAGAGCGAGTTCGACAAGCAGAACACCGAGTGCTTGAACGCGGTCGAGCAGGTCGCGCAGGCGCAGGCGCGCAACGACTCGATGGCGAAGTCGGTGTCGGACGGCCTCGTGCGCGCGCCGTTCGACGGCGTGGTCGATCAAAAGAACATCTCGCCCGGCGAGTGGGTCTCTCCCGGCAAGGCGCTGTTCACGCTCGTCGATGACGACCCGCTGAAGATCCAGCTCAACGTGCCGGAGCGCGCGGTCGACAAGATCAAGAAGGACATGCGCGTCGACGTCAGCTCGGTCGCCGTGCCGGGCAAGACGTTCAGCGCGACGATCACGCGGCTCGGCGCCGAGATCGGCCAGAACCGGGCGCTCGTCGTCGAAGCGACGTTCGACAAGGGCACGCAGCTGCTGCCCGGCATGTTCGCCGAGGCGCACGTCGTGATCGGCGAGTCGAGCCACATCGTGATCCCGAAGACCGCGGTCGTGCGCCGCGACAAGACGTGGCGCGTGTTCGTCGACAAGGACGGCGCCGCCGAAGAGCGCATCGTGCAGCTCGGTAACGCGCCGGCGGACGACAAGGTCACCGTGCTGCAGGGCCTCGTCGCCGGCGACAAGGTCATCACGAACGTCGATCCGAAGCTGACCGACGGTTCGAAAGTGACGGAGTAAGCCGTGCAGTGGCTCGCAAATATCTGCGTCCGGCGACCGATCTTCGCGTGCGTGCTGATCGCCGCGCTCGTCGTCGTCGGCATCGTCGGCTACCGCGGCCTCGGCGTCGACAAGTTCCCGAAGGTCGACTTCCCGCTCGTCACGATCGTCACGCCGTATCCCGGCGCGTCGCCGACCGCGGTCGAGACCGACGTTACCGACAAAGTCGAAGAGGCGGTCAACACCGTGTCGGGCCTCGACACGCTGACGTCGACGTCGACCGAAGGCGTTTCGCTCGTGATCGCGCAGTTCGATCTCGAGGTCGATCCCGACAAAGCCGCGCAGGACATCAACGAGCACTTGTCGTCGGTGCTGCGCGATCTGCCGGCCGGCACGCGGCCCGAAGTGCGCAAGGCCGACCCCGACGCGGCGCCGATCGCGGTGCTGTCGGTCAAAGGTCCGCCGGGCATGGCGAACCGCGACCTCACGCACTTCGCCGACAAGCAGGTCAAGAGCCGGATCGAGCGGCTCGCCGGCGTCGGTCAGGTCGTGATCCTCGGCGGTCGGTTGCGCCAGATCAACATCCACTTGGATCCGATCCGGATGTCGGCGGCCGGCGTGTCCGCGCTCGAGATCGAGAGCAAGGTCAGCGCATCCAACGTCAGCGTGCCAGGCGGATCGATCGAGAGCGGCCCGACGAACGCGACGCTGCGCATCGAGAGCCGCGTCGTCGATCCGCAAGACCTCTGCAAGATCGTCGTGCGCAATGTCGGCGTCCACCAGATCCATCTCGCCGACGTGGTCGAGCCGCCCGCGAACGCGCAGCCGGGCGAGTGCGTCGACGACTCCGAAGAAGAGGCGCAGACCGCGGCGACCTACAACGGCGTCCCCGCGATCGCGCTGCAGATCCGCAAGCAGACCGGCACGAACACCGTCGCCGTCGTCGATGCCATCCAGGCGCAGGTCGGCGAGCTCCGCACGCAGCTACCGGCCGGCTACTCGGTCGAGATGGTGCGCGATAACTCGGTGCAGATCCGCACGTCGGCCGATCAGGTGCTCGAGCACCTCGTGCTCGGCTCGTTTTTGGCCGCGCTCGTCGTGCTGCTGTTCCTGGGCTCGCTGCGCTCGACGATCATCGCCGCGATCGCGATCCCGGTGTCGATCATCTCGACGTTCGGCCTGATGAAGGCGTTCGGCTTCACGCTCAACATGATGACGCTGCTCGCGCTCGCGCTCGCGGTCGGTATCGTGATCGACGATGCGATCGTCGTGCTCGAGAACATCTATCGCTTCATCGACGAGAAGAAGATGAAGCCGTTCCCGGCCGCCGTGCAGGCGACCAAGGAGATCGGCCTCGCCGTGCTCGCGACCACGCTGTCGCTGATGGCGGTGTTCCTGCCGGTCGCGTTCATGAGCGGCATCGTCGGCCGCTTCATGTACAGCTTCGGCCTCACGATGGCGTTCGCCATCCTGGTCTCGATGATCGTCGCGTTCAGCCTGACGCCGATGATGGCGGCGCGCATCCTGCCGTTGCCCGCGCCGGAGGGCCAAGAGCGCCGCCGCAGCTGGCTCGAGCGAATCTCCGACGGGCTCTATCACCCGATCGCGCGGCTGTACTCCGGCGTGCTCGCGTTCTGCCTGCGCCATCGCTGGGTCGTCGGCCTCGCGATCGTCGCGATGTTCGGCATCACGGTGCCGATGTGCAAGAAGCTCGGCGGCGACTTCCTGCCCGCCAACGACGAAGGCCAGTTCGAGATCTATCTGCAGGCTCCGGAAGGCACGTCGCTCGAGAACACCACGCTGATCGGCGAGCGGATCTCGCGCGAGGTTCGCGACATTCCCGAGGTCAACGAGACCCTGGTGACGGTCGCCGGCGGCGATCAGCGCCAGTCCAACGTCGGCAGCATCTATGTTCACCTGAGCGATCCGGGCAATCGCAAGCGCTCGCAAAACGACGTCATGCAGCAGGTTCGCACCAAGATCCTGCCGAACGCGCCCGAGGGCTGGCGCGTCGCCGCGCAGCCCGTCAACGACTTCTCGCTCGGCGGCCAGAACGCGATGGTGTCGTACGTGATCTCGGGCCCGGACCTCGACAAGCTCGAGCGCTTCGGCAAGCAGGTGCTGGCCGACATGAAGCAGGTCCCCGGCGTCGTCGATCTCGATTCGAGCTTGCTCGATCCGCTCAACGAGACGGAAGTGCGGCCCGATCTCGACCGCGCCGCGCTGTTCGGCGTGAACCCGGCCGACATCACGAACACGCTGTCGATCTTGATCGGCGGCGTGCAGGCGTCGACCTACGAGGACAAGGGCGACGAATACGTCGTGTGGATGCGCGCCGCCGAGAAGTATCGCGACGACCCCGAAGGCCTCGGCCAGATCTTCGTGCCGTCGCCGCTGCTCGGTCAGGTCCCGCTGTCCGACGTCATTCGCATCACGCCGAACAGCGCGATCTCGAAGATCACGCGCCAGAGCCGCGAGCGCGCCGTGACGTTGACGATGAACGTCGCGCCCGGGTTCTCGCAGTCCGCGGTCGCCACCGCGGTCGAGAAGTCGCTCAAGAACCTCCAGATGCCACCGGGCTACACCGCCGAGCCGTTCGGGCAGAGCAAGGAATTCAAGAAGCTCGCGGCGGCATTCGCGTTCGCGATCCTGCTCGCGATCATGTTCATGTACCTGACGCTCGCGGCGCAGTTCGAGTCGCTGCTGTACCCGCTCGTGATCATGTTGTCGCTCCCGCTCACCGTGCCGTTCGCGGTGATGTCGCTCGCGATCACCGGCGGCAGTCTCAACATCTTCTCGATGCTCGGCATCATCGTGCTGTTCGCGATGGTCAAGAAGAACGCGATCCTCCAGGTCGATCACGCGAACGGGCTGCGACGTCAAGGCCTGCCGCGAACAGAAGCTGTGATCGCGGCGAGCCGCGACCGGCTGCGGCCGATCCTGATGACGACCTTCGCGTTCGTCGCCGGCATGATGCCGCTGATCACCAGCAACGGCATCGGCTCGGGGTTGTCGAAAGCGATGGCACAAGTCGTCGTCGGCGGACAGACGTTGTCATTGCTGCTCACGCTCGTCGCGATTCCCGTGATCTACACGTGGTTCGACGACCTCGCGCGAGGCTGGCGCAACTTCACGCGCAAGCTATTCGGCGGTGAAATTGATCGCGGCGCGTCCGAGCTCGGCATCGTCGACGTCTACTCCGCAAACAAATAAATCAGGCCGCGCAAGCTCCGGAGCGCGGGTGTCGATCGAATGCGCGTGATCGGGGTTCCGATCTCGATCTGGCTTTGGTATGACGCGCTTCCTTCGGCACGACGCCACGACAATGACGAAGCGCAACCGAGACCTTCGCAGCCTGCTTCACGTTCCCCAGCACGATCTGCAGGCTCAGGTGGTGAGCCGGCTCGCGCGGATCGGGTTTCCGCAGCTTCGCCCCGCGCACGTGCAGGTGTTGTCGCAAATCGCCGATGCCGGCCTGCGCCTCGCCGACCTCGTCGCGAGCGTGTCGCTGCCGAAACAAACGGTCGGCGACCTGATCGACGACCTCGAGAGCATGAAGATGGTCGAGCGGTTTCCCGACCCCGATCACGGCGTGATCAAGCGGGTCCGATTGGGACCGAAGGGCCGCGTGTGGGCCGCCGAAGTCCGCCGCGTCGCGCAGGCGACCGAGGCGCGCTGGACCACGCAGCTCGGCGCGAAAAAGATGAAGTCGCTGCGCTCGCTGCTCGAGGAGCTCGCGGCGACGGTCGAGAGCGCGCCGGCGCAGAGCGCGGCGAAGACCAAGCGCGGCTGAGCACGTCGACGGCGACGTCAGGGCTTCGCGAAGCCCGTCGTTCAGACACGTGCACGACGGACGATCGTTCGCGTCACTTCTTCGCGGGCGCTGCCGGTTGAAGGAACGTGTAGATCAGCGAGACCTTCATGATCGTCTCGACCTCGGCGGCCGGCGGCACGAAGCCCATCGCGAACGGCGCGCTGCCCGACGGCAACGTCAGCGGACCGGGCCGATTATCGAAGTGCGACTCGAGGCTGGTCTGGAACGCGATGCTGTTCGAGACTTTCGCCGAAATCGCGACGCGAACATTCACGCGCGTGTCGTTGAACGCGCCGCCGTCTTGGCCGGTCGGCAGCGTCTCGCGGTTGAAGTTGGTGAGCGCCTCGATCGAGGCATCCAGGTCGGCGCCGGCGAGCAGCTGCGCTTTGTGGCCGACGAACAGGCGCCCCGAGTGCACCGAGACGCCCGGGCCGACGCTGAGATCTTCGCGCGAGAAGTCGTAGCCGATCTCGCCGACGGTGGTCGACGTCTTCGACTTGTAGAGCACGCGGCTGTACCCGGCCTGGCCGCCGTAACGCGCGTCGACGCCGGCGGGCAGGTCGCGGCCGGCGAGCGCGGCGATGAACAGCGAGTTGTCGGCGGTGAGGAAGCGGTCGTAGCGCGCCTTCGCGGCGAGCGTCTCCGCCGTGATCTGATCGCGCTCGACCAGCTCGTTCGTGTTGTCGATCGTGCCGTTGCCGTTGAGATCGTCGAGCACGAGCGTGCCGGTCTTCGCGTACGTGCCGCTCGCTTCGAGGCCGAGCTTGTTGTCGCCCTGCTTGCGCGTGACCTTGAAGCCACCGGTCGCGGTCGTGCTGTCGGTCGTGCCGGTGGTGACGACCATCCCGGCTTCGGCGGCGGCGGTCCACTCGGTCTTCGTCACCTTCTTGACGTCGGCGTAGTTGCCGTAGTCGAACTTCGGGTCGTCGGCATACGCCGGCCCTGCAGCTGCGACCACCGCGGCTGCTGCGAACAAACGAGCGCGCATAGATCACTCCGTCTTGGGAATTGCGCGCAGACGGTACCCGAATCTGTGTCGCGATTCGATCAGATCGCCGACTTCCGATTTCATGAGCGCGCGACGCACGCGGCGCACGAGCTGCTTGACGTGGTTCTCGCTCGGCTCGCGCGTGTCCCACGATAGATCGGCGATCAGCTCCGAGCTGCGCACGAACCCGCGCACGAGCTCGGGTTGATGTGACTCGGAGGCCATGCGCTTGATCATCAGCGCCATCAGCTCGAACTGCGTCGTCGTGAGCTGGACCTGTTTGCCATCGACCTCGACGAGGCCGCCGCCGCCGCCGGTCGGCTCGTGCAGCCGGAAGCTGATCTCGGGCAGACCCACGTTCGTGGTCTCTTCTTCGGCGTCGAACGGCGTCGCGACGCGCACCGGCGGTGGCGCCGGTGCGGGGGGCGTGGCCGCAGCGATCTCCGCCAGGTGCGGCGGCCGGATCGTCGTCGTGACCGTCCGCGTGATCTTCGGCGCGGGCAGGCTCGCGATGTCGCTGACGATGTAGAACGCGATGTGGCCGAAGCGAACGCGATCGGCGTTCTGCACCGGGACCGGCCCTTCGATCAACTTGTCGTCGTGGAACGTGCCGTTGGCCGAGCCGAGGTCGCGCATCGTCCACACGTTGTTGTCGAGCGTGAGGTGCGCGTGATGGCGCGACACGCTCGGCTCCAAGATCGCCAGACCCTGATTCTCGATCTGCCGGCCGACCAGCGTGCGCGCCTCGAGCCGGTGCACGCGACCCCACAGGTCGATCAGCGCGGCGTCGGTGGCGCGTTGGATGCGCAGCTGGATCTGCTCCGGGCTGATCCGGATCGGGCTCGAGAGCTCGTCGCGGCACTCTTCGCAAAGCACGCCTACTTCAGGCGCACGTTCGCCGCAGATCGGACACCTCATCGACTCGACCATCCTACTACTCCCAGCTCGGATACGCGCGGCTCTGGATCGGATCCTCGGCGCTGTCGGGCGCGGTCGCGAACTTGAAGGGGAATGACCGGGCAGCGACGCCGTCGTCGGCGGCCGTCATGACCTGAAAGTGAAGGTGAGGCGTCGACGAGAATCCGGTATTTCCGGATAGCGCGATCTCGTCGCCGCGCTTCACGCGCTGGCCGGGCTGGACCTCGACGCCGCTCGGCGACAGGTGCATGTACTCGCCGAGCGTGCCGTCGTCGTGCAAGACGAGCACGAAGTTGACGCGCGCGAGCTCCAAGTATTGCGGCGTCGTGCCATGGCCGGTCGCCCCGGCGTTGGTCGCGACTACGAGGCCGTCGCGCGCCGCGAGCACGTGGGTCGCGACGGGGCAGTCGAAGTCGACCGCGTACTCGTTCGAGCCGCGGTGCGAGAACGCACCATGCGGGCCTTGCAGGACCGAAAACGTCTTACCCCGGCGATAGGGCAGGCGATACGCGTACGGCGTCGGGCGCGCGTTCGGATCGCCGAACCGCGCGTGATACGCGAGCACTGGATGGATCGACGCGCTCGGATCGACGACGCGCGCGGTCGTCAACACGATCGGCGGACCGACGCCGTTGGGCGCCGGCGCCGCCGGCAAGATCGCGACGCCGCCGGGCGGCGACAGCTGCGCGAGGTTCGCCGCGTTGTCGAGCTGCCATTGCATGACGACCGGCACGGCGTAGTGATTGCGCGCGATCTCGATCGCGTGATCGCCATCGCGGCGCAGCTCGATCTCGATCTTGCCGCCGTCGAACGCGAACTCGTAACTCTTGCCGACGCTGACGCCGGCGTTGACGAGATCGATCGGCTGAGCAGGCACGTCGTAACTATTCGGCGGCTCGAATGCGGGCGGCGGTTGCGGCGGTGCGGGCGCCTCGTCGTACAACGCGGGGCCGCAACTGCTCGCGAAGCCGAGCACGAGAGCGACCACACCACGGCGCATCGCCACTATCGTAACAGCGAGCCGGCCGTGCTGCGCGTGCGGCGCGCGGCGCGATAGCGCACCTGCGTGTGCGACAGGACATCCCACAGCGTGCGCTTGCCGGCGCGCCGCCAGCTACCGACCGCGAGATCGGCGAACCCGTAGAACATCGCGCTGTAGAGCAGCACGTCGAGGACGATCGACGCGATCGTGTCGGCCGGCACGACGAGCTGCTTGACGCCGTCGAGCATGACGATCGGCAAGCAATAGACGAGCTGGCGGCGTGCCACCTGTTGCCAGCGCGGCCGTGTGCCGTCCGTCGCGATCAGCTCGAGCTCGAACAGCGCTTTCCCCGGCGTGGTGCCTCGCCACGCCAGCGCGACGGTCGAATAGATCGCGTACACGAGCCCGGCGAGATCGAGGCCGACGCCGGCGTTGCGGTCGAACGGCAAGAGCACGGCAGCGCACACCATCGTGACGATCATCGCGTCGACGCCGGTCGCGAACAAGCGGACCCAGAACCCGCCGGGTCGCGTGTGCTGCGACGACACCAGCTCGATCGCGCCGATCAGCGCGTCGTAGCTGGCGAACCGATCAGCGGGCGCGGGCGCCATCATCCGTGCGATCAGCGAATCGATCGCCGTGATGATGCGGCGGCTGCCGCGCTTGGGCAGCATCGGCCGCGCCGACGTCGCGTGCATCGACGCCAGCTCGGCGACCGACTCGGCGACGAACGGCGCGCGCCCCGAAACCAGGTGAAACAATGTCGCGCCGAGCGCGTAGATGTCGGCGCGCAGATCGATCGGCTCGCCGCGCGCTTGCTCGGGCGCCATGTACTGCGGCGTGCCCGCGAGGCTGGTTTGCGCGACCGGCCCATCCGAGATCGCGTCGGTGTTCGCCGCGACGAGCCCGAAGTCGAGCACTTTGAGCACGCCGTGTGCGTCGAGCATGAGGTTCGACGGCTTGACGTCGCGGTGCAGGAAGCCCGAGCGCTCGGCCTCGCGCAACCCGAGCGCGGCGCTGCGCACGAGCTCGAGCGCGTCGTCGATCTCGAGTGGTCCGCCGGCGACGCGGTCGGCGAGTGTCTTGCCTTCGAGGTACTCCATCGCGAAGTACAGCCGGCCGTCGTCTTCGCCGATGAAGTAGATGTGCGCGACGTTCGGGTGGTGCACGCGCGCTTGTGCACGCGCCTCGCGGATCAATCGATCGCGAGCGGCGCCGGTCGCGCGACCCGCGGGCAGGACCTTGATCGCGACCGGGCGATCGAGCGCGAGGTCGGTCGCGAGGTAGACCTCGCCCATGCCGCCGGCACCGAGGACGCGCTCGATCCGAAAGTGACCGAGCTGCATGCCGGCCGGCAAGGCATCGCCGGCCGCGCGCGCCGGCTCGGGGCCGCTCGTGTGCGTCTTGGCTTGCGCGGTGGCGTCGAGCTCGAGACTCACGCGCGGAGCATAACCTTGACTCTCGACGCTGTTCGCATACCTTCAAGTGCGAATGCCGCCGTCCGATCGCAGCTGGACGGTCATGCCCGCGCTGGCGTGGTTTGCCGGCTTCGTCGTGGTCGGTCTGGTCGCGACCGACGACGTGCAGGCGCTCGCCGATCGGCTGGTGCAAAAACGTGAAACGCCGACGACGCCGGCCGGCCCGATCGCGCCGCGCGCGACGGCGATCGCCGAGAACGACTCCGACGAGCCCGCGGCGACGGCGCCGCTGCCACCGCCGCCACCCGGCAGCCACGATGCCGGCGCGTTGACCGATGCGTGCAGCGACGGCCGCGACCAGCGCGCGGCCGGCAGCGCCGACGGGCGGCGCGGTGCGATCGATCCCAAGTGCGCGAGCTGGGCGATGGACGGGTTCTACCGCGCCGTCGATCAGGCGAAGCACGGCGCGCTCTCGCGGCCGGTGCGCGTGTCGTGGTACGGCGACTCGGTCGTCGCCACCGATGCGATTCCCGGCCGGTTGCGCTCGCGCTTGCAAGCCGAGCTCGGCGACGGCGGCCCGGGCTTCGTCTATATCGTGCCGCCGCATCGCTTCAACGAGCACGAGGCGATCACGCGCAGCCAGAGCGGCACCTGGTACACGCACGCGATCTCGACGATGCAGATTCCCGACGGGCTCTACGGCCCAGGCGGTAGCACGACCGAATCGAGCGACGGCCGTTCCGTGATCAAGCTCGTCGGCGGCAAGGTCGATCACGCCGAGCTGTATTACCTGACGCAGCCCAAAGGCGGCACCGCGACCGTCACCGCCGACGGCAGCGACGTGCTCGCGGTCGACACGTCGGGCGACGCGCGCGCTCCGGGCTGGGCCGGCGCGGCGATCGCGGGTGGCGCGAGCAAGCTCGAGATCGCGACGAAGGGCCGATCGCGGCTGTTCGGCCTCGATCTCGAGAACGCGCGCGGCGCGGTCGTCGACAACCTCGGCGTGGTCAGCGTCAACGTGAAGAGCTTCGCGAACAACGATCCCGACCACTGGAAAGCCGAGCTCGCGCATCGCGGCGCCGATCTCATCATGATCATGATCGGCGCGAACGAAGCCGAGTGGCTCGGTCCGCACGATCAAGACACCAAGGCGTATCAAGCGCACTACGAGCAAGTCCTGGCGATCGTGCGCGCGGCGCGGCCCGATGCCGCGTGCCTCGTCGTGTCGCCGACCGATCAGGCGGAGGCCAAAGACGGCGCGTATCCGTCGCGGCCGGTGATGCCGGTGCTCGTCGCGGCTCAGGCGGCCGCTGCAAAGAGCCAAGGCTGCGCGTTCTACTCGACGTATGCGTGGATGGGCGGCCGCGGCTCGGCCGCGAAATGGTTCGCGAAGGGCTGGGTGTCGAGCGACTTTCAACACCTGTCGAAGAAAGGCGCCGACAAGCTCGCCGACGCCGTCTTCGACGCGCTGATGGCCGGCTATCAAGGATATGCGGCTCGCACGAAGTAGCATCGCGGTCGCGCTATCGCTCGCCGGCTGTGGGATCAGCTGCGACGGCGAGCGCGCCAAAGGCGTGACCGCGCCGGCGCCGGGCTCGGCTGCGATGGCCATCGCGGTCGGATCCGACGGCGCGGCGATCGCGACCACGAGCTCGCCCGAGATCGCCCGCGCATCGGGTTACCTCGACGCGCCGGCCGGCACGCTCGACGCGCTGTTCGGCGGGCTCGCCGCCGCCGAGCGCGGCGATCCGAACGGCCGCGCGCTCGTGTTGGTCTTCGGCGACTCGCACACCGCCGGCGATTCGCTGACCGAGCGCCTGCGCGTGACCTGGCAGCGGCGTTTCGGCGACGCCGGCCGTGGCCTCGTCGCCGCCGGTCGGCCGCCGACGCGGCACTATTACCAGCGCGACGTGCGCTACGGCCGCGAGGGCGATTGGAAGGCATCGGTCGGCGGCGCGCGCGGCGACACCGAGCCGTTCGGCATCGCCGGCCTGCGCGTCTCGGGCAAAGGCAAAGGCGCGCGGCTGTGGGTCGAGACCTGCGCCGAGTGCCCGACCGGAACCAGCGTCGGCCAGTTCGAGATCCTGTACTACGCGGCGCCCGATCACGGCGCGTTGCGCTATCGCGTCGACGATCACGCGTGGCAGACGTTGGCGACGAAGACCGCGCCGATCGAGCCGCCGCACCCGGCGCGTCAGGTCGTGCCGGTGCCGGATGGTCCGCACAAGCTCACGCTCGAGCACGACGGCGGCGGCACGGTCGATCTGTTCGGCATCGTGATGGAGCGGCCGAAGCCAGGCGTGATCGTCGACTCGCTCGGCGTCGTCGGGCGGCGGCTCGGCAGCTTGCGGTCGTGGGACTGGTCGATCATCGGCGAGCAGCTGGCGACGCGCGATCCCAAGCTCGTCGTGCTGCAGTACGGCACCAACGAAGCCGACGACCCCGACCTCGTGCTGGACGATCTCGCGAAGTACTACGACGACACGATCCTGCGAATTCGCGCCGCCGCGCCGACCGCATCGATCTTGATCTTGGGGCCGCCGGATATGGGCGTGCGCGAAGCCGGCAAGAGCTGCGATCATCGCAAGCCCGACGCGCCGGAGATCGCGGAGTGCGAGTGGCGCACGCCGACGATCTTGACCGAGGTCATCTCGACCGAGCACGCGGCGGCGCTGCGCAACCACGTCGCGTTCTTCGACACGTTCGCGGCGATGGGCGGCGCCGATCAGATGGCGGCGTGGTCGACCTCGGATCCGAAGGTCGCGTACAAAGACCGCGTTCACTTCACCGACCTCGGCTATCAGCGTTGGGCCGACGGGCTGTCGGCGGCGCTGATGGCGAGCTACGCGAGCTGGCGCAAGGCGCAGAACCTGGCGCCGAGCCAACCGATCACGTTGCCGCCGCCGCCGAAGCCCGTGCCGGTCGACGCCGGCAGCGATACCGCGCTACCCGGCACGCCCGGTCACGAGCCCTAGGCGTGCTGTTCTCGAGCCCGGATTACCCGCTGTTCCTGATCGCGGTGTTCGTGCTGTACGCGGCGTCGCGGTTCGGCGGTGCGCGGGGCCGCTGGGCACGCATCGCGCTGATGATCGTGCTCGGCGATCTCGCGTTCACGCTCGTCGCGAAAGATCCGGATCTGGTCTGGGATCCGCTCGGCAACGTGTTGCTGCGGATGGCGGCCGAAACCGACACGTGGCCGCTCGCGACGCTCGCGTGGCATTGGCTCGTCGGTGCAGGCGTGCTCGCGGCCGGGCTGTTCGCCGGCGTGCGCGGCGGCGGCTGGCTCGCGACCGATCGCGGCCAGCGCGTGATCGGCCGCGTGCTGGTCGGCTGCGTCGCGGCGGTCGGCGTGACCGTGCTCGGCGCGTACCTGACCGATTCGATCGCCGAGATCAGCGACGCGTTCGCGAGCTACGGCCAGCTGCTCGTCCTGTTCGTGCTGTGCGCCGGCATCGGCGCGGCGCAAGTCGACGCGCATCGCGCGCTCGGCCGCGTGATCGTGCTGTTCGTCGCGTCGAGCTTGTTCTACCAAGCGTGGGCCGTCGCGATGCCGGGCGCGTATCGGTTCTTGCTCGCGCTGCTGCTCGGCACGATCGCGCTCGATTTCTTCCTCGGCATCTGGATCGAAGCGACCGACAATCACGTCGCGCGCAAGGCGCTCGTGATCGCGTCGCTGGTGTCGAACCTGGGCATCCTATTCGTGTTCAAGTACACCGACTTCGTCACCCACGACGTGCTGCATCTCGGCGTGCGCCGGCTGAATCTGATCCTGCCGGCCGGGATCTCGTTTCACACGTTCCAGTCGCTGTCGTACACGATCGACGTCTATCGCAAGCAGCTCCGCGCGACGCGCTCGCCGATCAAGTTCGCGACGTTCGTGCTGTTCTTCCCGCAGCTCGTCGCCGGTCCGATCGTGCGCGCGCAGGATCTCTTGCCGCAGCTCGACGACCTGCCGATCCTCGAGCTCGAGCAGGCGACGCGCGGATTGTTCCGCATCGTCGTCGGTTTGTTCAAGAAGATCGCGCTCGCCGACACGCTCGCGATCTCGATCGTCGATCGCGTGTTCGAGCACCCGCAGCATTTCTCGAGCATCGAGGTGCTCGCGGGCGTCTACGGCTACGCGCTGCAGATCTATCTCGACTTCTCGGCGTATTCCGACATCGCGATCGGCTCGGCGCAGTTGCTCGGCTTCACGCTGCCCGAAAACTTTCGCACGCCATATCGCAGCGGCAACCTCCAGGAATTCTGGCGGCGCTGGCACATCTCGCTGTCGACGTGGCTGCGCGACTATCTCTACATCTCGCTCGGCGGCAGCCGCGGTGCGCCGTGGCGCACGTACGTGAACCTCGCGCTGACGATGCTGCTCGGCGGCCTGTGGCACGGCGCGAGCTGGACGTTCGTCGTGTGGGGTGCGCTGCACGGCTTCGGCTTGGCGATCACGCGGTTCTTCCAGCGCTCGCGCGCGCACGTCCGCATGTTCTCGATCTGCTGTGCGATCGCGGTCGCCGGCGCGTTCGCGCAGGCGCTCGGCGACACGCCGTGGCAGCGCTGGATCATCGACTTCGCGACGCTCGCGCCGCTGTGGGCGGTCGCGACCGCGTGGCTCGGCCGCGAAGACGCGCACGAGGTCGACGTCGCGCCGGTCGGCGTGGCGTGGTCGCGGTTGCTCGTGCATGAATTCGATCGCGCGTACGTCGTCGAGCTCGTGCGAATCGCGATGGTGATCGCGGGCGCGACGTTTTTTCTCGCGCTCGAATACGCGCCGAGCGAGACGTGGATCCCGCTCGCGCTGCTCGTCTGGGCGCTCGCGTTGACCGCCGACGCGCTCGAGGGCAGCCTGCCGCGCATCGGCACGCTCGCGCGCCGCAGCATCGCCGCGCTGCTCGTGTTTCACTACGTGTGCGTCGGCTGGATCTTCTTCCGCGCGACGTCGTTCGACAACGCGATGGACGTGCTCCGCCAGCTCGGCAAGGGCGAGCTCGATCACGCGAACCTCGTCCCGCTCGTCACGACCGCGCTCGCGGTCGGCGGCTTGTGCCACTGCTTCGCCGATGGCAGCTTTCGCTGGCTGCGCGAGCGCTTCATCGCGCTACCGGCGTGGGCGCAAGGCGCCGTGCTCGCCGGCGCGTACTTTCTGCTCCGCGAGCTCGGTCACGCCAAGCTCGTCAAATTTATTTATTTCCAGTTCTAGTTGCCGCTCGCGAGCACGGTGAACGTATCGCCGTCGTTCGCGAGGCCGTCGTTGTTGGTATCGGCCCAGCTCACGACGTACCAGGCATCGCTGTACATCGTCGGGTTCGGCACGATCACGTTCGCGAAGAAGTGCGCGGCGCCGAACGTGCCCTCGCCGGTGCAGATACCGTAGCCGACGAGCGCCATGATCTTGTCGGGCGTGTCGGTGACGCGCTCGACGAGAAATTGATCGGCGTGCGCCGAGCATGCGCTTGCCAGCAGCGTCGCGACCGGCGTCGGATTCCCGCGCTGCATCCACGCGTACGTACCGGTGGTCGGCTCCGCGAAGTAGATCGGCGTGACCGCCGCGGTGGTCTCGAGATACTTCACGACGATGTTCGCGAGCGGGCCGCCGGTCGCGACATAGGTCGCGTTGCTGCCGCCGAGCGGCTGGCCGGTGGTCTGATTTACCAGCGTCGCGTTCGTCGTGGCCGAGCTCTGGATCGCGGTCGATGGCGCGCAGCTGAACTCGACGGTCGAGGTCAGCAGCTGCACGGCGTCGATGTCGTCGACGATGCCGTCGAACAGCTCGTATACGGTCGGGTTCGCGCAGAACGCCGGATACACCGGCGCGACGCACGTCATGCTCGCGGCCGAGCCCGAGCCGACCTGGTCGCACGAGTCGCCCGAGCCGCACGCGCTGCCGCACGCGCCGCAATCCGCGAGCGTGTCGAGCGCGCGGCAGCTGCTGCTGCAGCACGCATCGCCGGAACCGCACGCGCTGCCACATGCGCCGCAGTTCGCGGGATCGCCGTCGGTTGCCAGGCAGCCGTGGTCGCAGCAGCTGTGGCCGCTGCCGCATTCGGCGGTCGTGCTGCACCCGGTCTCGCACGTGCCGGCGCTACCGCAGTAGTGGCCGGATCCACAGTCGGCATCGTGCGCGCAGCCCGGCGTGGTCGAGCTCCCGGCATCGGCGCCGCCGCCCACGCTGGCGTCACCGCCGGTCACTCCGGCCATGTTCGGCCCGCATCCAACCAACACGACGAACAATAGGCAGCGCACGACGCGCGCGACGAGCAAGCGTCACGCCACTGCAAGTCGGCGTTGGCTCGTCGGCGATCGGGCGCAATTGGCGCGCCGGCTACTCGAGGCGCCAGGTCAGCCGTTCCTGGCCAGCAAATACGCACGCTGGCTCGGGTACTCGACGTCGGGATACGGCTCGCGGATGCACGTTTCGCGCACCGGCAAGCCCACGCCGGCCAGCGCGTCGGCGACCGTCTCGACCGAGTGGTAGTAGAAATCGAGCGCCACTTTCGCGCCGAACAGCTCGTCGAGGTGGGTCAGCGTCTCGCCGTCGGGGTTGGAGATGTGAAACGCGACCAGCGCGAGCGCGCCCGGCGCGAGCACGCGGCGCATCTCGGCGAACACGGCGGGCAGCTCGGCCGCGGTGAAGTGGATGATCGAGTAGAACGCGGTCACGCCGGCGAGGCTGGCATCGCGAAAGCCGGTCAGCGAACGCATGTCGCCGACGACGTAGTCGAGGTTGTCGCCGGCGAAGCGCGCCCGCGCGAGCTCGATCATCTTCGGTGAAAGATCGACGCCGACCACGTTCGCGCCGGTGCGCTCGGCGAGGTAGCGCGCGACGTGACCGGGCCCACAGCCGAGATCGGCGACCGAAGCGGCTCGAGGCAGCGCCTCGGCGAAGCGCTGGATCAGGTGGCGATCGAGCGGCTTGTGATCGAGCTCGCGGGCGAGGTGCTCGAGATACGCCGGCGCGGCGGCGTCGTAGTCGTCGGCGATCGACATGAACGTAGTTAGAGCACGTCGGGTCGATCGGATGCGAGCCAACTGGCGAGCGTCGCCGCGAGGCCGAGCACGAGCTCCGGAGCGCGCCGCGATGCCACCATGAACGCCCCGCGATCGATCGCGAGCACGCGCGCGTGCGGATCGGCGATCACGTCCGCGGCGCGCTTCGCGTGGGTCAGCACGGCGAGCTCGCCGACGACGCTGCCGGCCGCGATGCGCCGCGGCTCTGCGCCCGCACGGCGCGCGAGCAACGCGCCGTCGGTGACGACGAACATCGCGTCGCCGTCATCGCCCGAGGCGAACAGCACGCCATCGATCGCACGCGGCGTCGCGCGCTCGGCGAGCTCGGCGAGTGCGGGGCCGGCGAGCGAGCCGAACAGCGGCGCACGACGCAGCGCGAGCAGCGTCGGCTCGAGCGCCGCCAGCTCACCGCGCGCCAGCGACGCGAGCCACGGATCATGCTCGGCGAGCGCGGTTGCATCGCCGGTCTCCGACGGTGGCCCTGCGGCCAGCCAGCGCTCGAGCGCGGCCAAGATCGGCGCGCGCATCTCGAGCTCCTGCGCGACGTCGAGCGCGCGCTTGCGATCGGCATCGGCGCCGCTGACGAGGTGACGCGCGGTCGCCGCGATCGGCGCCGGATCGCGGCCGCTCGCCGTCGCGGCCACGGCGGCCGCCCACAACACGCGCGCGACGCATCGCCGCGTCGCGATCGCGAGCTCGCCGCACGCGCACTCGCTCCACGCCCCCGATGCATCGCGTGCGTCCAAGCAAGCGGTGAGTGCGGCGAGCGCGGTGTCGCTGGCCGCCGCGACGGCGTCGGCGGGAATCGTGCCGCCGCCGCGCGCGATCGCGAGCGCGCTGCGCAGCGCCGCGTGCGCGACCTCGGGATCCGGATCGCCGATCAGCTCGGCGACGAGCGCGCCCGCGCGCGGCGCACCGGCGAGCGCACGTGCGACGCCGAGCCATCCGCTGCCCGACATCGCGGCTCGCGACTCGCGGACGTGCTCGGCCCACCGCTCGGCCGCATCGTCGTCGATCTCGGCGAGCGCGCCGGTCGCGGCCGGATCGCCGGCTGCCAGCGCGGCGGCGAGCGCGGTGAACGCGCGCGGCTCGGCGGCGCGCACGATCGCGACGAGCCCACCGGCCCGCGTGGCGGGATCGTGAACGGCGCGCACGAGCCGCGCGGCGAGCCGGTTGTCGTGCTCGCCGTCGCCCTCGCCGAGCTCGCCGCGGCGCGCGCGCACGAGCGCGCTGGCCCATTCCGGATCGCTCGCGAGCAGGCGATCGAGCGCGGCGTCGAGCCCATCGCCGCGCAGCATCGCGGCGGCGTTCGCGGCGGCGTCGTCGACCTCGCGCGAGAGCCCGATGCGAGCCTTCGCACGGGCGAGCGCTTCGTCGTCGCCGGCGATCGCGAGCGCGCGAATGCCGAGCGCGAGCGCGCGATCGTCGTCCTCGATCGCGAGCGCGGCGCGCAGCTCGCCGCGCAGCGACGGCGCCGGGCTCCGCGCGAGCTGGTCGAACATCGCGGCGCGCATCGCCGGGTCGTCGTGGCGTAGATGATCCGCGAGATCCGATGGCTCGACGCGCGCGCGGGCGAGCGCCGCGCGGGCGAGCGCCGCGAGCTTGGCATCGTCGGAACCGGAGGCGTGGGTCCAGCGCTCGAGCGTGTCGAGATCGATCCGGTGCGCATCGGCGGCACGCGCTCCGCGAATGCCGAGCGGCGCTCCGAGCGCCGCCTGAAATCGCCGAGCTGCGACGCGCGCCACGATGCCCCACGCGACCGCGAACGCGATCGCCGCGAGCGCGATATCGACGGGAGGCGCGTGCGGCCCGAGCGCGAGCAGCACCGCCGCGGCGAGCGCGGCGCCCGCCGGCCACACGAGCCCGCGCAGCAACACTTTCCAGCGCGCGCGCGGCGCCGGTGGCAGTGCCGACAGCGCGAGCTCTTGCGACGTTCGCGACGTCGCGAGCCGGAAGACCTGATCCGCGGTGCGCGTGCCCGCGATCGTGACGAAGCTGGGCGACGCCGCGAACCCGGCGTACGAGCCGATCACGAGCAGCGGATGGATCGCCGCGGTGAACGGCAAGCTGCGCGTGACCAGCAGCCGCGGGATCGCGGCGAGCTGGAGCACGAGCAACACCGCGTTGGTGCCGCCGTAGAACAGCGCGAGCACGACGGCGACCGCATCGCCGGTGTAGCGCGCTTTGACGTTGGCGACGAACTGCAGATCGATCGCCGTCGACACCACGCCTTCGAGCACCGCGGCGACGATCAGCGTGGCCAGCAAGCGGCGCTGCAGCGTGCCGAGCGGCTGCGGCGCGGCCATCGCGGCTTGCGGTGCCCCGGGCGCGTGCATCGCGAGCGCGCGCTCTTGCAGGATCGCGATCGCGATCACGATCACCGCGACGCCGGCGCTCGCGTACGGCAACACGTCGATGCCGAGGCGCGGGATGATCGGCGCGGCGCCGAGACCCGCGATCGCGCCACCCGCCGTCACGGCCGCACCGGCGCGCGGCAACATGCGACGCGCATCTCGGCCGCCGACCGATGCGGCGACGCGGTTCCACAGCGCGAGCCCCGCGACCTGCGACGCCGCGGTCAGCGCGACGACGAGCGCGACCGGCGAGATGCCGGCGCGCAACAGGGCAGGTGCGCCGCCGGCGAGCACCGCGAGCAGCGCGAGCAGCGTCAGATCGACGAGCCTCGGTGCGGCGCGCGCGGTCAGCGCGTCGTAGCCGAGCGTCGCCGCGGCAAACCCGGTCGCGGTCGCGATGAGCAGCCAGGGCAGGTTGGCCCGGCCGTACGCCGCCAAGAATGTCGCCTCGGCGTACGAGCGCAGCGCGACCGCGGCGAAGCTGCCGGCCATCACGAGCGCGACGCCGAGCGCGAATGCGCGGCGGTTCACGGCGCGCTTTCGAGCAGCAGCGCCGCGAGTCGATCCGCGATCGCCGCGAGCGCGACCGGATCTTCTTCGAGCACGTCGCGCACGTCGTCGACGGCCAATGCGATCAGCTCGCCAGGCTCGCGCGCGACGATCTCGATCGCCGGCGTCTGCGGCCGCACGACGCGGATGAGGCCGATCGCATGGCCGACACCGACGTCGGCGTTGCCGGCGGCGAACGCGCCACGCCCGACGACCCACACGGTGTCTGCCGTCGAGCGCCGGTCGTCGCGGTCCAGCGAGGCGGCGTGACTGCGTTCGGCGAGCCGGACGAGCACCGCGGGCGCGAGGTTCTCGAACAGCGGGCACGCCATCAGGCAACGCGCGCGCTCGAGCAGATCCATCGCGCTACTTTTTCTTCAGGATCTTCTTCTGGTTCGCTTCGATCGTCTTCTGGTTCTTGAGGATCTGATCGAGCTTCTTCTGGTTCGCCGCGATCTTGCCCTGGTTCGCGATCACGGCATCCAGCTTCTTCTGGTTGCCAGTGATCTTCGACTGGTTCGCGATGATCGTCTTCTGGTTCGTCGCGATCTTCGTCTGGTTGGCGAGGA
>DATBAS010000086.1:0-31921 GCA_036271395.1 Kofleriaceae bacterium
GCGCGCCGCGAGCGTGTGCGAGCTCGGCGACCGCGGCGATGTCCGTGACGTCCCACGTCGGGTTCGCGGGCGTTTCGAGCCAGACCAGCTTGGTCTTGGCGGTCAGCGCGGCGCGCACGGCGGCGAGATCCGTCGTATCGACGACATCGATGTTCACGCCCCAGCGCTCGCCGAATCGCGTGATCCAGTTGCGCAGCGCGAAGTAGCCGACGCGCGGCGCGATCGCGTGATCGCCCGGCGCGAGCCACGCGCGAAACACGCCGGTCGCCGCGGCCATGCCCGACGCGTGGACGAGCGCCGCGCTGCCGTGCTCGAGCGCCGCGAGCAGCTGCTCGGCGACGAGGTACGTGGGGTTCTTGTCGCGCGTGTAGTCGCGGCCGTCGATCAGCTGGTAGCTGGCATCGCGCGCGTACGTCGTCGCGAGCTGGATCGGCGGCACGATCGCGCCGGTCGCGCGATCGATCGCGTGGCCTGCTTGCGCGGCTAACGTCTCCGCATGCAGGGGCTTCATGGCGGTACGACGAAGCCGTAGCGCGTCATGACCTCGCGGCCCTCCGGCGACGCGATGAAGTCGGCGAACTGATGCGCGTAGTCGGCCTCGGTGCCGGCGCCGCACACGACGAGGTCTTGCTCGAGCGGATCGTAGAGCGATTGATCGATCGGCAGCGACGTGCCGCCATCGGTGACCACCGCGAGCGCCTGCGCGACGATCGCGGCATCGACCGCGCCCGCCTTCGCGAACTGCATCGTCGCCTGGATGTTTTCGCCGTACTTGATCTTCGGCTGCAGCTGGTCCCACAGCCCGGCCTTGGTCAGCGCTTGCTTCGCGGCTTTGCCGTAGGGCGCGTGATCGGGGTTCGCGATCGCGATCCGCGCGAACCGCGGGTCGGTCAAATCGGCCAGCTGCATCGGCCCGTTCGACCCGCTCGCGGTCCAGACGACGATGCGGCCCTGCGCGTACACCCGCATCGAGCTCGCGTCGCACTTGCCGTGGGTCACCGGATCCTGCGCGTAGTCGTGGTTTGCCGCGGCGAACAGCGCGTACGGCGCGCCCTCGTCGATCCGCTTCGCGAGTAGCCCGCTCGAATCAAACGTGAGCACGGCCGCGATGCCGGTCTTGGCCTCGAACTTCTTGCCGAGCTCTTCGAACGATCGCGCCAGGTCGGCGGCGGCGGCGATCCGCACGGACTTACCGGCCGGCTTGCTCGAACAGGCCGCCGCGAAGGCGATCGCAACCGTCAAAACTGCGCGCCGCACTCGCGAAGACTATCGCGGTATAAACCTCGAATGGAACGCCGGGTGGTCATCATCGAAGACGAGCGCGACGTGGCGCGCCTCCTCGAGTTCAACCTCAAGGGTGCCGGCTATGCGGTCGACTGGGCGAGCACCGGTGACGAAGGCTTCGCGACCGTGCAGGCGAAGGCGCCCGACGTCGTGCTGCTCGATCTGATGTTGCCCGACACGACGGGCTACGCGGTGTGCAAGCGGATCCGCGCCGACGCCGCGCTCGCCGATACCGGCGTGCTGATGCTGACCGCGAAGGGCGAGCCCGAGGATCGCATCATGGGCCTCGAGGTCGGCGCCGACGATTATGTCGTCAAGCCGTTCGTCGTGCGCGAGGTCGTGCTGCGCGTCAACGCGCTCGCGAATCGCATCGCCGAGCGCCGCGCGCGCGGCCAGACGAGCACCGGCCCCGTGCTCAAAGCCGGCACGATCGAGCTCGATCCGGTGACGCACGACGTGAAGATCGGCGGCCAGCTCACGCAGCTGCGGCCGCTCGAGTACAAGCTGCTGCAGCTGCTGGTCTCGGACCCCGGCCGCGTGTTCTCACGCGAAGAGCTGCTCGAGCAAGTGTGGGAGATGCGCGGCGACATCAACACCCGCACCGTCGACGTTCACGTGCGCCGCTTGCGCGTCAGCCTCGGGCCGGCCGCCGACGTGATCGAGACCGTGCACGGCTTCGGATATCGCGCCAAGCGCGACGGCTAGCGCGCCGTGCTCAGCTCGCTCCGCAACCGACTGCTCGCGCTGTTCTTGGTGCTGGTCGTCGTCGTCGGCGCGACCACGCTGTACGCGATCGAGCGCACGCTCGCGAGCGACCTGCTCACCGCGCTCGACGCGCGCTTGTCGGCGCAGGGCCGCGCGGTCGCCGACTGGCTCGGCACGTCGGGCGATCCGCGCCGGCTCGCGACCCGGCTCGCCGCGGTGACCAGCACGCGGATCACGATCATCGGCGCCGACGGCTTGGTCCAGGGCGATTCGCTCGAGCCGTCGACGATCGGCAGCCCGATCGGCGAAGCGAGCGAGGTCGAGTACGCGCGCCGCGGCGTCGTCGGCCACGCCGTGCGCGAGCTGCGCGCCGACGAGCCCAAGCAATACCTCGTCGCGGTGCCCGACAGCTACGGCCGCGTGATCCGGCTGGCCGTGCCGCTCGGCGACATCATCGATACACGCGCGCGCATGCGCAACCGCTTGCTCGTCGGCTTCGGGTTCGGCTTTTTGGGCGCGCTGCTGTTGTCGTGGATCTTCGTGCGCGCGATCACGCGGCCGATCCAGTCGCTGACGCTGACCGCCGAGCGGCTCGCGACCGGCGAATACGACGCCGCGCCACCGCATCACGCGACCGCGGCCGGCGGCGAGCTCGCCGTGCTCGCCCGCGCGATGATGTACATGGCCGGCGAGGTCAAGGCGCGCGTCGGCGAGCTGCGCCGCGAGCGCGACTTGCTCTCGGTGGTGTTCGCCGGCCTCGTCGAAGGCGTGATCGTCGTCGAGCAGGCCGGCGCGATCGCGCTCGTCAATGCCGTCGCGCGGCCGCTGATCGGCGATGCGAGCCTGGCCGCCGAGCTGCCGGTGGAGCTCACCGAGCTGATCGACCGCGCGAAGTACGGCGGGCTCGCCGATGCCGAGGTCGAGCTCAATGGCCGGACCGTTCGCGCCAGCGCGCGACCGCTCGAGACCGCGGGCGTGATCATCGTGCTGTACGACGTCACGCGCATTCGCTCGCTCGAGGCGGTCCGCCGCGAGTTCTTGTCGAACGCGGCGCACGAGCTGCGCACGCCGGTGACGTCGATCTCGGGCTACGCCGAGACCTTGCTCGGCGCCGGCGGCGCGGTCGACGCCGAGACATCGCGCGAGTTCTTGCAGACCATCCACCGCAACGCGCAGCGGATCACGAGCCTGGTCTCCGACCTCGTGCTGCTCGATCAACTCGGCGGCCGCGACGCCGCCGTCGTCATGCGCAAGCCGGTGCCGCTCGCGCAGGTGATCGACGACGCGGCACGCACGACCAAGGGCATCGCGCCCGACGCGGAGATCGACGTCGACGTGCCGACCGATCTCCGCGTGCTCGGTACTCGCGAGGGGCTCGATCACGTCGTGCAAAACCTCGTCGACAACGCGGTGAAATACGGCGGCGGCACGCCGGTGCTGATCAAGGCCGCGCGCACGGCCGCGCACGTGCGGCTCAGCATCGCCGACGCCGGGCCCGGCATCCCGCGCGGCTTCGAGGAGCGCGTGTTCGAGCGATTCTACCGCGTCGATTCGGGGCGCAGCCGCGCGCAAGGCGGGTCGGGCCTGGGCCTGGCGATCGTCAAGAGCCAGCTCGAGGCGATGGGCGGCCGCGTGTGGCTCGAGCACGCAGAACCCGGCGCGCGTTTCGTGATCGAGCTGGACGCAGCGTAGAATATTCGCTGGTGACGCCGGAACTGTGGTGGGCCGCGGCGCTGTTCGCCGCGACGGTCGTGACGGCCGCGGCGGTGAACCGCTTCGTACCGGTCGCGAAGTCGCGCGTGCGGCGCAGCGCGATCGTCTTCGTGCTGTACGCGCTGTCGCTCGGCATCACGCTCACCTTGCGCTTCGCGGGCGCCGACGAGTGGGCGAACCGGTTCGAGATCGCGACCGAGCTGCTCCGCGCGTTCGCGCTGGTCGGCGTCGCCGGCACACTCGTGTTCGCGATCTTCTTCAGGCTGGTCGGGCTGTCGATCCCGACGATCGCGAGCGATCTGCTCGTCGGCGTCGCGTACATCGTCACCGCGCTCGGCGTGTTCACGCAGCACGGGCTCGATCCGCTGAGCGCGTTCGCGACCGCCGGTGTGGTCTCGGCCGTGCTCGCGTTCTCGCTGCAGAGCACGCTCGGCAACATCCTCGGCGGCGTCGCGCTGCAGCTCGATGGCTCGATCCACGAAGGCGATTGGATCCAGCTCGAGAACGGCAAGCAGGGCAAGATCCGCGCGATCCGCTGGCGCCACACGCTGGTCGAGACGCGCGACTACTCGACGATCGTCGTGCCCAACGCGTCGTTGCTCGCGAACAACATCACGATCCTCGGCTGGCGCGAGGTCGCGCCGGCGCCCCAGCGCATGTGGGTCTACTTCAACGTCGACTTTCGCTATCCGCCGAGCAAGGTGATCGAGTGCGTCACAGATGCGCTGACCGCGTCGCCGATCGACAACGTCGCGCCCGATCCCAAGCCCAACGTCGTGTGCATGGACTTCGCGCGCGACGGCCGCGACAGCTTCGCGTACTACGCGGCGCGCTACTGGATCTTGGACCTCGGACCCGACGACCCGACCAACTCGCGCGTCCGCACGCGCATCTACGCCGCGCTCGGCCGCGCGGGCATCCCGCTCGCGGTGCCGGCGACGGCGAACCTCGTGCAGATGCACGATCCCACGCACGCCCAGCAGCACCACGAGCGCGACATCGATCGCAACTTGCAGGCGCTCGTGAACGTGCCGCTGTTCCACGCGTTGTCGGCCGAAGAGCTGCGCGTGCTCGCCGAAGATCTGTGGCCGGCGTCGTACGCGGTCGGCGAGAAGATCACGCGGCAGGGCGCCGTCGCGCACTGGCTCTACATCTTGACGAGCGGCAAGGTCGAGATCCGGCGGCTCAAGGACGAAGAGCACCAGCTCGTCGCCAAGCTCGAGGCGCCCGACATCATCGGCGAGATGGGCCTCATGACCGGCGCACCGCGCGGCGCCGACGTCGTCGCGATGACGCCGTGCGAGTGCCTGCGGCTCGGCAAGCCCGCGTTCGAGAAAGTCCTGAGCGCGCGGCCCGAGATCGCGAAAGAGCTGGCGAGCAAGCTCGCGACCCGGCGCATCGGGCTCTACGAGCGCCACGACGACCTCGACGCCGCGCAGAGCAACCAACTTCACGTCAGCGAGACCGAGAAGATCCTGCGCGGGATCAAGGACTTCTTCGCATTGTGAGCGCGGCTGCATCCAAACGCGCTCGGGAGACGAAGTCATGCACATGCGAACGCTCGTCGTCGCGCTGACGCTCGCGGCCTGCGCGGGAGCTCAGCAAGCACCGCCGCCCGACAACCGCCCGCTGTTCGATCGGCTCGGTGGCCAATCCGCGATCAGCGCAGTGGTCCACGACTTCGTGGTGAAGACCAAGGCCGACCCGCGGATCAGCCAGTTCTTCACCAACACCGATCCGGTCAAGCTCGAGCAGGCGATGGACGATCACGTGTGCGCGATCACCGGCGGTGGCTGCACGTACAAGGGCAAGTCGATGGTGGACGCCCACACGAACATGCACCTCAGCGATGCCGACTTCGCCGCGTTCATGGATGATCTCACGGCGACGCTCGCGAAGCTGAAGGTCCCGAAGCGCGAAGCGATGGAAGTGATCGACGCGTTCGATCGGCTCAGGCCGCAGGTCGTCGGCCACTGAGATCAGTTCGCAGCGGCGAGCTTCGCGGCTCGCGCGAACAAGCCATCGAGATCCTGCTTGCGATAGAGCTTGCCGTCCTGAACGACCGCGGCGATGCGTTGCGTGCTCTCGATCGACTGCAGCGGATTGGCATCGAGCAGCACGAGATCGGCGAGCTTGCCGGTCGCCACGGAGCCGAGATCCGCCGTACGACCGAAGGCAACCGCCGGATCGAGCGTTGCGGTCTGGAGCGCCTGCAACGGCGTCATCCCCGCGCGCACGAAGTCGACGAGCTCGGCGTGCAGCGAGAACCCGGGCAAGCGCGGACCGGCGGCGTCCGTGCCCGCGACCATCTTCACGTGATCTTTCGCCATGCGCGCCGTCACGTCGACGAGCGCATTCATGTGCTCGTGCGTCGTCTTGATCTCCGCCGCGCTCAGCGGCTTCGCCGCCGCGGCTAGCTTGCGTTGCGATGCGGCGACGTAGCGATATCGTGGATCGGGCGGCGTTGCAGGATCGAGTAAGTCAGCCGCCTCGAGGTACCCCGAGACGGTCGGATCGACCCACGTGCCATTGCGAACGAACGTCGCGAACAGCTTGTCCGGCTCGTCGGTCTGGAGCCACGCGTGGATCGCAGCCGGAACGTCGGCATCCTTCAGGTTCGCGGAGAACGTGCCTTCGAACAGCGTCTCGGTGTGCTCGATCATGTACTGGCCCGCGTTCGAAGCCTCTTCCGGCGACACCTCCATCGGGATGTGCCCGACGAGCTTGATGCCGAGCTGCTTGGCCTCGTCGATCGCGGCGAAATACCAATCGCGCGGAAGTCGCCGGTGAACTTTGATCTCGTCCATCCCGAGATACGCGAGCAGGCGCACCGCGCCGCGCGTCGCCTCGGCCGAGCCGGGGACGAACTGATACGCATTGAACGACTTGCCGTTCAAGATCGGGCCGACCCTCATGATATGCGGCCCGACGAGCGTGCCGTCGGCGATCCGCGCACGCCACGCTTCCAGATCCGTGAGCTTGCCGCCGAGGTCACGAACCTCGGTGATGCCGAGCGCGATGAACAGCGGCAGCGCGGACGGTGTCGTCCAGCTCAGGTGAACGTGACAGTCCCACAGGCCGGGAATGAGGTACTTGCCGCGTCCGTCGACCGTCTCGGCGGTCATCCGCGTGGCGTTGCTCGGAGCCACCGATTGGATGCGATCGCCCGCGATCACGACGTCCTGATCGCGATGCAGCTCACCGCTCGCGACGTCCACGACATTCACATGACGAATGACGAGGGCCGATGGTCTCGTCGCTTGCGCCACGCAGCTCGCAGCGATCGCGACGACCCCGGCGAGAACCACGGCGCTCGAACTCGCTCGCATGGTGACAGCTTACGAACGAAGACGCGACGCGGCACGTGGTCGGCGACCTTCGAGCGGCGCCATCGAGCATTCTTCGTAGACCAACTGCACGTCGACGAAGCCCGCGCGCGAGCGAGCGCAATTGCTCGGTGTGCGCAACGCCGACAAGCGCGGGCGATACGGCCGCCGCACGCGCGTGTCCTCGAGCCATGCGCGCGCGGTCGCGTCGTCGCGGAAGTCGACTCCGATCGGAACATCGTCGTCCGCATCGGTCATGTCGGCTGGATCGGAATCTGAACGCTCGACCGCGCGTTGGGCCCGGCGTGCTGCGCGACCAAGCCGCGCATGCGCCGCACCAGCTCGGCGACGATCGCCTCCGACATCTCGGGCCGCTCGCTCATCAACCGCTTGAAGCCTTCGCCCGGCACGCGCAGCGCGCGCGTGCGCTCGAGCGCGCCGACGCTGGCCGAGCGCGGCGACGCGTCGAGCACGGCCATCTCGCCGATGCACGCGCCCGGACCGAGCTCGGCGAGCGTGGTCTCGCCGACGTAGACGCGGACGAGGCCTTTGACCACGAGGTACACCGCGTCGCCGACTTCGCCTTCGCGAAACACGTCGCGACCGGGCTCGATGCGCCGCTCCTCGACGATCGACGCGAGCTCTTCGAGATCGTCGGCGTCGAGCTGCGCGAAGATCGGCACCTGGCGGATCAACATCATCTTCTCGATCCGCGTCAGCGACGCCATCGCGGCGTTCGCGTCGAGCGTCGCGTAGACGCCGGGCTTGCCGACGCCCTTCGTCGTTTGCGCGAGCATGGCCGGATCGATCGCGGGCAGCTCCGCGTTCGACGAGCTGCCGCCGCTGACCGCGCGCACCGCGGCTTGGCGCACGCCGGCATCGGGATCGTCGAGCACTTTGCTCAGCACGTCGCGGGTGAGCCGGCTCTTCGCGCCCATCGCGCGCACCGCGGCTTCGCGCACGATGCCTTCGGAGTCGTCGAGCAGGGCGCGCAGCGCGTCGCGTGCGCGGTCGGTGTCGAAGCGCGTGAGCAACACCGCGGCGGCGGCACGCAGGTGGCGCGACGCGTCGCCGATGATCGCCAAGATCGGCGCCTCCTGCAGCGGCGCGCGATCGTTGCGGTCGATCCGCGCGAGGAGCTCGGCGAGCGGTATGACGAGCTCGACGTCAGCCAGCGGCGCGAGCTGAGCATGCTTGATCGTGCCGCGCTGCTTCGCGGCGTGCAACACGTGCTCGAGCTCGGGGCGCTTCGTGATCACGCTGAGCACTCCGAGCGCATGGACCGCGTGCTCGTGCGCGCGACGGATCGCCAGGTGCCGCAGCAGCGCGAGGCTCGCCGATTCGCTCGAGCCGTCGCCGGCATCGCCGGCCGCATTTGCCGTCTCCGCGGCGGTTGCCAGATCTGCGATCTGGCCGAGCTCGTTGCGATACAGCGTCGCGATCGGGCCGCCGGGCGCGAGCAAGCCGGCCAACGCCGCCTCGGCCTCGGCGGGATCGACGCCGCGCTCGGTCGCGAGCTGCGCGAGCGTCGCCTTCGCCGGCGCCGAGCCTTGACGCGCCGCTTCGGTGACGAGCCGCTCGAGGTCGACGCGGTAGCGCTCGCGTGCGACGCGCTGCTCGACCGATCCTTGATAGGCCGGATCGAACAGCTGGCGCTCTTCCGCAGACAGCTCGCCGATGATCTTTTGATGATCCTTGTCGCTGATGCCGAGCTGCGCGCGCAGGCTGTCGAGCAGCACCATCTCGTTGCGCGTGACCAGGCCGTCCGCGACCATCTCGCGCACCGTCTCTTTATAGGCGCGCAGCCGCGCCTCGCGCTGCTTGGTGCGCTCGGTGTGGAGCAAGTAGATGTCCTTGAGGTCGTCGGACGGCGGTGCGTCGCCCCATTCCCACTTCTTGAGGATCTTCTGCGCGAACTTTTCTTGCACGTACGCATCTTCGCGGCGCGCGAGCCGGCGCACGAACATCGCGGTCGACGCGAATACGACGACCACGCCCCAGAGCGTCACGACGATGCTCGGCAGCCTTTGCAGCGACGGTTGCCCCGCAAACGCATAGAACGCGTTGAACGCGACGAGCCCGGCGAACGCGAGCATGCCGTGATGCACGCGCTGGCTCGCCGCCGTGCGCGCTTCGCCTTCGAGCGCGCGCGTTCGCCGCGCGGTGATCACGCGTAGCGCGATCGAAAACACCGCGTAGCTGGCGGCGCCGAACGCGACGAGCGTGAGCGGCGCCGCGATCACGCGTGGGATCACCGGCGCGAACGTGAAGCCGGGTGCGAGCATCTGATCGGGCAAGCTGCGCTCGTAGGTCCACGCGCCGGAGAAGTAGTAGCTCCACGTGCCGCTGACCAAGTAGTAGTAGGCGTAGAAGCCGACGACGATGCCGGGCCAGCTGAAGTACGCGATCGTGCGCTGTCGCTCGCCGATTTCTTTCCAGTAACCTTGCTCGAGGTCGATGTCGGGGCAGTGCCGCTTGCACGCGACGCACGGCGAGCACTGCGACGTCAGCGCGGCGACCTCGCTCGCCGATCGCGCGGGCTCGGTATAGATCTTCTCGACCAGGCCGACCGGGCAGACGAAGTTGCACCACGTCTTGCCGGCGTACAGAAAGCTCGTCGCGATCGCGATCGCGATCACCGCGGCGAAGAAGCCGGCGAGCCAGACGTCGCTGCCGTTCGTCGCGACCAAGCGCAGCGTCAGGCACGCGACCATGATGCCGAGCTGGACGAGCAGATAATTCTTCGCCATCCAGTCGCCCATCTTGCGGGTGCCGGGCTTGCCGAAATAGCGGCCGAGCTGGCCCATCACCGCGAGCGGACAGATCCGCCGCCACAGGTGATAGCCGAACGTCATCCAGAAGAACGGCAGCGCGGCGATGCACACGGTCCACACCAGCCGATTGCCGTGCGAGATGCCGAGGATGGTCGGAATCGTCGCGGCGAACGCGAGCAGCATCACGACGCGCGCGGCGATCACCCAGCGCGCTGCCGCGCCAGCATCGGTGAACGCCTGCCAACCGCCGGCCGTCGTCTTCACGGCCTTGGGCTTGGTCACTTCGCGAGCGGGCAGGTGAGGCCTTTCGCGGCGTCGGGCCCGATGTACCGCTCGAACATCAGCTTGCCGCGACACTGTTGGTGCTGCAAGAACTCGAGCGTGAACGCCTGCCACTCGGTGCCGGGCACGATCTGGAAGTTCAGCGTCGGGATCGTGTGGTTGAGCTGTTTCGGTGTGCCCTTGCTCGGATCGGTGTTCGCCGGATCGCCGTAGTCGTGCATCCCGAAGTTGCGGATGTGGCACTGCGAGCACGTCATGCCGTTCTCCTCGCCGAGATCGCGGCGACCGTCGGCGAGCGGAAAGTCGGCGACCGAGAACGCGAGCTTGTGATCGACGTAGAGGTTGTTCGCATCGACCGTGCCCTGATAGACCTTGCCGTCCTTCATCGCCGGCAGATCGACGAGGCCCATCGTCTTGCGGCACAACACATCGTAGCCGGGTGCGTGCGACGCGTCGGTCGGGTTGAACCGCGGCGCGCACGCCGGCTCCCACGTCGTGCCGTCCTTGCTCGGCACGGTCTTCGTCCAGAACCCGGGAATCGCGACGTCGACGTACGCCTGCGCGGTGCCGTCGGCGGTTCGGAATGGCTTCATCGCGGCCCACGCCCAGCCGTCACCGCTCTTGTAGCTGCCGTCGGCGTTGCGCGCCGAGCCGCCGCCCATCCGCGCTTCCGTCGCGATGCCGATCAGGAAGCCGTGCAAGTACGGCTTGGTCTTCGTTTGGTCGAACGTCATCACGTCGGTCATGAGCTGGCTGACGGCCTTGCCGTTCGCGACCGGATCGCTCGCGAACGCGGGGTTCACGCCGCCGTCCTTCATCAGGCGGTTCGCGACCATGCCGAGAAAGATCGTGTTGTCGGCGCTGCGCTCCTCGTCGGGCCGGGGTAGCGCCGGCACGTACTCGACGACCGGTCGCAGCCGGAACATCGCGAACACGGGCTCGCGCGCATTCATCGCCTGATAGACGACGCGTAATTCGCTCCACGCCTTGTCGATGCGCGGCCGGAACGCGACGAGCTTCCAGCTTTTCGGATCGCCGAACGCCGTTTGATCGAACTTGGGCGAATTCGGATCGAGCCGTGGGTTCTGGTTGGTCTCGGCGAGGCCGGCGAGCAGTTGCTTGTACGCCGTCGCGCCGTCGAGTGAGCCTTTGACCTGCGCGCGCTTGTCGGGCGCAAACTGCAGCTTGAACGTCTCGGCGCCGACCGCGAGCAGCTTGTCGAGCGGCCAGTCTCGGTTCACTTGCTCGAGCCGCTTCGGCGCGTGGACCAAGAGTAGGGTCTCGATGATCGGCGCTTGCTCGGCGGCGATCGGCGCCGGCTGGGACTCGGCGGTGACGTCGATCGTGAAGTCGCGCAGCTCTGGTTTGCCCGATGCGACGCGCTCGATCTGCAGGCCGAACCCTGCACGTGGCATGTCGGCCCGCGTCGGCGTCCACGTCACGGTCTGCGTGATCGGATCGAACGTCGCGGATGCGGGCAGCTTTGGCATCGTCACGCGCAGCTCGTCGAGGCTCTGATCGATCACCGATGTGCCGAACGAGATCGTCTGACCTACCCCGACGCGCTTCCACGCCGGCGGATACAGCTTGATCGCGCTCTCGACGGCGGCGGGAGCGGGCGGCGGCGCCGCAGCTTGCGCCGGTGTGGGAACGATCGGCGTCGGCGCATTGCCACCACACGCGCACAACACCAGCGCGATCAGAGTTCGCGGGCTCCTCATGCCTACCAATCGTAGCATCATGCTAGCGTCCGCTTGCCGATGACGACCGATGTTCAAACACTGTCGATCAACACCATCCGCACGCTGGCGATCGACGCCGTCCAGAAAGCGGATTCGGGACACCCCGGGCTGCCCTTGGGTTGCGCGCCGTTCGCGTACACGCTGTGGCAGCGCCACCTGATCCACGATCCGAAGGCGCCGACCTGGTTCGATCGCGATCGCTTCGTGCTGTCGGCCGGTCACGGCTCGATGCTGCTGTACGGCCTGCTGCACCTCACCGGCTATCAGCTCACGATGGACGACCTGATGCACTTCCGGCAATGGGGCTCGAAGACGCCGGGCCATCCGGAATGGCACCTCACGCCCGGCGTCGAGGCGACCACCGGGCCGCTCGGCCAAGGCGCCGGCAACGCGATCGGCATGGCGCTCGCGGAGCGCTATCTCGCGACCACGTTCAATCGGCCCGGTCACGCGATCATCGATCACCACACGTACGCGCTGGTGTCCGACGGCGACATCATGGAGGGCGTGTGCCAGGAAGCCGCGAGCCTCGCCGGTCACCTGAAGCTCGGCAAGCTGACGTTCCTCTACGACGCCAACCACGTCACGCTCGACGGCCCACTCGCGCTGATCATGAGCGAGGACGTCGGCAAGCGCTTCGAGGCGTACGGCTGGCACGTCCAGACGGTCGACAATGCCGACACCGATCTCGACGGGATCGAAGCCGCGATCGCGAACGCGAAAGCGGAGACCGCGAAGCCGTCGCTGGTCATCATGCACACGACGATCGGCTACGCGTCGCCCAAGGCCGGCACGAGCAAGGCGCACGGCTCGCCGCTCGGCGAGAAAGAAGTCGCCGAGACCAAGCAGAAGCTCGGCTGGGATCCGGAGAAGAAGTTCTTCGTGCCCGACGAAGTGCGCGTGCACATGGCCGAGCAGGGTAGGCGCGGCGCGGCGGCCCACGCTGCCTGGCGCGACAAGCACGCGGCCTACGTCAAGGCGTTCCCCGAGCTCGCGGCGCAGTTGGATCTCGCGATCCGCGGCGAGCTGCCGGCCGGCTGGGACGACGGCATGCCGAGCTTCGACAAGCCGATCGCGACGCGCTCCGCATGCGGCAAAATCATGGAGGTCGCGTGCAAGAAGGTCCCGTGGCTGTTCGGCGGCGACGCCGATCTCGCGGGCTCGACCAAGACCATGGTCGACGGCGGCAACTACGACGCCGAGGGCAGCGGCCGCAACGTGCGCTTCGGCATTCGCGAGCACGCGATGGGCGCGATGTGCAACGGCATGCTGTATCACGGCGGCGTTCGCCCGTACGTCGCGACATTCTTCGTGTTCTCCGATTACATGCGCCCGCCCGTGCGGCTGGCGTCGCTCAACGAAGCACCGGCGATCTTCATCTACTCGCACGACTCGGTCGGGCTCGGCGAAGACGGCCCGACGCATCAGCCGGTCGAGCATCTGATGGCGCTGCGCGCGATCCCTCACCTCCACGTGTATCGACCCGCCGATGCGAACGAGACGCTCGCCGGCTGGCGGTTCGCGATGCAGCGCTCGCACGGCCCGACCGCGCTGGTCACGTCGCGACAAGATCTGCCGGTCGTGACGAAGCCGAATGCGCCGGGCGCCGAGCGCGGCGGCTACGTGCTCGCCGACGGCGACGACGTCATCTTGATCGCGACCGGCTCCGAGGTCCACGTCGCGCTCGACGCGCGTACGGCGCTCGCGAAGCAAAACATCAAGGCGCGCGTGGTGTCGCTGCCGTGCTGGGAGCTGTTCGCCGAGCAAGACGACGCGTATCGGGAAAGCGTCCTGCCGAAGGCGCGCTGGCAGCGCGTGTCGGTCGAGGCCGGCGTCACGTTCGGCTGGCGCGAGCACACCGGCGATCGCGGCAAGAGCGTCGGCATCGATCGGTTCGGCGCATCGGCGCCGGGCGAGGTCGTGTTCGAGAAGCTCGGCATCTCGGCGGCGCATGTCGCCGAGGTCGCGACGTCGTTACTTCAACGTTAGCGTCGTCTTGGCAACGACGGATTCGCCCGCGACGAGCACGACGTTGTAGGTCTTGCCCTTGGCCGGGCCGTCGTCCTCGTCGATCGAGATGTCGCCCGACTGCACCGACGCTTTCGGATCGACGTCGCTGAGCGTCTGGTTCGCCTTGAGCTGATCTTTGTCGTCGAGGAACCGGAGCTCGAGGTGGCTGGCGCCGCCGCGCGCCAAGAACGCCGTGTAGTGGAAGTGCCACGCCTGGACGTCGCCCTTCTTTTCGCCGTCGAGCTCTTTGAGCCGCGCGGCGTTGATCTTCTTGATCGTATCGCCGTCGGTCTTGCCTTCGGGCAGCTCGTCTTTGCTGACGACGAGCTGGCCGTGGAACACCGAGATCACGCCACGCGACAGCTCGGCTTCGGCAACTCCGCCAAGGACGGCGATAACTGCGAACGCGGTCGCGAGATGTTTCATGGGGCCCTCCAAAACAGGATACGCCGCGGTTGCGGCGCTGGCCCGAAATTGGTCTCAGGAATGTGACGGTTCGGGCGTCTCGGCCGTCGGTGCAGCTTCGACGGGCGTCGTGGTCGTTGTATTCATGGCCTTCGGCTCCGCGGCACGCTCGGCCTGACGCTGCGCGCGGCGCTCGGGATCCCACGGCTTTCCGTCGGGGCCCATACCATTCGCATCGGGACCGATCGGCTTGCGCGGGCGCTTGCTGCGCGGCGGCAGGGGCTGGCCATCGGGACCCAAGCGCGGACCACGCGCTTCGGCCGGCTGCGCATTCGGATCAGCGTGGTGCTGACCCTCGGGACGCGGTCCGCGATCCGGACGAGGGCCGCGATCGGGACGCGGTCCGCGATCCGGACGAGGGCCACGCGCATCGCGCGGATCGCCGCCCGGGCCGTTCGGACCACCACCGAAACCGCCGGGCCCACCGAAACCGCCGGGGCCACCGAAACCGCCGGGGCCACCGGGGCCGCCCGGTCCGCCGGGTCCACCGAAGCCACGACGATCGCCGCGATCGTTGCGAGGACCACCGGGGCCACGGCCACCCGGCTTGCCGCGGCTGGGACCACGACCGCGGCCGGGACCACCGCGATCGGCGAAATCGCGCGGCGCCGACTGCAGCTGCCAGCCGATGCCCGCACGCGGCATCTCGCCGCGGCCGACGCGCTCGTCGCGCGGATCTTTGGCATCGGTCTTCGCGCCGAACTTGAGGCTGCCGAGGCCGCGCGGTTTGCGATCACCGCCCGGGCCGCCGAAAGCACCACCACCGCCGCCACCGCCGCCGCCGCCGCCACCGCCGCGTCCGCCGCGATCGCCGCCACGCCCGCGATCGCCGCCGCGGCTATCGCGATCGTCGCGACGGCGTTGCTGGCCACCGGCGACGCGATCGATCACGTAGTGAAACTCGCCGCGCGTGATCGCGCCGTGCGGGCCGGTCTCGCCCTGGAACACGCGCACGTTGCGGACCTGGTCGATGCGATCGCCGATGATGTCGAGCGCTTCGATCAGGCGCTGGCCACGATCGGCCGGCGCGCCCACCGCTTCGGCGATCGCCGCCGCCGCCGGATCGTCGGGCGTCGTCGCCGCTTCCGATTCGGCCTCGGTCTCGCCACCGTCGCTCGACGCGTTCATCGGCTCCGCCGACTCCGCCACTTCGGCGTTATCGGGCTCCGAGACCGGCTCGGCGGCCGGCTCGGCTTCGGGCTCGGCTTCGGAGACCGGCTCGGCCGCCCGGGCCTCGGCACGCGGTGCCCCGCCCAAAGCAGCACGCGCAGCGGCTGCCTTGCGGAGGGTGAGCGGCGAGAACTCGGTGAGCGTCTTCATGGCAGGCTAGCTACACCAAAGGCCGGCGGAGCGCTAGTGCCAGCTGGCCGCCGTTCCGCGACCTCAGCGGGTCAGCCGCCGACGCTGCCGCTGGCCGATGCCGACACCGACACCGACACGTTCACGTTCGCCTGGATCCGCGTCGAGGCGTTCGCCGCGGCCGCGATCTGGCCCGAAATGCACATCGCCTGGTCGCCGAAGGACTGCACGAACTTCGGGCCCATCGCCTGGAGGTCCTTGAGCGACGCGAGCCAGGTCTGCACGGCCGCCTGCAGCGGTGCGATCCGGTACGAGACCGAGAGCAGCTCGGGGATCCCGTTCTTGAGCGCAGCAATGTCGGCGTCGATCTTCGACTTGTCGACGACGATCTTCGCGCCCGCATCGACCGTCAGCTGCGGCGGCGTGCACTGCGCGTTGACCGACGCGTTGACCTGCGCTGCCGCGGCGCATTGACCGCTCGCGCCGCCGCCGCCGTTGCCGGCCGCCGCTCCGCCCGAGCATCCGCCGCCCGCGCTCGCCGATGCGTTCGCGTCGACCGTGCACTTGCCCGGCGTGTACTGGATGTTGAGCTTCGCGCCGGCCTTGAGGCCGACCTGCAGGTTGTTCTTGAACGTCGCGAACACCGCGTTGCAGATCTTGCCGCTGTCGTCGCCGGCGAGGTCGGCGTCGCTCATGTTGAGCTCGTGGCCCATCGTCAGGCAGCTCTGCTTGACGACTTTGACCGTCTCGATCAGCGTCGCATCGAGCGACTTTGTCGCCGCGAGGAACGCCTTGAGCTTCATGCCCGCGTCTTGCGCGGCGTAGTTGCCGCACGTGTCCGGGTCGACTTCACCCGATGCGCCACCGGGCATGCCGCCACCTCCGGGCACCGAGTGCCCACCGATGCTGTGACCGCACGCCGCGAGTGATGTGATCAAGAAAATCGAACCTAGACGCATTCTGCAAGCTCCTAGTTGGGTTTGGAGCGCCATCGTTACCCGAACTCGTCGTAACGCGCCACCGCAGGTGCGGCGATCGCGCGGGCACGCGGCACTTCACGACAAACGCGATCACCCGCCGACTTATTCAACGCGACGCGCTTACTCGAGTCGCGAGCGCATGACCGCGATGCCGCCGGAGTTGCCGGCGGCCGACGGCTCGATCGGCGTGATCACCGGGCGCGCGACCGTGACGCGCACGTCGAGCCCGAGCTCGTCGCGCAGCATGTCGGCCTTGCGCAACAGCTGCGCGTCGTCGCGCGATGGCCCGTCGCGCACGACGAGATCGAGCACGATCGCATCGCCCATGCGCGTGCACACGACCTGCTCGACGCGCGAGCGGTGATCGGTGTCGAGCCCGTCGGCGATGCGCAACAGCGCGGTCATCTTGCGGAGCTGGCCACGCTGCTCCTTCGACAGCGGCGATGCGTTGATCAGCTCGCGCGCGCGAGCGGCGTCCTTGCGGTGGCAGCGCGCCATCTGCGCGACCATCTCGCGGCCGGCCTCGTCGAGCCCGGGAATCCGGCCCCAGCGGATCATGTACTCGCTGTGCTTGTGGTGGCCGCGCTGGTTCACGACCTCGCCGACGTCGTGGAGCAACGCACCGACCTCGAGCAGCACGCCCATCTGATCGGGAATGCCGTGGACATCGCGCAGCTGGTGAAACAGCGCGCGCGCGAGCAGCCGTACGTGCTCGCCGTGTGTGGTGTCGTGATCGACGCGGTTCGCGAAGCTGCGCGCGGCGGTGAGCAGCGCCTTGTCGTGCGCGCCCTCGGCTTTCGCTTGCTCCTCGCGTGCGGTCTCGGCGAGCTCGATCAACACGCCCTCGCGCACGCCGACGCCGGGCGCGACGAGCCGCTGCAAGCGCAATTGCCGCGCGGCCGTCGCGAACACCAGCGCCGCGATACCGAGCACCTCGGCGCGGTCGCGCTTGATGCCGAACTTGGCCATGCGCTCGTCGACGGTTGCGCCGACGAGCGCGGGCAATCCCTTCTCGAGCTCGGCGAGGTCGAAGCCGGGCGACGTCGTCGCAGTCTGCGGATGACCGTCGCCGAAAATCTTCGCGAGCGCGTCGGCGTTGCCGCCGGTGATCGCCGCCGTCGAGACGTTGCTCGCGCCGCGCGCGATCGGCTGCATCAACGTCGCGGTGTAGCGGCGCACCATGCCGGCTTCGGCCTCGCCGATCGCGCCGTCGAGCCCGAACGTCTCCATCAGCCGCACGGTGCCGACCGGGAGCGACGTGCCGCGCCACGCCGAGCCGGCGCGCAAATTCACCTCGAGGCTACCGCCGCCGAGATCCAAGATCGCGCGCGGTGCCGCACCGGCGGCGAACGCCTGCATCACGGCCTTGCGAACGAGGCGCGCCTCTTCTTCGCCTTCGATCACTTCGAGCTCGATACCGGCCTCGTGATAGAGCCGATGCAACAGCACGTCGCGGTTGCTCGCGTTGCGCACGGCGCTCGTCGCGACCGCGCGGTAAATCCCGACGCCGTGGTGATCGAAGCGCTCGCGGAAGTGGACGAACGCCGCGACCGCGCCATCGATCGTCGCGGGCTCGAGCATGCTCTGCGTGAACGCGTTATGGCCGAGCCGCACCGGGATGCGCTCGGCCTCGATGCGCACGAGGTCGGCCGAGCCCGGCCCCGTGAGCTCGGCGATCACGACGCGGATCGCGTTCGATCCCGCGTCGATCGCGCCGAGCCTCGTGCGCGTTGCCATGGCCCGCTCAAGCTATCACGGTCGACGACTCACGACGGTCGCTGAAAAAGGGACGCGATCTCCTACTTCTTCGCGTCGCCGTCGCCGCGCCGCCGTCGCCGCACCACGCGCGCTTCAGCGTTGCCCGTCGCGGTGCGATCGTTCGGGCGGAGCGAAGCGGGCCGCGCGAATGGCGGCGACGCGCTAGCGCGCCAGCCGGTAGGTCATCGCGCGAACGCGGTCGATCAGCTCGAGCGCGTCGCTCGCATCGCCGTCGGCGATGTAGCCGAGCGCGGCGGCGACGTCGAGCGCGGCGGCGACTTCAGCTGCGCTCGCGAGGCTGATGCGGAAGCGATTGCGCTGGTCCTTGCCTTTGCGCTCGCCCGCCTCGGCGATGTTGAGCGAGACGCTCATCGCGGCGCGCCTGGTCTGATCTTCGAGCTTCGGATCAACCGCGGCGAGGCGTTTGAGCAACGGCGCCAGTGCGCGGAGAAGCGAAATCGAAACGGTATATGCATCGAGAGCCATGATGGTTTGTCCTTTCGCCCAACGCGGGCGCGCGCCAGGACAATGCCGCGCGCTAAGAAGCAAGCGTTCGCGTCCTGCGCAGCGGCCGCGCGCGCGGCGCGTCCTGGCGCAAGCGCACGCGAGGCGAAGGACAACCATCGTGGCGAAGACGCAGGAAGCGGGAAGCGGAAGCGGGAAGCGGAAGCGGAAGCGGTAGCGGTAGCGGTAGCGGAAGCGGTGGCGGTGGCGGTGGCGGTGGCGGTAGCGGTAGCGGTGGCGGTAGCGGTAGCGGTGGCGGTGGCGGTGGCGGTGGCGGACGCGGACGCGGCGAGCGGTCGCGAAAGCGGCGTTACTTCTTCGCCGGCGCCTTCGGCGCGCTCGCGCTGCCCGCGCCGCTGCCGCCCGGCGGTCCCTCCGCTTCGGTCCCGGCCGGACCGGCGTTGTCGGGAATCTTGATCTTGTCGGCGATCGTGACGCCGCTCAGTACCTCGACCTCGAGCCCGTCGGAGAGCCCGAGCTTGACGTCGCGGCGCACGAAGGTCTGCGGCGTGGTCTCGACCTCGACGAATGCCTTCTTGTCCTTGTCCTTGTCGTACTGGACGAGCGCCTCGCGGATCGCGAGCACGTGCTTGCGCTGGTCGAGCACGATGTCGGCGTTCGCGCTGTAGCCGGCGCGGATGTATTGCCCTGTCTTCTGCGCGAGCGCGGCCTTGATCTCGAACTGGATCGCGCCGTCGATCTCTTTGCCCTGCGGCGCGATGAACTCGAGGTTGCCGTCGAACGTGGCGTCGTCGATCGCGCCGACCTTGATCTTGAGCGGCATGCCGATCTTGATCTTGGCGACCTCGGACTCGTCGACGTGACCGTCGAAGATCATGTCGCCCATGTTCGCGATCGTCGCGACCGTCGTGCCCGGGTTGAAGCTGTTGGCCTGGATCACCGAGAAGCCGACCTTGACCGGCACGTCGATCACCATGCCGTCGACGGTCGCGGTCACGATCGTCGTCGAGCTCTTGCCTTGGCCGTGCGTGGCGCCCTCGCGCACGATCTGCTCGTTCGCGGCGGTTTGTTGGGTTTGCTCCTTGGCGAGCGCGTAGTCGGTGCGGAACTTGAACAGCTCGGTCTCGGAAACGACGCCGTTCTTGAACAAGCCCTCTTCGCGGTCGAGCTCGCGCTTGGCGTTGTCTTCCGAGATCTGCGCGCTGCGCAGGCCGGCCACGGCGGCGTTCACCGTCTGCGCATCGGGGATGATCTGCACCTCGCCGATCGGATCGCCTTTTTTTACCGCCGCGCCGGCGTCGACGTCGAGGTGCGAGATCACGCCGGTCACTTTCGGCTTGATGTCGACCGATTGCCTCGGCGTCACCGAGCCGGTCGCGACCGTCTTCTTGGTGATGTCGAGCGTCTCCGGCGCTTCCGTTTGGTAGACGACCGGCTTGGCCTTCGACTTCTTGTAGAGGTAGCCGAACGAGCCGAGGATGACCACGGCGACGACGAGCAACCCGATTCCCATCAAGATTCGTTTAACAATGTTCATGGTCACTCCGTGCGAAGCGCTTCGATCGGTTTGATCGATGCGGCGTGAAATGCGGGAATCAAGCCGGCGAGCGTCGCGGTGCCGACGAGCACGGCGAGCGCCTGCACGACGGTGCCGAGGCCGACCTCGGGCGGGCCAAACGGCGATGAGCCAGGTGGCATCGCGCCGAGCGCGAGGTCGCCGGCGTAGAGCAGGGCGCAGCCGTACGCGATGCCGACGAGCCCGGCGATCGACGTCACCGCGATCGTCTCCATCAGCACCATGCCGATCACCGAGATCGGCGTCGCGCCGAGCGCCTTGCGAATACCGAACTCTTTCGTGCGCTCTTTGACCGCGATCAACATGATGTTCGACACGCCGATCACGCCGGCGGCGAGCGTGAGGCCGCCGACGATCCAGCTGATCGCCCACAGCCAGAAGAAGACGGTGTCGAACTTCGAGAACAGCTCGAACATGTTGAACGAGCCGATCGCGAGGTGATCGTCGGGCGCGATCTTGTGTTCTTTTGCGAGCGCGGCGCGGACCTGGCGCTCGAGCTCGGGCCCGTCGGTGCCTGGCGTCGCGGTGAGCGCGAAGAAGCCGACCTTGTCGCCGAGGTGGAACGACTTGCGCAGCGTCGAGAACGGCACGTAGATCGCGTGCGCGTCGCGATCGCCTTGCTGGCCCTGGCGCAGCGTCTTGGTCACGCCGATGACTTCGAAGTAGACGCCGCTGATCTTGATGTACGTGCCGATCGGGTTGGTGCCCTTCGGATACAGCTCGTTCATCACGGCCGGGCCGATCACCGCGACCTTGCGCGAGTCGCGCTCGTCGTTGTCGTCGATGAAGCGGCCGGCCGCGTACTGGAACGAGATGATGTGGCGGTAATCGGGAAGCTCGCCGAAGATATTGAAGCTGCCGGTCTTCGTGCCGTAGAGGACGTTGAAGCCGCTCTGCCAGCCGCCGAGCTGCGCCTGCGGCGCGACGAACTCGACGCCGGGTAAGTGCCGCAGCAGCTCGATGTCGTGCGTCTTGAACTGGATCACGCGGCCCGGCCGCATGCCCTCGTAGGCCTGCGTCGTGGTCTGGCCCCAGCAGAACATCATGTTCGTGGCCATGCCCGACAGGTTGCGCTTGGTGCCGCTCTGCATGGCAGAACCGAACCCCAGCATCGCGACGAGCATGAAGATGCCCCACGCGACGCCGAACGCGGTGAGCGCGGTGCGCAGCTTGTTCGCGCGCAGCACGACCCAGATCTCGGCCCAGTTGTCGCGATCCAAGATCATGAGTCACGCAGCGTCTGCACGGGGTTGACCTTGGCGGCGGCACGCGCGGGGATGAAGCCGGCGAGCGCGCCCGCCACGACGAGCCCGAACGCGGCGAGCACGCCGACCCCGACGCGTACGCTCGGATCGCGGATCATGTCGGTCTCGATCAGGTGCGGCATCAGGCTCAAGAAGCCAACGCCGGCAGACAGCCCGAGCAAGCCGGCGACGCTGGTCAAGAACACGGCCTCTTGCACGATCATCGCGACGATCGAGACCGGCGTCGCGCCGAGCGCCTTGCGAATGCCGATCTCGCGGGTCCGCTCCTTGACCGCGATCATCATGATGTTCGACACGCCGACGACGCCGGCGGCCAACGTCCCCAACCCGATCACCAACACGAACAGCGAGATCACCAGAAAGAACTGGCTGAACCGCTCGAAGCCTTCGACGTTGTCGAACACGCGCGCGGCTTGCGGATCGTCGGGCGAGAACTGATGCGACGCCGCGAGCTGGCCCAAGATCTCGCGCGTGATCGCGTGCGCCGTTTGCGCGTCGGCGTCGCCGACCGTGAAGCTCAGCATGCCGAGCCGATCGGCGCCGTTGAACGCGAGCTGCGCGGTCGTCGTCGGGATGAAGACCTGGCGCTCTTCTTCTTCGCTGCCTTGATCGGTGTAGACGCCGACGACCTGGAACGGCACACCGCCGACCACGATCCACTCGCCGATCGGGTCGTCGAAGCCGCCGTCGCCGGCGCTGCTCGAGTCGCCGTGGCCGAACAAGAAGTCGCGCACCGGCTTGCCGATCACGACCGACTTGCGCAGCGTGCCGATGTCGGTCGCGTTGAGATAACGGCCTTCGATGATCTGGTAACCGCCGGTGTAGAAGTTGTCGGGATAAACCGCGTTGACGCCGAACACGTTCGACTTCACGCCGCGCTGCAGCTTCATCTCGCCGCCGCCGAACTGACCGCCCTTGATGAAGAACTGGCCGTCGAGGTGCTCGATGCCTTTGACCGTCGCGGCGTTGGTGTAGTCGCGGTTCTGGAACGTGAGCTTGCGGCCGACGTTGTAGCCGGCGTACGGGACCGACGTACGGCCCGCCGAGATCCGCACGACGTTCATCGCCTCCTGGCGGAACGAGTAACGAATGCCGTTGTTGAGGCCGCGGCCCATGCCGAGCAGCACGACCATCACGAAGATGCCCCACGCGACGCTGATCGCGGTGAGCGCGGTGCGCAGCTTGTTGCGGCGGATCGTGTCGAAGACTTCGCCCCAGCGATCGATCGAGAGCATCGAGACCAGGGTCGCGAAGCCGACCTCGAAGATCGCGAACGTGCCGCGCAGCTTCAGGTTCGGGATCGTGCCGATCATCCACAGCGCGCCGCCGACCACGACGGCGAACGAGAACAAGCCGAGCGGCAGGAACGCGAGGCCCATTTAGGAAACCGCCGGCTCGGTCGGACCCGCGGGCGCGACGGGCGTCGATGCAGCGGCGGCGGCCACGTGCGCGGCGGCGTCGTCGGCGCTCAAGATCTTGCCGTCGTGGATGCGGATCGTGCGCGGCGTGCGCGAGGCGACCTCGGAATCATGCGTGACGATCAACACCGTGACGCCCTCGCGGTTGATCTCGGCGAGCAGATCCATGATCTCGCCCGACGTCGTCGAGTCGAGCGCGCCGGTCGGCTCGTCTGCGAGGATCATGCGCGGCTTGCCGATCAGCGCACGCGCGATCGCCACGCGCTGCTTTTGACCGCCCGACATCTCGGCGGGCGTGTGATCGGCCCAGTCGCGCAGGCCGACGCGGTCGAGGTACTGCATCGCGATCGCGTTGCGCTTGCGCCGCGTCACGCCCTGATAATAGAGCGGCAGCGCGACGTTCTCGAGCGCGGTCTTGAACGGCAGCAAATTGAACGACTGGAACACGAAGCCGATGAAGCGATTGCGATAGTTCGCCGCTTTGCGCTCGGTGAGGCCTTTGATCAACGTGTCGCCGATCCAGTACTCGCCGGAATCGTAGTCGTCGAGGATGCCGAGGATGTTGAGCAGCGTCGACTTGCCGGAGCCCGACGCTCCCATGATCGCGACCATCTCGCCTTCGGCGATATCGAGGTCGACATCGCGCAGCACGTGCAAGCTGTGCGTCGCGATGCGGTAGTACTTGTTCAGCTTCGACAGGCGCAGCACGGGTCGATCAACCTCCGCACCGCCGTCGGGCATCCGCCGGGCGTGCGACTAGCAGGCTAGCGCCGCTTTTCGTCGCGGCCAAGATGCGACTGTCGTGCGACACCTGCGACATTACAGTGTATTTAGCGCTTCGGTGATCGCGCCGGCGGTGGCGGGCGCGATCACGAGCACGCCGTGGTCGCCGTGCAGCTCGCACGCGGGTGCCTGATCGCAGCGATCGAGGCAATCGACGGGTAGCCAGGTGACATTGGCCTGCTTGGCGATCAGCGCGTCGATCAGATCGAGCGCGCCGTAGCGCTGGCAGTTGCCGGCGCAGATCTTGAGCGTCATCGCGGCGTCGTGCGGCGCGATCCGCAGGTCGGTCGCCAGCGTGACGGCGGCGACGTAGTGGCTCGGCGGCCGGCCGCGATCTTCGGCGAGCTCGACGATGTCGGCCAGCTTCACGACGTCGTCGGTCGCGATGTCTTCGAGCTCGAGCCCCATCGATGCCAAGCGCCCGAGCTCGATGTCTTCGTGGGTCGGCGAGTGACTCGGGACCTTGCTCATGCGAGGCGGTATACACCGCCGGCGACGGCCTCGCGCACCGCGCCGTCGGTCTCGTCGATCGCGATCGCGTGATGCTCGAGCCCGCGTGGTGCCACCTGGCTGCGAGCCGTTCGGCGATCGTCGACTTGCCCGCGCCGGGCGGTCCGGCGAGCAGAATGATCTGGCGCATTCACCGCTCGTACGCGCCGCGAAATGTGCCGCCAGCTTGTACTTTCGTTCGATCTGACCCGTATAACGGCGATCGTGGTCACCGTTCATCATCTCGAGAGCTCTCGTTCGCAACGCGTGCTGTGGCTCCTCGAAGAGCTCGGCGTGCCCTACGAGCTCGTGCTCTACAAGCGCGATCCCAAGACGCTGCTCGCGTCGCCCGAGCTCGCCAAGATTCATCCGCTCGGCAAGAGCCCGGTGATCACCGACGACGGCGAGACGATCGCCGAGTCGGGCGCGATCCTCGAGTACGTCGCCGACAAATACGGCGATGGCAAGCTCGTGCCCGCGAAGGGCACGCCAGCGTACGCCGCGCATCGCTACTTCATGCACTACGCCGAAGGCTCGTTGATGCCGTTCTTGGTGATGCGCATGGTGTTCAACCGCGTGCGGACGGCGGCGCCATTCTTGGTGCGGCCGATCGCGAAGGCAATCGCGAGCAACGTCGAGAAGCAGTTCATCACGCCGAACCTCGACAAGCACGTCGCGTTCCTCGACGGCGCGCTCGCGAAGTCGACCTGGCTCACCGGCGACGAGCTGTCGCTCGCCGACATTCAGATGAGCTATCCGCTCGAAGCGATCGCGACGCGCGTGCCGAACCCGCCGAAGCGCATCACAGACTGGGTCGACCGCGCCCGTGCGCGGCCGGCGTATCAGCGCGCCGAGGCCAAAGGCGGCCCGGCGATGGGCGTCGGCGAGCCGTGACGATTCTTCGTGCATCGGGCGGCGCGCCGGCGTCCTACGAGTGCAACAACGACGCACCCGAGTCCGCGAAAAACGGCCACGACCAGCCCGGCCACGGCTCGGCGTGGAAGGACTTCGGCACGTGCGACAAGACGCCGAGCTAGGCTTTGCCGATGATCGGCAGGCCGTACTCGAGCAGCACGCGCGCCAGATCCGCCGACAGCTCGCGCTTGCGCGGCAACTTCGTCGGCGCCATCGCATCGTGCAGGCGGCGCCGCGCTTCGTGCATGCGCCACGCGATCGTGCCCTCGGAAACTTTTTGCACCACGCCGGCCTCGCCGTGCGACAGCCCTTGCAGCGACACGAGGATGACCGTCGTGCGCATGTCGGCGGGCAGCGAATCGAGCGCGCGCAACAGCCGCGCGTAGGTCTGGCGGAGCTCGGCGGCGAGGCTCGGGTTGTCGCGCGCATCGACGGCGACGGCGAGCTCGATACGCGGGTCGCCGTCGGCGAGTAGCACGTCGCCGTGCTCGGCGCGACGCGAGCGGTCGCGACGCGCGTTGAGCGAGCGGTTGACCGTCATGCGATAGACCCACGTGAAGAACTGGCTGCGCCCCTCGAACGTGCCGAGCGCGCGGTACGCCTTCAAGAACACCTCTTGCGCGATGTCGTCGGCTTCGCTCGCGTGACCGACGATGTGCAGCGCGAGCGCGTAGATCCGCTTGCGGTAGCGTTTGACGAGCGCTTCGAACGCGCGCGTATCGCCGGCCTTCGCCGCGTCGACCAACGCGGTCGCGGTCGCTGCCTCGCGCTCGGCATTCGTCATCGTCAGGATTAGACGCCTAGCCTACGCGAAGGCTTTGTGAAAATCGCGCCTACACGCGCGCACGTCGGCAACACGCGGAATCAATTGGCGTCGGCGTCGATCCGGAACGTCGACGCGAGCGAGAACGTCGCGATCTCGGCGTCGAAGTACGACCCGTCGTCGCGCCAGAACCGATAGCTGCCTTGCATGGTGCCGACCGGCGTGGCGAGCACGCAGCCCGACGTGTACTGGAACGTTTGCCCGGGCGCGAGCTTCGGCTGCTCGCCGACCACGCCATCGCCGCGGACTTCTTCGACGCCGCCGTGACCGTTGGTGATGATCCAGTGCCGCGTGCGCAGCTGCGCGCCGCGAGCGCCTTCGTTCGAGATCGAGATCGTGTACGCGAACACGTAGCGGTCGTCGGGGGGCGATGATTGTTCCGCGAGGTAGAGCGACTGCACGCGGACGCGAATGCCATGCGTGAGTGCAGACGAAGTGGGCTCGGCAACGACGGTCAAGGCGGCAATCTGGCTCGGACGCGCCGCGCTTGCAAGCGTGTCATGCTCGCGAGATGCGCCGCTTCGCAGGAATCGTGTTGGCGTCCATCGCGACGGCATCCGCCGCGCCGGCCGGCATGGCGACGGCGTTCGTCGCGGCGCACGCTCGCGTCCGCGCCAAGCACTGTGCGCCGCCGCTCACGTGGTCGACGAAGCTCGCCGACTACGCGCAACACTGGGCCGATACGCTGCGCGCCAAGCGCTGCGCGTTCGAGCACTCGAACGGCCCGTACGGCGAGAACCTCGCGGCCGGCACCATCGGCGCGCTCGATCCGACCGGCACCGTCGACTATTGGTACGGCGAAGTGAAAGACTACAAGTTCCCGACCGGCGGGTTCTCGATGAAGACCGGCCACTTCACGCAGCTCGTCTGGAAGTCCACGACGCAGGTCGGTTGCGGCCACGCGCAATGCAACGGGCTCGACGTGTGGGTGTGCGAGTACGATCCGGCCGGCAACGTCGACGGCGAGTACCGCGAAAACGTGCTCGCGCCCGGCTGCAAATGATCAGCGATACGGCGTGCGCTTGAGACGCTTCCAACCGTCGTCGTTCAACTGCATCGCCGTCGCGAGCCGCTCGATCTCGGTGTACACGTCATCGCCGACGATCGCGTCGAGCACACACCTTCGAGCGCGGCTCGTTCAACGCTGATCGATCGGCACGAAGTGCCGGATCTTCTCGCCGGTGTAGATCTGGCGAGGACGGCCGATCTTCGTGTCCTTGTCCTCGACCATTTCTTTCCAGTGCGCGATCCAGCCGGGCAGGCGGCCGAGCGCGAACATCACCGTGAACATGTTCGTCGGGATGCCGAGCGCGCGATAGATGATGCCCGAGTAGAAGTCGACGTTCGGGTAGAGCTTCTTCGAGACGAAGTAGTCGTCCTTGAGCGCGACCTCTTCCATCGACTTCGCGATGTCGAGCAGCGGGTCCTTCACGCCCATGTGCGTGAGCACCTCGTCGCACATCTTCTTGAGGATCTTCGCGCGCGGATCGAAGTTCTTGTACACGCGATGGCCGAAGCCCATCAGCCGCCGGTTGTCGCGCTTGTTCTTGACGTCGTCGAGGAACTTCTTGTAGTCCGTGCCCGACGTCTTGATCTCCTCGAGCATCTCGATCACGGCCTGGTTCGCGCCGCCGTGGAGCGGGCCCCACAGCGCGAGGATGCCTGCCGCGATCGATGCGTACAGGTTCGCGCCCGAGCTGCCGACCATACGGACCGTCGACGTCGAGCAGTTCTGCTCGTGATCGGCGTGCAGGATGAGCAGCTGGTTGATCGCCTTCTCGACGATCGGCGAGACCTCGTACTCCTCGCTCGGCACCGCGAACATCATGTGCAGGAAGTTGCCGCAGTAGTTGAGCGAGTTGCGCGGGTACATCAGCGGCTGGCCGATGCTCTTCTTGTACGCGAACGCCGCGATCGTGCGGACCTTCGACAACAGGCGCGTGATGTGGAGGTCCATCGACGAGTTGCGGTCGAGGCTGTCGGGGTAATACGCCGACAGCGACGTGACCATCGCCGACAGCACGGCCATCGGATGGCTCGTCGGCGGAAAGCCCGAGAAGAAGTTGTGCATGTCTTCGTGGATCAAGCTGTGGCGGGTCAGCGCCGAGCCGAATGTCTTGCGCTCGGCGGGCGTCGGCAGCTTGCCGTGGATGAGCAGGTAGCTCACCTCGACGAAGTTCGAGTGCTCGGCGAGCTCCTCGATCGGGTAACCGCGATAGCGCAGGATGCCTTGTTCGCCGTCGAGGTACGTGATCGAGCTCGTCGTCGAGCCCGTGTTCATGTAGCCGGTATCTAGCGTGATGTAGCCGGAATCCTGGCGCAACGCGCGGATGTCGACGGCGTGCTCGTCCTCAGTGCCGACGACGACAGGAAGATTTACTTCCTTGCCGCCGGGAAGGGACAGCTTGGCACTCTGCTTCTCGGTCGCAGCCATGGCATCTCCTGTGCGCGCCGTTTGTGACATCGACGGCGCGCGCAGAAGATACCCGATCTCGTCAGCGAGACCGCTCGTGGCGCTCGAAAAACGCTCTTGTTAAGACGGCGCTTACTCGAGCGTGATGAACGGCGCCATGCCGAGCGGCGTATCGAAGCGATACGTGTAGCCGATACCGACGTAGCCGGCCACGCCGGCCGCATCGAGGCCGATCATTTCGGCGGTGCCGAGCCCCGAGCCATCGGCCGGCGACGACAACACCGGCGAGTAGATGTTCGCACCGACGGAGACGCTGAGCACGTGCTCGAGCCGGCGACCGAGCGCCCAGTTGAGCGCGACCTCGAGACGCGCGCCGACCGCGGCGTAGTTGAAGACCTGACTGCCCTCACCATCGGTCTCGTTCGCAGGTGACATCAGCGCGAGCTGGATGCCGGCGAGCGGCGTCAGGCACAGCCGCGACGCGGCGATACAGAAGTGTTTGTACGCCGCGACGCCGACGTCGAAAATGTCGAGGGTCGCGAGCCCCTGGCCGGTGTCCATCGTGCCTTGACCGAAGTGCGTCAGCTGCAGGTAGCCCTGGAACCCGACCTTGATCTGCGGGATCAGCAAGTAGTCGGCTTTGACGCGAAAGCCGCCGCCGCCGGTGCCGTAGACATTCGAGCGCCCGATCTGACCGCCGGCGCCGTAGAAATCGACGCCGAGCGTCCACGTGTAGTTGTGCTCGGGCGCCGTGATCGCCATCAGATTCTGGGTCGGACGACCGACCGCGTATTGCATTTGCGCGCCGCCCCCCGCCGAGACCGCACCACCACCCGTGTTCGGGTTCTGGTTCGGGTTGCCGGCATTCGGATCGACGGGCGCGGTGTGGCCGCTGTTGGGATCGGGAGGCGGTGTGCCGCCACCGCCGGTCACGGCGTTCGGATCGTTGAGATTTGTCGGGCCACCGCCACCACCGGACGGCGCGAGATCGACGTGCTGTGTTGCCGCGTCGTTCTTGATCTGGTCCTCGAGCTTACCCAGCTTGCCCTTGAGCGTGTCGTCGGGGCTGAGCTTGTCGGCGTTGTTGCAGGCGGTCAGCGCCTCGCCGAAAACGCCCTGCTGATACACCGAGTAACAAAGGTTGAAGAAGTACTTCGCTTCCGGAGCCCGGTCGGCCGCGTCGCGAAACTTCTCGGTCGCGCCCTTGTAGTTCCCTTGGAACATGAGCGCCTTGCCATCTTCGTTTTCTTTCTCCGCGAGCTCTGCTTGCGTTTCTGCGTACGCGACCTGCGCGACGAGCACACCAGCAACCGCGAAGGCCACAGCTAGCCTAGTCATAAAGCCTCCCGGACGACGACAGCCATCGTATCACCGAACAGGGTTGCCTGCTCGTCGCGCCGCTTCGCCGGAATCTTCCTTCACGGCGAGATCGATCATGCGCTTTGCCGCTTCATGCCCGCGCAAGTGCCAATTTTCGGGGTTGCCGAGCAACACCGACACGATGATCTGAGGTTTGTCGACCGGCGCGTAGCCGACGAACCACGAGTGCTCCATGTAGAACGGCTCGGTGGTCGCCAGCGTGCCGGTCTTGCCGGCAACCTCGACCTTGTGGTGACGGAACGAACGCGCGGCGCTGCCGACGTCGCACGTCGCGACCATCATCTTGGCGACCGCGGTCGCGACCGCTTGGGCGAGCACGCGATGGCGCGCCGGCGCGGCCTGCTTGACGCCCGCGATCGATTCGATGATCCGCGGCACGGGTTCTTCGCCGCCATCGGCGAACGCCGACGCGAGCAACGCACCGCCGAGCACGCTGAGCCGCGAGCCCGCGAAGCCGGCCGCGGCGCGCGCGAAGTCGATCGTCTTGTCGTGCGGCAGCGCGAGCTCCGCGAATCGGCCGGTCAGCGCGAGCGACACCGGCAGGTCGGCGGCGAGCCCGAGATCGTGCGCGGCGGCGTCGAGTGCGCCGGGCTCGAGGTGCTCGTAGGCGAGCTTGCCGACGATCGCGTTGTTCGAGTGCGCGACGCCGAACGTCAGGCTCGCTTCGTTGTTGTCGCGACGATCGTCTTTCAAGTTCGACTCGACGACCGAGCGCAGGCCGCCGTGATAGGCGACTTTCTCGTCGGGATCGAGCCCGCCCGCGACGAGCGCGCTCGCGGTCACGAGCTTGAAGATCGATGCGGCCGGCGCCCACACATCCGTCGCGAGATGCCAGTCATGCGTGCCGTCTTTGCCGCCTTTGGGCTCGGCGGTGCGGCGGCCGGCGAGCGCCAAGATGCGGCCATCCGGCGCCATCGCGACGATCGCGCCGCGCGGGGCCCGCGCGTCGTCGAGCAGCTTTTCGGCGGCGTCTTGCAGCACCGGATCGAGCGTGAGCACGGCGATGCGGCCGTCGGCGAGCGGCGCTTCGTAGTGGTCGCCGTTCTTCGTGAGCTTGTCGAGCTGCAGCGTGAGATCGACCTGGGCCGGCTTCGGCGTCTCGACGGTCGGAACCAGCGCCGGCCCCGCGATCGCCGCCGCTGGTGCGGCCGCCGCGGGCTTGCCGCCTCCGGTCTTGGCGAGCACGGCCGCGGCCGCGATCACCACGCCACCGATCAGGGCGAAGAGCTGCGCCCGCGACCTTTGCATCGCCACTGACTGGATGTAACCGTATCCGCGTCCGCGTACAAGATTTCATGCGCAAAGGTGTTAGGTTCCCCGCGCATGCGCAGGGCAGCGGCTTTGGTCCTCGTCGCCGCCTGCACGCACTCGACCGGACCGACGACGCCGCTCGTCCCGACGACGACCGTCCAGCCCGGCGCGTGTGGCACACCGGGGCGCGATGGCGTGGTCAGCGCACAGCCGCGTCTCGTACATGCCGATCGCGATCTCGACGGCGACGGCCGCCCGGAGATCATCGTGGCCGATCGCGCGAAGTGCGACGCGCTCGGCAACTGCTATTGGAATGTGTTCTCGGCGGCCGCGCATGGCGACTGCGCGCGCTATCTCGGAAACTTTGCGGGCGCCGCGCTCGAGCCGCTCGCGACGAAGGGCGATGCCAACATGCGCGATGTTCGCGCGTATTGGACTCAACGCGGTGGCCGCATGTTGCTCGAGCCGTATCGCTTCGTCCGCGGCGGTTATCTCATCGATGACAGCGACGTGCTCCAGTGTAAGCGCGCGGCCGACGATCGCCTCGAATGCGCGGACACCAGGCGGTAACCGGCGTAGTTTCTGATACGATCGTCGCTGGCCGCGCGGGGCGCGTCCACACATGACCGATACGGGCCGGAACAAGACGGTGGTGACCGCGATCTCGAAGATCAGCGATCGCCCGGTGGCGAAGGAGGCCTGCCTGGTCGTGATCTACGGGCTCGAGCTGGGGAAGAAGTTCAATCTGAACCGGCCCCAGATCATCATCGGGCGGTCGTCGAAGGCCGACATCCAGATCGATCAG
>DATBAS010000087.1:0-20679 GCA_036271395.1 Kofleriaceae bacterium
ATGCGGCGAGCGTGCAACAACAACCGCCGTCGCGGCCCACGCCGCCACCGCCACCGCGCACGAACCCGCGCGCCGCGACGCCGCCGCCGATTCCCGCGCGTGCGCAGTTCGGCAGCAAAGCGGGCATCACGCTCAACGTCGACTCCTCGCCCGAGATCGAGATCATCCAGCCCGAAGACTCGAACCGCATGCGCACGACGCGCGACACCGATGTCGACGACGTGATCGAGAGCGGTGCCGACGGCGTGCCGACGCGCATCGGCGCGGACTCGGCGCCACCGCCGAATCGACCGCCGAGCCACGGCGCGGCGACGCTGCCGCCGGTCCGGCAACCATCGCGCCCGGCGATCACGCCCGCGCAGGTCGTCTCGCGGCCGCTGCCTCCGGAGCAGCGCAATCGCGAGAACACCGATGCGATCGAGGTCTACGCGCCGGCGCCGCCATCGGTCGAGCTGCCGTCGGGACCACACGAGCGGCCGCAGAGCGAGCGGCCGGCCGCGAGCGGCACGCAGTACTCGATGTCCAAGCGCAGCACCGGCGAGAGTCCGCCGCTGTCGCGCGAGCACGCCGCCAGTCGCGTCGCGATTCCCTCCGGGCTCGGCCGACCACGGACGCCCGCGGTCGGCTCGCAGGTCGTCCGGTCGCCATCGGAGATTCGGACCAGACAACCGTCCGAGAACGTGCCGGTCGTCGATCCGAAGCGCGCGCTGCACGTCACGGCACCGATCGCGACGCGAGCCGCGACGCCCTCCAGCGGCAATAACGTCGTGATGACGCGACCCGCGGTGATCGTCGGTGCGCCGCCGAAGCCCGCGACGACCACGCCGACCGGCCCTCGCGTGCGCAAGGCGCGCGAAGACGAAGGCCGCGGCTTCGGTCAGGGCCTGATCTCCGAGAAGAGTCTCGACGAAGTGATCCTCGCGTACTTGAGCGAGGACGCCGACGAGAAGCCGCGCTAGCGAGCTACAGATCCTCGGGCTCGTCTTGATCGACTTCGGGGTGGTCGAGACGATATTGCGCCATCCACGCGGCGAGCTTCGGCATCGCGACGTCGAGGCGCTGCGACCCTTCGCGCTCGCGCGACTGGCGCCACGCGAACACGGTCTCGTCGTGCTGCTTCTTGTACGCATAAACCCACGCGCACAGCAGCAGCAGGTCCGAGCCGGCCGTCATCGACAGGCCCTTGCGCATGCGGTCGTGGAGCTCGCCGTCATCGAGATCGATGCGCGGCGGATTTTCCGCGACCCACAAGTGCATCTGCGCGATCCAGTACGACAGCTTCAGCACCTCGCCGGTCGGCACCGGGCCCCGCGCCTCGAGGATCGCGCGCGCTTCCTTGATCCGGCCGAGCGCGGTGAGCAAGTTGATCTCGGTGTAGTACGAGAATTGGTGCTGGATCAGGCGCGGCGAGAGTTTCGCGCGCGCGTGGCGAACACGCTCGAGCGCCTTGTCGCCGTTGCCGTCGAGCGCGTCGGCGATCGCGACGCGAAGCTCGGCGAGCGCGCGCACGCGGCGCGGCACCCACCATGCGGCCGTGACCGGCTCGGCGAGCGCGCGGCCGCCCGCGGCATCGCCCTTCGACAGCGCGACGCTCGCTTCGTTGATGCGCTTGACCGCGCGCGCGGTGCCCAAGAAGCGACCGCCGAGCGCGAGATAAAACGGCACGAGGACGGGAAACGACGTCGCCGCGAGCGCGACGCCCGCCGCCATGATCCCGCCGAACGAGATGTACGCGGCGACCTGGCGGTTGCGCACGGCCGTCGGATTTTTTACTTCGCCGTCGCGACCGACGTAGACGAGCTGACCTTTGCCCGCGCGATCGAGATCGCGCGCGATCATCGGCCGCACGAGCTCGGTGCCGGCCATGCCGGCAGCTGCCGCGGCGGGGACCAGCGCGGTCGGTTTCGGATCGTCGGCCACGTTCTAGTCTTGCACGGACCAGTCGCTGCCGCTCGGTGTGTCGTGCACCGCGACGCCTAACGCCGCGAGCTCGCCGCGGATCGCATCGGCACGCTGAAAATCCTTCGCGGTACGAGCCGCGGTCCGCTCCGCGAGCTTGGCCTGCACGGCCCCGACGTCGATGCGCTTGAGCGCGACGAGCCGCTTCCGCCGTTCGGCCAGGTACGCGGCCGGTTCCTGCGAGAACACGCCGATCGCGGAGCCGACCGCGCGGAGATCCTTGCCGAGTCGCGCGAGCGTGCGCCGCCGCACCGCCTTGTCGATGCCCTTGCCCTCATCGAGCAGCTTGTTCGCCAGCGTCGACGCGGCATGCAGCGCGGCGACCACGACCGGCGCGTTGAAGTCGTCGGCGAGCGCCGCGCGCGCGTCGGGCACGAGCGTCTCGGCATCGGCGAGCACGGCACCGGTGCCGCCGTCGCCGCCTTGCGCGACGAAGCCGTCGATCCGCTGTAGCGTCTCGTAGAATTTTGCGAGCGAACGGTCGGCGGCTTCGAGGCTGAAGAACCGCACGCGCTCGCCTTCGAGCTGGACCTCGAAGTCGACGGGCGAGCGATAGTGATGCGACACGCAGAAGAAGCGCAGCGCCTCGCCACCGACCACGTCGGCGATCTGTTCGCAGTTGAAGACGTTGCCGAGCGACTTCGACATCTTGACGCCTTCGAAGTTCAAGAAGCCGTTGTGCATCCAGTAGCGCGCGAACGTGCCGTCGCCATCGGCGCCTTGCGATTGCGCGATCTCGTTCTCGTGGTGCGGAAAGATCAGATCCTTGCCGCCGGCGTGGAGATCGAACGTCTCGCCGAGGTGCGTGACGGTCATCGCCGAGCACTCGATGTGCCAGCCCGGCCGGCCTTTGCCCCACGGCGAATCCCACCACGGCTCGTCCGGCTTCGCCGATTTCCACAGCGCGAAATCGCCGGGCGATTTCTTGCGCTCGTCGACGCTGATCCGCGCGCCGTCGACGAGCTCGTCGAGAGTTTGCCCCGACAGCTTGCCGTAATTCGGAAACGTCGCGACCTCGAAGTAGACATCGCCATCGACGACGTACGCGTGGCCGTTCGCGACGAGCCGCTCGATCACGCCGATGATCTGCGGGATGTGGCCGGTCACTTTCGGCTCGATCGACGGCGCGCGCACGTTGAAGCGCGCCATGTCGCGGTTGTACTCGTCGGTGAACCGCTTCGACAGCTCCATCGGGTCTTGCCGGATCTCGTTCGCGCGCTTGATGATCCGGTCGTCGATGTCGGTGACGTTGCGAACGTACGTGACGTGCCAGCCGAGGAACTCGAGCGCGCGGCGAACCGTATCGAACGAGATCGCCGAGTACGCGTGACCGATGTGCGCCGGCGCGTAGGTCGTCGGGCCACACACGTACATGCCAACCTTGCCGGCTTCGAGCGGTTCGAACGCGACCTTGGCGCGGCGGAGCGAATCGTAGAGGCGAAACGGAGTCACGGTGTCGGCGGTTTTAGCATCTTCCACCCGAGCGCGGCCGTCGGCCCGCGGTCGATCGCGGCGTTCGTCAGCGCGTCGAGCCAGCGCGTCGTCGCGTCGACACCGTCGGGAAGTGCCGGCGTCCACGCGAGCAAATGATCGCCGGCGATCGCGATCACGCGCTTGCCGTCGGGCGAGAGCTGCACGCCCGTCATGCCGCGGCCGCGCGGCGCGAGCTGCCAATGCTCGCTCGCGAGCGGATCGGCGAGCTCGAGCGTGCCGGAGCTCGTCACCATCGCGGCCAGGCTGGCATCGCCGGCGAGCGTCGGCGATGCGATCTCGACGTTGATCGCTTGAACGTGATTGGGCTCGCGCGTGTCGACGATCGTGGCCTTGCCGTCGCTCGCGATCGCGAGCACGTGAAGGGCGTCGATGTACGCGAGCTCGTGGATCGAATGCGGCGCGGTCCACAGCGTGTCGAGCGTGCCATCGGCGCGCCACACGCGCAGCTCGGGACCGCTGGCGACGACGACCTCGCCGTCGCGGCCTAGCGCGAGCCCGGCCTTGCCCGGCGGCAGCCGGAGCTGTTGCAGCGCTTCGGCCTTGCCGTCGAGCTGCGCGCGCCACAGCGCGTGATCGGCGAACGCCGCGGCGATCCAGCCGCCGTCGGCCGCGCTCGCGGCCAGCGCGACGACCTGCGCATCGCGCTTGACGAGCGAGCGCGCACCTCGCGGCTGGCTCGGCTCGGCGACGAGCACGGCGCCTTGCGACGTCGCGAGCACGAGGTGATGTTCGTCGACGAACTCGGCGCGATCGATATCGGCATCGAGCTCGACCGGATCGCCGACCGGCGCGACGATGCGGCCGCGATGCGTGACGTCGATGACGAATGCGCGCTGGCCGTCGGGCGAGCCGGTGACCGAGACGATCGGCTGCAGCTCGCCGAGCGGGGTCGGCATGTTGTTGCGCAGATCGATCCACTGCGCCGGCGCGCCGTCGTACGACGCGATCACCGCGTCGCTCGTGACGAACCCGGCGCCGGTCGGCGCGGCGTCGCCGACGTGGCGCGGCAACACGGCTTCGAGATCCCACACGAGCAGCGCGCCCTCGGTGGCAGCGGCGATGAACGGGCCGTGCGGCGACGCCGCGAGCTTTTCGAGGCGCAGCGGACTGTCGATCACGCGGTCGCCGTCGTCGCTGACGATCGAGAGCTTGGTGGGCCGACCCGCGACGATCGCGTCGTTCCATGTCGCGTACAGGCCGAGCGTGCAATCGGCGGCTTGCACGCGTACGCCGTGATCGTCGTTGTCGCGGTGCAACAGCTCGACGCCGAGCGCGCCGGTCGCGTACGTGCCGCGGCGCGACCACGCGACCGAGCGCAGCCGGCCGACGTTGTAGCGATGGTCGACGTGCGGGACCTCGTCGACCTTGAGATCGACGAGCTCGTCGTCGGTGAGCATCACGGCGTGCAGCGCATCGGCCGACCACTGCAGCGCGTGGATGTTGCTCGCGCCGGTGATCGGCTGCGGCGGCGTGGTCGCGGCCGTGCGATCGATCAGGAACACGTGCTGGCTGCCGCCGAGCGCGATCCAGCGGCCATCCGGCGAAGGGAACACGCCGTCGATCGGCTCGTCGGTCGCGACCTTGCTCGCCTGGCCGCCGGCGAGATCGAGCTTCCACAGCGCGTGCTGCGGATCGATCCAGTACGCGATCGGCCCGGCGACTTCGAGCCGCGCGATCGCGGTCGGCGTCATCACGTCGCGGCGCGATTTGGTCGCGACGTCGACGAGCGTGATGTGGTTGTCGCGAAACAGCACGACGGTGTGCTCGGCGTCGCCGAAATGCGCGGGCGTCGGCGTCTTCGCGTCGGCGATCACCGTCTGCGTGCGCTTCGCGAGATCGTAGATGCGTACGATGCCATCGTCGCCGGCTTCGAGCGCGCGTTGGCCATCGCGCGACAGCTCGAGCGAGACCGCATGGGGCGACGCCGGCAGCGAGTACGCCACGCCGTTCGCCCGCGCGGCGGCGGCGACGTCGCGCGCTTCACGCCAGCGCGTCGGCACGAGCGGCTTGACCATCGCGATCGCACGCGTCGGATCGTCGAGCGTCAGGTTACGCGCATCGGCGAGCTGAAGCGCCTCGAGGCTCGCGGTCGCCTTCGTGCTCTCGGCTTCGGCGAGCTTGGTTTGCTCGCGCGCCTTCTCGGCGGCCAAGTGCTCGCGGTCGCGTGCGGCGACGATGCGGCTCACCGCGAACGAGCCGCCGGCGACCATCGCGACGAGCGCGGTGGCGGCCACGGTCACCGTCGTGCGGTTGTTGCGGACCCAGCGCGCCAGCTTCTCGCGCTGCGAATAATGATGTGACGCGACGAGCTGACCGCCGATGAAGCGCTGCAGATCGTCGGCGAGCGCACGCGCGCTGCGATAGCGGTCGTCGCGCTCGAACGCGAGCGCCTTGTCGACGATCGTGGCGAGCTCCGGTGGCACGCCGGGCACGCGATGGCGCAGCGGCTCGGCGGGCCCATCGACGGCGGCGCGCATCATGTCGGCCGCGTTCTTCGAGTAGTGCGGCGGCCGCCGCGCGAGCAGGTGATACATCGTCGCGCCGAGCGCGTAGACGTCGCAGCGCTCGTCGGGCGGCGCACCGCGCAGCTGCTCGGGCGCCATGAAGCCGGGCGTGCCGAACACGACGCCGGCGCGCGTCTTGACGATGTCGCTGTCGTCTTCGTAGACCGGCGCGAGGATGCGCGGCGCCTCGTCGGGATCGGGCTCGCCGAGCGCCTTCGCGAGGCCCCAATCGATCAGCATCGTCTCGCCGAGATCGCCGACGAGGATGTTCGACGGCTTGACGTCGCGGTGCACGATGCCGCGCTCGTGCGCGTGCGCGACCGCGTTCGCGGAGGCGACCATGTGCGGCAACAGCGCGAGCCGATCGGTGAGCTCGGGCAGCTTGCCGACGAGCTCTTCGAGCGGCCGGCCGCCGATCTTGCGCATGACGTAGAACGGCGCGCCGACCGGCGTCGTGCCGGCATCGTGGACCGGCACGATCGATGGATGCTCGAGCCGCGCGGTGATCCGCGTCTCGCGCTCGAATCGCTTGATCGAATCGGGATCGCGCGACAGCGCCTCTTTGAGCGCGACGGTGCGGCCGAGCACGAGGTCGTTGGCCTCGACCACGCGGCCCATGCCGCCGCGCGCGATCTCGACGGTGAGCTCGTAGCGCCACGGCGGCGGCAGCTCCGGCGGCGTACCGAGATCCGCTGCGATGTCGCTCGCGGGTACGACCGTCTTGCCGATCGGCTCGGCGGCCGGCTGGCGATCGGCGACCGTCGGCATCTCGCTCGCCGGCGAAGCGATCGCCGCCGCGTCGAGGATCGCGCCGCGCGGCAGCTGTACCGTGCCTAACGGCTTGTCGCCGTCATCCGCCACGCCGCGAGTATGTCACGGGGACAACACGTCGCGCTTGACCGCGCGTACGAGCGCCCACGCGAAGACCAGGCCGATCGCGGCGAGCGCGATCGTGATCGGCAGGACGTACCAGTAGTCGGCCGGACGCTCCTCGGTGAGTAGCACGAGCGCGCCCGCCGGCACCCCGCGCGCGACATACGCGCCGACGAGATCGAGCTGCGCGTCTGGAATGACCTTGCCATCCTTGCCGGCCGGGATGCCGGCGGCCGCCGAGCCCAGCGCCGACCACGTGGTCTCGTAGTGCGTGGTGACCGACTCGACGCGCGCGCCCCAGAGCTGCGCGGCCTCGAGCTTCGGCGCGACCGCATCGGCTCCGGCGAGCACGTGAAACCGCACGGTGTCGCGCGTGGTCTCCGGCGTGCCGTTCGCCGGGATGCCGGCGGCGACGAGCGCCATCGCCCAATCGCGCGCGGTCGGCAGCTTGTCGTTGAGCGCGCCGATCACCGTCGAAGAATCGGGATCGACCACGTCGAACGCGAGCTTGTCGCCGGGTTCGGGCTTGATCGTGTCACCGCTGATCGTCTGCACGCTGTTCGTCGCGAGGCCGGCATGCAGCGCGGCGGGCGTGACAAATACCGGGCGCGGATGATCCTTCGCGAACGCTTCCACCGACGCCGCGAACGGCAGCGCCGACAGCTCGCGCAACCGCCCGGCGTACACGCCGTTGGCGGGCCGATCCCAGCCGTCGCCCGAGACCGCAATCCACACGTGCTCGCCGGTGCCGCGCACGGGCACGACGCGCACGCCGAGGCTGCCCTTCGCCGTTGTCGTGCGGATCGCGTGCGAATACTCGAGCTCGATCTCGTTCAGCTGCACGAAGCGATCGAGCGCGACACGACCGCCGAGCACGTCGGAGATCTGGACGCGGTCGGGCGCATCGCCGCTGTCCGCGAATCGGCGATCCGGGCCCAGCCGCACGAGGAACAAGCCGCACAAGAACACCAAGCCCGCGGCGGTGACCAGGCCGATCTTCGGCCGAGCCCGCTTGAGCTTGATCATGTCGGGATCGAGCGCGTCCTTCGCGATCGGAGCACCGGCATCGTCGGCAGCGACTTGCGAGGACTTGATCGGATCGGCCATGACAGCAGCGAACGGCATCGTATCCTCTCGATCGACACCGCGCCACTCGCCTCGGTTGCGCCGATCTGTAAGCCGGGCGCGGATCTCGCGGATCTGTGGAAATCATGCGCTGGCTTGTCGTGTTGGCCTTGCTGGCGGGGTGCGTCCACGGCGAACTCGCACGCCTTGACGGCACGGAGATCTCCCGATCCGAGATCGATCGTGTCGTTGCGCGCGAGATGAAAGCCGGCGAGGTCACCGGTGTCGGCATTGCGATCTTCGAGCACGGCGAGCCGGTGCTCGTGCGCGCGTACGGCGAGCGCGACACCGCGCATCATCTGCCGCTGACGCCCGAGTCGGTGATGAGCGCGGCATCGCTGACCAAAGCCGCGTTCGCGTATCTCGTGATGAAGCTCGTCGACGCCCACCAACTCGACCTCGACAAACCGATCCAGGACTACCTGCCGAAGCCGCTCGCCGACGATCCGGACTATGCCGACCTCGCGGGTGATCCGCGCGTCGCCAAGCTCACCGCGCGGATGTTGCTCGATCACACGTCGGGCTTCGCGAACTGGCGCTGGCTCGAGGACGATCACAAGCTCGCGTTTCACTTCGAGCCCGGCACCAAGTTCGCGTACTCCGGCGAAGGCATCGAGCTCTTGCAGCGCGTCGTCGAGACGATCACCGACGTGCCGCTCGAACAGCTGATGCAGGCGCGCGTGTTTCACCCGCTCGGCATGACACGGACGAGCATGATCTGGCAGCCGGCGTTCGAGCGCGACTTCGCGAACGGCTACGACGAGTACGGCACGTCGCTCGGTCCGTCGCGGCGCACGAAAGCGCGCGCCGCGGGCGGCATGCAGACCACGCTCGCGGACTACGCGAAGCTGGTCTCGGCGGTGATGCGCGGCACCGGGCTGTCGGCGGCGGCGCGCGCCGAGATGCTGCGCATGCAGATCGCGATCGATTCGGCGCACGAGTTTCCGACGCTCGCGCCCGAGACCAGCGACGCCAACCGCAAGATCCAGCTCGGCTACGGCTTGGGCTGGGGCGTGTACGCGACCTCGCAAGGCCACGCGTTCTTCAAGGAGGGCCACGACGACGGTTGGCGGCACTACGTCGTCGCGTTCGACCGCGGCAACGGGCTCTTGATCATGACGAACAGCTCGAACGGCGAAGGCATCTATGCCGCGCTGATCGAGCAGTTGCTCGGCAATCGCGACACGCCGATCGCGTGGGAGGGCTTCACGCCGCACGACCAGCTGCCACCGCGCCCGCCCCGCGCGCAGCATGCCGTGCACGTCGACTCGGCGACGCTCGACGGCTATGCCGGCAGTTACGAGATCGGCGGCAGCGTGCTCGTCGTCGAGCACGTCGCCGATCACTTGACGATCAAGAAGAACGACGAGCCGCCGCAGGATCTGTTGCCGTCGAGCGACACCGAGTTCTTCTCGACGTCGTCGAAGCCGGCGATCGACCGATACACGTTCTCGGCGAGTGGGCTGGTCTTGCACCGCGATGGGCAAGACGTCGCGATTCCGCGCAAGCCTTGATACGTTGCATGCGTGCAATCGAGTCGCGATCAGCCGCTGCGCATCGCCGATGTCGTGCGGCTCGCGGGCCGCACGCTCGACGCGCTCGGCCTCGTCTGGCTCGAAGGCGAGGTCTCGCAGATCAGCCAGCCGAGCTCCGGGCACCTCTATTTCGCTCTCCGCGATCGCGACTGCGTGCTGCCGATCGTGATGTGGGGCCGCGATGCCGTGCGCATGCGATTTCGGCTCGAGGTCGGCCAGCGCGTGCGCGCGCGCGGCCGGCTCGGCGTCTACGACCGCGACGGCAAGATGCAGCTGTATTGCGACTTCGTCGAGCCGGCCGGGTTCGGCGCCGAAGCGCTCGCGCTCGAGCAGCTCAAGCAAAAGCTCGCGGCCGAGGGCATGTTCGCGGCGGCGAAGAAGCGGCCGCTGCCGCGATTTCCGCGCCGCATCGGCGTGGTGACGTCGAAGTCGGGCGCCGCGATCCACGACATCATCCGCACGGTTCACCGCCGCTTCCCGACGTCGATCTTGATCGCCGACGCCGCGGTGCAAGGCCCGCTCGCGCCGGCGCAGCTCGTGGCCGGCATGGCGATGGTCGTGCGCGCCGGCGTCGACGTGCTGATCATCGGGCGCGGCGGCGGCGCGGCGACGGATCTGACCGCGTTCAACCACGAGCGCGTCGTGCGAACGATCTCGCGCTGCCCGGTGCCGGTGATCAGCGCGGTCGGCCACGAGACCGATCTGTCGCTCGCCGATCTCGCCGCCGATGCACGCGCGTCGACCCCGACCGCGGCCGCCGAGCTGTGCGTGCCGGACCGCGTCGCGCTCGAGGACATGCTCGCGAAAGAGCGGCGCCGGATCGACCGCGAGATCGGCCACGTGCTCGGCCGCGCCGCGCTCGATCTCGATCGGGCGACCGACGCGCTGCACGCGCGAGGCGAACGTGCGATCGGCCGCGGCCGCGCCGAGCTCCACGTGCTCGCGCACCGGCTCGCCGGGCTGCATCCTCACGCGCAGATCCTACGGGCCCGCCGCGACCTCGACGCACTCGCACATCGAGCCGATCTCGCGATGCGCGCCGATCTCGATGCGAGCCGCGGCGAGCTCGCGCGGCTCGGCGCACAGTTAGCCGCGCTGTCGCCGCTGGCCGTGCTCGACCGCGGCTACGCGATGGCGGTCAAGGGAACCGCACTGATTCGCGACCCCGCGCAGGTATCCGCGGGGGATGTGCTCGAGCTGCGCCTGGCTCGGGGTAAGCTGGAGGTCATCGTGAAGGGGTCGGCGTGAGTCGCGCGAAGACGCGGAGACCGGGGACAAAGAGCGGCCGGCGCGCCGGCTCGATGTCCGAAGAGCTGCCCGAAGACTTGGCCGATGCCGCCGAGGCCGCACTCGACGATCTGATCTCCAACGCGAACGCGCCCGAGCTACCGACGCAGCCCGAAATCGGCAAGCGGATGCCGAGTGAAGTCACCGCACCCGAGGTTCGCGCGAAGCCGCCGCGCCCACCGCCCGCGCGCGCGAAGAGCACGGTGATCGAGCTCGGCGAGGCGCAGCGCAAGCGCGAGTCGCAAGATCGCATCCCGACGTTCGGGCGCGACGGCGAGTTCGGTCGCGACGACGCCCACGCGTTCGGCCGGCCGCTCGTGCCCGCCTCGCCGCCATCGCGAGCCAAGCCGGCCTCGCCGGCGAAGATGGCATCGGCAGCTGCCGCCAAGCATCCGCGCGGCATGACCGCCGAGCTCGACGAGTTTCTCGCCGAGCCGCTCCAAGCACCGCGCGCCGACTCGCTGTCCGATCTCGAGCTCGACGAAGAACACACCCAGCCGCGCTCGCCGTCGGCGCCGGTCGCCGTCGCCGAATCGGGCGAGCCACAGATGCTGCGCTTCGCGGTGTTCGAAGACGCCGATCACCTCGCGGCCGCACGCAGCGCGATCGTCGCGGCCGGTCACGCCGTCGCGATCAACGCGTCGTCGCAATCGGGCCTGGCCAAGATCGCCGAAGCGATCGTCGCCGGCGAGGTCGACGCGATCCTCGTCGGTCTGCCCGGCGGCGAGTCGATCGTGCAAGCGGCGCTCGCGCTCGAGCCGAACCGGCCGTTGATCATCGCGGCGTGCTCGGGCAAGGCGACGAGCGCGATCAAGCGCGGCGTCGCGATCGGCGCCGATCTCGCGACCGCGCGGCCGCACGAAGCCGACCGTGTCGCGCCGCTGTTGCTCGCCGCGGCGCGGTTGTTCCACGAGCGACAGGTCGCGCAGACCGCGAAGGGCGCGGAGCTCGTGCTGCGCGCGAAGCTCGACGAGATCGCCGATCCCGAGCCACGCGGGCTGCAACCGTTCGAGGTGTTCCAGCGCGTGCTCGAGCTCGAGTTCAAGCGCGCGCGCAGGTTCGAGTATCCGCTGTCGGTCGCGTTGTTCGCGATCGAGGTGACGCCGCCGCCGCCGCCCGCCGGGATTCGCGGGATCTTGCGCGCGCGCGCCGGCAACGCGCTGATCCACACGATCCGCGACATCGACATCGCGACGCAGCTCGATCACGAGCGCTTCCTGGTGCTGCTGCCGTACACCGAGCTCGCCGGCGCCGCGAACCTCGGCCGCCGGGTGATCGCCGCCGTCGCCGAAGGTGAGCCGGTGATCTCGAGCGGGCGATCGTTTCCGCCGCGCGTCGTCGGCGCGGTCGCGCAGGCCAAGCACGGCGAGCACCTGAGCTTCGCGAAGCTGATGAAAGATGCGACGCGCGCGCTCGATCAAGCTCGCCGCGACGGCGCCGAGCTCGCCGTGCAGCCGTGAGCCAGCTGGCCGCCGTGATCGGCTGGCCGATCGCGCACTCGAAGAGCCCGGCGATGCTGAACGCGGCGTTCGCCGCCCTGCAGATCGACGCCGAGATGATCGCGATGGGCGCGCCGCCCGAGCAATTCGCGGCGACCGTGCAAGGCCTGCGCGAGCTGCCGATGCTCGGCGCGAGCATCACGCTGCCGCACAAGCTCGCGGCACACGCGCAGTGCGACGAGCTGTCGCCCGCAGCGCGCGCGATCGGCGCGGTCAATTGCTTGGCGCTCGAGCGCGGCCGGTTGATCGGCCACAACACCGATGCGTCGGGCTTCGTCGATGCGGCGCGCGCTGCGACCCTCGAGCTCGCCGGCGCGCGCGTCGTGCTGCTCGGCTCCGGCGGTGCCGCACGCGCGGTCGCGTATGCCGCGGCCGAAGCTGGCGCGCACGTCGACGTGATCGCGCGCTCGCCGTGTGCGTGGTTCGCCGCGCAGCCTTGGAGCGAGCTCGCGACCACGATCGCGCGCGCCGATCTGCTCGTCGACTGCACGCCGACCGGGCTCGATGAAGCCAGCGATGCCGCGTTCGCCGCGCAGATCCCACTCGATGCGTTACCGGCATCGGCTCGCGTCGCGACGCTGGTCTATCACCGCGCGACCGCGTTGCTCGACCGTGCGCGAGCGCTCGGCCATGCCACGCTCGACGGCCGGGCGATGCTCGTACATCAAGCCGCACGCGCATTTGCGATCTGGACCGGCCGCGCCGCTCCCGTCGACGTCATCGCGCGCGCGCTCGACGATTCTTTGAAGACTTCATGAATGCCGTGCATCTCCGGCGCTTGCCCGTATTCTAGTCGGACAACGCGCGAGGTGACCGATGAGGGACTGCCGTGCGCTTCTGGTCGTCGTTTTGGTTTCGGGGGTCGCGTCGGCTGATCCGGTTCGGCCGGACCTCTACGTCGAAGATCCGTACGCGCCGCACGACACATCGGGATCCACGGCGCGGCTCGGCACGATGGTTGGCTTTCTCTACGGCATGCCGCAGCAGGTCACCGAGCTCGGGCTCGTCGCGGCCGCCGGCCAGCGTTGGGGCCGGTTCTCGCTCGAGGCCGAGCTCGCGTATTACGATCTCGAAGCCGAGAGTACGTACATGACGTCGCTCGGCGAGACGTCGGGCAATGTCGGCATCGGCCGCGGCGAGCGCGTCGCCGTGCTCGGCCGCGTCGACGTGTTGCGCGTCGGCTCGCACGTGATGGGACCGAACTCGATGGCGGCGTTGTACGTCGAAGGCGGCGCCGCGAGCGAGTGGGTGCAGTTCACGTCATCGCTCGACGACGGCCTGCGCCCCGACAACTCGCATCGCATCGAAGGCGTCGTCGGGGTCGGCTTGATGCTCGACCATCGGTTGCAAGAGCCGATCGGCTTCCCGCATCGCATCGCGTGGTTTCTCGGGCTGCGCATGGCGATGTCGCCGCACCAGGCGATGGACGCGACGGTGTGCCGTAGTGACACGATCTGCGCACGCGAAGAGATGCCGGGCGAAGCCGATGCCGGACCGGTCGACCAGTCGATGGTCTTCCAGTCGAGCCTGGCGTTCACGTTCTAGTTGCCGGAACCGCTGATCGGCGGCGGCGGTGGCACGCCGGTGTCGCTCGCCGGCTGATCGGAAGTCGGCGACGTCGGCGCGGTCTGACCGTTGCACTGGACGTTGTCGACGCACGCGCCGTGCTCGGTGGAACACTCCATTCGCCCGGCCAACGCGTAGTTCGGAACGATTTCTTTTTCGGACGTATCCGGCACGGTCTTGCAGCAGCACGTCGGCGAAACGTCAGAGCCACCCTCGACGATCGGGTTTTCATGCTCTTTTTGCGTCCCGCCGCACGCTGCGACAAACACCAGCGAAACCAACGAAGCGACCTCGATTCGCATGTCAGAGGTCGTATCACGATCCTGCTTGCTCTGCGTCGCCGTTGGCCGAATGCTGGTCGCATGCGCAAGCTCGCTGCGGCAACGGCGGTGTTGGTGCTCGGGGGTGTCGCGCACGCCGGCGGGCTCACGGCGAGGTTCGGGTTGACCGGCGCGATCGACGATCAAGCGGCGCCCGGCAAGATCGAAGGCGGTCCCGCCGTCGGCCTCGGCTTTCGCAGCGGGCCATTCCTCGCCGAAGTCGAGTGGGCGTACTTGAGCTTCTTCGAGCCCGATACGGTGAGCAATGGCGTGCAACGCGTCGGCGTGTCGTTGCGTGCCGACGTGCTGCGCAGCTACGCGACGCACTGCGTGTTCCGCGGCGCATGCACGCGCGCGACATCGCTGTGGGCCGAGATCGGCGCCGGCGAGCGATTCGGGCAATGGCAGCTCGATGCACAGGACATCGCGCCGGCGAATTCGCGCGAGCCTGAAGCGCACGTCGGCATCGGCCTCGAATTCGACAACCAGATCTGGCCGATGCGCAACGGCTGGCAGCTCGGGCTTCGGCTGGCGGTCGCGCCGCGTGGCGTCGGCGAGGGCGCGACGTGCCGCACGAGCGGCGACTGCACGATGACGTCGTCGCCGACGGCGGGCGACAAAGGCGGCTACGACAAGGCCGTGCTCGTCGAGTGGATGTTCTTGTTCGGCCGTTAGTAGTCCGACGGCTGCACCGGCGACAGGACCTGCTTCATCGCGTACGGATCGACGTCGAGGATGCCGGCGATGAACGGGAACGATTCGCCCATCGTCACCGGGACCGCGCCGGGTTGTGACGTGCACTCCGGCGAGCTCGCGAGCGTCACGACTGGGAAGAACGTTTCTTCGACGAAGAATGCGCCGCTACCGGGCCCGTTGACCTCGAAGCCGGCGTACGTCGGCGGCGCGCAGCCCGAGCACGACGGCATGCCGCTACCTGCGGTCGGGTTGCACTCGGTGTCGTAGAGCGCGGGCGGCACGAGGTCGTCGACCATCGCAGCGCCCGCGAACTTGACGTACACGCCTTGATACGCGGACGTCGCGGACTCGGCGAGGTCGCTCGCCGAAGCCATGTACGTCGGCGGTGGCGTCGAGCCGGTCTGCAAGACCGTCTGTGCGGTCGGCTCGAGCTGGAGCTGGCCGTGGTACGCGCTGATCGTGCCCGTGATGCTGACGAGCGTGTTCAACGCGGGCGCCGCGACGTGCGGCGCGCAGCTCGCTTTGCACGGGCACGTCGTCGCCGCGAGCGGATCGCAAAACACCGAGATCCCCGAATGCGCGCCGCCCGCCGGATCCTCGACGTACCAGATCACCTGATCGCCGGTGGGTCCCTGCACGGCGGTCACGACCGCGTTCACCGTGATCGATGCCGACGTGCCCGTGCCGCCGTACGCCTCGCGCGCGGCTGCGATCGTCGTCGTCGGAGTCGGCGGTGCGTCGCTCGTCGCGGTGGCATCGGTGCCGTGCGCCGGCGCTGACGAGCCGCCGCACGCCAACGCGAGAGCGCCGAACGTCGTCAGCAGCATTCGAGTCATGCGCGCGGCATACGCCGCGAGCAACAGACCGACAAAGCGATCGCTCGGGGCAAGATCGCTCAGCGCTCGGTCTTAACGTTCGCCGGCGGAGATTCGCCACGCGCGCTACGCCAGCTCGACCCACACTTCGTTGCGGCGCAAGAACGGCGCGGTAGACGGCGCGTCGAACCCGGCGAACATCGGCGCGCTCGCCGGCTCGAGTCCGGCTTGCTCGACGAGCTTCATCAACTCGCGCTCGCGCTGATGAACGGTTTCGGCGTTGTAGCGGCCGTGAAAGCGCAGCACCGCGACGCGGCGCTCCGGCAGCTGATCGAGCTCGACCTCGCTGTCGTTCGGCGTCGGCAGCGATGCGACGTCACGGCCCTTCGGCATCACGAACGACATGCGAAACCCGCGCGCGTTCTCCGCGGCGATCACCGGCGAGGTCATCGCGAGCTTTTCGGGCTTCGCGCTCGTCGGCGCGAAGTTGTCGCCGAAGATGTAGCTCGCGAGCTTCTTGAAGCCGCGACGCACGGCTTTGTCGTAATCATCGAGCTCGAGATCGGTATGCGCCGTGACGTGCGCGGCGTAGCGGCGAATCTCGAGATCGCCGATCCGCGACTCGAGCTGGAAATCGGGTTCCTCGGTAAACAACCGAGCGAGCTGCCAGCGCAGTGCGCCCACACCGAGCGCGGTGAGCCCACCTGCGACGGCGCCGGCGAGCTTCGAGCGCCGGCCGACAAGCACACCTACGCCAACGGGAACGGCTGCGAGCGAATACCACGCGAGCTTCGAGATCTTCATGCTCGCGGATCGAGCAACCCGCGTGCCGCCGTCAGACGGCTCGCCACGATGCGGTCAAGACGCCGATGATCGCGGCGATCCACGTCGTCGCGCATGCCAGTGTGGCGAGCCCGAGCACGAATGGCGCGATCACACTTGGCTCGTCTTCGGGCTTCCACAACGACAGCACGAGAACGACGGACGCCGATGCAAACAGGCCCAGCGCGACCCAATGCTCTTTGACGTCGAACCAGCGCGCAGCCTGCGCGGCGCGCTTCACCAGCTCCGCGGTCGCGGTGAGCTCGTCGACCTCGCCGTGCTCGCGCAACTCGACCTTGGTCAGCTCGCGGCGGTGGATGGCTTGCGAATCGACGACCGCCTGCGCGTTCTCGAGATACGCGCTGCGCACTTCGACCTTGTACGTCGGGTACATCGAGTTGCCGGCGGCGAACGCGGCGAGCTGAAATCCGAAAAACAACCAGGCGAACTTCACCACGGCGCGGCGCCGGCCCGCTGCGCCGCGTAGATAGCGCCGCAGCCAGATCACGAGGTGCGTGCCGGTCGCGACCGCGCTCACGCCGATCGCGGTGTGCAGCACGAGCAACCAGCGCGCGGCGGATTCACTCAGCACGCGCGGAGCTTACAATGTGATCGACTCGCCGATCTTCATCGCGTCGAGCTTCGTGCTCGGCGACGTCTTCTTGAGCGCGGCGCCGAACGCGTCGACCGTGCCGGTGAGCACCGGGAACGTCCCGAAGTGCATCGGCACCGCGGCCTTCGCGTGCACGAGCTTCGCAGCTTCGGCGGCGCGCTCCGGCCCCATCGTGAAGTGATCGCCGATGCAGACGAGCATGAGATCGATCTTGAAGTGACTGCCGATCAGCGCCATGTCGCCGAACAGATCGGTATCGCCCGTGTGATAGATCGTCGGGCCACCTTTGATGGCGATGACGAAGCCACCGGGATTGCCGCCGTATCCGGCGTGGTTCGGATCGGTGCCGATCGCGGAGCTATGCACGGCCGGGACGAACGTGATCGTCGCTTCGCCGCCGAGCACCTCGATCGAGCCGCCGAAGTTCCCGCCGGTATCGAAGCCGTAGAGCTCCTTCGGATAGCCCATCGTGCCGACGATCGCGTTGCCGAGATCGAACGTCGCGACCAGGTGCGCCTTCGTCCGCTTCGCGATCTCGGCCGCATCGCCGACGTGATCGAAGTGGCCGTGCGAGACGAGGATCAAATCCGCTTTGACGGTCTTGACGTCGTCTTTGCCGGTCGGGTTGGTCGGGTTCGTGATCCACGGATCGATGAGGATCGTCTTGCCACTCGGCAGATCGATCTCGAACGCGGAGTGGCCGAACCACTTCACGGTCGTCTTAGACCCAGCGGAAGGGCCGGGCGCCGCAGCAGCGGTCGCAGTGAATAGCGCGATCACGAGCAGGTGCTTCATGACGCGCACACTACCGAAAATAAGGTGGGCCCTGAACAAGGGCCCATAGGGAGGATCTCAAGCTAAGCGAAAAGGTGTTGTTCAGCCGGCGTTCGACGCCGAGTGGCGGCGAATGAATGTCGGCACATCGAGCTCGTTCTCGGTATCGATCTCGCCCGCGAGCACGGCCTTCATGCTCGGACGCGACTGCGCGCGCTTGCGATCGGGCGGCAGATACGGCGTGCCGTCGACCGGCGTCGCCGGGCCCGAGCCGCTTGCCATGCGCGTCTCGCCGGGGATCGGCCCGTCGAGCTCGTCGAGCGCGCGCTCGACCGCGTGGACGTCGGCCATCTCGGGCATCGTCCATTGCACGTGAATGTCGGGCTCGTCGACGGCCTGCTGGACCGGCGCGGCCTGCGCCTTCGGGTTGCGCGGCGGCAGCACCGGCGCCGGATATTCCTTGGTCGTCTGCGTCGACATGTCGTACGGCAGCATCACTTGATGCGGCTTGCTGATCGTGTTTCGCGTCGGGCGCTCCGGTTCCGGCGGCTCCGCGACCTTGACGCCGCGATCGAAGCCGGTCGCGATCACGGTGATGCGAACCTCGTCGCTCAAGTTCGGATCGATCACCGAGCCGAAGATGATGTTGGCGTCTTCGTGCGCGGCTTGCTGGATCAGGCTCGACGCCTCGTTCACTTCGTGCAGCGTGAGGTCCGGGCCGCCGGTGATGTTGATGAGGATGCCGGTCGCGCCTTCGATCGAGACGTCCTCGAGCAGCGGCGAGCTGATCGCCATCTCGGCGGCTTCGGTCGCGCGGCGCTTGCCCTCGCCGACACCGGTGCCCATGAGCGCGCGGCCCATGCTCGCCATGATCGTGCGGACGTCGGCAAAGTCGACGTTGATGAGACCGGGCACGGTCATCAGATCGCTGATGCCCTGCACCGCGTTGAGCAGCACCGAGTCGGCCTTGCGGAACGCTTCGACCATCGACGTGTTCTGGCCGACGAGCGCGAGCAGCCGATTGTTCGGAATGACGATCAGCGTGTCGACGGCGGCGCCCAGGCGCTCGATGCCTTCGACCGCCTGCTTGCTGCGCTTCTTGCCTTCGAAGCCGAACGGCTTGGTCACGACGCCGACGGTGAGCGCGCCGCAGTCGCGCGCGATCTGCGCGATGACCGGAGCCGCACCGGTGCCGGTGCCGCCGCCCATGCCGGCCGTCACGAACACCATGTCGGCGCCCGCGATCAGATCGGCGATGTGCTGCATGCTCTCTTCCGCCGAGCGCCGGCCGATCTCCGGGTTCGCGCCCGCTCCGAGACCCTTCGTCAGCGCATTTCCTAGCTGGATCTTATGTGGGGCCATGTTGGCTTCGAGAGCCTGCATGTCCGTGTTCGCTACAACGAACTCGACGCCGTCGAGGTTGCCGCTGATCATGGTGTTGACGGCATTGCCGCCGCCTCCACCAACGCCGATCACGAGGATCTTCGCGTGTGAAACGTCGTCGAATTCGATGAGTGCCATGGTTTCTGATGCCCCCTGGTAGGCCCATATGAAAGTGACCGATCGATCAGGGCAACTTTTTGATCGAGATCGCTTCCGAGTTCTGGGACCATGATCGCCGATGAGGGGCTGGAACATCGTTCTCGTCGCGTCGTTGGTGGCGTGCGGCGGCGGCAGTAACAACAACGACGGCGGCAATCGCAGCAACCCCGACGGCGGCGGCGGCGGCAGCGATGGCTCGGGCGGCGGCGCGAGCCTCGGCTCGTGCTCGATCTTCCCGTCCGACTTCATCTTCAACACGCCGATCGCGTCGTTACCGCCCGATCCGAATTCGACGACCTACATCACGACGATCGGCGTGTCCGGAAAGCTGCACCTCGATCTCGGCACCGAGACCGATCAGTCGAAGGGCGACTACTACGGGATCCCGTCGAACGTCGTGAGCGGCAACTCGCTGACCTGGCAGACCGCGAAGTTCAACGACAGCGACGACGGCGACGAGAGCGACTGCGGAAACGCCAGCCACTCCGTGGTGTCGCCCTGCAACGCCTCGCCGGTCTTGCCGATCCCCGGCAGCCCGCTGGTCGAAGGCGGCATCAACACCGGCGATGGCGATCACCACATGCTGGTCGTCGACGCCGACAACTGCCGGCTGTGGGAGCTCTACAACGCCGAACAGCCGAATTCGTGGACGATCGATCAATCGTCGACGTGGGATCTGACCTCGGATGCGCTGCGGCCCGACACGTGGACCTCGGCCGATGCCGCCGGCTTTCCGATCTATCCGCTGCTGTTGCGCGCGGCTGAAGCGGACACCGGCACGATCAACCACGCGTTCCGGTTCACCGCCCAGAACGCCGATATTCGCAACACGTACGTGTGGCCCGCTCGGCACCAAGCGAACACCGGCACGAGCACGAGCCTGCCGCAGATGGGCCAGCTGGTCCGGCTCAAGGCGAGCTATCAGATCCCATCGAGTTACAACACGCAGTCGAAGGCGATCCTCACGGCGATGCAGACGTACGGCATGTACCTCGCCGACAATGGCTCGAGCTGGTACGTGCAGGGCGAGCCGAGCGCCGATTGGCAAGACGATACGTTCGACCAGGTGCAGTCGGTCGCCGGGAGCAACTTCGAAGCCGTCGACATCACGGCGATCACGTCGCGCAGCGGCTTCGACTCGAGCTCCGGCAAAGTCCCGACCCCGTAGCCGTCGCACCCGGCGTCGCACCGCAGTCGTCGCCGCATCGGCCGGTCAACATCGGTCAACGCAGTCGTAACGGTCGCGCAAGACAGG
>DATBAS010000088.1:0-15936 GCA_036271395.1 Kofleriaceae bacterium
CGAGGAACTCGACGCAGTCTTCCGGCGCGGGCACCCACTTCACCTTGCCTTCGCCCTTCTTGTCCTCTTTGAGCGGACCGTCGTATGAGAACCGTACGCGGATGATGCCCTCGCCGAGGAACGCCATATCGCTCATGCGCAAGCCGGCCGATTCGCCCGTGCGAAGACCGGAGCGGTTGCACAGGTAGAACATGAAGTTGATCGGCTCCTCGAGATCGTGGATGAGCTTGCGCACGATTGCGTCGTCCGAGAGCCACGGCGTGTCGGACTTCACCGATTGCGTCGGCCGGCTGCCCATCGGGATCTGACGAACCGGATTGATCGACGCCTTGCCGCGCGCGATCGCCCACGAGAAGAACCGCGACAACAGATTCATGTTGTGCCGGATCGACGCCTCGCTCAGCTCACCGGCCGCGCGCTGATCGTCGATCCATTCCATGACTGCCGCGAGCCTCGATCTCGGCCAGGCGCTTGCGCTCGAACCGCGGCCTTGAGGTGCCGCTTGCCGCGGCTGCGATCGTCGTCCGCGTTTCGGTTCGTGAGCCCGTCCAGGAACGACTGGAACAGCGGCTTGAACGCGGGCGCGTCGTCCGATTCCTCGATGCCGACCTGGCCGCGCGCGATCCGCGACTCGATCTCCTGGACCCAGCGCTTTGCGAGCGCCTTCGTGGGCCGCCTCGACGCCTTGTAGACCCACCGTCCGTTCTCTCGGTACCCGACGTACCAGTTCGGGTTGTCCTTCGACCCGCGGTTGAACACCGTCGCCGACGTAGCCAGCCGAAAGCGATAACGGCCGAGAACCTCGCAGTTCTCGACCGTTAAGTCGCGGAGCGGACGGGACTCGAACCCGCGGCCTCCGGCGTGACAGGCCGGCGTTATAACCGACTTAACTACCGCTCCAAGAATCGAATCAATTTTCAGTAGGCGAAGCAGGGTTCGAACCTGCGACCACCGCCTTGTAAGGGCGACGCTCTTCCGCTGAGCTATTCGCCCGACTTCCGAGGTGAAGGTTCTTAGATGGTTGGCGGTGCCCTGTCAAGGGTTGTGGCGTGCGGCGTAGGCTGGGGCATGGCGAAGGGCACGAAATCCGGCGTGACCTTCGCCGAGCTTCGCGCCTTGCTCGGCAGGCCGACGACCGAACCGGTGTTCGTTGCGGTGATGGAGCGGGCGAGCGCGCTGGGCAAAGTGGTCTACAAGCCGGACTTCGTCATCGCGAAGGGCGCCGGGTTCGATTTCGCGCTCGGGCGCCCGGATGATGCCAAGCGCAACGCGCCGAAGGTCGCCGAGACGCTGTTCATGTTTCGCGATGGCCGCGACAAGCATCGCCAGTTCGGCGATCCGCCGTCGGGTTTCGCGTTCACGACGCGCGGCGAGTTGTTGGCGAAGCTCCCGGCGCCGGTCGAGAGTTGGAAGGTCGGCAAGGGCAAGGTGCCGGTCGAGACCAAGGATGTCGACCACGATCGGTGGATCGTCGGTGGCTGCGATATCTCGGCGAGCTATCGCGACGGCGAGGTCGAGCACTTGACGGCTTCGCTGTCCGCGAGCGGTTCGGCGTCGCGCTCGGCCGCATGGCGGCGGCGGATCCATCGCTGCGAATCGAGTCCGATCCGGAAACGGGCCAGACGTTGCTCGCCGGCATGGGCCAGCTCCACCTCGACGTGAGGGCGGAGCAGCTCGCGACGGAGTACGGCGTCGAAGTCACGACCGGCAAGCCGATCGTGGCGTATCGATCGACGATCACGCGCGCGGCGCGCGTCGAGCATCGCCACGTCAAACAGACGGGCGGGCCCGGCCAGTGGGCACACGTCGTGCTCGAGCTCGCACCCGGCACCGGGATCGAGTTTATCAGCCACATCAAAGGTGGCGCGATCCCGCGCGAGTACGTGCGCGCGGTCGAAGCCGGCGTGCGTGCAGCGATCGCGGACGGCCTCCTCGGAGGGAACCCCGTGGTCGACGTGCGTGCGACGTTGATCGACGGCCAGGTCCATCCGAACGACTCGAGCGAGCTCGCGTTCTTCATCGCCGGTCGCGCAGCGTTCGCGCTCGCGGCCGCCGAGGCGGGACCGATCGCGCTCGAGCCGATCATGCAGCTCGAGGTGACATGTGATGACGACGCGGTCGGCGCCGTCGTCGGTGACTTGGCGCGGCGACGCGGCCACGTCACGGACCTCGAGCTGCGCGGTGGCGAGCGCGTGATCCGCGGCGACGTGCCGGTCGCCGAGACGTTCGGTTATGCGAGCGCGCTCGGTGGTCTCACGCACGGTCGCGGGAGATTCACGCTGGAGCCTTCGCGTTACGCGCCTGTCGGCTAGTGTTTAGCCCGGTGAGCCGAGTGCTCGCCGGGCTGTTGTATTTTCGGCTACGGTGAAGCATGCGCCTTGGTGATCTCGAGATCGGCCGCGTCGGCTTCGGCGCGATGCGAATCACCGGGCCTGGCGTCATGGGACCGCCGCCGGATATCGAGGCCGCGCGCGCCACGCTCGCGGCGCTGCCCGAGCTCGGCGTGGACTTCATCGACACGTCGAACGCGTACGGTCCGCTCGTCAGCGAGATGATGATTCGCCAGGCGCTGCATCCGTATCGCGGCATCGCGGTCGCGACCAAGGGCGGGTTCTTGCGCCCGGGACCGAACCAGTGGCTGATCGATTGCCGGCCGGAGCAGCTGCGCGGCGCCGTCGACAACAGCCTCAAGCTGCTCGGCGTCGAGCGCGTCGATCTGTGGCAACTGCATCGGATCGATCCGAAGGTGCCCGTGGAGGATCAATTCGGCACGATCGGCGAGCTCGTACGGTCCGGCAAGATCCGCAATGCCGGCCTGTCCAATGTCGAGCCCGAGCACATCGATGCCGCCGCGAAATACTTCACCGTGGCGAGCGTGCAAAACCGATTTCACGTGATCGATCGAACGTTCGAGCCGGTGCTTTCGCGGTGCGAGGAGCTCGGCATCCCGTTCATCGCCTACTTTCCGCTCGCGACCGGCGCGCTCGCCGGCGCCGAGTCGATCCTGACGCGCGTCGCGAACGACATCGGCATCACGCCGGGCCAAGCGGCGCTCGCGTGGCTGCTCAAGCGCTCGCCGTCGATTGTCGTGATCCCCGGAACCGCGAACCCCGATCACCTGCGCGAGAACGTCGCGGCGCGCGACATCGTGCTCACCGACGAGCAGTTCGCCGCGATCGGCCGCGTCGGCGAGAAGGCCGCCAAGCTTCGAGGCACGGCGGCCGCGAAGCCAACGTGAGTCGCGCAACGCGACACGAGCTCGAGCTCCACTTCACCGCCGCGTCGTCGTCTCCATCCTTCTGGGTGGACGCGAACGGTTTGCAGGACCGACTTCGATGCTCGGTTCAGCTGCACGATCCACTTCCGAGCGGGGAAGCGCCCGGGAACGTGAATGCAGCGCAGCATCCGTCACCATGAAATCGATTGAATTGGTCTGCACAAGCTGACTCGGCCGTCCCAAGCGAGAACCCCTCGCAACCTTGATCCTCCGATCCGGAGACACCGTTCGGAGGCGGGTCGGAGCTGGTGCAGCACGCGACGAGCGCCGCACACGCCGAGCTTCCGGTACCGGGCGCATCAGGGGCGACGGTCGTCTTCTGCGAACACCCGATTCCGATAGCGACACCAAAGATCAGCAGGGCGCGGTGCATGAGCGGCGGCATCGTAGCCGTTTCGCGGACGATCGCTCAAGGCAGTACGGTTACGTGCTCGCCCGGCCCGGCACCGTTCGAATGTGGCCATGCTCGTCGGCAACGCTCTGCGCGGCGCGCGGCGCCGGAGTCAGTGCGCGTCGCGCGGATCGGCCGGCGGCATCGTCTCGACGATGCGCCAATCGACCACGCTCGACGGCTCGCGCAAGAACTCTTCGGGTTGCGGATGCGCGAGCGCGAAGCGCAGCACCTCGTCCATGTGCTTGACGGGATGCACGACGAGCTCGGCGAGCACAGATTCCGGAATGTCCTTGAGGTCTTTGCGATTCTCGTCGGGGATCAGCATCGTCGTGATGCCGGCGCGGTGCGCCGCGAGCGTCTTTTCTTTGAGCCCGCCGATCGGGAGCACGCGGCCGCGCAGCGTGACCTCGCCGGTCATCGCGACGTTCTGACGCACGGGGATCCGCAACAGTGCCGACGCCATCGCGGTCGCCATCGTGATGCCGGCGCTCGGGCCGTCTTTCGGAATCGCGCCTTCTGGGAAGTGCACGTGGATGTCGACCTTGTTCTGGAAGTCATTCGACAGGCCAAACGTTCCGGCGCGCGAGCGCAAGTAGCTCATCGCCGCCTGCGCGCTCTCCTGCATCACTTCGCCGAGCTTGCCGGTCAGCGTGAGCTTGCCTTTGCCGGGGACGATCGTGACCTCGGCGGTCAATAGATCGCCGCCGAACGCGGTGACCGCGAGCCCGTTCGCGAGCCCGATCTCATCGTCTTTTTCGAGGCGCGCTTCGCGATAGCGCTCGACGCCGAGCCACTCCGGCAGCCGTTCGGGCGTCACGTCGAACGCCGAGCCGGGTTGCTTGCCGCCGGCCAGCCACGCCTTGGCGATCTTGCGGCACACCGTCGCGATCTCGCGCTCGAGGTTACGCACGCCGGCTTCCTTGGTGTAGCGGTGGACGATCTGCGTGAGCGCTTCGTCGGTCCACGTGATCGCGAGCTCTTTGACGCCGTTGTTCTCGGCTTGCTTCGGGATCAAGTACTGGCGCGCGATCGCGATCTTTTCCCACTCGGTGTAACCCGGCAGCTCGATGATCTCGAGGCGATCCTGCAGCGGCAGCGGGATCGCGTGCTGCTGGTTCGCCGTCGTGATGAACATGACGTCGGAAAGGTCGTAGTCGAGATCGAGGTAGTGATCGTTGAAGGCGTTGTTCTGCTCGGGGTCGAGCACCTCGAGCAACGCGCTCGCAGGATCGCCGCGGAAGTCCATCGACATCTTGTCGATCTCGTCGAGCAGGAACACGGGGTTGTTCGAGCCGACTTTCTTGAGCGACTGGATCAACTTGCCGGGCAGCGCGCCGATGTACGTGCGCCGGTGACCGCGGATCTCGGCTTCGTCGCGCACGCCGCCGAGTGATTGCCGCACGAACTTGCGACCGGTCGCGTGGGCGATCGAGCGCGCGAGCGATGTCTTGCCGACGCCGGGCGGTCCGACGAGACACAAGATCGGTCCGCGCTGGTGCGGCACGAGCGCCTGCACGGCCAGATATTCGAGGATCCGCTCTTTGACCTTCTTGAGGCCGTAGTGCTCGGCCTCGAGGATTGCTTCGGCTTCGTTGATGTCGTGGCGATCTTCGGTCTTGTCGTCCCACGGCAGCGCGATCACCCAGTCGAGGTAGTTCCGCACGACCGTCGCCTCGGCCGACATCGGCGACATCTGCTTCAGCTTCTTGAGCTCCTTGAGGCTGCGCTCCTTGGCCTCTTTGCTCATCCGCTTCGTCTTGATCTTTTGTTCAAGCTCCGTGAGCTCGTTCTTGAACTCGTCGCGGTCACCCAGCTCCTTCTGGATGGCCTGCATTTGCTCGTTGAGGTAGTACTCCTTTTGCTGCTTCTCCATCTGCTTCTTGACGCGAGTGCGCAGCTTCTTCTCGACCTGGCGAATCTCGATCTCGCCTTGCATCAGCTCGCCGAGCCGCTCGAGCCGCTTTGCAGGTGACACGGTCTCGAGCAGCTCTTGCTTGTCTTTGAGCTTGAGCGCGACGTGCGCGACGATCGTGTCGGCGAGCCGGCCCGGCTCGTCGATCGTGCGGACCGAGACGAGCATCTCGGGCGGGATGCGTGTGTTGAGCTTGACGTAGTCGTCGAACACGTCCTGCACCGAGCGCATCAGCGCGGCGACGAGCGCCGGATCATCGTCGGGCTCCGGCAGATCGTCGACGTCGCACATGAAGAACGGATCGATCTGCGTGAACCCGCGGATCTGCGCGCGTGCGCGGCCTTCGACGAGGACCTTGACCGGCCCTTTGGGAAACCGCAGCAGCTGGATGATGTGACCGACGGTGCCGATCGAAAAAATATCTTCGGCGTTCGGATCGTCGGTCTTCGCGCGGCGCTGCGCGGCGAGCAGCAGTTGCTTGTCACCCGCCATCGCTTCTTCGAGCGCTTGCATCGACTTTGGTCTGCCAACGAACAGCGGCACGACCATGTGCGGGAACACGATGATGTCGCGCAGCGGTAGCAGGGGCAGGCGCATCTCGCCGCCCTCCGACTCGTCTTTCATGTCCGATACTTTAGGACCGACGAGCACTTGAGCAAGAATTTCAGGCTAGATCGCGGCAAACTAGCCATGTGCGCCATGGTGAATCTGCCATGACTCATGTCGGTGTTCTCAGGGGCACCCGTCCAACGATCCCACCTCGATCCAGGATCACTGGCAAGCCGGCTTACGAAAACTCCGTATGGCATCTCTACTGAACTCTTCGCGCACGCGCGCATGAGTGAGCTCACTCCCTTGGTGGAGGCATACCTGCTGATCGATCAGCCGCGACAACGCGTTGGTCACTGGACTAGTGTGCTCGCGGCGCTCGACTCGTCGGCGGCGCCACCACTCGCGGCGGTCATTGCCTACTACGATCCGACGACCGATCAGTCGCTGATCAACCTGCGCTACGACGAGCTCGCGCTCGGACCACACCGGCTCGAGTACGTCGTCGAGGTCGCGTTGCTCGCCGAGATCGGCATGATCCAGCCGGCCGCACTGTCGGATCTCGAGCGCCGTCGGTTTCTCACCGATCGCCTCGCGCGCTGCACGATGCGCGTCGATTCGGCGCGCAACGCCGTCGGTGCGCTGACCGAGCTGATCAAGCGACTGCGTGCGCAGAAGCACCGCCACAGCAACGTGAACCTGAAACGCCGCGAGCCGCGCGGCGACACCAGCGATCCGCTGCCGCTGATCGCCGCGAAGGGCACGCGCAACGACCTGCGCGCACTCGTGCGAGACAAGACCGATAACGATCTCGTCCACGCGCCCGACAAGTTTCCGCGGCCGACGACGCCGCATCGTCACGTCGTCTCGCGCAGCTCGCGGGCGAAGACGGTCGTCGCGGCGGATCCGAGCGAGCTCGACGAGGTCGACGTCGAAGTCGACGCCATGCTCGACGAGCCGCCGACGGAGCTCGCGCGTGCGAGCTCGCCGCAGTTCCCCGCCGAGATGTCGACGATCTACGCCCGCTATCTGCGCAGCGGCAAATGGATCCCGATTCGCGTCGGCTCGCTGAGCCTCAAGGGCGCCGCGCTGATGACCGGCGCGTTGCCGCGATTGCACGATCACGTCGACATCGCGCTCGCATACGGCGGCACTCGCGCGCTCGTGCGCGGCGCCGTCAACAAAGTCTCGACGATGGTGGAAGCGGCGACGACCGGCGCATCGACGTTCTCGGTCGCGTTCGAGCTCGACACTGCATCGCGGCGCCAGCTCACCGCGTTGCTCCGCGCCGCGCGTGCCGCCAACGTCACGATCAAGCCGCCGCCGCCGCGCGCGACGCAGCGCTTCCCGGTCGAGTGGCCGATATGCATCGGCACGATCCGCGGCGCGATCAAAGGCGACGCACTCGATGTTTCCGCATCCGGTTTGTTCGTGCGGCCCAACATCTCGCTCGATCCCGGGATCACGCTCAACTTCTCGGTCGTGCTCGACGACGGCGGCGCACCGATCGCCGGCCGCGCGCGCGTCGTGCGCGTGATCGGCGAGTCCGAAGCGCAGGCGTGCGGGCTCGCGCAGGGCTACGGCTTTTCGATCGTCGACATGACCGCGTACGATCGCGAGCGCTGGCAGGCGTTCATCGGGCGCGTCGAGCGTCGCGCCGAGAAGCGCGTGCTGATCGGTGCATCGCCGGCGCGGCTCGGCGAACTACAAGCGGCACTCGCAGGCGCGGGATACGCGGTCACCGGCGGTACGGATCCTGGTGCGCTCGTGCAGCTCGCGAATGCGGACGCTCGCCCCGTCGACGCTGCGCTCATCGACGGCAATTGGCTCGGCGGTGGCGCGTCGGCATCGTGGGTCGAGAATCTGTTCAGCGCGCGCGATGTTCCTTGTGTCACCGTGAACGGCGATGTGCGACGCGCGCGGTCCGCCGTCGACCGACTGTTGCAAGTTACGTCGTAGGGTCTTCCCGACAGTTGGCCGTGGTGATCGGCCACACGTGAACGCGCGTTGCATGCACACTGCGGCACTATCGCGACACCTCCCGACGATGCGTTTACGGTCCGACCAGGTAACTGCGTGAGCTCGCTTATTTGTGCGTTGGCCTCGGACTTGTAATGATCGCCTCGCCATGAAGCCTATCAAGTTGCTCGTTCTCCTCGCGCTGATGCTCGCACCTGCGGTCGCATCGGCTCAGTATTACGGCGGCGGCGGCGGTCCGAGCTACTACGGTGGTGGACCTCACTTCCATCAGCGCTGGGGACGTCTCGCATGGGGCTTCAGCGTCGGGCTCGGCGGCATGCACAGCCCCGATGGGCTCACCACCTGCGACAATTGCGCGAACGCGGTCGCGTTCGAAGTCGACGGTCACATCGGCGGCATGATCAACAACCGCCTCGGGCTGATGCTCGAAGGTCAGGTCAACGGCCGCACCGTGCACGCGGACGACGGCACCGGCAACGGCGACAGCGTGCTGACGCAAAACGCGCTGATGGTCGCGGCGCAGTACTGGATCCTGCCGATGCTGTGGGTCAAGGGCGGTATCGGTCTGGCGGGCCTCGAGAAGGACAACAACTACGTCAGCTATGACTACGGTACCGGCGTGGCGTTCATGGGCGCGGTCGGCGTCGAGTTGTTGTCGGCGCGGTTCTTCGCGATCGACTTGCAGGCGCGTTTGATCGACGGCGTCTACAACAGCGGCGATGGCAACATCACCGCCGGCACGATCGGCTTGGGCTTTAACTGGTACTGATCCCGAAATCTGAAGCTGTCGTGAAGAGCGCTCCGAGCCAATGCTCGGGGCGTTTCTTGTTTTCGGGCCCCGTGTATCCTGACTTCGTGCGGATCATCTTGGTGGAAGACAACGCGCAGCTCGCGCAGGCGGTGGCGCAAGGCCTCGGTGAAGATGGCTACGAGGTCGAGGTCGTCGACACCGCGGCCAAAGCGATCGCGCGTGGGTTGCGGCGCGATCTCGATCTGATGATCCTCGATTTGGGACTACCCGATCGCGATGGCCTCGAAGTGCTCAAGGAGCTGCGGGGCGCGCGCATCCTCGTGCCCGTGCTCGTGCTCACCGCACGCGACGCCGTCGAGTCGCGCGTCGCCGCACTCGATCACGGTGCCGACGACTACGTCGTCAAGCCATTCGCGTTTGCCGAGCTCGTCTCGCGCATCGCGGCGTTGTCGCGCCGCGCCGGCGGGCCGCGGTGGGTTCCGACGACCGACGTCCCCGTCGTGATGAACGACGATCTCACCGTCGAGTCGAACGGCAACAGAGCGTCGCTGTCGCCGCGCGAGTACGCGCTGCTCAACTGCTTGTTGCGACGCCGCGGCGAGGTCGTGACGCGTGCCGAGATCCTGCGCGAAGCGTTCGGCTACGACTTCGATCCGGGCACGAACGTCATCGACGTTCACCTCACGCACCTGCGCAAGAAGCTCACCGGCTTTCCGGTCACGATCGAGACCGTGCGCGGCGCCGGAATTCGCCTGCTCGTCACGCAAGGCCCGGCATGAGCACACCAGTCACGCTCGGCCGCGGACTGGGCCGAGCGTTCGCGCTGGCCACGATCTTCGGCATGGCGATCTTCGGGATCGCGATGGGCTTGATGATCTACTTCACCGAGGTCGGCGAGCGGTGCAGCGCCGCCGGCCAGATCGAAGACCCGCCGCTCGAGATCGTCGAGCAAACCTCGCTCGCGTTCGCGTTCGCGCTGCCGTTCGGCATCGCGATCTCGCTGCGCATCAACCGCTCGCTCACGCACGAGACGACCGATCGGCTCGACGAGATGATCGAGAGCGCCTCGGCGATGACCGGCGAGAAGCTCGCCGAACGGTTGCCGGTGAGCGATACGAACGATCCACTCGACACGCTCGCGGTCGCGCTCAACGACATGCTCCAGCGCATCGAGACCGGCGTGCGTGCGCAGGCGCAGTTCGCCGCCGATGCCTCGCACGAGCTACGCACGCCGCTCGCGGTGATCTCGACGAACCTCGAGGTCGCGCGGCGCAAGGAGCGCGCGCCGTCGCACTGGGAGCACGTCGCCGACGACACGCTCGGCGAAGTCCGCCGCATGAACGTGCTCGTCGACAAGCTGCTCGAGCTCGCGCGCGCCGGCAATGCCGGGCTCAAGCACGAGCAGGCCGAGCTGCGCCAGCTGGCCGCCGCGGCGATCGCGCGCGCCGATGCACTGACCGAGAAGCTCGGCGTCGGGCTCGAGCTCGCGCCGGGCGTGGAGGTCAACGCCGAGATCGACGTCGAGGCGGTGGCGATCGTGCTCGACAACTTGATCCGCAACGCGCTCGATCACACGCCGCGCGGCACCGCCGTGATAGTTCGAATCGGACCGGGCAAGCGGATCGTGGTCGACGATCGCGGGCCCGGCGTGCCGCAGGAGGCGCGCGAGCGCATCTTCGAACCGTTCGCGCGCGGCGTGCAGCGCATGGACCGCTCGACCGGTCCCGGCCTCGGGCTTGGTCTCGCGATTTGCAAGCGGATCGTCGACGGCCACCGCGGCACGATTCGGGTCGAGGATCGCGACGGCGGCGGCGCGCGCTTCGTCGTCGAGCTTAAAGCATAACCCCAGAGCTCGGTTCGGTTGATCCGACGTGCACGTGCACGTGCTCGTGCTCGACTGCGAGGTCAACACAGGCGAGCTCTGGGTTTAGCTAAATTAGCTCACCACGCGTACTGCTTGAAGAAGCTCCACTCGAGCTGCGTCGCGCTCGCATACGTCGGGCATGAGTTGCCGGCGGCACCCGCGGTCGCGCCGCCCGCCCAGCAATGATCCATCGCGTCGAACGTGCACAGCTCGACCTGTCCGTCGGCCGGACAATCGTCGTAGATGCGGCATCGACCGCTGCCGCCGCCCGAGCCGTCGGCGGCGACCGTTTGATACGTCGCCGCGCAGCCGTTCTTCGCGGCCCACAACGTCGCGGCCGCGGTGAAGCCCTGGTCGGGCGTCACCGATGGATCGTCGCAGGCGTCGTCGATCACCGAGTCGGCGAGGCCGTGGAACAAGATGATCGGCACGTGCGCGGTCGTGCACGCGGCGAGATCGGCGAGGGTCCCGCCGGAATGTGGCGCGAGCCCGCGGATGTCGCTGCGGTAGCAGCCGACGTGCTCCGTGAAATAGCCACCCATCGAGAATCCCGTCGCGAACACGTGCGCGCCGTCGATGCATTGGTCGGCCGTGACGTCCGCGCGGATCGCGTCCATGAACGCGAAGTCGTCGCCCGTCGCCGAGACATCTTGCCCGTCGCCGCATACGACTTGGCCCGGGTTCTCGACATCCCACGGTGACTCGAGCGAATCGGGACCGCCTTCGCCATCGGGAAACGCGAGCGCGATGCCTTCGCTATCGGCGAGCGCCGCGTATTGCGTGAGGTCGTACATCTCTTGCCCGCTCATCGAGTAGCCGTGAAACACGAATACGAATGGCATCGGCGTCGCGGCATCGGCGGACGCGGGCAAGTAGACGAGATACGTCCGCGCCGTGGTGCCGACCATCACCGTGCGCTTCGTCAGGCCGCGCATGCCGGTACGTACCGCGCAGGTCGCACCATCGACGGTCGACGACGATGCGTCCGCCGGCGCGCGTGCGTCGCTGAATGGCCGAGCATCACTGGTCGCATCGTCATGCTTGGATCCACACGCGGTGATCGCGAGCAGCGCGCAACTAACGGCGAGCTCCTTGATGGGAAACACGGATGTTTCTATAATCGTTAACGACGGCGCGTGTCCAGCACGAATCGCGGTGCTACCGTGGCGTCATGCCCGTGCGCCTCGCCGAGGTTGTTCGTGCCCTGCCTCGGCACGCGCACTCGTTACCGCGCCGGATGGTGCAGCAGTCTCAGCGCTGGCGTTTGCTCGAGGCCGTTGTCGAGGTCACGGCGCGCGTCGGCTACGCAGCCGCGACCGTGGCCGACATGATCGGGGTCGCCGGCGTGTCGCGTAAAACGTTCTACGAGCACTTTGCAGATAAAGAGGCGGCGTTCCTCGCGGCGTACGACGTGGTCGCCGACCGCTTGATCGCCGCGCTCGTCGCTACCGGCGCTGCGCACGCCGATTCCGACGCGCGGCGCACCGCACAAGTCGCGCGGTTCCTCGCGATCCTCGATCGCGATCATGCGGTCGCGCGCGTGTTCATGGTCGACGTACAGGGCGCCGGTCCCGCCGCGCTGCGGCGTCGCGCGGCGGTCAACCAGCGCTTCGCCGCGGCGTTGTTCGGCGATGCGCGCGTGCCCGAGCTTCGCCGCGATGCGGTGGTCGGCGGCGTCAACCAAGTCGTCGCCGCCGCGCTACTGGCGCCGCGCGTGAAGTCACTTGGCCGGCTCGCGACGCCGCTCGCCGCGTTCGTACGCGCAGCGCTCGCTCGAACAAGCGCGCGTAGCTAGAAGATCTGATTCGCGATCAGATAGAGCCCGATCGGCCGCGCGTCGGGCGACCACGCCACATCGGCGCGAATCACGCCGGTGTGACCCTGCAGGAGCCGGAGACCGCCGCCGATGCCGTAGTGGAGACCGAGCCCGGTGCCGTCGAGCTCGGGATGCGATTGGAACAGCTCGCTCCACACGCGGCCGGCGTCGACGAACGCGGCGAACCCGAGCACGAACGTCTTGCCCCAGAAGTGTTTGCGAAACGTCTCGGAGCGCGCCTCGAAGTTCGCGAACGCTTTGACCTTGCCGTAGAACTGGTACGCGGGCACGCCGCGCACGCCGAGCGAGCCGCCGATCGCCGACGTCTCTTCGTAGCGCGTGAGCTCGTAGAACGGCGGGCTGCCGAACTGCGCGTCGAACACGAAGCGCGCGCTGAGCGTGAGGTAGCGTTTGATCGGCGTGTGATAGAAGCGCGCCTGCGCATCGAGCTGCTGATACGAGTACGGAAACGCGTCGCCCATCCGCGGGCTCTCGCGAATCTCGATCTGATGATACTGGCCGTCGTACGTCGAGATCTGGTTGTCGCGCGTGTCGTAGATCGCAGCCGCTTGCAGGCGCAGCACGCTGTGCTCGGGGACGATGACGAGCGAGTCGCGCACGAACGGCTCGGCGAGCTTGATGTCGTTCGCGAGCGTGCTGGTCGGCGAGTAGTCGAGCTTGTTCCACGTGTATTGTGCGCCGCCGAGCACGTAGAACGGCGCGCGGATCTTGAACGTCGTGTTGACCGAGATCGCGGGGTGGTAGCGAACGAACCAGTCGCGCGCCTGATCCTGCGGCTGAAAATCGCGGATCTGGTTGCCGAGCCCGAAGTACGGCAGGTCGGAGTCTTTGGTGAACGACGGCCGGATCTCGAGCCGGAGCCGTTTGTGCCACAGCTCGGGCATCGTGAAGAGCACATACGTGTCTTCGTAGCTCGGACTGAGCAAGCCCGTCTTCGTCGCGTAGAACACCTCGAACTCGAGGTTCCACACGTACGGCGTCGCCTTGGGATCGAGCTTGGCGACGTTGCCGATCGCGCCGGCACCGAACCCGATGTCGGTGTCACCGCCGATCAGCGGCAAGCCGCCGACCTCGATCTTCGAAGCTTTGATCGAATCGGGCTCGTCGGCCTCGCCTTCGATCCGCCGCTTCGTCTTCGGGTTGAAGACCATCTTCTGCGGATCGACGGGCGTGGTGTCCCTCGCGCTGCCGAAGCCGATGTCGCTGACGCTGCCGATCACCGGCGTTTCGCTACCGGCCGGCGGCGGTGCCCCGACCGGAACGTCGGCATAGCTCGGCGACGCGGCGACCGCGAATGCCAACGCGAACGCCGCGATGCGATACACCCGGCCCCCAAGTGCAGCCGTCGTACCACCGGAGAGCTGCGACGTTGACCGTTCCCGCACAGTGCTACCGCGCGTCTTCGCGCAGCGGGGTCAGGAGCGCTCGGCGGCTTCGGCCTGTTTGCCGTCTTTGGAGTACGTGATCAGCGGCGAGCCGTGCTTCTCGATCACGTCCTCGTTGATGATCACCTCGTTCACGGACTGGCCGGGCGTGTCGTACATGATGTCGAGCAGCGCGGCCTCGAGGATCGCGCGCAGGCCACGCGCGCCGCTCTTCTGCAACGCCGCCATGTTCGCGACCTTGGTGAGGGCGCCTTTGCCGAACTTGAGCTTCACGCCGTCCATCTCGAACAGCTTCTGGTACTGCTTGACCAGCGCGTTCTTGGGCTGCGTGAGGATCTGCACGAGCGCTTCTTCGGACAGCTCGTGCAGCGGCGCGATCACCGGCAAGCGGCCGATGAACTCGGGGATCATGCCGTACTTCAGCAGATCCTCGGGCTCGATCTCCTGAAGCAGCTCCCACTGCGAGTGCTTGATCTTCGTGTTCATGCCGGCGCCGAAGCCGATGAGCTTCTGGCCGATGCGGTTCTCGATGATGTCTTCGATGCCGGTGAAGGCGCCGCCGCAGATGAACAAGATGTTCGTGGTGTCGACCTGCAGGAACTCCTGCTGCGGATGCTTGCGGCCGCCTTTGGGCGGCACGCTCGCGGTCGTGCCCTCGATGATCTTGAGCAGCGCTTGCTGGACGCCTTCGCCCGAGACGTCGCGCGTGATCGACGGGTTGTCGCTCTTGCGGGCGATCTTGTCGATCTCGTCGATGTAGACGATGCCGCGCTGCGCGCGCTCGATGTCGTGATCGGCGTTCTGGAGCAGCGAGACGATGATGTTCTCGACGTCCTCGCCGACGTAGCCGGCCTCGGTGAGGTTCGTCGCGTCCGCGATCGCGAACGGCACGTTGAGGATGCGCGCCAGCGTCTGCGCGAGCAGCGTCTTGCCGGAGCCGGTCGGCCCGAGCAACAGGATGTTCGACTTCTGCAGCTCGACGTCCTCGTCGGATTGGCCGGTCTGCTTGTGATCGATGCGCTTGTAGTGGTTGTGAACCGCGACCGCGAGGATCTTCTTCGCGCGATCCTGACCGATCACGTACTCGTCGAGGACCTTCTTGATCTGCGCCGGCTTGGGGATCGAGCTCGAACCGTACGACTGGTCCTCTTTCTCGATCTCTTCCGCGATGATGTCGTTGCAGAGGCCGATGCACTCGTCGCAGATGTAGACGGTGGGACCGGCGATCAGCTTCTTCACTTCCTTCTGCGCTTTGCCGCAGAAGGAGCAGGTCAACGACGCGCCCTCGCGCTTCTCGATGGGCATTTCCTGGCCAGCGTAGCTTACTTCTTGTCCGATTTCTCGTCGGCCTTCTTCTTGGCCGTGATCAGCACCTCGTCGATGAGGCCGTATTCTTTTGCGGCACCCGACGACATGAAGTTGTCGCGGTCGGTATCCTGCTTGATCCGCTCGACGGGCTGACCCGTGTGCTTCGCGTACAGCTCGTTGAGCGTGTCGCGCGTCTTCAGGATCTCCTTGGTGTGAATCTCGATATCGGTCGCCTGACCCTGGAAGCCGGCGAGCGGCTGATGGATCATCACGCGCGAGTGCGGCAGCGCGTAGCGCTTGCCCTTCGTGCCGGCCGCGAGCAGGAAGCTGCCCATCGACGCCGCCTGGCCCATGCAGATCGTCGCGACGTCGCAGTGCAGGTACTGCATCGTGTCGTAGATCGCGAGACCCGCCGACACCACGCCGCCCGGCGAGTTGATGTACAGCATGATGTCCTTCTCCGGCTCCTCGGAGTCGAGGAACAAGAGCTGCGCGATGATCACGTTGGCGACCTGATCGTCGACCGCGGTTCCGAGGAACACGATGCGGTCCTTGAGCAGACGGGAGAAGATGTCCCAGCCGCGCTCGCCGCGATGCGTCTGCTCGATGACCGTCGGAACCAGGTAGCTCATCGTCGGGGGGATGATCATGCTTCCCCGACTGTACGAGCCCCTGCCAG
>DATBAS010000089.1:0-26608 GCA_036271395.1 Kofleriaceae bacterium
GCTGGCGGCGCCCGGCATCGTCGCCGGCGCGATGCTCGGGTTCGCGCGCGCGCTCGGCGACTACGGCATGACGCAAATGCTCGCGAGCTCGCGGTTCAACGGCTTGTTCGGGATCGAGAACACGAGCCCGGCGTCGATCTACGTCTACGACGAGATCGTCGCCATGCGCGACGACGCCGCGCGCAACATGGCGATCGCGACGACGCTGCTCGGCGTGACGCTGCTGTTCCTGGCCAATCGCCTGACCCGGCGGCTCGGCCGTGGCTGAGCTGGTCGCCGAGATCGAGCTGGTGCGCGGCGAGCTCACCGTCGCGGTGGAGCTGCGCTGTCCGCCGGGCATCACGTGCATCATGGGCCCGTCGGGATCGGGCAAGAGCACGATCCTGGCGGCGCTCGCCGGGCTCGCGTTGCCCGACCGCGGCAAGATCGCGATCGGCGACACCGTGTGGCTCGATCGATCGCGCGACGTCGACGTGCCGGTTCACCGCCGCGAGCTCGCGTACGTGTTTCAAGGGCTCGCGCTGTTTCCGCACATGACCGCGCTCGGCAATGTCGTCTACGGAATGGCGCACACGCCGCGCGCGGACCGTCCGGCCAAGGCGCACGCGCTGCTCGACAAGCTCGGCGTCGGTCACCTGGCGCAGCGCCGGCCGCGCACGTTCTCGGGCGGCGAAGCGCAACGCGTCGCGCTCGCGCGTGCGCTCGGACGATCGCCCAAGCTCGTGCTGCTCGACGAGCCGTTCTCCGCGCTCGACCGCGAGCTCCGCACGCAGCTCACCGCACTCGTGCGCGAGCTGGTCGCCGAGCTCGGCGTGCCGATGATCCACGTCACGCACTCGGTCGCTGAAGCGCGCGCGCTCGGCGATCGGATCGTGCGCATCGCGCATGGCAAGGTGGTCGCCGCCGGTGCGCCGAGCGACGTGCTCGCGGCCGTCGGCGATGGGGAATAACGCGCGCGCCGCGCCGCGTTCTAGCCTCATGCCGCCGACTCCGGCTTCACAGGGGCGCACGGCCGCGATGGTCGTCGTCGTGGTCGTCACCGCGGCGTGGACGATGATGGCGACGCGCGGCGAGATCCGTTTCGAGGGCCCGTGGTCGAACGATCCGGTGCCGCCGGCGGTGTTCATCCTCACCGGCTTTTACATCGGCCTGCCGCTCGCGCTCGTGTGCGGGACGATCGTCGGCAAGCTCGCTGGTCGCACGCGCGATGCGCGCTGGCGCGTCCACGTCGCGTCCATCACGTGCACGTTGGTCGTCGCGCTGGTGCCGATCGTGCTCTTGCAAAGCGCCGCTTCGGCGCTGCCGATGGCGATCGTCGCGCTCGCGATCGCCGCGCCGGCGAGCGTGATCCTCGAGCGCGCGACGCGGCCCGACGAGATGCTGGCACACGCGCGCCTCGCGTAACTCAGCCGCCGCTGCCGATGCCGATGCAGCCCTGAACCTGCGCGCGATCCTGCTCGCGGGGCAGCTCGGGGCGCACGAAGCACTCGGCCGCGTTCGTGTCGGTGCAGCGCGCGAGCAAGCGATCGTCGGGATAGTCGACGTCGAGCTCGATCTGGCGCAGCGCCGACGTGCCGAGGATGCCGTCGACCTCGGGTTGATCCGGTGTGAGCTCGGTGCGCAGCGCCTGTAGCGTGTCGTTGGTGTCGTCGACGATCAGCACGGGGAAGCCGGCCGGCGGCGCGAGCTCGACCTCGGCGGGTACGGCGCAAAACGTGCCGTTGTTCGGATCCTGATCCGGGATGCACGGGCAGTCGTCGCCGGGCGCGCAGTCGGCGTTGACGAGCAGGTGGTTCGCCCAGACCTGCCGGCACGGCGCGCGCGGGTTCGTCGGCGAGTTCGCGACGAGCGCCATCGTCGGCAGCGTCGTGAGGTTGCCGCTGATCGTCTCGTTCTCGAGCATGAGCGAGCCCGCCGGCAGCGTGGCGGCGTCGGGCGCGCCCGGATGCGTGAGCTGGTAACGCTGGTACGCCGACGCGCTCAAGATCGACGTGCCGATCGCGGTCGACGCGACGAACAACGCGTCGGTGCCGCGCTGGGTCTGGAGCAGTGCCGGATCGGGATCGAACGCCAAGCACGCCTGGATCGCGATCCGCCAGTTGATGAACGACAGCTCGGTGCCGCCGATGACGATCGTGCCGCCACCGCGAAACGGCACCGGATAATCGGCGTCGCACGAATACGATCGCGTGGATTCCGAGCCGGCGACATTGGGCAGCACGTAGATCGTGTCGCTGCCGCTCGACGTATCGGGCGCGAGGTGCAGCCGGAGCGCGTCGCTCACGAACGCCGGCATCCCGATGATCGCGTCGAACGGCTGCTGGTTGTCGGGCGTGCCGACGCTGCACGCCGCACCGTCGCACGGATGCAGCGTCGCCAGCGTGTTATCGGCGAAGTCGGCGCGCTCGAGATCGAACGGGCCGAACGGCACGTGCTCGCCGTACATCTGAAAATCGATGTCGTCGTTGATCGTGACCTGGATGTCGGGGCCCGGATCGATCACGTTCAGCGGCGACATCACGTCGAGCACGGCGGTGTGCATCGCAGCGTCGCCGTCGACGGTGAAGCCGGTGATCAGCGCCCCCGTTTGGGAGCTGATCGTGGTCGGAAACGGATCGCCCGAGAATGGATTCGTCGTGAACCCGCCGGTGATGTAGTCGCAGCCCCCGAGCATGACCACGAGCGCGAGCTGCTTCACCACGGCAGCTCGTGGACGATCGCGGCGCGGCCGTCGATCTGCACGGTCGCGCCGGCATCCCACGCGGTGCGGTGCAAGTAGCCGAGCGCGACGACGTGATCGCCGGCGATCGCGGACGACGTGATCGCGCCCGCGTTGTCCTTCGCCGGATGCTTGATGACCGCGCCGGCCGCGATCGGCGCCGCGCCTTCGATCGAGAAACCGCGCAGCGCCTTGGCGGAGTTGCCCTGCGCGTGGACGCGAAAGATCGGCTCCTGGCCGACGTAGCAGCCCTTCGTGTAGTCCAAGAATCGCGCGAGTGGCGTCTCGAACGGAAAGTGATCCTCGTCGACGTCGACGCCGTAGCGCAAGAACCCGGCGCGAATGCGAGCCGCTTCGTCTTCCGGCGATCCGCCGGCACCGCCGACAAATGGCGCGGTCCACGGATCATCGCCGGCTTGGTGCAGCGGCCCGTCGATCGGCTCGAACGTGACGTCGTCCATCACCGCGTATTTTTCGAGCACCGCGCGCGTCTTGTCGGTGAGCGCCGGCTCGGTCGTCACGATCAACGCCTCGCCATCGCGCGCGACGTTGACGATCGACAGCACGCGGCCCTTCGGGCTCAAGATCGCGCCCCATTTCGGCGCGACATCCAACGTCTCGATATTGATCGTCGTCAGGCCTTGGAGAAACCGCACGCGATCGCCGCCGTTGACGCGCAAACGGCCCCAGCCAGAACGGTCGATCATGAAGCTCTCCCGGCCGCGCGCAGGCGGTCTTTACGGCGGCGCTCGGCATCGGCGTGGCGGCGCTGATCGTGCTCGCCGGCGAGCTCGAGCGGCGGGATCGGCCGCGGCCGGCCGTGCTCGTCGACCGCGACGAACGTCAGGTACGCCTTGGTGACGTAGCGCCGCGTGCCGGTGCGCATGTCTTCGGTCTCGACGCGGCAGCCGACTTCCATCGAGGTGCGCGCCGCGAAGTTGACCTGCGCTTGCAGCACCACGATCTCGCCGACCTTCACCGGCGACAGGAAATCGAGCCGATCGATCGAGGCGGTCAACACGCCGCCGCCGCCGTGACGCATCGCCGCGACGCCGCCGCACACGTCGATCCACTGCATCATGATGCCGCCGAACATGACGCCGGACACGCCATTGGTGTGCATCGGCATCACGATCTGCGTCATCACGCAGCGCGTTTGCTCGGGGGTCACCCGCGCAGCTTACTTCTTCTTGGCGGGCGCGGCCGGCTTCTTCGCCGCCTTCGCCCCGACGATCTTGCGCTTGATCCGCGCCTTGAGCTTGTTCTGGCGCTTCTTGCGCCGCATCTTGAAGGTCTTGCGATTGTCTCCGCGTCCCATAGCGGGGCTCTATAGCAGCTTTAGGGTCAAAACTGCGCGCGCGCGGCGAAGTAAAAGTGGATGCGTCCGCGCGGATCGTCGCCGAGGTTGGGGCGCAGCGGCACTGCGTACTCGAGCGCCGCGATACCGAACGGCGTGAGCACGCGTAGGCCGGTGCCCACCGAAGGCCGAACGGCACTCTCGGTCACCGTGCTCCACTCGTTCGAGATCATGCCCGCGTCGGTGAAGATCGCCCCCGCGAGCACTTTCCAGATCCGGACCTGCGCGTCGATGCTCGACAGCAACCGGATGTTGCCGCCGGCGGGGATGACGCGGATCTGCGAGATGTTGCCGAGCGGCGGGACTTTGACCTGGACGATCTCGGTCGCCATCGAGTCGTCGTTGTAGCCGCGCACGGTCGAGTCGCCGCCGGCGAAGAACCGCTCGACCTCGGGCAGCAAGCTCGCGCCGCCGAGCGGAAAGCCCTCGTCGTAGCGCAAGTCGAACCGCACGATCAGGTTCTGGCCGATCGGCAAGAACTTCGAGCCGCTCGCCGAGACCTTGAAGAACTCGTCCTGGCCGAGCAGATCCGGGCTCGCGTACATCACCGAGCCTTCGAGCCGGTAGCCATCCTCGGACGCGAGCGGCGCCAGGTTGCCGCGGCGATCGACGCGCGCTTCGTAGTCGACCGTGAAGCCGACCGAGCCGGTGCGCGTGCCGACCGCGACCTGGCTCTCGTCGGAGTCGACGCCGATCGGCCGCAGCGCATCGACCTGGCGCGTGCGCAAGCGGTAGTCGTATTCGAAGCCGTACGTGATGCTGCGCGCGTTTTGCGTCGCGCTGCGCTGGCGCACCGATTGGTGCTGGAACGCGACCGTGAAGCCCTCGGTCGTGAGCAGGCCGAACTCCGGCGTGATCTGCTGCTTGTAGAGCCCGGTGATGTCGGTGCGGAAATCGAACGGCGACCACATCGGCACCAGGTACTTCGGGATCGTGAACGTCGCCTCGAGATCGGTGATCTTGGTGCCGTACGTGGTCGTCGCGACGAAGCCGAGACCGTAACCGAACAAGTTGCGTTGCGCCCACGTGACGCCGCCGAACAGGCCGTTGTAGCTCGAGTAACCGGCGTTGATGTCGAGCTGCGATGTGAAGTCGTAGCGCTCTTCGACGCGCACGACGGCGTCGACGACGCTGCCGCCGTCGCAGCTGCCCGGCGCGCTCTGCGCCGTGCACAGGTCGGGCAGGTCGATGTTGACCGCGTCGAACAAGCCGGTGTTGCGCAACCGTCGCGCGCCCTCGGCGAGCGCGTCGCTGGTCAGCGGGTCGCCGGGCTCGAGGTGCAGCTCGCGCTTGATGATCGACAGCTGCGTGTGAAAGTTTCCGCGGACGATGAAGTGGCCGAGCTTGACCGGGGTCGCGCCACGCACTTTGTAGTGCGCGATCACGCGGCCGTTGCCGGCATCGCGCGCCTCGTAGTCGACGATCGCGCGCGGCCGAGCGTGGCGAAACAAGAAGTCGCGCAGCCGATCCTGGGTGTTCGCGACGTCGTCTTCTTTGAATGCGAACGCCCCGTGTCCGGCGTTCGCGACGCACAAGCCGTCCGCGCTCGGCTGCGGAATCGCGATCGAAGGTGTCCCGAGCTCGTCGGAGAGCTCGCCTAGCAGCAGGCCGCACAGCGCGAGCTTCTGATCCTTCGGCACGTCGAGCTCGAGCTCGATCCTCGCCAATAGCGTCGGTGGACCTTCGTCGATACGAAAGCGCACATACAAGTCGTGGCCGACATCGGCGAGCACGAGCGCGGCGCCGAGCGCGCTCGAATCGAGCCCGTCGGGCGAGGTCGCGGCGCTCGCGGTCACCTTCGCCTGGCGATAGCCGGCGCGGCGGTACGCATCTTGGATCCGCGCGACATCGCTCGCGAGCTGCGCCGACGTTTCGGCGACGCTGTTGCCGAACAGCGAGTTGCGAAAATCGGCCGGCTTGGTCGCGACGAGGTTCGCCAGCGTGCCGTTGTCGAGCGCCTTGTTGCCCTCGAACCGCACCTCGCGCACGTCGCGCGTCGGGCCCGGATCGATGTGAAACAGGATCAGATCGTAGTCGGGGTAACGCGTGCGCTCGACGGTGACGCGCGCGTCGAAGTAGCCGCGGCCCTGCAGGTACACGACAAGCGCTTTGGCCGACGTCGCGGCTTCGACGTCGTCCGAGCTTCCGGCGGCATCGAACGTGAGCTGCTTCTTGAGCTCGTCGTCGGGCAGCGCGTCGGTGTCGACGCCGTCGAACCGCACGTCGATGCTGCGCCGCTGATCGATCGTGAGCGTGATCGGCACCGTGTGAGTGCGGCGATCGAACGACAGCCGCGGATCGTAGCTCGACACCACGCGCACCGATGGATAGCCGTGGGCGTGGAACAGATCCCTGAGCTTGCCGACGTCCTCGGTGTGCTGCGTGCGCGTGAACCGCGTCGTGCCGAAGCACAGCGACTCGACGATGCACGTCTTCTTGTGCTTGAACGGCGCTTCGATCTCGGTTCCCGACAGCGCGAGCGGCACGTCGGGGTTGGGATTGATGATCGTGATGTGGCCTTGCACGTACTCGGGCCCGAGATCGACATGGACGCGCAACCGCGCGCTCGTGCGCGCGACGGTGGCGACGATCTGCACGCGCGCATCGGCGTAGCCTTCGTCGTGCAGATAGTCTTCGATCCGGGCGCGTTCGTCGTCGAGTGCACACTGCCGGCGCAACGGCTCCCACGGCAAGTACACGCCGCGACGCGCGCGCAGCCGCCGCCGGATCTCTTCGTCGAGCAGCTTCTCGTACCAGTGCTGCGGCACGTCGATGCCGACCTCGCGCACCATCGGCAGCGGCGCGAGATGCAAGACGATCTTCGTGCCCTGCACCAAGTGACCGACGAGCTGATAGCCGAGCTTCGTGGTGACCGCGGCGATGTCCTTCCAGCGCGCCGCCGACAGCGTGGTCTGGAGCTGCGCCATCGTCGGCTCGAGCAGCGCGTGCACGGTCGCTGAGTCGTCGACGAGATCGCCGGCGATCGCGAACTCGCTCCACGGGATCGGCGTGTCGAGCCCACCGGCGCCGCCGCCCTGCGTCGACTCGAGTAACGCGCCGGGCGTGGTATCGAGCCGCAGGCAGGCCGCACGGTCGGCGGTTTGCGGTTGTGCGGCCTCGGCGTCGCTGCCGGCTGGCGCCGGGAGCGTCGGCTCGGGCGGCAACGACACGGCGCCCGTTTCCGGCTGCGCATGTGCGACAGCGGCAAGCAACACGAGAAAGACGAAGACGCGGCGGATCACGGAAACAGCGGCGGGATGAAGAGTCGATACACGAGCTGGCCGCGGTAGTCCTTGATGTCTTCCTCGGCGGGGTCGTAATAGTTCTTGTAGAGATAGACGCCTTGCACGGTGAGCTGATCGTTGGTGAGCAAGTGCCACGGCAGGTGCCACGGCGTCTTGAACTCGCCGGTGACGTTGATCGTCTGGCCGCGGATCGTCTGCTCGAAATCGCCGATGACCTTGATGTTCTCGGCGACGTTCTTGACCGCGTAGATGCCGACGTCGCCGAAGCCGATCTCGAAGCGCAGCACGTCGAGTCGCGTGATCTTGGTGAGCTTGTCGCCGATCAGGCCCGAAACCCAATCGCCGGCGAGATCTTTGACGATCTGATCGGCGAAGCCGGTCGACGGGTTCGTCGTCGGATCGATGCGCGTCGGGTCCGCGCCGAGCGACTGATCGCCGAGCGACCGGCGCAGCTGCTCGGGGTTGCGGCCGAGAAATAGCAGCGTCAGCGTCTGCGACTTGTTGTAGCCCGTCGACGTCTTGAGATCCCAGTTGGGCGCCTCGAGCGTGCCGCCGATCGTCAGCGTGATGATGTGGAGCTGGCCCGAGAGATCGGTGTAGTCGGAGTCGCTGGTGATATCGAGGTGCGGGTTGGTCGCCTTGTCGTTCTCGGCGAAATCGATCGAGCCCAGCGTCCGCGTGAACGTCGCGCGCGTGCCGGGGATCTGGAACTCGCCGCGCTGCACGCGGATCGAGCCCGACAGCCGCGGGTCGCGCGGCGTGCCGCTGATGCGGATGTGCGGCCCTTCGAGATCGATGCCGTTGCGCGCGATGTTGTTCTTGACCTGAAAGCGCCGCACGTCGAGCGTGAGATCCAGGTCGGCGTTGCCGATCGACGGGTACTCGTCCCACAGCGGCTTGGCCGGCGGCGTATTCGACGCGACCGGCTTGATCGCGTCGGTCAGCTCGAAGTTGCGCGAGTACTCGCCGCTGATCAGCGAGATGCTGCCGCGCGCGCTCCATGCCGTACGGCCGGGTAGCAGCGCGAGCTCGACGTCGCGCGCCGACACCACGAGGTTGATCGAGCCCGGGATGCGGAACGGCACGTTCTCGGCATCGAGCTCGAGCTGCGCTTCGGTCGGCGTGCCGTTGTCGAGCACGACGCGGCCGCGAATATCGGTGAGCTTGCCATCGCCGTCGATCGACGCGGTCAACGGATCGTCGTCGATCGCGAGCGTATACGTGCGGTGATCGCCGGTGAGCTTCGTCGCGATATCGATGCTGCCGCCGAGCAACGCGACCTCGTGACGCGCGCCGCGCGGGCTGATCGACAGCGCCGCCTGCTTCTGCTCGACCTTGTCGTTCGGCGGATCGAACGTCACCGTGCCGCTGATCTGCGGCAACGCGCCCTTGCCGAACAGCTCGAGCGCGCCGTCGATGCGCGCCAGACCGCTCGCTTGTGCGACCGCGTTCGGCGCCAGCGCGAGCAGCATCTTGCCTGCGATCGTCCCGTCGATCAGCACGCCCCACGCGCTCGGCTGCCAGCCGTCGAGCACGATGTTGCCCTTGACGTGGAGCTGACCGGCTTCCTGCGCGCGCTCGTCCTTGACGCTGATCGTCAGGCTGTTGAAGCCCAGCGTGCCGTCGGCGAGCCGGAGCTGGCCGCCGGGCAAGACCTGCAGCGTGGTGTCGCCGCCGGTCGGCTTGACCTCGACGCGGTCGTGGACGAGCAGCTCGCCTTGATACGACGGCTTCGCGAACGTGCCGGCGAGCGTCGCGTCGAGATCCAGCGTGCCGCTGATACTGTCGAGCTGCGTCTCGAACAGCGGCAGCAACTTCGCGAGCATCAGCTGGCCCGTGGCTTTGACGTTCATCTGGCTGGTCGACGCACCGCCTTCGAGCTCGACGACGCCGGCCGGCGTGACCAGCTGCGTGCTGCACGGCCGCCTGCCGTTCGGCGCCGCGAGATCGCGGCATGCGAGCTCGACGGCCTGCGGCGTGAGCCGCATCGACAGCGCGAAGCCGTCGTTCGCGGCGGGCGCGAGCGAAAATCGCAGCGGCGTGAGCCGGCCGTCGCGCGAATGGTGATCGAGGATCGCCTCGAGCTCGGTGAGCTCGAGCCACGCCTCGGGTACAGCTTTCTTGCCATGGAGCGGCGCGAGCTCGGTCTTCACCGTCACGGTGCCGGATGCCCACGCCTGGATCGGATCGGCGACGCCGATCAGCTTGTCGACCGCGACGAAGTTGTCGACCTCGACGCGGCGGCCGCTGATCGCGAGCTCGAGCGGGTAGGGCGCCGCGGTGCCGATCGTCGCGCTGATCTGGACCTGACCGGCGAGCGCGCTGCCGTGCAAGAACACGCTCGGCACCTTGCCGACCATGATCGGCGAGACCTGCAGCTCGGAATCGCCGACGAACGCGTTCTTCACCCAGCTGCGGATCAGCGTGAGGCTGCCGCTCGCCTGCGGCGCGTCGCCGCTGCCTTGCAGGTGCAGCGTCGCGCTGAACAAGCCGCCGATCGTGTTGGCGCCGACGAACTGATCCAGGACCGCGAGCGGTACGTCGTCGATCGCGAGCGTGCCGGCGAGGTGACGCGCGACTTGCAACTTTGCAGTCTTGACCGCGGGCACGTCGATGATCGTCGCGGCGAGCTTGCCGCCCTTGTCGCGCTCGGCGCGCGCGACCACGCATGCGCCGCCGGTGCGGATCTTCGCGTCGGCGCACATCGCCGGATCGGTCGGACCCAGCCGCGCGGCTTGGTTCGCGTCGCGGCACGCATTGTCGTCGGGCCGGTTGATGCACAGCGCGAGGTTCGAATAGCCGTCGCCCGCGATGTTGACGCGATCCGCTTTGACGAACGCTTGCACGTACGCGAGCCAATCCAGCGCGGGTCGCCCCGGCACGACCGGCGTGGTCTTGAGATCGACGTCGACGGCGTCGAGCGTGCCCTTGACGATGCCGGCGAGGCCGCACAAGCGCGAGGCGTCGAGCTTCTTGCCCTCGATGTGAAAGCTCTGGATGACCTTGACGCCGCCGCCGAGCGAGACCACGCCCTTGCCATCGAGCTGGCCGCCGAGGCCGGTGCTGCCGATGTGGTTGATCGTCGCGACCTGATCGCGCACGTCGGCGTCGAGCGTGAGCGTGTCCATGCACGGCACGCCGCCGAGGTTGAGCCGAACGCCGACGGTCGGCGACTTGAGCGGTCCCGAGATCACGATCGAGCCGCCGCCTGCGCTGGTCGCGAACGCCGGTATGCCGAAGCGCTTGAGCCAGACGTCGAGATCGCCGAACTCCTCCTCGATGCGCACGTTCAGCGTCTGCTTGACCGTATCGACGGTGCCGTCGAACACGGCGTGGCTCTTGCCGGCTTCGATCGCGACCTTCTGGATGCCGATGGTGTCGAAGTTGTTCGACGTGAAGATCCGACCTCGGTGCACGCGCACGAGCTTGTCGGTGAGGCTCGGCCCGAGCGAGAGATCGAAGTTCTCGAGCGCGAAGCCAGTATCGACGTCGCCGGTCGCGGTGAGCTTGCCGCTCAGATAGCGGCCGACGCCGGTCGCGACCTGCGCGGGCAAGAATCGGCCGACGTCGATCGGCTTGGTGATATCGAGCTGCGCGCGCGCGTTGTACGGCTTGAGCGCGAACGACGCACCGAGCGTTAGCTCGCCCGGTTCTTGGCCGCCCCGGATCTGCGCCTTGGTCTGTTCGATCTGGCCGACGTCGTTGACCAGATCGATATCGCCGTGGACCTCGGCGAGCGTGAGCCGCAGCGGCTCGGTCTTGCGCGACAGCGGGATGTCGACATCGAGCCCGTGGAGGTCGACGGCGACTTTCGGCGGCGCGATGAACGGGCCGGTCAGCGTGACGTGGCCGCCGAGGTTGTCGCCGCCGAGCTTGCTCTTGATGCACGTGTGCAGCGTCGGCCCGAGGTTCGCGATGTCGAGCGCGAGATTCCAGCGGCCGTCGTACGGGCGCGCCCAGTATTCTTCGAGCCCGCCGGCGACGTGGAGCTCGGCACCGGCTTGGGCGCCGCTGCCGTCGCACGGCAGCGTGTGCGCCGACAGATCGATCGCGAGCGTCGTCGCGAACTTCGAGCCGGGCTTCGGCATCTGCGCGAGCTTGTGCAGCTCGATCTGCGATAGCTGGACGTCGTAACGCGCCTTGCGATGCGCGCCCCACGCTTCGTCGGTGGCCGGAATGTGAAACGCGTTGCGCGGCCCCTCGTCTTGGATGCGGATGCGGCCGTGCGCGGCGGCGAGCTGGAGCCGGACGTAGAACTTCGCGATCAGCGCGTCGGTCGCGTCCATGTGCAGATAGTTCTGCTTGTCGTCGGTCGCGCTCGCGTCGGCATCGGCGTTGACGTCTTCGAGCCGCGCCGTGACGGCGTAGCCGATCGTGCCGTCCTTGTTGCCGTACGGCCCGAGATGCAGCGTGACGCCGAGGTGCTCGAGGTGAATGTCGTGGAGGTCGAAGATCGGCGGCGGCTTGTCGGCGTAGATGCCGGCGCGAAAGCCGGCTTTCATCCGCGGATAAAACGCGGTGACGATGCTCACGATCGTCCGGTCGTACGCGTGCAGCGGGTACGGCTCGCGGGTCTGCTCGAGCAGCGCCTCTCCGCCGTGTACGTAGAGCCGCCGGAACACGAAGTCGTGGTGCCCGAACATCAGCGCGTGGATGTCGATCTCCGCGGTGATCAGAGGCACCGTGATGAGCAGCTTGCGCGGCTTGCGCTTGGACGTCGGGTCCGGATCCGGCCGATCGTCGGGCGTGCAGTCCTGGTTCGGATCGCCCCCGCGCGGCGCGTCGGGATCGTCCTTGGGGATGTCTGCCGAGAGTACGCAATCATCCCACAGCTTCACGTCGTGGATGCGGACGGGCACCCAGCCGCCGGTCGCGACGGTCTCGAGCGCGGCGGTAGGCCATTCGACGGCGCCGACCTCGATGCGGCCGCGCATGCGCTTGTTGAGCGCCGACGCGATCTTGTCTGCGAGCCCGGGGCCTTCGAGCTGCGTGCGCAACACGGCAAACGCGACGCCCACCAAGATGAGCACCGCGGAGCCGATCACGAGCGACCAGCGGCGCCAGCGCCTTTGGGTCCGCATCACCCTGCGCTCCGGAAGGTATCACGTGCTCGGGAATTCACTTTGGGGCGCTCGACGATCTTCGTGGCCTGCCGATGTACTTCTCGATGGCAATGCGAGCGGTGTTGCCTATACTTGGATCACGGACTTATTTGCGAGGCTTCGAGATGTCTGAGCCTGTCGATAACGCGAACGATCAAAGCCTGGTGCCACTCCGGCGCGAGGCACTCCTTCCCAACGAGCGTGGTCGCGGTCTCGGCACCGTCGCCGTCGTGTGCACGATGGCCGGAGTCGCATCCGGCCTCGCGCTCGCGACGACGCTGATGGCGATGCAGGTCGCGGACTCGATGTCGATCCGGACCTGTCCGTATCGCGTCGTCGCGACCGAGGTCGCGCCACCGCCGATCGACACGTCGCCGCATGCCTTCCTAGGCATCAGCTACGTGTTCCACAACGGCTTCGCCGATATCGATCGCGTGTTCGCCGGAACGCCGGCCCAAGCGGTCGGCTTGCACCACGGCGACCACGTGCTCGCGATCGACGGCACGCGCGTGCATAGCCTCGACGACGTCCACACGCGCATCTACAACTCGCGGCCCGGCACGACGCCGACGCTGACGATCGAGCGCGACGGTGCGGTGCAGAGCGTGACGCCGACGCTGGTCAGCTGGCCGGTCGCTTCGTACTGAATTTAGCTAGAACGTGCACAGCGCCGTGGGATCTTGGATCCCCTGGCGCAGCACGACACACGTCGACACGGTCTGCGCCGTGAGGCCGATCGAGAACACGACCTCGGTGCCAGGTCCCGCCGCGAGCGGCTGGGTCGGGCCGATCGAGCCGTCGAGGTTGACCGGCTGGAACACGCCGAAGCCCGTGTTGCGATTCTGCAGGTACGCCGTACCGCCGATGTAGATGCTGTCGGCGGGGTAGGTCAGGACCGCGAACGAGCTGCCCGAGCCGTCGACGCTGATATCGAACGTCATGTCGCTCGGATCCGGAGGCGGGATCGGAATCGACGGCGTGATGCAGCCGGCGAAGCCGCTGACGATCCCCAATGTCAAAACCGATCGCATGCGACGCGTGGAGGTCGAGCAAGGCTCGATCCAGAAGACGCTACCGCATCTTCAGGGACTTACAACGAGCGAGCGCCAACCGAGTTGGCGGCGGAGCGCAACTCGCGGACTACGGCGTCCGCTTGACGGTCGTCGGGAACATGATCGACAGACCGACGCCGAAGAAGATGTGCTGCAGGAAGCGATTGTCGTCGCCGAGCTTGGCGTTGTTGCCGACGTACTCGTCGGCGTTGACGTCTGCGCCCGATGGATTGTCGGAGAAGCCGTAGTCGCGGACCGTGAGGTCGAGCGCGATGAAGTCCGACAGGAACACGTGGATGCCGCCGCCGAGGTAGAGGCCGAGCCGCGTGCCGCTGTTGAGCGGCGGATCGTTACGCGGGTTGTCGTCGGGTGGCGCGACCGTGCCGTCCGGGTTCGTCACCGACGTGCCCGGGTGCGTGTCGTCGCAGAACCCGGCGGTCGTCGGGCAGCTCGACGACAGCTGCGCGAACGCGACGCCGGCTTGGAAGTAGAAATCGAACGCGAGATACGCGGCGCCGAACGCGGCGAGCTTGCCGTACCACGGCGTCCAGCTCAGGTACGCGGCGCCGTGGAACGGCATCGTGTTGATGTGATCGAGGAACTGCTGTTGACCGGGGACTTTCGAGCCGGCCATCGGCGTATCGGGCAACGTCGCGAGGATGTTGTCGGTCAAGCTCGTGTGGATCGAGGTCGACGCGACGCCGATGACGCCGATCGAGAACATGTCGCTGAGGTGATACTCGAGCTTGAGCCCGCCGCCGACCGTGTGCATGTACGCGGCATCGATGCTCGACTCGAACAGCGGCGTGACCTCGAAGCGGTGCTTGACGAGCAGGCGGCGGTGACGCACGGGCTCGTCGTCGTCGAGACCGTTGAGGCGCTTCTGCGCGGCGGCGGTGCCACCGAGCACGAACAATGTCACGAGGAGCGCCGAGAGCGAGACGAAGGTATGGCTGAGCTTGGTCATGGCGTTGGGTCCTCTTCGAATCACCGGAACGTCGTGTACTCGAACGAGGTCGGCACCCAGAAGCTGAAGCCGATCTGAAACATGATGTTGTTGATGAGCGAGCTGCTCGCAGCGGCTTTCGCTTGATCGGCTGTCGGATCGTTGCTCATCGAGCGATCCGTCGGCTCGAAGTGATCGAGGAAGATGTAGTCGCGGATGCCGAGGTTGATCGTGAGCCACTTCGTCAAGAAGAAGCGCATGTTCACGCCGATGTTCGGCTGGATGAGGAAGTTGTTGAAGCCCGGGTACGTCTTGTCGCGCGGGATGACGGTGCTCTCGCCGACGCCGATGCCGGCGGTGAAACCGACTTCCCACTGCACGAGCTTCTTATCGAGCACCGCGAACTTGCCGTAGACCGGCACGTAGTGGAAATCGAGCGCGCCCGACCAGTCGTAGTTGTTGACCGTCGGTAGCCGGCGCGCTTGTCGCGCGACGAGATCGTACGAGTCTTCGAACTGGTACTGGTAGTACATGCCCTCGACGCCGATCGCGAGCACGTCGGTGATCCAGTAGGCGAGCTCGCCGCCGACCGTCTCGTGGCGGATCATGTTGTCGTTGAGCGTGACGCCGACGTACGGGTTCAGCTCGACGCGATGCAGTTTCAAGAACGGCTTGCGGATGACGACGATGATGTCTTTCCACGACAGCGGAGTTTTTTTGAACCCGCTGGCCTGGACCGCTTGATTGTTCTGGTCGTTGGCAGCCAAGTCGGCCGACAGATCGCCTTGCGGCTTATTGCTGTCGTCCATCTCGATCTCGCCGGCATCGCCGCCGCTGCCCGCCGCGGTCCCGGATGACCCCGAGCCTTTGCCACTATCGTCCATCTCGATTTCGCCGGAGTCGCCGGATCCGGCACCGCCACCCGAGTTGGCGGGCTTTGGCGCCGGTTTCTTGGGGCCAGCAATCGCAGTACTGCCGACGAGCGCCAGTGCCACGATCAAGAAAGACCTAGATCGATGCGGGAGGGTGCGCATTCGTAGGCGCTTCATAACACGTGCTTTTTTGCGATCTCAAGCTATAGGCGGATGTTTGGCGTCACCGTAACGAGACCGCGATCGTTGCGCACGTAGCGCAACATTGGTGGCTTAGGGCCTTGCCTTATGCCGCTTCGCCGTCGCTGACGTCGTTGGCGTCCGCGTAGAGCGCTTCGACGAACGCGGCCGCGTCGAACGGCCGCAGGTCGCCGATTTTTTCGCCGACCCCGATGTATCGGACCGGTACTTTGAGCTCGTCGCAGATCCCCAGCACGACGCCGCCCTTGGCCGAGCCATCGAGCTTGGTGAGGACGATCCCGGAGATCTCCATGTCGGCCTTGAACGTCTTGGCCTGGCTGATCGCGTTTTGCCCGGTCGTCGCGTCCAGGACCATCCACGTCTCGTGCGGCGCGCCGGGCATCGCCTTGTCGCTGACGCGGCGGAGCTTCTTGAGCTCGTCCATCAGGCCCGAGTTGGAGTGCAAGCGCCCGGCGGTGTCGCAGATCACGAGGTCGTAGCCGTCGTCGACGCCTTTCTTGATCGCGTCGAAGATCACCGACGACGGATCGCCGTTCTGCTTGCCCTTCACGATGTCGACGCCGGCGCGCTTGGCCCACTCCTCGAGCTGCTCGGTGGCCGCGGCGCGGAACGTATCGCCGGCGGCGAGCAGCACGCGCTTGCCTTCGGCTTTCCACTTCTGGGCGAGCTTGCCGATCGTCGTGGTCTTGCCGACGCCGTTGACGCCGAGCACGAGCAGCACGAACGGCTTGTGCGCCGCCATGTCGACGGACGTGGTCTCGACCGCGAGGATCTGCTTCGACGTCTGCTTGATCTTCGACCAGATCTTCGCCGGCTCTTCGAGCTCGTCGCGCGTCAGCCCGGTCTTCACCGATTGAAAGATGCGATCGGCGGCGCGCGGCCCGATGTCGGCGGTAAACAGCACTTCCTCGAGCTCGTCGAGCGTCTGCGCGTCGATCTTCTTCTTGCCGAACAGCTTGCCCAAGCGCGCGACGAAGCCGCCGCGCGTCTTCGCGAGGCCGGCCTTGTACGCGGCCGCGGTCTCGGCATCGCTCGGCGGTTCGACGACGACCTCGGGCTCGGGCGTGCGCGCTTCGACGCGCTTGGCCGGCTCGGGATCGCGGCGGCGACGCCGGCGTTGCTTGGCCGGCTCCTCCGGATCGTAGCCGAGGCGCTCGCGAGCACTCTCGGGCGTCCGCCCTTTACTGCGCGCCGATGCCCGGCGCAGCACGATCATCACGAGCCCGATCACGACGATCGCGATCGCGAGCTCGATCAGCTCTGTCTGCATGGCGGGCGCACTCTACCTGGGATTGGCGCGCTCGTGAATCGCGCGGTCCACGCGCTCGGCGGCGACCGCCAGCACCGCCTCGGCCGCGAGCCGCGGTCCGAAATAAACTTCTTCGACGAAATCGGTGAGCTCGGACAGCGCCGGCGTCGGCCGCTTCGTTCGCACGTGATCGACGATCTGGCGCGGCGACCACACCCCCCATAGCCGCGACTCGGGCAGGATCGGCTCGGCGGCGCGGCGGTAGAGCTGGAACACGCGCTCGCGCACCGGCACGAGATCGACGCGCACGCCGCGCAGCTCGCCGCGGTGCGGGATGGTCACGGCGAACTGCTCGGTGACGTGGCCGTCGGCGCCGACGCTCGCGCGCCATTCGCCGGCGCCGAGGCCCTCGAGCGCGAACGCGCCATCGTCGCCGGTGATGTGTTCGCGCGTCGTCGCGCCGAGCGCGATCCGAACCACGGCGCCGGCGATCGGCCGGCCGCGCACGGTGTCGCGCACGACGCCGGCGAAGCCCTCGTCGCTCGGCCGGCGCAGCGTCGACACGATGCCGGGCCGCGCGGTCACCAGGCCGCCGTTCGCGACCGACTCGTTCGGATCGGCGTCGGTCGCTTGCTCGGCGGGCGGCGTTTGCTTGCGCAAGCGCTGCCACGGCTTCGTGCGCGCCAGAAAGAATGCGGCCGCGGCCAAGCCGGTCGCGACGAACGCCGCGACCGTGTACGAGACCGGCACCGGCTGCGGGTCGGCGACGTGGATCTGCACCATCGCCGAGTGGCTCGGCTTGACGTACGACTTCGCCGGATCGGCCGATGCCTGGATCGAGACGTCGCGGCCGCCGAGCAGCGCCGCTTCGACCTTGAAGCGATAGGCGCCCTTCGCGTCGGTCGTGCCCTGCGCGAGCCGGTGATCGCCGGCCATCAGCGTGACCGCACATTGCGTCACCGGGCGCGCGTCGTCATCGACGACCGCGCCGGCGACGACCAGGTCGTCCTCGAACGCGAGCGAGGCCTTCGCCGCCGCGATCGTCATCGACGTTTGCGCGGTCAGCTCGACGAGCACCTCGCGCGACGCCGCCTGCATCCGGTCGTCGCCGACGAACGCGGCGCGCAGCCGGTACATGCCAGGGCCGCCGGCGTCCTTGCGCGTCAATAGATAGTGGTTGGCGGCGACGGTGCCGGGCAGGCCGCGAAAGTCGTCCGTGCCCTGCGGCGCGATCGACAGCACGATCGGCACGTCGATCGGGCCGTTATCGTCGCGCGCGACGATGTAGAGTCGCGCGCCGAGCGGGTCGTCGGCTTGCTTCGTGATCGCGATCTCGATCTGCTGCTTCGCCGGATCGGTGTCGACGCCCAAGCGATCGGCGGCGTCGAGCACGCGGTTGCCCGCGAACGCGACGTCGACGTGCATCGGGCCGAGCGGCGCCGCGAGGATCGCGTGGAACGTGCCGTCGGCTTGCGTCAGCGCCGCTTCGTTGCTGGCGCCGACCGTGACGACCACGGTCTGACCGCCGATGCCCTCGCCGGTCAGCTTGTCGACCAGCTGGCCGGTGACGTCGACCTGATCGGCGTCGTAGACCTTCACGCGGGTCACCGCGAGGCGGGTTCGGGCGCGGATGTCGACCTGCGGCGCCGCGGTCGCGGTGGCAGTCGCGACGAGCGCGAGCAAAACGATCGCGTGCCGGCCCACATGGTTGTGATAGCACGAGGTTCGAATGTCATAGGGACCTGGCAGGCTGCGCACGCTCATGCGTATCAAACGAGTCGAGATCATCGGCTTCAAGTCGTTCTCCGACCGGGCCGTCGTCAACATCGACGCCGACATCACCGGCATCGTGGGGCCGAACGGCTGCGGCAAGTCGAACATCGTCGATGCGATTCGCTGGGCGATGGGTGAGCAGAGCGCCAAGCACCTGCGCGGCAAGGCGATGGAAGACGTGATCTTCGCGGGCTCGGAATCGCGCGGGCCCGCGCCGATGGCCGAGGTCTCGATCACGTTCGACGATGTCGGGTTCTCGGCGCAGACGCTCGAGCTCGCGCAGCACTCCGACGAGCGCGACGCCGAGCAACAGCTCGACGCGCTGGTATCCGACGCGGAAGCGACGGGCGAGCTGGAATCGGATGCGCCGAAAGCGGCGTGGACCGACGCCGAAGGCAACCCGATCGCATCGCCGCAGGAAGAGGTCGCCGAGCTGCTCGCCGAGCGGCCGCCGCCGGAGTTTTCCAACTACACCGAGGTCACGCTGACCCGCCGGCTCAACCGCGACGGCCTGAGCCAGTACTACATCAACAAGACGCCGTGCCGGCTGCGCGACATCACCGACTTCTTCTTGGGCACCGGCGTCGGCACGAAGGCGTACGCGATCATCGAGCAAGGCCGCGTCGGTCAGATCGTGTCGAGCCGGCCGATGGATCGCCGCGCGATCATCGAAGAGGCCGCGGGCATCACGAAGTTCAAGGCGAAGAAGAAGGCCGCCGAAAAGAAACTCGACCAGACCCGGCAAAACCTGATGCGCGTCTCGGACATCGTCGCCGAGCTCGACAAGCGCATGGGCACGCTGCGCCGCCAGGCGCAAAAGGCCGAGCGCTACCGCAAGTACAAGACCGAGCTGCGCGACATCGACCTGTGGAAGGCGACGCATCGCTGGCTCGAGCTCCACGCCGAGCACAAGCTCGTCCAAGGCAACCTGATCGAGACGCGCACGGGCCTCGAAGACGCCCGCGGCGCGTGGACCGTGAAAGACGCGCACGTGATCGCGGAGCGCGCCGAGCTCGGGCTCGAAGAGCGCCGCCTACTCGGCGTGCAAGAGCAAGTCTACGAGCTCGACAACCGGCTCAAGCTCGGCGAGAGCAAGATCGCGTTCGAGCGCCGCGAGGCCGATGATCTCGACGCGCGTGCCACGCAAGCGCGCACCGAGATCGACGAGATCGCGGCGCAACGCGCGGCCGGCGCCGCCGAGCTCGCCGAGCGCACCGCGGAGCTCGCCGAGCTGGCCGACAACGCGCAGCGCGAGCTGGCCGACGTCGCGACGCGCGAAGCAGCCGTGAGTGATGCGCGCACCGAGGTCAACGCGACGCAGCAGGCGCTCGATTCCGCGCGTGCCGAGCTGGGCTCGCGGCGCACCGAGATCGCGACCGCCGACACGCAGCTCGAATCGCTCGCGCGCCGCCGCGACGAAGCCGCGCGCCGGCTCGAGCGCGTCATGGCCGACACCGAGCAGGCCCACGACCGCAGCAAGGACCTCGACCGCGAGGGCAAGCGCGTCCACCACGAGCTCGCGACGCTGCGCCAGACCAAGCTCGATCTCGGCAGCCACGCCGAAGCGTTCGAGCTGCGCCGCGACGCGCTCGCCGGCGACGTCGCCCGAGGCGAAGCGGAGGTCGAGACGCTGCGCACCGAGCTGCATCGCCGGCGCTCGCGGCTGACGTCGCTGCAGGAGCTCCAGCAGCGCTACGAAGGGTTCCAGCGCGGCACGCGGCTCGTCATGCAGCAGGCGGCGCGGATCACAGACGATGCAGCGCAGATCCGCGGATTGGTGGCGGACGTCGTCCGCGCGCCCGAGCAGCTCGAGGTCGCGGTCGAGGCCGTCCTCGGCGATCGGCTCGGCGGCGTGCTCGTCGACGAGCCGTCGATCGGCGTCGCCGCGATCGGGTTTCTCAAGCAAGCCGGCGGCGGGCGCAGCGCGTTCGTGCCGATGCACGCGTTTACGGTCGCCGCGCCCGAGCCCGAGCCCGTCCGGTTCGAAGGCGAGGGCGGATCGGCGAGCTGGATGTCCCCCGCGTGGAATGAAGGGCCGGCGAAAATTCTGCGCGGCGCGATCGAGGTCGAAGATCGCACGCAGCTGATCGCCGCGATGAGCGCGCGTCCGGCATCGGGCGAAGGCGTGCTCGGTCGCATGGCCGACCTCGTCGGTTTCGCGGACGGCTACCAAGACGTCGGCAAGCGCCTGCTCGGCGGCACGGTCGTCGTCGACGGGCTCGATCGCGCACTCGAGCTGCACGGCCAAGGCGTCACCGACCGGCTGGTCACGCTCGATGGCGACGTCGTCGCGGAAGACGGCGTGGTCGCCGGTGGCTCGCGTGACGCGCAAGGCGCCGGTGTGCTGGCGCAGAAGCGCGAGATCCGTGATCTCGACGAGATCGTCGGCAAGCTCGAGCACGACCTCAACGAGGCGATGCAGCGCCTGGTCACGGCGAAGACCGAGCACCAGCAGCTCGTCAAGGCGCTCGACGCGCTGCGCACGCAGGCGCACCAAGGCGAGCTCGCGATCATCGGCCACGAGAAGGACGACACGCGCGTGCGCGGCGAGCTCGAGCGCGTGCGGCGCCAGCTCGACCAGCTCGGCCACGAGCAGCTCGAGCTCGATGGCCGGCTCGCATCGATCGGCACCGACGAGGTAGCGGCCCGCGAGCGCCGCCGCGTCGCCGACGATCGCATCGCCGAGCTCGAGCGCGCCCAGCTCGAGCTGATGTCGCGGGTCACCGACCTGCGCGATCGGCTCGACGCGCTCGTCTCACAGCTGACCGAAGCGCGCGTTCGCGCCGCGCAGCTGGGCGAGAAGCGCGCGGCCGCCGAGGCGAGCACGCTACGGCTCGCGAACGTCGACCGCGAGCTCGCGGTGCGCGGCGAGCGGCTCGAGCACGAGATCGGCGACGCCGTGCGGCGCACCGGCGAGCTTCGCGTGGGCTGCGACGAGCTCGCGTTGGAGCTCGCGGCGCAGCGCGAGACCCGCATGGAGCGCGTCACCGAGCTCGACGCCGGCCGGCTCGCCTACGAGGCGCGGCTCACCGCGCTCACCGAGGTCGAGCTCGCGGCGCGCGAGCTCCGTGTGACCGCCGATGCCTTGCAGAAGGAGCTCGGCCAGCTCGAGCTGCGCGACGGCCAGCTGGTCATGACGCGACAGGTCCTCGAGGACGGCGTCGCCGAGCGCCACCAGGAACATGTCGCCTCGCTGATCCACGATTTTCACCAACGCGCGCAGGTCACCGAGGTCGAAGACGCTCGGCTCACCGAGCTCAAGGACTTGATCGAGCGCATGGGCACCGACATCAACCTCACGGCGATCGAAGAGTTCGACGAGGTCAGCAAGCGGTTCGAGTTCTTGTCGGCGCAGCGAATCGATCTCGACCGCGCCGTCGACCAGCTGCAGCGCGCGATCGACAAGATCAACAAGACCAGCCGCAAGCTGTTCAAGGACACGTTCACGGCGGTCAACGCGACGTTCAAGGAAGTGTTCCCGCGGCTGTTCCGCGGCGGCCAGGCGGCGCTGTCGCTGACGGCGACCAAGGGCGAAGATGGCGCGCCGGTCAAAGACGGCGACGTCGACATGCTCGAGGCCGGCATCGAGATCATGGCGCAGCCGCCGGGCAAGAAGAACTCGACCGTCGACCAGCTCTCGGGCGGCGAGAAGGCGCTCACCGCGGTCGCGCTCGTGTTCTCGATCTTCCTGATCAAACCGTCGCCGTTCTGCGTGCTCGACGAGGTCGATGCGCCGCTCGACGAAGCGAACGTCGATCGCTACAACCAGATGGTTCGCGAGATGACGGACCGGTCGCAGTTCATCGTGATCACGCACAACAAGCGCACGATGGAGATGGCGGACAACCTATACGGCGTGACGATGCAGGAGCCCGGCGTGTCGAAGCTGGTGTCGGTCAACCTCGCGAAGCTCGGCGCGAAGGCGAGCTAGCAGCTGCTGAGAAACGCCAGTTAGCGCAGGATCCGGTCGTCGCTCGCGGATCGCCGTCGGGTGTCTCGAGTCTGCGCGATGTGCGGCGTGACGTTGAGCGCGCGGCAATCCTCGACGAAGTCCGCGGTGTCGTAGCCGGCGTCCCCAGCGACGGTCACGCCCCGCTCTTTGACCGCGTGGTCCGAGAGACCACTGAAACCTCGTGTCGAGTCCGTCGGGCAGCCACCGACCATCCACTTCGCCGCGAGATCCTCGATGGGCTGACGGCGACGTTCGACGCGATGTGACAGCAGCGTTGGCCGACCATCGATCTCGCCGGAGCGAGCAGCTCGACTACAGTCGCTTGTTCCGCCGGTCTCTCGACATGACCGCCCGTGCTCGCAATACCAGTCCAGAGCCGTCGGCGCGAGCGTCGACGTGACGTCGCGCCTTTTTCTGATCGCGCGCTTGGTGTGTTCTCGCGTACGCACGGTGTACCGGGTGCGACTGGTGCGACGATCGCGTCGTGGTGGAATTTCGCGCAATGCGGTCGAGTAAACCGATCGCTCGCGCGCTGCATCTCTAGTTTCAGGAGCGCGCACGAGAGGTGTGGGACACGCGGTCACCTTGCGGACGAAAAGATGATCTCGATTACGCGTTTTTCGACGTAATCGGTGACACCCCACGGCTGGTTTGGTAATTTCTACAGTGGGCGATCCTTCGACCAAGGAGGCTTTATGACCAACCTGAACGGAATCACGCAACGCCATGTTCGCGACCATTGGAAGGACGCGGTGTTCATCGCGTTGGCGGTGCTCTTGACCGCACTCTCGGTGGGTTCGGTGACCTCGAAGGCGGCGGGCCATCCGTCGCCGCATCAATGGTCGCTGACCGTTGTCGAGAACCCCGAGCTCGCGAAGTAACGCGGCGCTACGCGGCCCGGCGGCGGCGCGACAGTAGCTGGTCGAGCGACGCGCCGGGCAAGCCATCGACGACCTGCACCCCGTGCTTCGCGAGCAGCGTTCGTCCCGCGCGTTGCGCCATGTGCTGGTCGGCGACGAGCAGGCCGCGTATGCGGCGCGCGCCCGCGCTGGCCGCGGCCGGCAAGAAGCTCCGCGGCGACGGCACGACGGCGATGACCGAGCCGGCCGCGCGGCGCAGGCGCGAGATCGCGCGACGCGTGCGCGGATCGTCCTCGGCGAAGCCGGCGAGGTCGGAGATCAGCACCACGACGTCGGGCCGGTTGGTCGCGACCGCGCGCTCGACCGCGGCGGCGAACCCGGCGGCGCGCTTGCCGTGCTCCCACGTCGCGCGATACGGCAGCTCGATCCCGCGCATGCGGCAGAACAAGCGCAGCGGCCGGAGCTGGACGTCGTCGTCGACGACGGCCGGCAGCTTCAGTCGCGGATCCACGCGCGCGTCCTTTGCGACTTTGGCGTCGCGGTCGACCGGCTTGTCGCCGAGCCCGGGAAGCATCGCGTCGATCAGCCGCTTGCATAGCCGCGCGGTCGCGGCGACGTCGTAGAGCTGGCCGTCGGGGCCGGCTTGGATCTGCGTCCACCGCGCGTCGTCGAGCGGCGGCGCGACCTTGACCCGAACGTCGATCGCCTCTTGGTGCGCGAGGTAGCGCGCGACGAGCGCGACGAGCTCGCCGGGCGTGACGTCGGTCAGATCGGCGTCGACGGCGCTCGTCGTGTCGAGCAGACGGTCGACGAGCCGCAGGTAGTGATGGTGACCGCTGTCGGGCTGGAGCTCGACGACGGTGCGCGTGTCGAACGCGACCAGGCCGATGCGATCGCCGTTGCTGACCGCGGTGCGCGCGAGCGCGGCGGTCGCATCGCACGCCCAATCGAGCGGCGTGCGGCCGAGCGCGCCTTGGCGCATGCCGTTGCCGACATCGACGATCGCGACGTGCGTGGTCACGATCTCGTTCTCGAGGTCGCGCACCATCAGCTGCTGGCGCCGCGCCGTCGCCTTCCACGCGATGAACTTGAACGGGTCGCCGTGCGAGTGCTCGCGGATCTCGCGCAGCTCGCCCGACAGGCCGCGGCGCCGCACGTGGTGCATGCCGACCTGCTCGTGCAGCGCGCCGCCGATCGCGCGAACCGCGTTGCCGCGCAGCGCGATCGTGCGCGGGAAGATCTTCACCGCGATCGGGTTGGGAAAAAATGCTTCGATGTCGAACAGGCCGAGCGCCTCGCCGAACGTGAGCGCGGCGCCGTGTAGCACGCGATAGCCGGGCGCGAGCGGCCGCACCGACGTCGTGACCTCGACCTGCTGGCCGCGCTGCACGGTCGCGCTCGGCCGCTCGTCGATCACGAGCCCGGTCGCGGTGAGGATATGCGTCGACAAGATCCGCAGTCGCCGGCTGCCGTGGTTGCGAAACGCGAGGTGGAGCTGAAACGGGCGGTCGACCGCGAGCGCGCCGCCGGGTTGATCGCCGGGCGGCACCCACCACGACAGTTCGATCTTCTTGCGGCGGAGCAAGATCGCGGTCGGATAGAACATCAAGTACAGCGCGAGCAGCACCGCGAGGATCACGCCGGCGAGCGCGACCAGCGGCGGCGAGCCGTGCAGCGCGCCGGCCACGAGGAACAACAGCGCCGTGCCGAGCACGAGCTTGCCGCGCGTGGCGAGCCGCGGGATCACGCGGGGCTCGCTATCGCGATGGTCCGGTCGCCGGACGAAGACAGTCCGCGGAGCGGACGAAGCCGGTCCGGTCGGCGGACGAAGACGGTCCGGCGGGCGGACGGCTCGAGCACGTGCACGTGACACGCGCACGCGCGCGGCGTTGCGGTCACCGCGCCTGACCTCGCGGCATCTTGTAGCTGACCTTGTCGAGCGCCTCGCCGACGACGCTCGCGCCGAGCGCACCTTCGAGCTCGGCGTCGGGCGTCATCAAGATGCGATGGCCGAGCACCATCGCCGCGAGGTGACGCACGTCGTCGGGCAGGACGTAGTCGCGGCCGCGTAGCAGCGCGAGGCCCTTCGACGCGTGAACCAGCGCGAGCCCGGCGCGCGGCGACGCGCCCAAGTACACGCGCGCGTGACTGCGCGTGAACGCGACGAGGCCGAGCACGTAGTCGACGAGCTCCTCGGCGACGTAGACGTTCTGCGCGAGCGCCTGCATCTCGAGCACCTCGGTCGGACCGACGATCGCGCGCGGCGGCGGCGGCGTCTTGTCGTACGTCGTCAGCATGCGCTTCTCGTCGGCCGGCGCCGGGTAGCCCATCTTGAGCTTGATCAAGAACCGATCGACCTGCGCTTCGGGGAGCGGATAGGTGCCCTCTTGCTCGATCGGGTTCTGCGTCGCGAGCACGATGAACGGCTCGGCGAGCGCGCGGGTCTCGCCTTCGATCGTGACCTGCTGCTCCTGCATCGCCTCGAGCAGCGCGGATTGGGTCTTGGCCGGCGCGCGGTTGATCTCGTCGCCGAGCAGCACGTTGGTGAACACCGGGCCCTCGCGCAGCACGAACGTGTTCGTGCGCATGTCGAGGATGTACGTGCCGGTGATGTCGCTCGGCAGCAGATCCGGTGTGAACTGGATGCGGCGAAAGTGGCAGCCAAGCGTGGCCGAGAACGCCTTGACCAGCGTCGTCTTGGCGACGCCGGGATAGCCCTCGATCAGCACGTGGCCGCGCGCGAGCAGCGCGACGAGCAGCGCCTCGGTCGTCTGCGGCGTGCCGATGTATGCACGACCGACCTCGTCGGTGATCGCGCGAGCGAGCTGGTGAACGCGGGTGAGCTTGTCGTGGGTGAGGGCGGCTTGCATACGTCACGCTTCATCGAGCGCGTGTCCGAGAGTACGACACAGCTCGGCCACATCTCGGTAGAGACTCTCGAAATCGCGGCGAGGTACAGTTCCCGAGCTCCACGGCGCCGCTGCTTGACTGCGGCTCGGCAGCGCGCGCAGCCGGCGGTATACGCGCGCGAGCGCGACGCCGGCATCGGTGCCGTGTGCGGTCGAGACCTGCGCGACGAGCTCGGCCTCGGGCATCGTGAACAGCGGATCGGGCCGATGGGTCAGCTCGGCGAGATGGCCTTGGACTTGGTCGCGCAGGATGCACGCGAGCACGAGCAGCGGTCCACGCGAGCTCCGTGGCTGGTCGGTCGGGCCCGCGCGATCGGCGGCGAGGATCAGCGCGCTCGCATCGTCGCGGCGCCGCGGCCGGGCGAACTTGA
>DATBAS010000090.1:0-8978 GCA_036271395.1 Kofleriaceae bacterium
TTTACGATGCTTCGATCTCGCTGCTCTCCACGCTCGCCCCGCTGTTCGCTCGACTCCGCGTCGCTGATCTCAAGCTCGAGGATCAGGCTCGGCGCGCCGCCACCAGCGTCTCGCTCAATATCGCCGAGGCGAATCAGCGCGCCGGTAAGGACCGGCGCAATCGGTTCCGCATCAGCCTCGGCAGCGCCGCCGAGGTCGCCGAGACACTCGACGTTGCGGTCGCGCTCGGCTATCTCGCCGACCGCGATGTCGCGCAGGCGCGCGCGCTCGTCGATCGCGTGCGCGCGATGACGTATCGGCTCTCGCGCTGACGCGGCACGGGCGCCGACGCCGACGCCGACGCCGACGCCGATGCCGATTCCGATTCCGATTCCGATGCCGATTCCGACGCCGACGCCGATTCCGACGGCCGATTCCGATTCCACCAGCTACGGCGCGAATCCGATGAAGCCCATGTGCACGCCGCCCTTGCCGTCGCGACGATAGCTGAAGAAGCGGTCGGCTTCGCAGCGCGTGCAGGGCGGCGACGAATCGATTTGCTCGCCGGGCACGCCGGCGCGCTCTGCGATCGAGCGCAGCGCGACGCGAAGATCGAGGTGCTGCTTGTGCGCGCCATCGACGACCAGGCCGGTGAGGTCGCCGAGCACGGCGCGGAACTGCTCGACGACTTCGGGCCCGACCTCGAAACAGCACGGGCCGATCGAAGGGCCGAGCGCGATGCGAATGTGCTCGGGCTTCGCGCCGAGCCCGATCATCTTCGCGATCACGTTCGTCGCGACGCTGCGACCGGGCGTTTCGGTCGTGCGCTCGGGTGGCGGCGCGCCGATCGTGCCGCGCCAGCCGGCGTGCGCCGCGCCGATCACGCGCGCGATCGGATCGACGAACAGGATCGGCACGCAGTCGGCCGCGAACGCGCCGAGCACCGAGCCGGGCACGGTCGACACCATCCCGTCGAACTCGGCATCGTCCGGACACGGATCTGCAATGTTCCAGACCGACGTGCCGTGCACGTGACGAGTCATCCGAAGATCTTGCGCGGCGTAGCCGGCGGCGTCGGCGAGTCGGCGGCGATTCTCCTCGACGTTCGCGGGGGTATCGCCCCATCGCTTGCCGAGGTTCAGCGACGCATAGGTCCCGTCGGAAACACCGCCGGTCCGTTCGGGAAATCCGTGCACGATGCCGTCCGCGGCTAGGACGGCGGACCGGTAAAGCCGGATCGCCATTGCGGGACTCTTAGCACGGCGAGGCAGACAACCCGTGATATCGTCGCACCCATGATTCCGTACGACGACCTCGTGGCTGCGCTGCAGGCTTGGCGCGCGCGCCAGGGCCTTCCAGTGAGCACGCAGCAGGTCGCCAACCCGTCGAACGGTCAACCCCAGCCTTCGATCGCGGCGCAATCGTCGCGACCGGGCACGCCACCGCCGCCGCCGCCCGCTCCGCCGACGTCCGGAAAGCGGACGACCACCGCGCCGCGCATGCCGGTGCCGCTGCCGCTCGCGCCGGTCGACACTGCCGACGAGCACCTCGATGCCCTCGAGGTGGAAGAGCACGACCACGAAGAATCCGTGGAGCCGTCGTTGATCGAAGAGAGCCACTACGAAAACGAAGGCGATGACTTCGCGATGTCGTTCGGCGCGAACGGCAACGGTCATCGTCACGGCCACGGCCAAGAGCACGCGGCGCCGCCACCGAGCGACGAGACACTCGTCGGCGAAGATGTTCCCGACGCGAACGATCCGGCTCGCTCGCACAACACGCGCGAAGATTGGTAAGTCACGGCGCAATCGCCGAGCCCGAGCTGATCGAGCTCGACGTGCTCGCCGCGCAACCTTCCGGCGCGTTGGTCGGCCGCGCGAGCACGGGCGCGTTGTTCGTCGCCTGCGCGATCGATGCGTGCGGGCAATGCGAGATCTGTCGTCGCGGTGGCGCGGCGGTATGCCCGACGCCGCGCGAGCGCGAGCGCGGTGCGCGCGTCCGCGTGATGCAGCGCTGGGCCGTCGAGCTGGCCGACGGGCTCGAGCTGCCCGTGCCGCAAGCGGCGGCGGTCGCAGGCGACGTCGCGCTCGCCTACACGCTGTACGCGCGCACCGGCCTCGGCCCGCGCGATCCGCTCGCGATCACCGGCGCGACGGCCGTGACGCGTTTTCTCGTCGAGATCGCCGTCGCCAAAGGGCTCGCACCGATCGTGATCACGTCGAGACCAGATGATGCCGACTGGGCGAGCTGGCTCCATAGCAAGCGCGCGGTTCCGACGGCGCTCGCGGGCGTGCAGGCCGCGCTCGTCGCGCAAGGCCTCGGCGCTCGTCCGCTGCGCGTGATCGCGACCGGCGACGCGGAGCTCGCGTTCGAGCTCGCTGGACCACGCGCGACGCTGACACTGCTATCTCCGGCACGAGGGCCGTCGCCCGCGATCCCGGCGGCGCTCGTGGCGCGCGAGGTCGCGGTCATCGGTGTCGCCGGGCCGCATCCCGACCTCGTCACCGAGGCGGCCGCGATGTGCGCGCGCCGTGAGATCGATCTCGCGGGCGGCGTGGGCGATGGCCTCACGCAGGCGCGCGTCGCGATCACGTCGCGAGCATGATCACGATCGCGATCGCCGCGATCAAACCGATCGCGATCGCGATCATCACGACGCGGCGGCCGCTCTTCATCTCGCCGATCAGCTCGTCCTCGGAGACCTTCGCGGCGGCGGCGCCGATGTCGCCGCGCACGGCCTGCATCATCTGCGTGCCGCCGGTGCGCAGGCTGTACTTCTCTTTGTCGCCGCGCGTGATCGAGCCGTCGTCTTTGTAGCGCTCGTCCATCGGCAACGAATCGGCTTTGTCGCTCGCGACGTCCTTGCCGGTGCGCGCGCGCTCTTCGGCGGCGGCGATGGCGGCCTGCGTGTCGAGGTCGCCTTTCTTGAACCACATCGTCTCGCGGAACTTGCCCTTCTTCTCTTCCTTCGCGGGCTCCGCATTCTTCTTGGCAACCACGGGCGCCGCGACGACAGGTGCCGCGGGCGCGGCGGCGACAGCGGGCGCGGCCGCCACGGCCGACGATCCGATGATGGTCGCCGCTGCGGGCGATGCGACCGGCGCGGCAGCGGCGGCCGGTGAGGCCCACGGGGAACGCGGATCGAGCTGCGCGGACGATTGCGACATACCGACGACGGTTTGCACGATCGGGGCCTGCGCGGGCGCGGCAACGCCGACCGGCGCGGGCGCGGGTTGCGCGGTGGGCGCGACCGACGGCACACCGGTGCCGACCGTCGGCGCCGACGCGATCGCCGCGGGCATCTGCGCGGCTGCCGGCGTGGCAACGACCGGCGCCGCTGGAGCCGATGCTTTCACCGCGTAGTTGAGCGCGCCGCCGCCCTTCGCGACGCCCATCAGCGTGCTGACCAGCTCGGCCTTCGGCCGTTTCGGCGCGGCCACGATCGGCTTGTCGAGCTCGATGACCTCGCTGCGGCCGATACGGTTCACCTCGTCGATGAACTGGCGCACCGTCAGGAACCGTTTCGTCGGGCTGCGATCGAGCGCGCGCATGATCACGTTCTCGATCGGCGAGCCGGCCGCGATCGACGACACCAACTGCGATGGCGGCGTCGGCGCCTCGTTGGATAGCCTCGGCGGCTCGCCGGTGAGCACGTAGTAATAGATCGCGCCGAGGCTGTACAGGTTCGAGCGCTGATCGACGGGCTTGCCGTCCACTTGCTCGGGCGCGACGAACTCGGCAACGCCCGGCGCCTTGTCGTTCCGGTCGGCCGGAATCGGCAGCGAGAAGTTCACGAGCTTGACGTCGCCGCCGGCGAACAAGATGTTCTTCGGCGCGAGATCGCGGTGCACGACGCCGACCTGCGCGGCTTCGATCAACGCTTCGCCGATGCACTCGACGAGATCGGCGGCTTGCGGCGGCGGGATCGGGCCGCGCGCGGCGATCGCTTCGGCGAGCGTATGCGCGCCTTCGACCAGCTCCATCGCGACCCAGGTCTCGTCCTGCTTGGTCTTGCCCGAGGCGATGACCTTGGCGACGCCGGGGCTCGGCACCCGCTCGAGCGCCCGCAGCTCGCGGTCGAGCCGTTGCGCGATGCCCGGCAAGGCGACCACGGCGGGGGCGACGAGCTTGACCGCGCACGCCGCGCCGTTGGTCTTGTCGGTCGCACGATGGACCAGGCCGGTTCGGCTGCCGCCGAGCTTGGCGCCGAGCTCGAACCGAGCCGCCAGGCTATCTTGGCCGGGCGCTTGGGCTTCCAGCGGAGCCAACCGCGCGGCATCGACCGGACAAAAGTTCGCGTCGTCCGAAAATTGCTTCTGACATTTCGGGCAGAGCTTCATCGCGCGTCGCCTCGGGAACCCGAGGGAACGCACGGTAGCACACGATTGACACCTGCGCCTGGGGAGCGCTAGAAACTGCCGGCTATGGCTTCGAATACCAAGGCGACCACGGTCAAGCGCAAGAACAAACACGAGAAGGCCGGCCGCCGCCGGAAGAACAAGCTCGCCCGCAAGTCGACGGCTTCGAAGACGGAGCTGTTTGCGGGCCTCGGCGAGCCGGGTAAGCCGACGCCGAAACGCTGAGCGCTCACACCGGATCGGCTGCGACGCGGTCGACCGAGTACACGCCTTTGATCCTCGACAGCGAGCGGGTCACCTGCTTGAGCTGATCGAGATCGCGCACGAGCGCGTGGAACGTGTTCACCGCGCGGCCGTCTTCGGTCGTGCGGCAGTGCGCCTGGCTGATGTTGACGCCCTGATCCGAGAACGACTGCGAGATGTGCGCGAGCAAGCCCGGCTTGTTCGTGCAGAGCACCTGGATCGCGACCTCGTGCTGCGCCTTGCTGGTGCCGTCCCATTCGACGTCGATGCGGCGATCCGGATCGAGATCGAGGCCCTTGTCGCAATCGCGGCGGTGCACCGTGACGCCGCGGCCGCGCGTGATGAAGCCGGTGATCGGATCGCCAGGCAACGGCGAGCAGCACTTCGCGAAGCGGACCAAGATGTCGTCTTCGCCCGCGACCTTGATCCCCGACGACGTCGTGCGGCGCGTGACCTTGCGCAGCAGCGTCTTGAGCATGCCTTCGGGTTTGACGATGGGCACCTCTTCGGTCTTGCGCGCGACGCCGGGTAGCGCGTCGAGCACCTGCTGCGTCGTGATCTTGCCGTAGCCGACCTGCACGATCAGCTCGTCGACGCTCTGGCAGCGCAGCTCTTTCGCGGCCGCCTCGAGCTGCTTGTGCGCACGCGACAGCGATGTGTCGTGCTTGCGCAGCGCCTTGTCGACGAGGTCGGTGCCGAGCGCGACCGCTTTATCGCGCTGCTCCTGGCGCAGCAGATACCGGATCTTCGTGCGCGCACGCGCCGTCTTGACCAGCTTGAGCCAGTCCTTGTTCGGCTTCTGGTTCGGGCTCGTGATGATCTCGATCGTGTCGCCGTTGCGGAGCTGGTAGCGGAGCGGAACGATCATGCCGTTGACCCGCGCGCCCGAGCAGTGATCGCCGATCGAGCTGTGGACGGAGTACGCGAAGTCGATCGGGCACGAGCCCTTCGGCAGCGCCTTGACGTCGCCACCCGGCGTGAACACGTAGACCTCGTCGCCGAACAAGTCGATCTTCACCGACTCGAGGAACTCGGTCGGGTCGCGCAGCTCCTTGTGGCTCTCCATCAGCTGGCGCAGCCACGCGAACTTCTTGTCGTCCTCGCCGAACGACGTGCCGCTGTCGCGGCCGTTGCTCTCCTTGTACTTCCAGTGCGCGGCGACGCCGTGCTCGGCGACGAGGTTCATGTCGCCGGTGCGAATCTGGATCTCGATGCGCTCGCCCTTCGGGCCGATCACGGCCGTGTGCAGCGACTGGTAGAGGTTCGGCTTGGGCAGCGCGATGTAGTCCTTGAAGCGGCCGGGGATCGGCGTCCACGTCGAGTGCGCGACGCCGAGCGCCTGATAGCAGTGCATCTGGTTGTCGGTGATCACGCGAAACCCGATCGCGTCGTGGATCTCGTCGAACGGCCGCTGCGTGCGCTTCATCTTTTGATAGATCGAGTACAGGTGCTTCGCGCGACCCATCACCGCGCACGGCACGCCGCCGGCTTCCATCTCGGCCGCGATCAGCTTCTCGACGTTGCGGATGTACTCGAGCCGCTCGGCGCGCGTCTTCGCGATCTCGTTCGCGAGCTGCTCGTACTCGCCCGGGTAAAGATATTTGAACGCGAGATCTTCGAGCTCGACCTTGACCCATTGAATGCCGAGCCGGTTCGCGAGCGGCGCGTAGATCTGCATCGTCTCGGCGGCGATGCGCTCCTGCTTTTCGGGCGGCAGGTGATTGAGCGACCGCATGTTGTCGAGCCGGTCGCACAGCTTGACCAGGATGACGCGGATATCGCGCGCCATCGCGAGCAGCATCTTGCGGAAGTTCTCGGCCTGCTGTTCCTCGCGCGTCGAGTACGGCAGCTTGCCGAGCTTGGTCACGCCGTCGACGAGGTACGCGATCTCCTTGCCGAACGTCTCGCCAAGCTGCTCGACGGTCGCGCTCGTATCCTCGACGCAGTCGTGCAAGAGGCCCGCGCACACGCTGGCGACGTCGAGCTTGAGCTCGGCGATGATCCGCGCGACCGACAGCGGGTGCGTGACGTACGGATCGCCAGACTTGCGGGTCTGGCCCTTGTGCGCTTGCGCCGCGAATTCGTACGCCTTGCGGACCATCGGTAGGTCCGCGTTTGGATCGTACATCGCGAGCTCAGAGAGGATCTGATCGAGCTGGTGCATCACCGCGCGTGAGCTTGCAGCCTACCACGCGCGTGTTCGGTCAGCGCGCCGCGATGGTCGGCTGGAACTTCCAGGTGTATTCGAATTTGTCGACGCCGTGGTTGATCACCAGCTTGATCCAACGCGCGTTCGAGGTGAGCAGGCCGGGCGCGTTGAACACGAAATCGCCCTTGCCGCGATAGATCGTCAGCGCCGCCTCGTCGGGCTTGTTGCCGTAGAGGATGTGCGCGCGGCGATGCTCGACCGCGGTCGGCCTGTACACGTGGCCCTGGTCATCGACGAGCTCGGCTCCCCATTCGGCGAGGTCGACGTAGTCGAGCCACTTGTGATCGATCGCGATGTGAAAGCGCAGGTCATCGCGCGAGACCATCGTCCAGCTCGCGGAGGTCTCCAGCGGCCAGCGGTAGTACGACCCGAACGACGAAACCGAGTCGTTCTTGACGACCGGCCCGTACTCGACCGCCACGGTGGGCGTTTCCGGATCGCGCGCGTCGACCTGCGAGGTCGGCACCACGAGGTCGACATCGTTGCGCGTGATCGTGATGCGCTCGGACGTGCGTGCGGCCGGAGTATTGGCCGCGACCAACGGATTCGGTTGCACCGCGTCTCGCGCGAAGGTGTGCGTGCAGCCGGCCACGACAACGACGATTAGGGCGAGCGTTCTCATGGTTCGAGGTTGGGCTCGCGAATCGTCGCGGTCAATGGAAAATCAACTACTTGGCTGCGACACTAACCGACGCGCGTGCGCATCAGCGCCCGATCGATCGTTGGCGCGAACGAGCTCGGCAAGTTGCGCGAGTGGGTACGGAACATCCGCACGATCGACGTCGCCGTAGCGCCGCGTCAGGTAGATCGCGCGGAGCACGAGATACGCATGATCGAGATCGTCGTTGACGATCAGATGCTTGTACTCGTCGTAGTGGCCGATCTCGTCGTACGCCTTGCGCAGGCGGCGCTCGATCACTTCGGGACTGTCGGTCGCGCGAGAGTGCAGGCGCTCTTCGAGCGTCTGCAGATCGGGCGGCAAGATGAAGATCTTGAGCGCATCGTCGGGCCAGCGCGCCGACAGCGCCGCCCCGCCCTGCCAGTCGACATCGAAGATCACGTCGCGGCCGGCAGCGAGCGCGGTATCGATCGGCGCCTGCGCGGTGCCGTAGCGGTTGTTGAACACGTAGGCGTGCTCGGCGAACGCGTGCGCGCGGACCATCGCTTCAAACTCGTCGGTCGACACGAAGCGGTAGTCGCGGCCATCGACTTCGGTGTCGCGGCGGTCGCGTGTCGTGTACGACACCGAGAACTCGAGCTGCGGGCCGAACTCGTCGAGCAACCGGCGCGTCAGCGTTGTCTTGCCGGCCCCGGAAGGCGACGACACGATGACGAGGACTCCGCGATCGGTCACGGCTGGCCGAGCAGTATCACACGTTCACTCGACGTTCTGGACTTGCTCGCGCAGCTTCTCGAGGATCGCCTTGGCCTCGACGACATGCGAGGTGATCTCGGCGTCCTGCGACTTCGAGCCGATCGTATTGAGCTCGCGGCCGATCTCTTGGACGAGAAACTCGAGCCGGCGCCCAGCCGCCGCACGACCGCCGACGAGCACGCGCGCTTGCTCGAGGTGCGAGCCGAGCCGCACGAGCTCTTCGGTGACGTCGGCGCGCTCGGCGAGCAACGCGACCTCTTGCGCGATGCGGGTCGCGTCGACGCTCGCCGAATCGTCGCCGAGCAACCGGCGCAGCCGCTCGTGCAGGCGCTTTTGCAGTTGCTCCGGCACGTGCCCCGCGATCGCATCGATCTTGGCGCGCAGCTGCGCGAGCTCGTCGAGTCGCGTGCCGAGCTCGGTCGCGAGAGCGCGGCCTTCACTCGCGCGCATCTCGGCCAGCTGCGCGAGCGCCGCCTCGAGCGCCGCCATCACGGCCGCGTCGGGCTCGCCGGCGTCTTGCGCGGCGATGACGCCGGGTTGCGCGAGCACCAGCGCCAGGTCGGGCTCGGCGATCTCGAGCTCGTGGGCGAGCGCGACCAACTCGGCATGGGCCGCGCGCGCGACGTCGATCCGGATCGCGCTTGCGCCGCGCGGCTTGTCGAGATGCAGCGATACCGTGATCGCGCCGCGCTCGACCGTGGCTTTGATCTTCGCGGCGATCGCGTCTTCGAGCGCCGGCGAGACCTGCGCCCGCAGCTTCAGGTCGATGAAGCGGTGGTTGACCGAGCGGACGTCGACGGTCGCGCGCACACCC
>DATBAS010000091.1:0-15650 GCA_036271395.1 Kofleriaceae bacterium
CCGGTCGACGATGTCCGGATCCCAGTAAGGGAGCGCCTCCCAATACGATTCAACATGCGACGCCTCATCTTCGACCGCGCGCTCCCACGCATGAACGATCCCTGTCGCGACGCGGGATTCGAGCGGTGACTTTCGCGTTCGGAACGCGCTCGAAAACTTCTCGCACCAGGTGCTCCGGTTGACGCCGTCGAGCAACTCGCGCATACCGTTGACGTCGCTCGAACCATCGTTGTCGATGATCACCGGAGCGTTGTCGTACCGCAGCGGCATCGAAGGCGGCGACCAGAACGCCTCGCGCACGTGGGCCAGCTCTCGGACGTCGCTCGGCGGCGTTAGCATGACGAGCCGGAAGCCGAGATGGCCACCTTGCGCGAACGCGAGACGCGCGCCGGCGGCGGACGTGTCCGAGAGCAGGTTTCTTCGGTGGCATCCTGTGAGGCCGAAGCTGCCGAACTCGTACAGCGGATCCGTCCGCTTGTCGTGCGACCGCGGGCGGCGCAGGTGAACAATGATGACGGGCGTGCTCATGGTTCAGTTGTTGGCCTGCATGAACTCGGGTTGTTGGTCCGCGAGCCACGCGACGAAGCGCTCGGGATCGCGGAACGTAGGCGGAACCGCGCTGCGTTGCAGGAACCCATCCTTGCACGACAGGTCACCCCACGCGACGAGCAGGTCCGGGAAGACGCGGTAGGCACCATCGCGCCACCCGCCGATCGGGATGCACTTGCGTAGCCGTCCGCTGATACGAGGCGACGCTCGTACGATCAGGTCGTCGCCTGCATGCGTGGACCGGCGTGTGTGGGCGTTCTCGTGCCAGCGCGACTCCTCCACGTTCGAGAGCCGCACGACTTCGGAGACGCGGTAGACGCCGATGATCGCATAGATTAGTTTGCTGGCGCGCTGGTCGCTCGGACGGCATGGCCGAAGACCGGCGTAGAACACAACGACATCGTCCCGATCGAACGCGGCAAGTCCCTTGCCTCGCCGGTTCGTGTCGCCGTACGTCAACCATCGGAAGTCCGGATCGAGATGCATGACGTGGGTCGTAAGATCGACGGGTAGCGCCCGCGCCTTGTCGTCCGTAACCCGGGCACTTGCGAACGAGCCGAGCGCATCGGAGACACTCGCGTACCGCGTCGCAAGGTTCGGTCGAAGGTCGCGATCCGGGATCGGGACGTAGACGAACTCGTGAGTATCGGGGTCGACCGGTGCGTTCCACCCGCCGAAAGCCTGATCGATCCCGACCCGCACGAGCAGTCCGCGCACCCGTCGATCATACGCGACCGCGCAGATCGCTAGGAGACCAACCTCGCGCGCAGCGTGCCCGGGCGATCCATCCCGGGTTGAACCCGCGGAGGGCGCCCGCCCCGCCCCTCGTGCCGATCTCGTGGTTGATGTTTTTATCATCTCCGTTGACATCGACGCGCGGACACGAGTAGCGTGTTCTTGCCCGCGAGATGCGGGATCGTTCTCTGAAAACTTCATACCCGCTGGTACTGACAATGGCCGGAAACGGCTAAGGCGGACTCGTCCGCCACTTATGGGGAGCAATCCCCGCGAGGTGGCAACACCTCGCCAGAGAGACGGGATAGGCCGGTCGTCGGTCGCCCGTATCTCAGTGTCCGTCGCCTCGTCGAATGATCAATTCGCTGGGTGGCGGGCACAAGAGCGGCAACGTGGCTCTAGCACCATCAACTAGGAGGTCACCACGCGGGCACGGAGCTGGGCGGGCCATTTCGGTCGCAGCTCCTGGAGAACTTCTATGAATCGTCAGAGTAACGAGAAATCCATCGAGCTGAAGCTCCTGCGGCTCGTGGATGCAATGGTGCTGGGGCCCGAGCAGAAGGAACACGCCGTTCGGTGGGTCAAGCAGCTCTTACACGCGAGCAGGGTCGCGGACGTCAAAGGCCTGAAGAAGGCCATTGATCGGTTCCTCGAAACTGTCCTGCGTGGCGGGGCACTCGACCAGCACGACGACGACTGACTCGGAACATGTTGTCACTTTTCTTCTGCGGCGCTCTCGCGCGAGCGCCGCAGAAGAAAGGTGTTTCCAATAAGGGAGGATCGATGAACTACGACCGCGCAATCAAGACGGTGCGCGCGTTGCGGGGGATGTCGCAACAAGATCTCGCGCACCGGATGCAGGTTGACGAAGCATTTGTGTCGCGCCTTGGAAAATCCGGGAACCCGCCTAGCGGACGAACATTGGAGAGGGTTGCCAGCGCACTGGACGTCCCGATGTATCTGTTGATCCTGCTCGCGTCCGAGCAGCACGAGCTTGGCTCGATGTCGACGCAGCAGGCAGAGGCGCTCGGAAAGCAGTTGCTGTCGTTGTTGCTCGCCACGGAGGCGCCGGCCGCGAGGAAATCCAAGCGAAGGAGTGTGCGTTGATGCTGGTTTCGTGGCGACAGATCGAGTTCATGATTGGGATGGATCGACGTCAGCTTCAGAACCTCGCGTCGAAGGCACCGCGTTTCTACGAGCCTTTCGACGTGTTGAAGCGTTCCGGCAACGGATGCCGGCATATCGACAACCCGACGGGGCTGCTAAAGGACGTCCAGGGAAGGATCATGCGCAAGATCCTTCGACCGGTCTCGCTGCCACGCAACATGGTCGGCGGCGTGGCCGGGCGCTCGGTCCGCGACAACGCGCTTGCGCACATCGGCCAACCCACGCTGGTGAAGCTGGACCTGCGCAACCACTTCGGCCGCATCACCAACGACCAGGTATTCGCGGCCCTTCGCCGGGAGCTTGGAATGAGCACCGAAATCGCAGCCGTGTTGACCCAACTTACGACGTTGCAACACCGCCTCCCGCAGGGGGCCGCGACGAGTACCGCGCTATCCAACTTGGTCCTGCTCCCCGCACACCGTGAGATCACGCGTCTCGCCGCCGATCACGCTTGCCGATACACATTGTTCGTCGACGACATAACGATCTCGGGCAGTGCCGCGCGTGCGATGATCCAACCCACGATCGCCGTGCTGCACCTGAATGGCTTTGCCCTGGCTGCCGACAAGTTGGAGATCGTCGACCGTTGCGAGCGCCAGGCGACCACCGGCATCGTGGTGAACCGTCGTATGACGATCGCCCGCCAAGAGCGCGAAGCGATCCGTCGTGAAGTGCTTCAGCATGCGGCGAACCCAAGCATGTCCGACCGCGATTTTCGGTCGCTGGTTGGACGCATCCGATACGTAGCCTTTATCGATATCAACTCGGGGGAGCGACTCGCCGAACTTGCGGATCGGCGTCTGCCTCCGCGCGTCGCCGACCACCTTGTAGACAGGCCACACCGACATCTCCCGTGCCGGGGCGCCCACCGATATCGTCCGACGCCTCGGGCGGCACAAAATGAAACGGCGACCGTTTCGATCGACGCTGCCACTTCGCTGCCGGACAGCTTTCGCTGAGGGGATCGGCGGAAACCTTCGGAAGGCCGCCGTCTACGAATGCGGCTGGTGGTTCGCACACTGTGCGACCGCCAAGCGTGCGAGCAGACTCGCGCCGTACACGCCCTCGTCCTGCGAAGGGACGGCAGCGCGAGCATCCTGCTCGAAGTGAAGGCGCGCAGTGACAACGAACAACGCGAGTTGCTGATGCCAGTGATCACGAAGCCAGTCGGTCCGCGCACGGGCTTTGCCCGTCAACTCACTCGGACGGGGGATGGGCCCGTACTGGGCCCGTGGAGATCAACACGTCAACGACGATCGGGAGAAAAGATCGTCCCCTTCTCCCGTGTGACGTAACTACGCGATCGCTGTTGGCCCAGCTTGGGCCCAGCGATCGGTCTCTGGAGACTATTTCAGCGGTTCCAAGCGGGATGAGAAAAGGGCCGAACCGGCGAGAACGATTGCAAAGCAGTGAAGATCAAAGTGATATTCAGACTGCCTCGCTCGATTCGAATCCCTTCTCCCGCTCCACGCCTCTAGATCCCGAGGCCCGGATCTCCTTCGAGCAGTTGCTGCGTGAGCTGCGGCGTCTCGCCTGGGCGCCATAGCTTCGCAGTATGCGCGACGCGATAGCGCAGCGGACCGCCGTCGGAGCGGTCGCACCGCGCGACCGGCCGAGGGATGCAGACGAACTCGGTCCGCATCTCATCGCTGCTCACCCGAACCGTCGCATAGCCATGTCCGCCCATATCGACGAATTCCAGGTGAGGCGAGAGCGTGGGGTTCGAGAGCGCGCGCGCACGCTCGAGGTCGAAGCTCTTCGCGTATTCGAGGCAAGACCGGACGCCGTGCTTCAGTAGCATGTTGAAGGTCCAGTCGGGCTTGGCGCCGTCCGGCCGATCGGCAAGGTACAAAGCCCGCAACGGCAAATCCTTGCCGAGGTTGTGCTCGAGGGCCTCCATCGCGCCTGGGCTGGTGAGCGAGGCTCCGACGAAGCTCAAACCCACCGGCTCGAACCGGCCGGGTGGAAGTTGGGCAGATGCGTAGCCGGCCCAGAAGCTGTGAAGGTCGCCCGAGACGATCGCGAACCCCGTGATCTTCGCATCGCGAACCAGATCGTAGATCTCGCTGCGCTCGCCCCAGGCGCTGCTGTAATCGCCGCCGCCGAGATTCGCGAGCGTACCGGCCGGCCACGGCTGCTTCGTCACGCCGGCGGGTAGATTCTCCGGGTCGGCGCGCGACTCGAGCGTGGCTTGCGAGTTGCCCCAGATCTTCCACGTCGCCGTCGCGCGCTTCAGCTGGTCCTTGAGCCAGGCCTTCTGCTCGGCTCCAAGAATGGTTTGCGGTGGCGCGTGCTTCTGCGCGTTCGCGACGTGCCGGTCGTCGAATCGAAGCTCCGCCGGCGGATCGCCGCCGTTGAAGGTGCGACCGCCGTCGAGCACTTGCATGACGTCTTCCGGAAACATGCCGTTGAAATCGTCCCAATCGCCGAGGTCGCCGAGCTTGGGGTCGCTGAATGGGTCGGGGCTGCGATAGCTGTGCTGATCGGTGATGATCAGATCGAGGTGCTTGCCCCAGCGCAGCGCCCGATAGCCTTTCAGGCTGTTGATCGCGACGAGGTTGTTCGGCTCGATGCCGAGGCCGTCGGCGTCGAAGATCTCCACCGGAACGTTCTCGACGGTCGGCGGCCCGAAGTGCTCGAGCGTTCCGCTCGGCGGAGTGACGCGGGCGGGAAGATATTCGAACCAGGCCTGATTGGCGGCGACCTTCACGCTCTGGCCTGGCTGCACGAACGAGCCGGCCTGGACGATGCTCTGCCAGCCCTGCCAAGAAAATTCGTGGTTGTCCCACATGGCGACGAACGGCCAGCGCGCGCGCGCGTCCTGCAGGTCGGGGTCGTGGAGATATCCTTTGTAGATGGCGCGGAAACCATCGAGCGTCAGGGGAATGTGAAAATTGCCGACCTTGTGTCCGTCGGGAATCCGCGCGACCTCGTAGATGGTGCGGTCGTAGCGGGTCTTCACCTCGTCCGGGTATTCGATCACTTCATAGATGAAGTCGCCAAGGTGGAGGACGAACTCGAGCTGTTCGTCGCGCGTCGCGCGCTCGTCCTCGAACATCATCCGGCGAAACGCGTTGAGCTTGCCTTCATTGACATCCTGGCAGCTGACGAATGCGAATTTGACCGGTCGTGGGTCGTCGGCCGTTGGCGCGGTCATCGTTCGCCCGAGGCGGCTGCCGTTCCCGTCCGCGTCGGTGAACCGGTACCAGTAGACGCGCGACGGCGTAAGGCCGGCGACGAGGACGCGTGTCGTCCAATCCGAAGCTACGGACACGGGCGCAGGTGCATTCGCGATCACGCGGTGGAAGTCCTCGTCTTCCGCGACCTCGACGGTCAGCACGTGCCTGTCGCCGTGATCACACGGGCGGCGGGTCCACAGAATCACGCTCTGCGAGTCCGGATCGCCGGAGGCGACTCCTTCGGGATAGAGGTCGCGCCGCTCGCGCCAATTCGTCCGCGAGCGGCAACCCGCTCCGCCCCACACGAGCGACGCACCGATCGTCGCGGCAACCTGGATGAGCTCGCGGCGGCTGAGTGTCACGTGCTCTCCTCCTGCAACCACTTCGATGCCAAGCGAGACGCTCGGCCGAACTCGAGATGAACGAGTTGTGACCACGAGCTTGTGCTCACGGCGTCGACGCGTCGACGAGCCGTTTGCTCATTCGTCGCGTTTCGTTAGGTACGATGCAGGTACGTACGATGGCCTTCGCGACACGCGACGAGCTCGATCACGCGTCGGTGTCGATTAGAACGTCGTGACGTGGTGATTGGACATCTGCTGAGCTCGATCTCGAATCGCTGCGCTGTGATCGTTGTGAACATTAAACGCAGCGGGGAGCTGCCTCAACGAGACGTTTGCGCTGAGCGGCTGCGAGCACACGACGTGCGTCGCGCAGTATGGCAGCGCAAACTGATCGGCATCGTCGCGCGGCCGACAAACAGCCCCGACGGCAAGTGTGCCGACAAGCCGCCGCCGGCGTGGCGTTGACTTCGTCGCCACACCTTGACACCCGCCGAGGCGGGCACCAGGTTGCCGCGTGTCCAAGCGACGAAAGCGACGACGTCGGCAGGCGCCGCCGCGCGATCAAGCCGTCGGCGATGCGACGGCCGAGCACGGAGCTCGTGCCGAAACAGTCGTCGAGCAACAGGAGCAGGCGGCGGCGGCGCTCGCGACCGCGCAGAATCGAATCGGGAAGGCGATCGCGGATCTCGATCAGGCTGGCACCGCGTTCCGCGACGCCGTGGGGCCGCGGAGCCTCCGCGCGCGCTTCCAGGCATGGCGGCGCCGACGGCTGCATCGCAAGAGGCTCGCGGCGCTGGATCACGCGTTGTCGCACCAAGCCGTTCGACTCGCCGACCAATCGTCGGCTGCCCTCCTTGCATTGCTCACGGAACGGATCGCGCGCACGTCGATGCTCGACGACCCGAGCCGAGATTTGGCCGCCACGATCGACGTCGCCCAGCACGTCGTCGACGAATACGTGACTCATGCGTCGCGCCTCGTGCACGCACGTGACAGCGCGCGTGCGGAAACCTCGCGGTGGCGCGAGCGGACCTCGACCGCGACGCTCGCCGGTCATCCCGATCTGGCGTCTCAGGCCGACGACCGAGTGCGTGACTGGGAGCGGAGAGAGCGAGAAGCGATTGCCGCGCTCGAGGCGTACGAAGGAGGACGGCTGCGGCTCGAGGACGCCGTTGCACAGCTGCGGGCGTTGGCGAAGCGGTCGGCTCGCCGATCGGCTAAATGACCTCCACGCTGCTACAAGCAGCGGGGAAGCCGCATCCAATCGCAAACACACAAGTACAGACGAGCTTGTTCATGAGCGCTTGGTGGCGGAGTCACGACTCTGTTCGTCAAACAATTCGATAGTGACTACAAGAATCGATATCCGATCAGCGCCATCAGCGTCGTCGTTGCGCCGGACTGTGCGGGCCCCGTGCTGTCGCTGCTATCGACGGTCGACATCGCGATGCGCCCGAGCAGCGCCACTTTCGACGGGTAGATCCACGTGCCGATGCCGATGCCGACGGCGAGCTCCGGTGACGACGCTGTACTGCCACCCGCTCGCGATATGCCGAACCCGACGTCGAACGTCAGCCGGCTGCGCTCGTGTGGTCGTGCGAGCGGCGGAGATGTGTCGAGCTTGCCAGGCGTGTCGGTCGGCGCGTTCGGTGGTGGCAGCGCGGTGTACTGCCCGTACATCGTGGCGGTGACCTGCGTGACGATTGCGAGGCTCGCTTCGCGATCGGAACGGGAAACGCGACCTTCATCGACGCGACGACTGCCCCGGTCGAGTGCACGACGAGCGAGATCAACAGCTCGTCGCCAACCTCCTCGATCACGATGCCGAGATCGCGCTGAGTGAGCAGGAACGCTGACACGTGGTGCGAATGGTCGAACGCATGCGCCAGTCGGCGATGTCCGGTTGTTTACTCAGCGGGCGATGGCCGCCGCAGCTGGTGCGAGCCGCCACCCACCACCGCGCGTATCGTCGTCGCCGATCCCCCAGGTGCCGACGAGCTCGCCATCGGTCGCGATGACGAACACGCCGTGGCCATCGCCGTCGTTCTCGTGCCATGCGTAGCGCAACAGGTTGCCGTCGAGAACACCGTCGATGCGGCCGTGCTGGTGCTCGTACTCACCAGTCACGCGATCGTGACGTTGGTGAAGCACCACCGATCCCCAGTTGCTCGTGTACGACCCGGATACATCGGGCGGCTGCTCTCCGGCTTTGAACCCGGCGGCGGTCACGAGGACCGCGACCGCGAGAAGCGTGCGTCGCATACCGATGAAACGCGCCAACGCGCACGCGGTTCTTTGCGTTAATCCGAAACCGAGAGACCTAGTGCTTACACACGGGTGCAGCGAACGCAGTCACCTGATGGGTCGCGAGGTCGATGCGGTACGCGGTCGTGTCGCGGATCAAGAAGAGCGCTTTGCGATCGGGGGCGAGCACGAGCGCGCCGTAGCCGTCTGCGTCTCTTGCCGGCTCGACGTCGTAGCGCTTGATGCGCTTCGCGGTCGTCACGTCGTAGATGACGATCGCGGACTTCTCGAACGTCACGAACGCGAACTGGTTCGGCGCCACTTCGACCGGCAGGTACTCGTCGGACATGCCTTTGCCGACCTCGCCGATCGTCTTGCCGGTGTTCGGATCGAACAACCGGATCTCGAACGTGATCGGCGTATCGGCGATGTACGTCGCGAGCGCCGGCCCGACGAAACGGGCGGATTGGAACGACCACGGCACGTTGGGCTCGCCCGACATCGGCGTCGGCCATGGCCGGATCGTGGAGATGACTCGTCCCGTCGTGTCGACGACGCGGATCGCGTCGGTGACGACCGCGATCCGCGAGCGATCCGCGTTGGTATCCGCTTCGACGGAACGGTCCTTGTCGACGGGAAACGTGATCGCGACCGTCCGGCAATCGGAACGATCGGACTTGCACACCGTCGCCTTGCCCGGCTGCACGGCGACCTGGCGCGGAGGTGGGCCAGCGCGTTCGCGCGGATGACGTTCTCGGGGAGTCCAGGTTGCGGAGACGAGGTCGAACGACCAGCAGGCCACGATGGTGTCGGTCTCGAGGTAGCAAAGCGCGAGCGCGTCGCCGGAGCGCCGGTGGTCGTAGAGTGCCGGGTCGGGCGACATGCACGTCGGTGGCTCGAGCTCGGCCGGATCGTCGGGCGGCGTGCGATTCACCGGCGGCGCGGCTCGAACGAACGCCGTCGAACGCGGTGCCCCGTCACACGCCACGACGACGCCGAGCGCGAGCGCGATTGCGTGGGCGGGGCTCACCACACGAGTGTACTTCGACGTGGTCTCGCGCACGCCTAGGCTCGCAATCCCGCGAGGCGCTCGACCGCCGTCTTCGCCGCGGCGAGGCCGACACCGGTCAGCTCGCGGTAGTCCCTGATCGCGGCGATCAGGTTCCGTGCAAGCACGTTGTTCGCGAAGTCCGGCAGGTACGCCGGCTTCGACGTCTGTATCGGTGGTTCGCGCGTGACACGAACGGCCGCGGGCAAGCCGGACCGCACGTCGCCGCTCGACCGGCAGTCGTGAAGCACGACCTCGATCAGTCGCGGCAGCGCGGCGAGCGGTTGCAGGCTCGTCACGCGAAATCCGGCGAGCACCAGCGTGCGCAGATGCGCGCGTGCCGGCGACGCGGCGATCAGCGCGATCGCACGATCGCCATCGCTGGGGACGCGGCCCTGCGGATACGGGAACGACGCGTCGAGGCGGAGGTGCTCGAGCGGAGCTGGACAACCGCAGAACGCCGCCACGGTGCGGTCGTCGAGCCGACCGTTCGTGATCTCGAGCCGTCGCAGCCCCGACAGGTGTGGCGAGGCGGCGATCCACGCCGAGCCACGCCGGTTGGAGGTCGCGGCGCAGCTGCTCGACCCGCCGCGATCTCCGCCGACGGCCGTATGCCGAGCCGGCACTGCAGCGCGATCAGCTCGCCCAGCGGCTCGCCCCGCTCGATGAGCCAGTCCGCATACACCAACCGCGGCGCGTCGTCGTCGGGCGCGGCGGCGATCGCGGAGATCAGCGCGTCGGCGGTCATCGCGCTCCGCTCGCGCTGGCCTGCTGTAGTCGCTCCGAGGACGCATCGTGGGTTGAAGCGATTATCGAGCACTTCGCCGTGCTCTGCCGAGATGTGCTCGAGTCGTCGCCAGATGTGACATCGATGTCAGGTCCCAAACACTCGGTCAGATCGCGAGACGCAAGACCCGCATCGGAATACGAGGTTACGAGTGGCACGGTAATCGCTGTGTCGGTCGGAATGACCGTCCAACGTCTGCTCCTGGCCTGTTCTCTCCTGTTGATCGGCAGCTCGGCCCGAGCCGATGACGACGTGCCGCCCGCGCCGGCGCCGATGCCGGCGGCAGCTCCGGTTTATGTGCCGGTCTATCCCGCACCGCTCACGCAGCAAGTGCAAACGACCTACGTGCCGCAAAGCATCGCCCTCTCGGGACCGTTCGAGATCGACGATGTCGAAGCCGGCGACGTCGTACCGAGCGGCTACACGGCCGTGCAGCGGCCACGCAAGCAACTTCTCCGGTCTGGGCTCGCGATGCTCGGAATGGCGTACGGCATTTCGGCGCTCACCGCGGCGATCGGCCAAGACACCAGCGAGGGCGGCTCGAATCCGGTGGCCCTGATGTGGATCCCAGTTGCAGGCCCCTTCCTCGAGCTCGGGCAATCGACCAGCGCGACGGCCGACGTCCTCTTGGTCGGTCTTGGCGGCGTGCAGCTCGCCGGCGCGATCATGGCGTACTACGGGCTAACGACGAAGCGGACCGTGTTCGTGCGCAACGATCTCGTCGGCGGCTTGACGGTTGGGCCGATGGTCGCGCGAGGTGCTTCGGGGATGTCGCTGTCCGGTCACTTCTAATCGACAGAGGCGGTCACTACAGATCCTTGGCGACCAGCGTGTCCTTGTTGAAGTATGCGAACACTTCACCTTCGGTCCCGCCGTAGAAGACCACGACGAGCGTGCCGTCCGTCGGACTCGCCGCGATGAGCGCATGGCCCGGAGTGATCGACGCGGCGGCGGCGAGTGCCGCGGCCTCGCGTTTGGTGGGTGGGTTGTGGGCCTTCGATCCACCCGTGTCTACGATCCACGACGCCACGTTCGTCTTGCCGACGTCGTTGGACGTGCTGTGCACCACCGTTCGCATCGTGCCCGTGCACTCGTTCTTTTCGAACATCAGCCCTTTGAACTTCTTGGTCGCGATCACCTTCGCCAGCGTGCCGCCGAGTTTGTTGCACGCAGCGGCGTCGACCCGGTCATTCGACGCGTCTTGGTTGGGTTGTTCGGCGAGCGTGTTCAGCGTCGTGATCTCGACTGGCTTGCTCTCGCTCGCCGTCACGATCACGTAGCCGAAGACGCGGCCCATCTTGTCAGAGTCCTCGACGGTGCGCGTGAACATCGCGCTCTTGCCGTCGGCGCTCCACCCCACGAGGTCGAACGTCGTGGTCCGTCTCCCGGCGTGTGCTGCCCCCGTCGCCGCCAACATTACCGAAGCGATGATCCATGCGCGCATGGCGCGAATATACGGGGGGCGACGACCTCGAGTCCGCAGGCGTCGTCCGAAATCGAGCGCCCGACGAGCTCGACAACGAAGGTCGTCGCGTCGTCAGAGCTCTAGATTCCCCAGTACTCGCTCGTCAGCCCGACCAGCTTGAGATCGACGTCGTCGTACGCGAGGTGCAGCCACAGCGCACCCCACATCCCGCGATCGTCCTCGTCGTAGAGCTCGACATACGTCACCGTCCCGACCTCGTCGGTCAGGATGCTGGAAGTGTTGTTGCCGCGGCCGGGCTCGGGGAAACAATTCACCTTCGGCGTCGCCTTCGCGTAGTCGCGGTTGTAGAAGATCTTTGCGAACGCGTCGGCGCAGTCGAAGCGCGGCAGCGTATCCGCGCCGGTGTCCATCGCCCACGCCTGACGACGGCCATGGCCGCAATGCGCGAGCTCTCTGGCATCCATCCAGCGGCACGCCGCGCCCTTGCTGGCGCGCAGGCACAGGCCACTCTTGCCGATCAGCTTGGAGAGCGCCGCGTAGTCGCGCGCCTTCAGCGCCGCTGTGACGCGGCCGGCGAGCTGCTTCGCGGCGTCGGCGACCGTGTCGGTGACGGCGAGCTCCGCTGTGATCGCGTCGACGAAGCCGGCTTCCGCGCGTGCGGCGTGCTCGTCGTCGAGCCAGAAGCGCGTGGTCTTGGCTGCGAAGTGCTCGACCGTCGCGCGGACGTTGCACGGATCTTGCGCGGCTGGCTGCGCGGACGGTGCGCGTGAGGGCGGTGGCTTCGGCGCCGCGACCGCGATGATCGGTAGTGGCGCGCTCGCGGGCTCTGGATCGCGACTGCATCCCGCGATGATGATGGCGACCGCGACGGCGAGCTTCATCCTTGGGAGCAAACGCCGCGCATCCGTCGACTATTCGTCGGCACGCCCGCTACTTGCCGGTCTCCTGCTTGCCCTCGCCGTCGAGCTTGGTCCACTTGCGGTTGCGGGAATCCCACACGCCCGACTGGATCGCGCCCTTCGCCATCGCGCGCGTCGCGGCGGGCGGCGCGGACGGATTGGCGGTCTTCATCTCCGAGACCGCCTGATCGGCGCGCTGTTCGATGGCGCGCGAGAGCTCGACCGGCATGCGCGTCGCGCCGACGTCGAATTTGTTCGCGGACGTCGGTGCGTCGCGATGCGAGTCGATGCAGAACACGTCGACCGCGACCTCGATCGTCTGGCCGGCCGGCACATCGACCGCGGTGCGTTCCTTTGCGTCGTCGCCGAGGTGAAGCGGGCCGACGGCTCCGAGCCGCTGCGGCGCCGAATCGGGATCGCCTTGCGGCACGAAGTAGAGGCCGGTCGCGGTGAACTGGTGCGCGACCTTGTCGCTGTTCTTGACCTCAACCTTGAGCGTCCCGTTCACCGAGCCGTCGTACTGGACCGCTCGGACCGCGAGCTTGGCGCCGGGGACGGCATGGAACGCGGTGTTCTGCCGAGCGGGTTGTGCGAACGCTGCGAGCGGTACGAGCAGGATCGACACGATGACTGCGAGCAGGTTGCAGGGAAATCGCGATGCGCGGTGCAATGACATGGACGGCCTCCTGGGACGCCTTCAACGCACGAGCGACGCGCGCGATCTGCGTTCGCCGTCAGATCAGGCGGGGCACGATCAGGAGCCAGAATACGAGCGTCAGCAAGACCATCACGCCGGTCGTCACGACCACCGCCCGCCGGCGCGTCGGCTTGCGCAGCACCGGCGTGTCGAGCTCGACCGCGACCACGTCGTACGACTCGCTCGCGCGCGGCCGCGGCGTCTCCGGACCGGTGAACTTGTCCGAGCCGATGCGGCCGAACGCGACCTGATCGTCCGGCACCTGGTCGCGCACGAGCTGCGCGAGTGCCGAGCCTTCGATGTCCCAGCCGAGCTCGTGCGCCACCCTCCGCAGATCGTTCGCGAGCTCGAGCCCGCCGTCGTAGCGCATCTCGCGATCGCGCTCGAGTGCCTTCATCACGATCGCCTCGAGCTCGGGCGGATAGTCGGCGACCTTCTGCGAAGGCCTCGGGATGCTCTCTTCGACGAGCGCGTACATCATCGCGACGTCGTTGTCGCGACGGAACAGCGAGCGGCCGGTCGTCATCTCCCAGAGCACGACGCCGAGCGAGAACAGATCGCTGCGCTGATCGAGTGAGTGGCAGCGAAGCTGCTCGGGCGAGAGGTAGCCGTACTTGCCCTTGACCGACGTGCCTTGCGTCATGTTCACGTCGATCGCCTTCGCGACGCCGAAGTCGGCGAGCTTCACCTGGCCGTCGTAACTGACGAGGATGTTCGACGGGCTCACGTCGCGATGGACGATGCGGTGCGGTGCGCCCACGTCGTCGGGCGAGTTGTATGCGTGGTGAAGCGCTTCGCACACGCCGATCGCGATCCGCAGCGCGGGTCCGTACGGCACCGCACCGCCGGCGCTGGCGGCCGCGCGCAACAGGCGTAGAACCGTTCCGCCGCGCACGTACTCCATCGCCATCACATAGCCGTCATCTTCGAATAGCTCGTAGATGTGGATGATGTTCGGATGTGTGAGCGTGGCCGAGAGCTTCGCTTCGTTGATGAACATCTCGACGAAATGCGGATCGTCCGTGAAGCTCGGGTGGAGCTTCTTGAGCACGACGTCGCGGCTGAACGCGACGGGGCCACGCTGCTTCGCGAGATAGACCTCGCCCATCCCACCGGTCGCGAGCTTCGAGATAACGTCGTAGTTCCCGATCGTGTGATGGCCGGGAATCGTGCTTGCCCGACGAGATGCAGCAGACGAGCTCATAGGTTTACAACCCCACGCTCAGCTTCTTCGGCGCGTGAGGTAAGAGTCAAGGCACACTGTTTTGTGCGCCTCACTCTTCGAAAAAGATCGATGGCCAGCTCACACGTGTGATCGCAGGAGATCAGAAATGGCCGCCAAACACGAATGCGGCGCCGCCGTTCGTCGGCGCGACACTCACCTCCGCTGACTCGCGAGGTGACCAGTTGGTGACGAACGCGAGCACGACCGTCGCGAGCCCGGCCGCCGCCGTGGCGCCGATGAAGAGATTCGTGCGCAGCTGCGTCGATTTCGCGTCGTTGTAGCGCGAGCTAGCGGTCGCGCTGTCGCCGGCCGCGACCGCCGATCGGATCTGGTCGCGCTGGTTGAGCGTCGAAACTCCCTCGACGATCGCTCCCACGCCGAGCCCGGCGGTCACGATGCCCGTGACGAGCACCCATTTACGGGCGACGCCGTGATCCTCGTCGGCGTGCGGCGTCGCCTGCGCGACGACTGCTGCCGGCTGCGCCTGCGGTTTCGCCGGCATCGGCGGCGCGTCGAGCGCGACCGCGGTCGTGTGGCCGGCGTCGGCGCTGATCTGCTTCGACACCTGGCGCCCGCCGTCGAACGACGCGCCGATGGTGCGCGCGCCGGGCTGCGCGAAGAACGTGTGATGCGTGGCCGGCTTTGCGTTGATCGCGCGCGCGTCGAGCGCCAGCGTGCATGGTTCGCTGCACGTGATCTCGAGCTGGGCGAGCCGCGGCGACAAGCTCGACAGGATCGCCTCGGCGACCTCGCGCGCCTCTTGATCGCTCGGATACCGCCGCAACAGCTCGGCTGCGAGCGTCGCGGCCATCGCCTCGTGCTTCGCGGCAAGCCGCGCGCGTGCGGCGTTGCGAAGCGCCGCGGCCGACGGCGACAGCGAATCGGCGAGCTCGTACAGATCCGCCGCCCGTGCGGCGTCGCCGGCCAGCATGGCTTCTTGCGCCTGCGAAAACGCCGTAGCCGCGCCGTTAACATCGTCGGCAAACGCCGGCGCGGCACACATGGCGATGGCGGCAACCAGAGAAAGAATTGTAATTCGCTTTATCATCTCTTGCCCGTAGTTAAGAGTGTTGGATTGACTTACATTGGCGATCTTGAGCAAATCAGCTTCTATTGATAGCTTCTAACGTATGAAGCAGATCGCGAGTGTCGTGTTTGCATTCATCGAGTCTGCTCAAGCATCGATATTAGATCAGACTAATATTTTGAACGTGAAGATAACGATTCTAATAACGTGCGACGTTGCAGCTCATCGTTCGATCGAAATGCGGCTCACATCATTCGCCGCGCTTGTACGGATTCGCCTCCATCTTGTGGATGACGTCCTCGGGTTTCGACGCTGCATCGGTC
>DATBAS010000092.1:0-60484 GCA_036271395.1 Kofleriaceae bacterium
AGGTCGGCGTGGTGCAGGATCGCGAGCGGCCGAGCGAGCTCGCGCACACGCTGACGTTCTGGTGGACGTCGGCGGGGCTCGACTACTACCTCGGCTACGTCGACAACTTGTACAAGGTCACGCCGGCCGACGCCGCGCGCTACGTCGCGACCTGGATCACGAACAAGCCGTTCGTGATGGGCGTGATGGTCTCGCCGGAGATGAAGAAGGCCGGCCTCGACGCCGCGCACTTCGCCAAGCTCGTCACGGAGGCACCGTGAAGACGCTCGTCGCGATCGCGTTGCTCGCCGCATGCGGCGGCGCACCACCGCCGCCACCGCCTCAGCTGCCGCCGGTCGGATCCGATGTGCTCGCGCCGCCGCCGATGCCTCCGCCGCCGATCGAGATCACGAAGACGGTCGATGGCGCGGTCACCGACGCGACCGTGCACGGCATCCACGTGCTGATCAAGCGCGCGCCGGGTGCCGAATCGGTGTCGACCGGCCTGTACTTCACCGGCGGCGCGATGCTGCGCACGAAGGACAACGCCGGGCTCGAGCAGCTCGCGCTCGCGGTCGCGACGTCGGGCGGCACGAAGACGCTCGACAAGGACGCGTTCGCCAAGCGGCTCGCCGATCTCGGCAGCTCGATCTACTCGGCGAGCACGCGCGACTACGGCGCGATCTTCGCGTGGAGCCTCGCGCCCGCATGGAACGATACGTTCGCGATGCTCGCGCAGACGGTTCGCGAGCCGGCGCTGCCCGACACCCAGCTCGAGATCGAGCGCGGCCAGCAACTCGCGCAGATCGCGCACACGCTCGACGTGCCCGATGCGCGGCTGTCGCTGCTGGTCGCAGCCGGTGCGTACAAGGGTCATCCCTACGAGCTCGAGCCGATCGGCACGACCGACACGGTGAAGGCGTTCACGCGCGATCAGCTCGTGGGAGAGCTCGCGTCGCTGCGCCAGCCGTCGCGAATGTTGCTGGTCGTCGTCGGCGACGTCGATGCCGATCGCGTGCTCGACGCGGCGCTGCGCGCGTTCGGCGATCTACCGAAAGGCGACTATCAAGCCAAGGCGCTGCCCGATCTGCCGGCGAACCCGGCGGGCGTCGTCGAGGTCGCGAGCGAGAAGCTGCCGACGAGTTACGTCGAAGCCGTCGTGCCGGGGCCGCGATGGACCGATCCGGACTTCGCGGTCGCGCGCGTCGCGATGACGTGGCTGCACCAAGCCGAGTTCGAAGCGGTGCGGACGAAGCGCAACCTGTCGTACGCGCCCGCGGCCGGGTTCGCGTGGACCTCGCTCGCACCGGTCGCGTATCTCTATGTCACCGCCGTCGATCCGAAGACGACGATGGCGGTGATGCTCGACGAGGCGAAGAAGCTGCGCGACGCGAAGATCGCCGATCGCGATCTCGCGGCGGCGAAGTCGCTGTTGCTCACCGCGACGTTCGTCGGCGGCGAGGCGCCGGCCGACCAGGGCAATCTGCTCGCGCAAGCGCAGATCGCCGGCGGCGATTGGCACTTCGTGCGTAACCTGCCGAAGCTCGTCGCGGCGGTGACCGCCGACCAAGTGCAGGCGTGGTGCGCCAAGCACCTCACGCACTTTCACACGTTCGTCATCGGCGACGCGACGAAGCTCGACCGCGCTTCGCTCGAGGGCTTTTAGTGCCCGCGAGGGCGTGCAGCGGTCGACCTTGACCGCGTAGCGAGCGGGCTTTTAGTGCCCGCGAGGGCGTGCAGCGGTCGACCTTGACCGCGTAGCGAGCGGGCTTTTAGTGCCCGCGAGCGCGTGCAGCGGTCGACCTTGACCGCGTAGCGAGCGGGCTTTTAGTAGATAGGCCTCGCCGCGCGGCGAGATCTCGTAACCGACCTCGAAGCTCTGTGTCAGGCCGAGCTTCTTGAGCTTGACCACGTCGGCCTTGAACGGCGCGGTCTCGCGACCGAGCGCGGCGGCGAGCTTCGACGCGGCGACACGCGGCCGCTTCGCGATGATCGCGAGCGTCTCGGCGGTCCAGTCGCCGAGCTTGGCGAGCTTCGCGGCGATCGCCGCGACGTCGTCGGCGGTCAGTGAATCGACGAGCGCGAGCTCGACGCGATCGCCATCGCCGCCGTGATGGAGCGCGACGCGAAACACCCGCGTCGTGTTATCGAGCGGGCCGAGCTCGGCCAGATACGCGAGCAGCTCCGCGCGCGATGCAAAGCCGGCGGCGCGCGCGTCGGCCTCGCCGATCGAGCCGGCCGCGACCTCCGAGATCGCGTCGACCTCGAGCACGCCGATCGGATGACAGCGGTAGCGGCCGCCGGGCCGCACGTGAGGCTTCTGCCAGCGCCGGAACGTCAGCGTGATCGCCCCGCTCTCGAGCCCGGGCCAAAACGGTTTCTTGAACAGCAGCACAGATTTCCGAGGCCCGAGCATAGCGTTTCGCCGGGTTATGCTGGCGCGTGGCTTGCTCTTACGACCGCGCATGAAGCGAATGAAGTGGCTGTGTTTGCTCGTCGCCGGCTGCACGTCGGCGCCGAAAGAAGATGTCGTGGATGCGCGCCAGCTGCCGGCCGCGATCGCCGGCGATGCCGCGACGGTCGTGACCGGCAACAACCAGTTCGCGGTCGACATCTACAACCAGCAGCCGCCGGGCAACTCGTTTTACTCGCCGTTCTCGATCTCGACGGCGTTCGCGATGCTCGACGCCGGTGCCGCCGGTCAGACCGACACCGAGCTGCGCAACGCGTTTCACTTCACGCTGCCCGGCGATTCGCTGCACGCGGCCTACGGCGCGCTGATCGCGAGCCTCGACACCGGCCGCAGCTACAACAATTACACGCTCGCGACCGCCGATCGCTTGTTCGGCCAGCAGGGCTTCGGGTTCTTGGCGAGCTACCTCGACATCACGAAGACCGATTACGAGGCGCCGTTGCAGCCGGTCGACTTCGCGAGCGATCCTGAAACCGCGCGCGGCACGATCAACGCCTGGGTCGCGAGCCAGACCGATAACAAGATCCCCGAGCTGTTTCCCGAAGGCTCGATCAACATGGACACCGTGCTCGCACTCGCGAACGCGATCTTGTTCAAGGGCACGTGGGCGCAGCAGTTCGATCCGTCGCAGACGGCCAGCGGATCGTTTCACATCGCCGGCGGCGCCGACGTCCAGCCTCAGCTGATGAGCGCGTCGATGACCATCCCGCTCGCCACGATCCCGAACGGCCGCATCGGCCTGTTGCCGTTCCAGGGCAACGACCTCGCGATGGCGATCTTGCTGCCCGACGACCCCGACGGCCTGCCGACGATCGAAGCCGAGATGACGGGCGCGAACCTGTCGAGCTGGATCGCGTCGGCGACGCCGACCGATTCGCCGGTGCCGGTCAAGCTGCCGAAGCTGCAGCTCACCGAGGGCTTTGACCTCGTCGCGATGCTGCAGGCGCTCGGCGTCGAGCAAGTGTTCGAGCCCAAAGTCGCGAATCTTTCGGGCATCGACGGCGGCGATGATCTGTTCGTTCAGGACGCGATCCACAAGGCGACGATCACGGTCGACGAAGAAGGCGCCGAAGCGGCCGCCGCGACCGGCATCTCGATCGGCGGCGCGTCGGGTGAATCGGGCACGCCGCCGTCGCTGATCTGCGATCACTCGTTCGTGCTGATGATCTACGACCAGGTGACCGGCAGCGTGCTGTTCATGGGCCGGATCAGCGACCCGACTCAGTCGTCGTGATTACAGCCCACGTTTCTTGAGCAGCGGCGCCACCGACGGCTCGTGGCCGCGAAACTTCACGTAGAGGTCATGCGTGTCGACCGTGTTGCCGCGCGACAGGATCTCGTCGCGGAAGATCTTGCCGTTCGCCGCGGTGAGCCCACCGTGCTCGCCGAACCACGCGTATGCGTCCGAGGCGAGCACCGCCGTCCACATATAGGCGTAGTAACCGGCCTGGTAGCCACCGTCCCAGATGTGCGAGAAGTACGTCGTGTGATAGCGCGGCGGCACCGTCGCCAGATCGACGCCGTGCTTGTGCAGCGCGGCCGGCTCGAACGTCTCGACGTTCTGGAGCTCCGCCGACGCCGGCAGCGCGTGCCACTCGAGATCGAGCAGCGCGCTCTCGAGCGCTTCGAGCGTGCCGAAGCCCTCGTTGAACGTCGACGCCTTCTTGATCTTCGCGACCAGGTCGGCCGGCATCGCCGCGCCGGTCTGGTAGTGCTTCGCGTAGTTCGCGAACACGCTCGGCTCGAGCGCCCAGTTCTCGTTGAACTGCGACGGGAACTCGACGAAATCGCGCGGCGTGTTCGTGCCCGACATGTACGGGTACTTCACCTTTGAAAACAGCCCGTGCAAGCCGTGGCCGAACTCGTGGAACATCGTCGTGACCTCGTCGAACGTCAGCAGCGCGGGCTGACCTGCGGCGGGCTTCGGGATGTTGAGCGTGTTGCACACGACCGGCTTCTCGCCGAGCAAGTCGCTCTGGTCGACGAGGCTGTCCATCCACGCGCCGCCGTGCTTGCTCTCACGCGCGTAGTAGTCGGTGTAGATGATGCCGATCGTGCTGCCGTCGGCGTCGAACACTTCCCACACGCGGACGTCGGGCTGATAGACCGGCAGATCGGTGCGCTGCTTGAACGTCACGCCGTAGAGCTTGTTGGCGGCATAGAACACGCCGTCCTTGAGCACGTGATCGAGCTCGAAGTATGGCCGGATCTGAGCGTCGTCGAGCGCGTACTTCGCCTTGCGAACCTTCTCCGAATAGAACGCCCAGTCCCACGGCTGCAGCTTGAAGCCGCCCTTTTCCGAGTCGATCACCTTCTGCAGCTCGGCCGCTTCGGCTTTCGCGTGCGAGACCGAGGCGGTGCCGAGCTGGCCGAGCAGCTTGAACGCCGCCTCGGGGGTCTTGGCCATCTGATCGGCGAGGATGAACGCATCGGCGGTCGGGAAGCCGAGCAGCTTCGCGCGCGTCGCGCGGATCTGCGCGAGCCGAGCGACGAGCTTGGTGACGTCGTTCTGGCCGCCCGAATGGCCGCGCGCGACCGAGGCTTGAAAGATCTTCTGGCGCAGATCGCGGTTCTTGAGCGCCGCGAGCTCCGGCTGGCCCGTCGTGTTGACGAGCGGCAGCACCCACTTGTCCTTGAGCCCGCGGGTCTGCGCGGCGGCGGCGGCGACCGCGATGTCGGCCTCCGACATGCCGTCGAGTTGCTGCACGTCGTCGACGATGATCGCGCCGGCGTTCATCTCCTTGAGCTGGAGCTCGGAGTACTTCGCCGACAGCGTCGATTCTTCTTCGTTGAGCTTGCGCAGGTCTGCCTGATCGCTCGCCGACAGCTGCGCGCCGGCGCGCACGAAGTCGAGGTGGTAGCGCTCGAGCAACCGCTTGCTCACGGGATCGAGCCCGAGCTTGTCGCGCTGCTTGTAGAGGTTGTCGACCCGCGCGAACAACTTCGGATCGAGGTGGATGTCGTCGCTGTGCTTCGCGAGCAGCGGCGCGATGTCGTTCTGGATCTTGTCGATCACCGGATCGTCCATCGTGCCGGCGAGGTGGCTGAAGATGTAGTTGACTCGGCGGAGCGTCTGGCCCGACTTCTCCATCGCGACGATCGTGTTGTCGAACGTCGGTGCGTCGGCCAAGTCCGCGATCGCGCGCATCTCGGCCGACTCTTGCTTCATGCCCTCTTCGAACGCGGGCATGTAGTGCTCTTCGCGGATCCGATCGAAGTGCGGCGCCTCGAGATAGAGGTCGCTCTTCGCGATCAGCGGATTGGGACCCGGCGCGACCGGCGGCGCGACCGGGGCGACCGGCGGTGGCTCGGGCGCCGCGGCAACCGGCGGTGCAGCCGGCGGCTCGGGCGGTGGAGTCGAGCTCGCGCCGCATGCGGCGACGAGCGAAGCGGCGATCGAAACGAGCATGGGGGTCCGCACGGGCCGGACCGTACACAACGGGCTCGGTGACGTCTACGGCGTACTCGGCGACAGGTACGCCGGCATGCAGGTCGGGTTCGACGTCTCGCCGCCCGACGGCAGGAACACGAGATCGTTCTGATACAGCGCGTTGATCTGGAAATCGATCTCGATGCTCGCGCCCGCGGTCGTCGTGAAGTCGACGCCGTCGATGCCGGTGCTGGTGTCGGTGTCGAAGTCGATCTCGGTGTTGCTTGGGCTCGCCGGCTGCGTCGACAGCTGGTCGTCGGCTTCGCACTCGTAGCACGTCGCGCCGACGTCGCCGCTCGCCGGCGTCGGTGCGATGATCGAGCCCGAGAACGTGCAGCCCTCTGACGAAAGATCGGTATCGCACGTCCACTCGAAGTGCCACGCGCCCGCGCCGTCATACTCGGCGTAGTAGCCGGCATCGACGCCCGCGGTGTGCGTGATCGAAGCGTTCGTGTCGATCTCGTAGGTCGGCTCGGGATCGCAGCTCGTCGGTCCGGGGCCGGTGTCGTCGTCGCCGGCCGGTGCAAAGCAGCCGGTCGTCACGGAAGCGATGAAGCAAGCTAGGAGTACGCGCATGGCCATACGACCGGCCATCGTACTCTCGAGTTAAGTCACATGACGATCCGGAACAACGTGCTCGCGGCATCTCCCGACGAGTAGTACAGCGCGTTGTCGCTCACGACGGGACCCACGGGGTACGTGGCCCCGGTCGCGAGCACTTGCGGGGTCCCGCCGACAAGCTCGACGCGGCTCAGCGAGCCTTGGTCGGCAATCGGTGGCACGCCGAGACCTTGCTCGGTGATCGCGCCGACCTCGCCCCAGTACACGAACGTGTCGTCGACGGCCAAGCCGGTCGGTCGCGTCACCGGCGTCGCGACCACGCGGGCCGCGCCGCCGCTCGTCGACACCGCATCGATCGTGCCCGGCGAGGTGCCGTCGAGCGGCGTCGACGTCCAATACACGCTGCCGTTCGCGACCGCGATCGCTGCCGGCGAATCGTCGAGGATCGTGCTCGGCGGCAGCGTGTACTGCGGCGGCACGAGCGTCGTCACCGAGCCACCCGCGATCGGCACCGACGCGACGCCGCCGAACATGTCGCTCCAGTACACGGTCGTCGAATCGATCGCGATCGGCCCGACGGTCGAGAGCCCCGATGCGAGCACGATCGACGCGCCGCCGCCGAGCGGTTGCTTCACGATCGTGCCGACCGCGTTGTCGCTCGAGCCGAACGTGCTGAAGTAGATGTTGGTCGCGTCGATCGCCACGCCGATCGGCTCGTCGACTTGCGCGATCGTCGCGCGGCCGGTGCCGCTCGTCGCGACGCTGTCGACGCTGCCCGACGGGAAGTCGCCGTCGGCCCAGAACACGGTGGTGGCATTTGTCGCGATCGTGCCGCCGAGCGCGAACACGTCGCCGGTGCCGCCGGTCGCGATCTCGGTGCCGGCCGACGACGCATCGGTCGGCACGCGGCCGACGCCACCCATGTCGAGCCAGTACAGCTGGCCGTTCGCGAGCGCGAGCGACAGGACTTGGTTTTGCGTCGTCGCGAGCTGATCCGACAGCGTCGGTGTGCCGCACGTGGGCGGCGGCTCTTGCGGATCGGACGACGTACAGGCGGCGAACACCAACAGGGCAGGCCAAGCTTTCATGATGCTCGGCCGAAGTTGCAACGCGCGCGCCGCCGCAAGCTCGCGGTTGTCCTCGGTGCCAGCTCAGAAATCTGAGGCATTCAGTAGCGATCGCGCATGAATCGCTGCGCCGCGCGCGTGCGCAGCGCCACGCGCTTCGACGCGCATCTCCAGATCGCCGTCGCGGATCGACGCTAGTATCGCGGCGACATGCGCTACGTGCTCGCTCTCTGCCTCGTCGGTCTCGCCTGCACCGGCGGCAATGCCGACTTCAAATGCACGCCGATCTGCTCGCCCGGTCCCGGCGGCGGCATCGACATGGGCGGCCTCGTGACGTACACGGTCAGCGCCGATAGCACGACCGACGCCGGCTCCGATTGCCTGGTGATGGCGAAGACCGACGGCTCGGCATGCCCGGCGAGCTACACGCCGGTGTCATGCACCTGCAACGAGTGACGACGGCGAATCTCTAGTCGCAGCCGGGAAACGCGTCGACGTACTGCACTTTGATGTCGGGAAACGCGTCGACGATCTGGATCGTGAAGTCGGGGAACGCGTCGACGAACTGCCACTTGCCGGGACCGTCGGGAAACGCGGTGACCTTCTGCACTTTGATGTCGGGGAACGCGCTCACGATCTGCACCTTGTACTTCGCGAACGCTTTGACGATCTGAACCTTGCCGTGCAGGCTGCACAGCCCGGCCTTGGTGCACGTGATCGGCGGCGGCGCGTCGTCAGCCCGAGCCCCGCGCTCGCCCGACGCTGCCAGCCCGGCCACGATCGCCACGCCTAGAAAGAATGCTCGCATCATCGTCCGCCCCCTTGGTCGCGAGTATCCATCGCCGCGTCGTGGCGTGCCACGCGTCTCGCCACGAGATTCGCTTCGGCGACGTCCGGCCCGCGGCCATCGCGGCGCGCGCGCGCGTCGTTGCGCGGCCGATCGGCGAGCTCTTTCGGCGGAATGCCGATCATCGAGCGCGATCGTACGCCGCTCGTCGCGCGGCGTTGTTACACGCGGCCTACCCGCCGAAGATCCGGCGCAGGATGCCGGATTTCGCGGGCGGCGGCCCGGCTTCGAGCGCCGCCCTCATCGCCGCGGCCGACTCGAAGCGATCTTCGCGCGCCTTCGCGAGCGCCTTCGCGACGATCGCGTCGAGCCAGCTCGGCACGTCGGGCCGGCGATTCATCGGATGGCGCTCGAGCTCGCCCTTCATGACCTTGCCGAGCAAGTCGCGCTTGCTCTCCCACGCGTACGGCCAATCGCCGGTGAGCAGCTCGAACATCAGCACCCCGACCGAGAACAAATCGGCGCGGCCATCGACCGCGTGCGGATCGAGATACTGCTCGGGGCTGATGTAGAGCGGGGTGCCGAGCACCTGCTGCTTCGACGTCAGCGCGAGCTCGTCCTCGACCTTCGCGAACCCGAGGTCGAGCAGCTTGACCTTGTCGCCATCCGGCGATGGCACCAGATAGACGTTCTGGCTCTTGATGTCGCGATGGATCACGCCGCGGTCGTGCAGCACCGACAGCGCATCCAAGATCTGCATGCAGATCGCGACGACGCGATCGGGATCCATCGGGCCGATCTCCTTGCGCAGCGAGTACAGCTCGCGGCCTTCGAGCCGATCCATCTCGATGTACGGGCAGCCGTCATCGGTGGTGCCGGCATCGTGGACGTGGACGAACGCCGGATGCCCCAGCGCGGCGGTCTCGCGCGCCTCGCGCACGAACCGGGCGGCGAGCTCGCGATCTTGCGCGAACCGCTTGTGCAGGATCTTCACCGCGATCTCGCGATCGAGCACCGGATGCTGCGCGGTGTAAACCGCCGCGATCCCGCCGATGCCGATCACGGGCCCGATCGTGTACTTGTCGAGGCGCTGGCCGGTGCGCAGCTGCGGACACTCGGCCGGGTGCGACGAGCCGCAGAGCTGACAGTCCGCCATGGCGACGGACAGTAACAGGGCAGGGCATCGCGCGTCGTTCGGAAGCGGCTACCGGATCTTCCGAAACCCGACGAACCTCGGATACGTCGGCTTCCCGCAAAACACCAACCGAAACTCGGTGCGGTCGTGCCTCAGCGTCGCGAGCGGACGCCACGGTACGCCCGTCTGGACGAGCCGGCCGTCATCGAGCCGAACCTTCGCGGACGCGTAGCCGCCGAACATCGGTCCGCTCATGTTGACGAGCGATGCTTCGAACGCATCGGCGAGATCGATCTTGGCGGTCTTCGCGACGGTGACGACCATCAGCCCGAGATAGCCGAACGCGACGCCGGCGCCGAGCAAGATCATCGTCTGGCTCTCGACGCGGACGCCGAGCACGATCGTGATCGCGATCCAGCTGACGATCGCGAGCGTCAGCGGCGCCAGCAGGTCGCGCACGAGCTGCCGCGCGATGCGGACGGGCAGTGCGTCGTGCTGCTCGCGGGTCACTTTGATGATGCCGCGATCGAACATGACGCCACTGCGCTTCTCGAACCGCGACAGTCCGGTCCAGCCGAGCATGTACAGCACGCGCACGACGATCGGCGGCAGCACGATGATCGCGAGCGGCAAGAACCAGCGCGCAGCGGCCAAGAAACGATCGAGCGAGGCGAACACGCGGGCAAGCCTACCGCGCGAGCGCGGTTAACGCTTGTTGCGCGATGCGGCCGTAGCCGCGTGACTTCGCGGCGTCGGCGAGCCGGGTTTGCTGCGCGGCCGCGTCGGCGTCGCCCTTGAAGCTCGCGATCTCGACGAGCGCGAGCTGCGCGGCGAACGCGATGCCGACGTAGCCGGCCGATTTCGCCTCGTCGTGCGCGGCGCGGATCTCGCCGAGGCCGGTGTCGTCGCCGAGGATCGCGGTCGCTTCGCCGTGGGCGATGTGGCATGCGAGCCGGATCTCGATCGGCTCGATCGCGTCGAGCTTGACGTGGCCGAGGTCATCGAGCGCATCTTGCGTCGAGCCACTCGCGACGTGTGCGCGCGCGACGAGCAACCACGCCGCGGCCTCGGAGCTCGGCGCCTCGTGGTCCGCGGCCGTTCGTTGCAGCTCGCTCGCGCGCGCGAGCGCACCATCGAGCTTGTCCTCGTCGAGGTCCAGGTCGGCCCCGGCGAGCTCGAGCGTCAGCGTGCGCGCCTCGTTACCGGCGCGCTTGGCGATCGCGAGGCCGTCGGCATACGCGCTGCGCGCCGCCGCGAGATCGCCGCGATCGGCGGCGGTGCGGCCGTGGAGCTCGAAGCAGATCGCGGCGAGCTCGGGCATCGTCGCCGCGAACTCGCTCGCACACGCCGCGCTGCGCGTCGATGCAATGTCGAGCTGACCGCCGGCGCGCGCGACGGCCGCGGCCGCGAGATCGGCGTACGCGAGCGCGATCGGATCATTCGCCTTGCTCGCCTCGGCGTCGGTCGATTGTTTGCGCGCGACGTCGAGGTGGCCGCGCAGCGCATCGAGCAGCGCCGCCGCCGACCACGCGATCGAGGCCTGCACCGGCGCCGCGTTTTGCTGCGCCAGCGAGCCGGCCATCGTGTACTTGTCGAGCGCATCGTCGAGCTGGCCGCGCTCGATCGCGGTCGCGAGCCACGCGACGCCGCGATCGCCGGACAGCGTCTTCGGATCGAACGCGCTCGGCCCGCTCGGCGGCCGGCCCGCCGGGCCCGGCTTGTCGCGATCGCGCAGCGCGTAGCCGGCGCCGACCATCGCCACGCCGGCGAGCGCGACCGCCGCGACCGCGATCGCGAAGTTGCGCCCGCGATGGCTCGGCGGCTTCGTGAGCTCGGCGAGCAACGCCGTCATCGACGCGAATCGATCGGCCGGTTTGGTCGCGAGCCCGCGCAACAGGATCGCGCGCAGCCGCGGCGAGACGTGCTTGCCGGGCGGCGGCCGCTGCATCCGGCCTTCGATCACGGCATCGGCGACCGCGACGCTGGTCTTGCCCGGAAACGGCCAGTCGCCGTACAGCGCGTAGTACAGCGCGATGCAAAACGCGAACTGGTCCGAGCGCTCGTCGGCGCGCTGGCCGAGGTGCTGCTCGGGCGCCATGTACATCGGCGTGCCCATGACGGCGCCGGTCGCGGTCAATTGGCTCATCGGCGTCGGCGCGGGCGCGTCGGGATCCGGTTTGCGCAGGCGGGGTGTGACCGTGAGCGGCTCGTCGGCGCCGAGCGCGCGCGCGAGCCCGAAGTCGGCGACGCGGACGCGGCCGTCTTTGCCGAGCAGCACGTTGTCGGGCTTGAAGTCGCGATGGACGAGCCCGGCGGCATGCGCGGCGGCGAGCCCGCGGCCGGCGAGCTCGAACTTGCCGACGATCTCGGCGTGCGAGCGCCGAGCTTCGAGCCAGCTGCCGAGCGTGCCGGCGTCGAGCAGCTCCTCGGCGAGAAACACGAAGTTGCCGTCGACGCCGACCTCGTGGACGGTGATCACGTTCGGATGCGTGACGCGCGCCATCGCCTGGCCTTCGCGCAGCATGCGCATGCGCTCTTCTTCGGTCGCGGCGGCGACGCGCATCACCTTGAGCGCCACGTGGCGATCGAGCTCGCGATCGTGCGCGGCGTAGACCACGCCCATGCCGCCGGAGCCGAGCGTGCCGACGACGATGAAGCGGCCGATCTTCGAGCCGTGGGTGATGTCGGGATCCGGGGTCACGTGGCGAGGCTGGCGATCCAGTTGGCGGTGGTGTCGACGAGCTCGCGCTGGACGTCGAGCTCGGTGAACGTGTGGTTGGCGCGTGGAAAGTACGCGCGATCGATCTTGCCGCGCAGCTCGGGAAACAGCTCGAACAATTGATCGGGCGCGTTGTACTTCGCGCCGTGAACGCCGGAATAAACCGCGAGCACGCGCACGCCGCGCGCGACGAGCTTGGCGAGATCGGCTCGGTAGGTCGCGATCGGCGGCGCCTCGCGGCCGCCGGCTTGATCGGCAACGTCGCCGAGCGGCTCGCGCGCATAGCGCCGCGCGAGCTCTGCCCTCGCGATCCGTTCGGCCGTGCGCACGCCGCGCACGAGCGCTTCGCGTGGACCGAGCGCGCGGAGCTTCGCGATCGCCGCGCGCAGCTGGCCGCGTCGGGTCGCGTACACGTACGGGTCGACGAGCACGATCGCGGCGACCCGGTCGTCGACGAGCGCGGTCGCCAGCGCGTTGTCGGCGCCCGCGCACACTCCGAAGATCACGTACCGCTTCGCGCCGAGCTCGCCGAGCGCGAGCCGCGTGTCGGCGACGGCGCTGTCGCGAAATGTCGTCGCATCGCTCGATGCGACCGAGTCGCCGATACCGCCCAGATCGAGCCGGAGTGCCGTCGAGCCGAGCTCGGCGAGCCGCCGCGCGAGCGCGACGTGTAGGCGGTGCGGGCCGACGCGATGGATCACGCCGGCGTTCAAGATCACGACCGCAGGTACATCTTGCTTCACGTGCGCGCGGTCGGGCCGGCTGACGATCCCGACGAGCTGATCGGCGTCGCCGAAGCGCACGACGTCTTCCGAAATTTCAGCACCGGCAGGCTCACCTCTGCGCGGCTCGTGCGTTGCCGTCATCTCGGGGCAGATTGTATGCTGCTTCGGCTGTGGGCGTGAGCATCGGGTACTTCGGAGGCCAGCGGCTGTTGGGATCGCTGCACGTCGCGTCGCGCGGGCGCGATGCGGTGCTGTTGTGCAACCCGTTCGGCGAGGAGGCCGCGCGCAGCCACCGCACGTTTCGCGTGCTCGCGACGCAGCTCGAGCGCGTCGGCATCTCGGCGATGCGGTTCGACTACTCCGGCACCGGCGATTCGCTCGGCGATGCCGGCGCCGGATCGGTCGCGCGCTGGCTCGCCGATATCGCCGAGGCAGCCGCGCGGCTCAAGCAAGCGACCGGCGCGGCGCGGATCTCGCTCGTCGGTTTGCGCTTCGGCGCTACGCTTGCAGCGCTCGCGAGCGAAGCCCTCGCCCCGCGCCACCTCGTGATGTGGGATCCGATCGTCAACGGCCGCGCGTACCTCGACGAGCTCGCCGCCCAGCACGCGACGTACATGCGCGAAGAGCTCGGACCGGCCTGGCATGCGCGCGCACATGTGCACGCCGGTGGCGCGCCCACGGAAGCGATGGGCACGCCGATCGGCGACGCGCTCGCACGCGAGCTGAGCGCGATCGACCTCGCGCTGGCGCCGCCGGCTGGCCATCGCGTCACCGTGATCGCGACGCGTCCATCACCGGGAGCCGAGGCGTTGCGCGCCAAGCTGGCACAACGCGCGCAATGGCTCGAGCTCGCCGATTCGACGGCGTGGAACAGCGACGCCGCGCTCAACGCGATGGTCGTCCCGATGTCGATCGTGCAAGCCGTCGTCGCCCGTCTCGAGCAAAGCAGCCGCGAGCCTTCATGAACCAAGATTTCGATCTGTTGGACATCGTCAGCCCAGTCGCGGGAGCCGCGGGCACCGCCGAAGTTCCGGTCGCGTTCGATCGCGCGGTCGATGCCGTGACGTGGAAGAACGCGTGGGCGATCATGCTCGCGCGGCTCGGTGGTGGCACGCACGCGCGCGTCGGCCGCGAACAGATCGACGTCGCTTCGCTGCGCGCGACGCCGTCGACCGACACCGCGCAATCGACGTGGTCGAACGAGCCCGATGCCGCGCTGCGCTGGACCGCGCACGGCGATCGCGCGATCGCGACGTTCGATACGGCGCGGCTCGATCGCGCGACCGTCGCTCGGCTCGGCGAGCTGTTGATCGCGACGCTGCACTCGCTGCTCGCGCCGGGCGCGACGTTGGATCACGTCACGCCGCTGTCGCCGGCCGAACGCGGCCGCGTGATCGACACGTGGAATCAGACCGACGTGCGCTACCGGCCCGAAGCGACGGCGCACGCGCTGTTTCGCGAGCAGGCGGCGGCGCATCCCGAGCGGATCGCGCTCGCGTGGGACGGCGGCGAGGCGAGCTACGGCGCGCTCGATCGCTGGACCGATGCCGTCGCCGAGCGGCTGATCGCGGCCGGCGTCGGCGCGGATCAATGCGTCGCGCTCGTGCTCGAGCGCTCGGCCGAAGCGGTGGTCGCCGCACTCGCGATCTTGAAAGCGGGCGGCGCGTATCTGCCACTCGATCCGGACTACCCGCGCGAGCGGCTCGAGTTCGCGATCACCGACGCCGGCGCGCACGTGCTGATCACGTCGCGCGCGCGGGGCGCCGCGCTCGCGGGGCTCGCCGCGACCACGCTGTTCGTCGAGCCATACACCGTGACCGATCTCGCGCCACAGCCGCGCGTCGAGCGCGCGACGCCGACCACGCGCGCGTACGTGATGTATACGTCGGGCTCGACGGGGAAACCGAAGGGCGTGCAGATCGAGCACCGCTCGATCGTGCGCCTCGTCGGCAACCCGGCGTACGTCACGCTCGATCGCGACACCAAGTTCTTGCACGCGGCGCCGCTCGGCTTCGATGCGTCGACGCTCGAGCTGTGGGGCCCGCTGCTTCACGGCGGCACGTGCGTGATCTACTCCGATCCGATCCCGACCGGCCGCGGGCTCGCGAAGTCGATCGCCGCGCACGGCGTGACGTCGATGTGGCTCACCGCGGCGCTGTTCAACACCGTCGTCGACGAAGATCCGAAGCTGCTCGCCGGCGTGAAGCAGCTGTTCACCGGCGGCGAGGCCCTGTCGCCGAGCCATATCCGCCGCGCGCTCGCCGCGCTGCCGGGCACCGAGCTTATCAACGGCTACGGCCCGACCGAATGCACGACGTTCACGACGACGTACAAGATCCCGCGCGACATTCCAGACGCGCCGATTCCGATCGGCGCGCCGATCGCCGATACGCAGTGCTACGTGCTCGCGCGCGACGGCTCGCCGGTGCCGATCGGCATCGTCGGCGAGCTGTTCGTCGGCGGCCTCGGCGTCGCGCGGGGCTATCTCGCGCGGCCGGAATTGGATGCCGAGAAGTTCGTCCCGCGCGATCACCTGGGGACCGGCTTCGCCGGCGGCAAGCTGTATCGCACCGGCGATCGCGTCCGCTGGCGGCCCGACGGCACGATCGATTTCCTCGGCCGCGCCGACCAGCAAGTGAAGCTGCGCGGCTTCCGGATCGAGCTCGGCGAGATCGAGGCGCGGCTCGGCGTGCTGCCAGGTGTGACGTCGTGTGCCGTCACGATTCGCAGCGACGGTCCACTGGGCAAGCGCCTCGTCGCGTACGTCGTCGGCGACGCCACCGCGGCGAACCTGCGCGCGCAGCTCGGCAAGGTGCTGCCCGAGTTCATGGTGCCCGCGGCGTTCGTGGCGATCGACGCGATGCCGGTGACCGCGAACGGCAAGCTCGATCGCGCGAAGTTGCCGGCGCCGAGCACGGCGCGGCCCGAGCTCGCGCAGCCGTATCGGGCGCCGGCCGGCGAGCGCGAGGCGACGATCTGCAACGTCTTCGCCGACGTGCTCGGCGTCGATCGCGTCGGCGCGCTCGACGGCTTCTTCGACCTCGGCGGCAACTCGCTGCTGTCGCTGCGCTTGCTCGCGCGCCTGCGCGAAGCCGGCTTGCCCGAGATCTCGCCGGCGATCTTCTTCGCCGCGCCGACGCCGGCGGCGCTCGCGAAAGCGATCGACTCGACCAAAGCCGTCGCGAGTCGCAAACGCGTCGCTCACAACCACGAGCCGATCGCGATCGTCGGCTTCGCCGGGCGATTCCCGGGTGCGCAGGATGTCGCCGCGTTCTGGCAGAACCTGAAGGGCGGCAAGGAATCGATCACCGTGTTCGCGCCGGAGCAGCTCGATCCGAGCATTCCCGCGGCGAGCAAGAACGATCCGGCGTACGTCGCGGCGCGCGGCGTGATCGACGGCGTCGAGCTGTTCGACGCCGGGTTCTTCGGCATCGGGCCGCTCGAAGCGCAGCTGCTCGATCCGCAGCATCGCCACTTTCTCGAGATCGCGTGGCACGCGCTCGAGCACGCCGGCTACGTGCCGGAGACCGCGCCGGGACCGGTCGGCATCTTCGGCGGCATGTACAACGCGAGCTACTACCAGAAGCACCTGGTGCCGCGGCCCGACATCTCGGGCCGGCTCGGCGAGCTCGCGCTGATGCTCGGCAACGAGAAGGACTACGTGACCACGCGCGTCGCGCACAAGCTCGGCCTGACCGGGCCGGCGGTCGCGATCCACACCGCGTGCTCGACGTCGCTGGTCGCCGCGTCGATGGCGATGGACAGCTTGCGCAACGGCGCGTGTGACGTCGCGCTCGCCGGGGGTGTCGCGATCACGTGCCCGCCGAACAGCGGCTACTTCTATCAAGACGGCTCGATGGCCTCGCCCGACGGCAAGACCCGCACGTTCGACGCGCAGGCCGGCGGCACCGTGTTCTCCGACGGCGTCGCGATGGTCGTGCTGCGCCGGCTCTCCGACGCGATCGCGGCGGGCGATCAGATCTACGCCGTGATGCTCGGCGCGGCGATCAACAACGACGGCAGCGAGCGCGCGAGCTTCACCGCGCCGAGCCCGGATGGCCAGGCCGCGGTCATCGCCGCCGCGCACGACGCCGCGGGCATCGACGCGCGCACGCTCAGCTACATCGAAGCGCACGGCACGGCGACGCCGCTCGGCGACCCGATCGAGATCGAAGGCCTCACCCGCGCGTTCACGCGGCACACCAGCGAGCGCAACTTCTGCGCGATCGGCTCGCTCAAGAGCAACGTCGGTCACCTCGTGATCGCGGCCGGCGCGGCGAGCCTGATCAAGACGTCGCTCGCGCTGCACCACAAGCTGTTGCCGCCGTCGATCAACTTCACCGCGCCCACGCCGAAGATCGACTTCGCGAAGACGCCGTTCCGCGTCCAGACCGCGCTCGAGCCATGGCCGGCGAGCGCCGGGCCACGCCGAGCGGGCGTGAGCTCGTTCGGGTTCGGCGGCACCAACGCGCACGCCGTGCTCGAAGAAGCGCCGAAGCGAGCCGAGTCGACGCCGTCGCCGCGCGGCGCCGAGGTCCTGCTCGTGTCGGCACGCACGCCCGCCGCGCTCGACGAAGCTTGCAAGAACCTCGGCGCGTATCTCGCGACGACCACCGAATCGCTCGGCGATATCGCGCACACGCTGCAGGTCGGCCGGCGCGCGTTCGCGCATCGCCGCTACGTCGCCGCGACGTCGATCGCGGACGCGGCGAAGCTGATCACGGCGCCAGATCCCGCGCGCGTCGGCACGCGCGAGCTCGGCGCCGAGCTGCCCGAGCTCGGCTTCTTGTGCCCGGGCCAAGGCTCGCAGTACGCGCGCATGGGCTACGGCCTCTATCACAGCGAGCCGGCGTTTCGCGCCGCGTACGACGAGTGCTGCGCGATCTTGCAGGCGCACAGTGGTCGCGACCCGCGCGAGACGTTCTTCTCGGAGGATCCGGCCGCGCTCACGCCGACGAGCGCGACGCAGCCCGCGATCTTCGCGCTCGAATATTCGCTCGCGCGCACGTGGATGAGCTGGGGCATCGCGCCGACCGCGTTGATCGGTCACAGCGTCGGCGAATGGGTGTGCGCCGCGCTCGCCGACGTGATGTCGCTGCACGATGCGCTCGGCCTCGTGCTCGAGCGCGGGCGTCGCATGCAGGCGTTGCCGGCGGGTAGCATGCTGTCGGTACGGTTGCCTGCCGCCGAGCTCGAGCCGAAGTTGCCGGCGGGCGTGGTGATCGCCGCCGAGAACGCGCCCGGCTTGTGCGTCGCGTCGGGGCCGAGCGAGCTGATCGCCACGCTCGAAGCCGAGCTGACGAAGGCGAACGTCGCCGCGCGCAAGCTCGTCACGTCGCACGCGTTCCACTCGTCGATGATGGAGCCGGTGATCGCGCCGCTCGCCGGCAAGATCGCGGGCATCCGGCTCAGCCCGCCGAAGCTGAAGATCATGTCGACGGTGACCGCGCGCTGGCTCACCGACGCCGAAGCGACGAGCGTGGAATACTGGGCGACGCATTTGCGCTTGCCGGTGCGGTTCGCGCCCGCCGCCGCCAATCTGCTCGCCGATACGAAGCGCGTGCTGATCGAGGTCGGTCCGCGCGCGACGCTCACCGCGCTGACGCGCCAAATCGCCGGCAAGCGCGCGTTGCCGCCGTCGATCCCGAGCACCGCCGATTCGCCCGACAAGGAGCCCGAAGCGCTCGCCGCGGCGCTCGGTGCCGTGTGGGCGACCGGCGCGTCGATCGACTGGGCCGGCTATCGCGCCACCGAGCGCCGCCGCAAGGTCGCGCTGCCTGCATATCCGTTTCAACGCACGCGCCACTGGGTCGACGCGCCTGCACAGACCGTCGCTGCTCCAGCTCTCGCAGCTCCGATTGCCACCGTTCCGGAGATCGTCGCCATGCCGAATCCTGTTCCCGCTGTAGATCGCCGCCCTCGGCTCATCGCGTCGATCTGCGAGCTCGTCGAGGAAGTCTCGGGCATCGACGTCACCGGCGCCGATCCGGCGACGCCGTGGCTCGAGCTCGGGCTCGATTCGCTGACGCTGACGCAGCTCGCGTTGCAGGTGCAGCGCACGCACAACATCAAGGTCACGTTCCGCCAGGTGATGGAGAGCTTCGCGACGATCGGCGCGCTCGCCGCGATGCTCGACGACAGCTTGCCGGCCGAAACGGCGCCGGCGCCGGTCGCCGTGACGCCCGCACCGATCGCGATGCCCGCCGTGGCGATGACCGGCGAGCCGACCTCGTACGTGCGCCAGGTGATCGACCAGCAGCTCGCCGTGATGGCGCAGCAGCTCGCGTTGCTCGGCGGCGGCGCAGGCGCCCCCGCACCCGCACTCACCGCTCCAGCCCCCGCGCAGCCGCAGCAGATCATCGTCGCGAAGGCCGTCGTCAAGAACGAGGACGAGCCGGCCGCGGTGCCGCAGACGTACGACGTCAAGAAGGCGTTCGGCGCGATCGCGCGCATCCACACGATCGCCGACGAGCTGACGCCGAAGCAGCGCCAGAAGCTCGACGCGCTCGTCGCGCGCTACACGCGGCGCACCGCGAAGTCGAAGGCGTACACCGTCGAGCATCGCCCGCACATGGCCGATCCGCGCGTGGTCAACGGCTTCCGGCCGCTCACGAAGGAGCTGACGTACCAGATCGTGATCGAGCGCTCGCGCGGCTCGCGGATGTGGGACCTCGACGGCAACGAGTACATCGACGTGCTGCAGGGCTTCGGCATGAGCATGTTCGGCTGGCAGCCGGACTTCCTGCGCGAAGCCGTCCACAAGCAAGTCGACCTCGGCTACGAGATCGGCCCGCAGCACGTGCTCGCCGGCGAGACCGCGAAGCTGTTCTGCGACGTCACCGGCGCCGATCGCGCCGCGTTCTGCAACACCGGCTCGGAAGCCGTGATGGGCACGATGCGCATCGCCCGCACCGTCACCGGCAGGCGGCTCGTCGCCGTGTTCACCGGCGCGTACCACGGCATCTTCGACGAGGTCATCGTCCGCGGCACGCGCAAGCTCAAGAGCATTCCGGCCGCGCCGGGCATCATGCCATCGGCGTTCGAGAACGTGATCGTGCTCGATTACGGCACGCCCGAGTCGATGGAGATCTTGAAGTCGCGCGCGCACGAGCTCGCGGCGATCGTCGTCGAGCCGGTGCAGAGCCGCCGCCCCGATTTTCAACCGGTCGAGTTCCTGCGCGAGCTGCGCAGCTTCACCGAGGCCAACGGCATCGTCTTCGTGTTCGACGAGGTCGTCACCGGCTTCCGATCGCACCCGAAGGGCGCGCAGGGTTTGTTCGGCATCCAGGCCGACCTCGCGTCGTACGGCAAGGTCGTCGGCGGCGGCTTCTCGATCGGCGTGATCGCCGGCAAGCGCCAATTCATGGACGCGCTCGACGGCGGCGCGTGGCAGTACGGCGACACGTCGATCCCGACGATCGGTGTGACGTACTTCGCCGGCACGTTCGTGCGCCATCCGCTCGCGCTCGCGACGGCGAAGGCCGTGCTCGAGCACCTCAAGGAGGCCGGCCCGGCGCTGCAGGAGCAGCTCACCGCCAAGACCGCGGCGATGGTCGCCGACATCAACGAGTACATGATCGGCATCGGCGCGCCGTTCAAGCTCAACACGTTCGCGTCGCTGTGGCGCAACGCGTTCACCGAAGAGCTGCCGTACGCCGACTTGATCTACGCGATGCTGCGCGACCGCGGCATCCACATCCTCGACAACTTCCCGTGCTTCTTGACCACCGCGCACACCGACGCCGACATCGCGGCGATCGCGGCGGCCTACAAGGCCGCGGCGAGCGAGATGCAGGCCAGCGAGTTCTTCCCGGCGCGCCGTGTCGCACAAGTCGCCGGCGCGCAAACCGGTGTGGCCGAAACCCGCAGCGCGCCATCGACCGAGCCGCAGCGCGAGGTCTGGCTCGCCGACCAGCTCGGCGAGGCCGCGTCGCTCGCGTTCAACGAATCGGTCTCGCTGCACCTGCGCGGCGAGCTCGACGTCGGCGCGCTGCGCCACGCCGTGCGCGAGCTGCCGGCGCGTCACGACGCGCTGCGCTCGACGTTCGGCGCCGACGGCACGACCATTCACGTCGGCGGCGTGCCCGAGCTCGAGGTGCCGTTGATGGATCTATCCGAGCACGCGGACAAGGACGCCGAGCTCGCCGCGATCGCGCATCGCCATGTCACGACGCCGTTCGATCTCGAGCACGGGCCGCTGCTCTACGCCGAGATCGTCCAGCTCGACGCCGATCATCACGTGCTCGTGCTGACCGGCCACCACATCGTGATCGATGGCTGGTCGTTCTGGGTCGTCGTCAAGGAGCTCGCCGCGCTGTACGGCATCCAGACCGGCACGCGCAGCGCGCCACTCGCGGCGGCGCCGTCGTACATCGACTACGCGATCGGCCAGCGCGCCGACGATCCGGCGGCGAGGCAGAACGAAGCCTGGTGGGTCGAGCAATTCAAGTCCGGCGTGCCGACGTTGGATCTGCCGACCGACCGGCCGCGCCCGCCGGTGCGGACGACGACCTCGGGGCGCGTCGATCATGCCATCCCGCTCGCGCTCGTCAACGGTGCGAAGTCGCTCGGTGCCAAGCTCGGCGCGAGCTTGTTCGCGACGCTGCTCGCCGCGTTCGACGCGACGCTGCATCGGCTGACCGGCGCGACCGACATCGTCGTCGGCGTGCCGGCGGCGGGCCAGATGTCGGTCGGCCAGGAAGGCCTCGTCGGTCACTGCGTCAACATGCTGCCGCTGCGCAACCGGATCGAGCGCACGGATTCGTTCAAGCAACACGCCTCCGCTCTGCGCGGCACGATGCTCGATGCGTACGATCACGAGAACGTCACGTTCGGCCGCGTGCTCCAGATGCTGCCGCTGTCGCGCGATCCGAGCCGGCTGCCGATGATCAGCGTGGTGTTCAACATCGATCAGGCGCTCTCCGGCGAAGGCCACGCGATGCCGGGCATCTCGCTCGAGCTGCTGACCAACGCGCGCACGCACGAGACCTTCGAGCTGTTCGTCAACGCCGTCGATACCGGCAACGGGATGCGCGTCGAGGCGCAGTACAACTCCGATCTGTTCGATGCTGCGACGGTGAAGCGCTGGCTGTCGGCGTTCGAAGTGTTGCTGGCCGGCGCGATCGCCGAGCCCGATCGCCCGGTCGGCAAGCTGCCGATGTTGCCCGAGGACGATCGCCGCCAGCTCGCGATCTGGAACCACACCGAGCTCGAATATCCTCGTACCGCGCGCGTCGAAGAGCTGATCTTCGAGACCGCGCGCCGCGCGCCCGATCGCACGGCGGTGACGTGTCGCGGCCAGACTTCGACGTACCGCGAGCTCGCACATCGCGCGAAAGCGATCGCGGCAGAATTGCGCGCGACCGGCGCTCGCCGCGGCGATCGTGTCGGCCTGATGGTCGAGCGCGGGCTCGACATGGTGCCTGCGATGATCGGCACGCTCGCGGCCGGCACCGCGTACGTGCCGCTCGATCCGGCGTTTCCGGCCGATCGGCTGCGCTTCATGGTCGAGGACGGCAGGCTCGCCGCGATCATCACCAGCAGCGCGCTCGCACGGACGTCGTCGTCGGTGATCGGCCGCGTGCCGGTCGTGATCCTCGACGACGTGCCGCGCCGCGCCGAGCTCGACGACTCCGTTCGCGGCACCGCGAACGACACCGCATACGTGATCTACACCTCGGGCTCGACGGGGAAACCGAAGGGCGTGCGCGTGCCGCATCGCGCGGTCGTGAATTTCTTGGCGGCGATGCGGCAATCACCGGGCCTCGCCGAGACCGATCGGCTGGTCGCGGTCACCACGCTGTCGTTCGACATCGCCGGGCTCGAGCTGCTCTTGCCGCTCGCGACCGGCGCCGAGATCGTGCTCGCGACGCGCGAAGAGGCCACCGACGGCGAAGCGCTGCGCGCGCTGGTCGAGAAAGCCACCGTCATGCAGGCGACCCCGGCGACGTGGCGCTTGCTGATCGAAGCCGGCTGGAGGGGCTCGAGCAAGCTCAAGGCGCTGTGCGGCGGCGAGCCGCTGCCCGCCGAGCTCGCCGATCAACTGCTCGATCGCACCGGCGCGCTGTGGAACATGTACGGCCCGACCGAGACGACGATCTGGTCGACGTGCAGCAAGGTCGAGCGCGGCACGCCGATCTCGATCGGCAAGCCGATCGCGAACACCAAGGTCCATATCCTCGACGCCGATCTGCAGCCGGCGCCGATCGGCGTGGTCGGCGAGATCTTCATCGCCGGCGACGGCGTCACGCAGGGCTACTTGGATCGTCCCGAGCTGACCTCGGAGCGGTTCGTGGCCGATGCGGCACAGCTCGACCCGCAGGCGCGGATGTATCGCACCGGTGATCTCGGGCGCTGGCGTAGCACCGGCGTGATCGATTGCCTCGGCCGCACCGACTTCCAGGTCAAAGTCCGCGGCTATCGCATCGAGCTCGGCGAGATCGAAGCGGCGCTCGCGCGCAATCCTGCGATCGCGGCCGCCGCGGTCACGACGCGCGAAGATCGCCCCGGCGACGTGCGCCTGATCGCGTACATCGTCGGCCGCGAGACGCTGCCCGGCGACGAGGCATTGCGCTCGTATCTCGCCGAGACGCTGCCCGAGTACATGATCCCGGCGCGGTTCGTGCCGTTGTCGGCGCTGCCGCTGACGCCGAACGGCAAGGTCGATCGCAGAGCGCTACCGGCGCCGTCGGGCCCGGCGCTCGCGCATCAGGGCGAGACGGTCGCGCCGCGCACGCCGACCGAGACCACCGTCGCGCAGGCGTTCATGGACGCGCTCGCGATCCCGCGGCTGTCGATCCACGACGACTTCTTCGCGCTCGGTGGCCACTCGCTGCTCGTCGCGCAGATGGCGACGAAGCTGTCGACCACGCTCGGTCGCACGGTGCCGATGCGAGCCGGCTTCGAGCACCCGACGGTCGCCAAGCTCGCGAGCTGGATCGACGCGCAGATCGCGCGCGCGGTCGATGCCGCGCCGCCGGTGATTTCGCATCGCACCGACGCGGCGCACGCGCCGCTGTCGCTGATGCAGCAGCGCGTCTGGTATCTGGAGCAGCTGCAGCTCGGCAAGACGGTGTTCCACGTGCCGAGCGCGCACCGCTTGCACGGGCCGCTCGATGTCGCGGCGCTGAATCGCGCGTTCGCCAAGCTCGTCGTTCGCCAGACCGCGCTGCGCACCTCGATCGGCATCGTCGGGGATGCGCCCGCGCAGATCATCGCCGATTCGGTCGATACGGCGATTCCGCTTGACGATCTGACGAGCGTGCCGAGCGATCAACGCGATGCCGAGCTCGCGCGCCGGATCGACGCCGCGATGGCGCAGCCGTTCGATCTGTCGAAGGCGCCGCTGTGGCGCGTGCGGCTGTTCAAGCTCGGCCCGGATCATCACGTGCTGTACTTCATGCCGCACCACATCATCTTCGACGGCTGGTCGTTCGACGTGCTGTACGACGAGATGTCGGCGCTGTATGCGGCCGAAGCTTCGGGCGCGCCGCTGACCAAGCCGGCGCCGACGGTGACGTACGGCGACTTTGCGGCGTGGCATCGCGACTGGATGAGCGGGCCCGAGCTCGCGCGCCAGCTCGAGCAGTGGAAACAAAAGCTCGCCGGCGCGCCCGATGCGCTCGATCTCCCGCTCGACCGGCCGCGGCCCGCGATGCAAAGCGGCGAGGGCGAGACCGAATGGCTGTCGCTGTCGCCGGCGACGTCCGCCGCGCTGCGTGGCGTCGGCCTGCGCGAAGGCGCGACGCTGTTCATGACGTTGCTCGGTACGTGGACCGCGCTGCTCCATCAGCTGACGCGGCAGCGCGAGCTGATCGTCGGCACGCCGGTGCGCGGCCGCAACGTGCCCGAGCTCGAGCAGCTGATGGGCTTCTTCGTCAACGCGCTGCCGTTGCGCTTGCGCGTCGATCCCGACGCGACGTTCCTCGAGCTGTTGCGCGGCATTCGCGCCGAGACCGTCGAGGCGTTCGGCGCGCAAGACGTGCCGTTCGAGCACCTCGTGCGCGTGCTCGATACCAAGCGCGACGAGAGCCGGTTCCCGCTGTATCAAGCGTTCTTCTCGTATCAGGACGCGCGCCAGCGCCCGGCGAAGTGGGGCAACCTCGATCACGCGAACGTGCCGGTGTTCCAGCCGTCGTCGGCGCAGGACGTCGCGCTGTGGTTCCTCGATAACAAAGACGGGCTCGTCGGCGGCCTCAACTACAACACCGACATCATCGAGCCCGAAACCGCGGCGCGGTGGAAGCGCGCGTTCGTCGCGCTCGCCGACGCGATCGCCGCCGATCCGGATCGCCCGCTGCGCGACTTGCTCGCGATCGGGCCCGACGAGCGCGCGCAGCTCGCGGCGTGGAACGCGACGAAGGCGCCGCTCGCCGCCGACGCGAACCTCGCGACGGTGTTCGCCGACCTGGGATCGCGTGGCGCGAAGCTCGCGATCGATCGCGTCACGTACGCCGAGCTCGCCGCCGAGCGCGATCGCGTGGCCGCGGCGCTCGCTACACGCGGTGTCGGTCCGGGTGACGTCGTCGGCCTCTTGCTCGAGCGCACGCCGTTCATGGTCGCTGCACTGCTCGGCGTGCTCGCGACCGGCGCGACGTACTTGCCACTCGATCCGAGCTTCCCGGCATCGCGCCTCGCGTTCATGCTCGAAGACGCGAACGCGAAGCTGGTGATCAGCGACGTCGATGGCGTGATCGACCTCGATGCGCACAAGCTCGTGCGTCCCGACCAGCTGACGGGCGGCACGCCGCCGAGGATCAGCGCCGCGCCGGATTCGGCCGCGTATCTGATCTACACGTCGGGCTCGACGGGGAAACCGAAGGGCGTGCGCGTGCCGCATCGCGCGGTCGTCAACTTCTTGCACGCGATGCGCGAGCGGCCCGGCGTGACCGATCGCGATCGCCTCGTCGCGGTCACGACGCTGTCGTTCGACATCGCCGTGCTGGAGCTGCTCGTCCCGCTATTCGTCGGCGCCGAGATCATCCTCGCGACCCGCGAGCAGGCGACCGACGGCACCGCGCTGCGCGGCCTGCTCGAGCAGCACCGCGCGACGATGATGCAGGCGACCCCGGCGACGTGGCGCATGCTGCTCGAAGCCGGTTGGCGTGGCGGCAGCTCGTTCACCGCGCTGTGCGGCGGCGAGGCGCTGCCGGCCGAGCTCGCCGAGAGCTTGCTCAACCGCACGCACGCGCTGTGGAACATGTACGGCCCGACCGAGACGACGGTGTGGTCGACGTGCTCGCGCGTGACCTCGCATCACGCGCTGACGATCGGCACGCCGATCGCGAATACCGAATGCTGGATCGTCGACGAGCGCGGCAACTTGGCGCCGATCGGCGTGGCGGGCGAGCTGTGGATCGGCGGCGGTGGCGTCGCGCTCGGCTATCACGCGCGACCCGAGCTGACCGCGGAGCGCTTCGTCGCCGACGCGTTCTCGGGCCGCACTCACGGCAGGCTGTACCGCACCGGCGATCTCGCGCGCTGGCGCGCCGATGGCGAGCTGCTCCATCTCGGCCGCACCGACTTCCAGGTCAAAGTGCGCGGCTATCGCATCGAGCTCGGCGAAATCGAGCTCGCGCTCGCGCGCCAGCCGCAGGTCGCGCACGCAGTGGTCGCCGCGCAAGCTGGTCCGGGCGGCGAGCAACGCTTGGTCGCGTACGTCGTCGCCAACGCCGGCAAAGTGCCCGAGCCGGCGCAGCTGCGCGAGCACCTGCGCACGTCGCTGCCCGATTACATGGTGCCGGCCATCTACGTCACGCTCGACGCCATGCCGCTCACGCCGAACGGCAAGGTCGATCGCCGCGCGTTGCCGGCCCCGAATCCGCGCGACGCGGGTGGGCCGGAGCCGGCAGGCTCGAGCTATCGCGGGCCACGCACGCACAGCGAAGAGCTCGTCGCCGCGGTGTGGCGCGAGCTGCTCGGCGTCGATCGGATCAGCATCGCCGACAATTTCTTGGACCTCGGCGGTCACTCGCTGTTGATCATGCAGGCGATCGCGAAGCTCGAGGCGCGCACCGGCAAGCGCGTCAGCCCGCGCTCGTTCATCTTCCAGACGCTCGAGCAGATCGCGCGCGAGTACGAAGCGAAACCCGACTCGCCGCGGCCGCCGACGAGCCCGCCCGCGCCGCCGACCGGCCGGCTGTCGCGTTGGCTGTCGTCGCTGATTCCCGGCAAGTAAATGCTGCGAGCGTTGTTGCCGGCCGGCGTCGCGTTCGCGGAGCTCGCGATCGCGGGCGTGGAGCCGCCGCTCTTCGCCGACGAGGCCGCCGCGGTCGCGCGCGCGGTCGCCAAGCGCCGCCGCGAATTCGCGTTCGGCCGCGCGTGTGCTCGCGCCGCTCTCGGCGCAGAGGTCGCGATCGGGGTCGGGCAGGGCGGCGCGCCGATCTGGCCGGCCGGCGTGACCGGCAGCATCACGCACACCGACGACTACGCCGCCGCGGCCGTGGTTCGAGCCGGTCACATCGGGATCGACGTCGAGCTCGTCGCGCGGATCGCCGAAGTTCCCGGTCTCGCCGAGCGCGTCGCGCTGCCGAGCGAGCGTGGCGTGCCGGTCGGCGTCGTGTTTTCGGCGAAAGAGAGCGTCTACAAGTGCCTCTACCCGACGGCGGAGCGGTTCTTGGAGTTCGCCGAGGTCGAGCTCGCGTTCGACCGCGACGGCTTTCGCGTGTTGCGCGCGAGCGGCTACGCGAATGCGAGCGGCGTGATCGGCAGGTTCGCGCGATCCGCGGATCGCGTCGCGACCGTCGCGTGGCTGGCTTAGTGCTTCGACATCGCGCGCGCCTTCGCCTTGCTCGACTTGATCATGTCCATGCCCGCTGGGCTGGCCGCAGGCGCCGCCGCGGTTTCCTTGGCCATGTCGGCGAGGCCGTCTTCGAATGCTGCGGTCTTCGCCGGCGCGATGTGATACGCGGCGCGCTTCGCGGCGATGTCGTTCTTCGTGGCTTGCAGCGTCTGCGCGGCCGAGCCGGCGTTGCCGTTCTGGTACTGCTGCGCCGCTTGGCGCATCGACTCGGACGCTTCGAGCTTCATCACCTCGGCCATCACGTCTTGATCGACCGACGCGACTGCCGCGTCGCGATCTTCGGTGATCGTGACGCCGAGCTCGATCGATTGCTTGTGCGACGTGCCGTTCGACGTGTAGTCGAGCTCGGCGCGCAACGCGCCGACCGTGCCGATCGCGCCGTCGGGCACGCGCAGCGACACGAGCAGCTTGCGGCTATCGCCGCCGAACAAGTCGGGCATCGGGACGACAACATCGGTGACGCCGCGATGGCTTTCGTAGCCGTGGACCGCGGCGACCTGGACGCCGCCGCACGACGGCGCGAGATGGAGCTCGACGTTCGTCGCGACGGTGGCCTGGACGCTCGCGAGCTCGCCCGCGATCGTCTTGTCGAGGTCGCCGGCATCCTTGACGTAGTGGTAGTTGCCGCGGCCGGCTTCGGCGATCGCCTCCATCAAGTCTTCGTTGAACTCGAGGCCGATGCCGACCGACGTCACGCGGACGCCGTGCTCGGCGGCATCGCGCGCGGTGCCGGCGATCTGCTTCGGATCGACGATGCCGACGTTCGCCATGCCATCGCTGAGCAGGATGAGCCGGCTCGCCTCGCCGGATTTGTACACGCGCTCGACCTCGCGGCGACCCGCCTGAAGCCCGGCCTCGAGGTTCGTGCTGCCGCCGACCTCGAGGTGCTGGATCGCGCGATCGAGCTTGGTCTTGCCGGCTTCGTCCATGGCGAGCGACGCGATCACGACCTGTGCGGCGTCGTCGTACTGCACGAGTGCGACGTGATCGGTCGCGTCGAGCTTGGCGACGATGCCGAGCGCGGCGCTCTTGGCGTGGTCGAGCCGATCGCCCTCCATCGAGCCGGAGCGATCGATCACGAACGCGAGATCGAGCGGCGCGCGCTGGCCGTTCGGCACGGTATCGGTCACGAGCTGGAGCGACGCGTGAAGATCGCCGCCGCCGTTCTTCGCGAGCTTGCTCGCCGACAACGCGCCGCTGAGCGTGCCGTGCTCGAGCTTCGCTTCGGCGCGCGCCGGTGCAGGCGTGCCGCACGCGATCGGACTTTCCTGGGCCACGGGCTCGGGTGTCACCGTCGCGCCGGATGCGTGACCGTGCTGGAGGACGAGCCCCGTGGCGAGCGCGGCACCCGACGCGCCGAGCACCAACGCCGTGATTCGAGATTTCATCTGCATCGCCATTTGGACGCACGAGGGCGCGAGGAGTTTTGGGCAACCGTGCGAATCGAGCCGTGTCCTGGTTCGAACATGCGATGATCGGCGCATGAGGGCCTTGGTCGCGCTCGTGATCCTCATCGGTTGCGGTCATTCCAAGCCCGATGGCTCGGCCGGTGTCGATAGTGGTTCGACGCAAAGTCCCGACGCGTCGACGATGACCGGGGCGCTGTGTCAAACCGGCTCGAGCTCGGCGAGCGGCGGCGGCGCACAGATCACGCTCGACGTCGACGTCGCGCAAGGCCCGCTGCAGCAGCAGCTCACCGGCTCGGCGGTTCAGCAGGCGAGCCCGATCGTCGTGTCGGACTACCTCTACGGCATCAACAACTATCCCGAGAACAACTACTACCTGAACTACGCGAAGACCCAATTCGGCATGATGCGCTGGGGCGGCGATTCGTACAGCGATTGGAACTGGACGAACAACGACGACAACGGCGGACGCGACAACGGCTACACCAACACGAATCAGTTCATGCCGTATTCGTACGGCAGCGATCCGCAAGACCCGAGCTATCACGGCAGTCCGCACGACACGAATCAGGTCGGCGCGCTCGTCGATGGCTACGATTCGGTGCCGGCAACGCAGCTGCGCGGCGCCGCGTCGCTCGTCACCGTCTCGGTGCAGGACTACGTCGCCGCGAACGCCGACGACATGGCCGTGACGTACGCGCCGAGCGCCGACTTCGGCTCGAACACGCCCGCGAATCAGCGCGCGTTCGTCACGCACATGGCCATGTCCACCGGCGCGCCGATCTTCTACGAGCTCGACAACGAGCCGAACTATTGGCAAGGCACGCATCCCGAAGTATTCGGCACCGCCGACTTGTCGTTCGACGAGCTGGTCAGTCGCGATAGCGCATATGCGATGGCGGTGAAGTCGGCGGCACCGAACGCGCTGGTGTTCGCGCCCGTCGTCGCCGGCATCGACGGCATGACCTCGCTCGACGATTACTCGAACCTCGCGTCGAGCAATCCGTACGCGGCGACTGGCATCGATGCGATCAGCTATTACCTCGCACACATCGCCAAAGGCTTGGTCGACGTGCTCGATCTTCACTATTACAACGACAGCAAGGACAAGACCGGCACGGCGAAGGCGTCCGACGATTGCGTGCAGGGAGCGCGCGACTTTTGGGATCCGACGTATTCCACCGTCGATACCACGTTCGACGACTACATCACCGGCTGGAAGCCACGCGTGATCATCCCGCGCATGGAGTCGGCGATCGCGGCGAGCGCGCCGGGCACCAAGCTCGCGTTCACCGAGTATAATAACGGCTGCGAGCAGACCATCGCCGGCGGCGTCGCCGAAGCCGACACGCTCGGCGTGTTCGGGCAATACGGCGTGTTCGCGGCGACCGCATGGCCGCTGCAGAGCGTGGCGGCCGGCACCAACTGGCTCGTCGGCGCGTTCGGCGCGTATCGCAACTACGACAGCACCGGCGCGACGGTCGGCACGCTCGCGATCTCCGCGACGTCGAGCGACGTCACGCAGGTCTCGGTCTACGCGTTCGTGCACCAAGGCACCACGCCGGGCATCGAAGTCGTCGCGATCAACCGCACCGGCGCCGCCGTGTCGATCGAGCTGCGGCTCAGCAACGCATGTGCGGTGACGACGGCGCGCGTGTTCCAGCTGACCTCGGCGAGCGCGGCGATGGCCTCGGCCGGCGCCGACCTGGCGATCGCGGGCAACGCGACGGCGTACACGCTACCGCCGACGAGCGTCACGACGTTCGAGTTGCGCTGAATCGTTCGGCCCGGTCGTGCGTTGTCTACCCGACATGAAGCTGGCATTGGGCGCCACCGTCGTCTCGCTCGCCGCGTGCCAGCAGACGCGCGCGATCGCGCCAACCGGCGACATCGGCGTCGCGGCGCCGACGGCCGGCTTGATGGCGCCCGACGACGGCCGCTGGTTCGTGCTGTGCCAGGCGCGCCGCGACACCGACGGCGATGGCCGCTTGTCGATCAAATTCGGCCTGCACGACAACGACGGCGATCGCGCGACGCCGTTCCTCGTGCTCCGCAGCGGTGCAGGCGAGGCGATCGACTATCCGGCGGCCCACACGCCGGATGGCTCGTGGCTCGCGATCGTGCGGGGCGGCAAGCTCGAGCTCATCGATAGCACGACGCTCGCGCGCACGACGCTCGACGCCGATCTGCGCAACGACGGCGAATGGCTGCGCCGCAAGAACACGCGCGCGATCAGCTTCGCCGATGACAGCTCGCGTGCGGTCTACATCAAACCCGACAATACGATCGTGATCCGCGAGCTCGCGTCGGGCACCGAGCGCGCGATCGCGATGACAGAGCTGGTCTGGCGCGCGACGATCGATGCCGCGGGCGCCTGGGCCGAAGTGAAGACCATCCCCGCCGACACCGACCACGACGGCGTGATCTCGTGGCCGGGCGGCTTTCGCGCGGATTCGCTCACCGACTGCGACGTCGACATCTTGCATCAGGCGCGCCCCGAGCCGAAAGATGCCGTGAAGACGCGCTGGCTCGAGCTTGCGACCGGCAAGCTCGTCGACGATCCGACGATCATCGGCACGGTCGGCGGCAAGCTCCTGCGCCGCACGCCGGACGGCGCGCTCGTGCTCGGCGGCGAGCAGATCACCGACCCGGCATGTCACGCTCACGTCGTCGGTACGATCGACAACCCGGCGGCACCGCGCGCGATCGTGACGTGCGGCGCGACGGCTGCGGAGCACACGACGCTCGTCGTCGCCGGTCCCGGCGTCCACGTGGTCACGCGCGCCGATGCGTACGTGTCGCTGTACGACATGGTGTCGCCATACGACACGCTGCCGCTGAACGACCGGTTCAAGCACCTCGACGATACGACGTACGTCGATCTCGCCGATGGCAGCGAGATCAAGCTGCCGGGCACGCACGTCGCCGGCGCACTGTCGCGCTTCATTTTGATCGATACCGGCCGCGAGCTCGCCGCGTTCGATCTCGAGCAGCGCGTCGCGAAGCCGCTCGGCACGCACGGCGCGATCGACCCGAACAGCCTCGGCGAGCAGGTCACGATCGACGGCGAGGTCTACGATCTGCGCACCGCCAAGCGCATCGCCAAAGCGACCGACGACATCGCGTTCATCTCCGATACCGGCCGCGTGCTGCACTTCGCGAAGCCGTCGGAGCGGGGCTACGCGCCGTTCGGTCCGTTGCGCTGGGATCCGTGAATCGCGTAGCAGCGCTCGACCGCTGCGATGCCGAGCTCGGCGATCCGGCCCGAGCGATTCGACGATTCGTCGAGCAGCTCGACGCGGTAGTACCCGCGCACCTCGGCGTCGCCGACCGCGAACGGCGGACCTGCATATGCGCCGTCGGCGTAGTCGAGCGTGATCGCGACGCCCGGACCGCTGCAGAGCTCGCGCAGCTTCGCGACGTATGCCGGCCGGCGCTGCGGCGGCATCGCGATCAGCGCGGCGCGGTCGTAGAATGCATCGGCGGGGCCGACGAGCGCGGGCGTGGCCGCGAACCAGTCGCCGGCGACAAGCGTGACGTCGCCGGCCGTGAAGATCGCGTGGTCGCCGCGGCGCTCGATCGCCGGCTCGAGCCCGTGGTCGGCGAAGAACTCGCGCACCGCGGTCTCGACGAGCTCGACGCCGACGACGGCGTGGCCGCGCGATGCCAGAAACGCGAGGTCCTCGCTCTTGCCGCACATCGGGACGAGCACGCGGTGATGCTCGGCGAGGCGATCGATATGCTCTTGCAAGAACGCGTTCGGTGCGCCCTCGTGAAATCCGATCTTGTGCTCGGCCCAACGCGCTCGCCAAAAGTCCGGATCCATCGCGCAGGAGCTTACCTGTGACGTTGGGGCCGTTCGTTAGAAAGCAGCATTCACGTGCACGGTTGATGATCGTTCAACCGCCCGCGGCGCCGCGTACGAGCGGAACGACCGTGCACGGCCGAGCCTTCAAACCGCCACCGGCGGGTCGGACGGAAACGTGGCGCGTACGATGCGACGAACACAGCCGCCTTCGAGTTTAGTACCGTCCGGCCATGAACAAGCTGGTCGGCGGGTGGATCGTCGCGACCGTCGCGCTGTCGATCGTCGCATCGGTCGACGGTGGCCACCTCGCGAGCTCGCTCGCGCTCGCGCCGCCGAAGATCTGGCACGGCGAGCTGTGGCGACTGGTAACGTGGCCGTTCGTCGAGCGCTCGATCTCGTCGGCGCTGATCAAGGCGTACGTCATCTATCAATTCGCGGGCGCGCTCGTCGCGGCCTGGCCGGCGCGCAAGCTGGCGAGCTTCGTCGCGACGGTCGCGGTGCTCTCGGCGCTCGCGACGTGCGTGATCGCGCTCGTGGTGCCGAGCGTCGGCGAGCTCGAGCGGCTCGGCGGCTGGACCGTGACCGCGCTGCTGCTGATCGCGACATCTCGGCAGTCGCCCGACCGCGAGCTGGTGTGGTTCGGCGGCCCGTTCCGGCTCAAGGGCAAGCACGGCGTGCTGCTCGCGCTCGCGCTCACGCTGCTGCTCGTCGTGCTCGTCGGGCCGGTGCACGTGCTCCCCGAGCTATGTGCGTGCGGCTTCGCGATCGTCGTTCCAATCTAGTCCAAGACATCGAGATCGGAATCCGCGCCGCTGTAGAACCAGCGCGCCGGATCGACGAGCCGGCGATCGCCGTCGGCGGGCAACATCACGAGGAATGGCTTGCTCTCGCGCTCGATGAAGCCGCTGCGCCACATCTCGCGGCGGCGCGCATCGGGCGTCGCGAGCTTGATGTCGACGGTCAGCGCCGGCGTCATCGCGGCGTGGCCGACGACCGCGCGCAGCGCCGCGTGCCATTCGCCGGGCGCGGCGATCAGATCGACGATGCGCAGGTTCTTGCCGCCGTTCATCGCCTCGATCGCGCACGCGCCGATCGGGCGCTCGCCGCGGACGACGACGTACGCCGGCTCGCGATGCGACGGCGCATCGAGAAAGCGCCACGTGTAGAACGTCGCGTCGCGCACGGCGCCGAGCGCGAGCTCGCGGCGCGCGGTCGCCCACACGGCGTCGACGCGCGGATCGTGCGGCACCATCGGCTCGAGCCGAGCCGCGCCGCGCGGGCGCAGCGTCCGCGAGATCGCTTCGAACCAGGTGAGGCCGGCGGCGATGCCACGTAGCGGGCGAACCCAGCGCGACACCGTGCAGACTTCGCGCGAGCCGCCGTGCTTGAGCGGCGTCACGTTCATCGCGCCGGGCGCGCCGTACATGCACGCGAGCCCCTCACCGCCGAGCGCGGTCCGCGATGCCTCGTGCAGCGCCGCGCCGATTCCGCGCCGGCGATACGCCGGGCGCACCCAGCCGTCGCCGCCGAGCGCGGCGAGCGCGGGCGCACCGTCGACCTGCAGCCGGAACGGGAAGAACGACGTACATCCGGCGATGTCGCCGCCTTCCGCGCACGCGAGCCACGTCAGCGCGCGGCCTGCCGGATTGGCATCGTAGAGCCAGGCGAGCCGGCTCTCCGCATCCACACCCGGCATCATTTCTCGCACCATCTGGGCGAGCACGTCGCGGTCGGTCTGCTCGGCGTTGCGGATCGAGAACATCATTTCGCGTACTTGGTGCACGCTGCGTGCCTGCATCCGAATCGGTCGCCCCGACGAATTGCTCGGTGATGCAGCTCGGCAACTACGACGTGGTTCGCAAGCTGGGGCGGGGTGGGATGGCCGACGTGTACCTCGCGCGCCAGCATGGCCTCGATCGGCTCGTCGCGCTCAAGCTGCTCGATGCGTCGAGCGATCCCGACGCGCGCGTGCTGTTCCTCGACGAGGCGCGGCTGTGCGCGATGCTGTGCCATCCGAACCTCGCGATCGTCTACGACGTCGCCGCCGACGACGGCGCGACGTTCATCGCGATGGAGTACCTCGACGGGATCGATCTGCGGCAGCTGATGGTCGCCGCGCACGCGCACGGCGCTCGCCGCTTGCCGACGAGCGCTGCCGTCGCGATCGTGCGCGCCGCCGCCGCCGGGCTCGACCATGCACACCAGCGCTGCGGCCACGACGGCGCACCGCTCGAGCTCGTGCATCGCGACGTCTCGCTGTCGAACATCATGGTGACGCGCGACGGCGCGGTGAAAGTGATCGACTTCGGAATCGCGCGCGCGCGCGTGTCGATCAACGTCGAAGCGCCGGGCGTGATCCGCGGCAAGCCGGGCTACATGGCGCCCGAGCAGTGCCTGGCCGATCCGATCGACGCGCGCTGCGACGTGTTCGCGCTCGGCGTCGTGCTCTACGAGCTCGCGACCGGACGGCGCTGCTTCGACGGCGAGACCGACATCGCGCGAATTCGCGCCACGGTGCGTGGCAGCTACGTCGCGGCGAGCGTCGTCGTGCCGGAGCTGCCGCGTGCGCTCGAGCGCGTGATCGACAAGGCGCTCGCCGTCGATCCCGCCGCCCGCTACAGCTCGGCGGCCGAGCTCGCCACCGCGCTCGACGCGCTGCCGGCGTGCGATGCGGCTTCGCTCGCGGCGCTCGTCGGCCAGCTCGCGACCACGCCACGCGTGATCGTCACCGACGACGCACCCACTCGCGGGGTCCGCCATCGCCAGCTTCGCGCCGCGTAGTGCATCCGATCGGCGCGTTGCGACGAATCACGAAACAGGAGGCACTGATCATGAGCTCGCGCTTCACGCTGTTTGCCATCGCCATCACCGCCGCTGCATGCACCACACCGGAGCCACCCGACGCGGCGTCCGCGCACGTCCGCGTCGCGCATCTGTCGCCCGACGCGCCGAACATCGACTTCTGCGTCGCGCCGCACGGCACGACGACGTTCACCGGGCCGATCTTGTCGTCGAACGGCCACATGACCGGCTTGCCGTACGGCGCCGTCACCAAGTACTTCGACCTGCCGGCCGAGCAATACGACGTCCGTCTCGTCGGGCCGGGCCTCGCCGATTGCGCGACGCCGATCGGCAACGTGCCCGACTTCACCGATCTGCCGGCGATCGAAGCCGGCGATTCGATCACGATCGGCGCCGAAGGGCTCGTCGCGTTCGGCAGCACGAACCCATTCGATCTCCACGTCTATGTCGATCAAACGACCGTCGCGGACGGCAGCGCGTCACTGCGCTTCATCCACGCGTCGCCGGGCACGCCCGCGGTCGACGTCGGCCTCGGCGGCGGCGTCCTGTTCACGTCGCTGTTCTCCGACATCTCGTTCGGTGGCGCGGCCGGCATCGCAGGCGGCTACATCACGACCGCGCCGATCGCCGGCGCGGAGATCAGCGCGCGCCCGCACGGCACGTTCCAGGACGCGCTGTCGATCGATCCCGCCTCGCTGCCGGCCAATGCGATCGCGACCGCGTTCGCGATCGGCGAGCTGTCGAGCACGACCACGCCGCTGCGCGTGTTGCTCTGCGTCGACAACGCCGCGTCGGTCGGCCTGCTCACGTCGTGCACGGTCGTCGGCGGTACGCCGGAGCGCGCGCACGTTCGCATCGCGCATCTGTCGCCCGACGCGCCGCCGGTCGACGTTTGCATCGCGCCGGCGAGCACCGGCGTGTTCGATCGCATGCTGCTCAAGACGCTCGGCGGCACGATCGGGCTCGCGTACGCGCAGGTCACGGCGTATGTCGATCTGCCGGTGGGCAGCTACGACGCGCGCATCGTCGATGCGAACGCGTCCGATTGTTCGATCGGCGCGGTGAAAGATGCGACCGGCATCGCCGTCGACGATGACGAGACCGCGACGATCGCCGCGATCGGCGACCTCGATCCGAGCGGCGCGGCGGCGCACGATCCGGCGCTGCACCTCGCCGCGTTCGTCGACGACACGTCGGTCACCGCCGCGATGACGAAGGTGCGGTTCATCCACGCGTCGCCGGGCACGGCTGCGGTCGACGTCGGGCTCGGCAGCGGCGTGTCGTTCGTGCGCGTGTTTGCCGACGTCGCGTTCGGCACGGTCGCATCGGCCGACTCGGCCGACAACGGCTACGTGCAGACCTCGCCGGTCGCGACAACGCCGGTCGCCGCGCGGCTCGCGAACCAGTCGAGCGATGCGCTCGTCGTGCCGAACGTCTCGCTCGCCGCGAACAACGTCACGACCGCGATCGCGGTCGGCGGCAAGACCGGCTCGAGCACGAACCCGCTCGGCTTGCTCCTGTGCGACGATAACGCGCCGGCGTCGGGGCTCCTCACGGCGTGCGCTATCGCCAACTAAATGCTCGCTCCGAACCGCACATCTCAGCCCGACTCGCTGCTCGGCCGCGTCGCGGCGGGCGATCCGGCGGCGGTTCGCGCGTGCCTCGCGCAATACGGCAACCTCGTGTGGTCGATCGCGCGCAGGTTCGAGCCGAGCGACGCCGAGGATGCGGTGCAGGAAATCTTCTTGGACATCTGGCGCAGCGCCGGCGGCTACGATCCGGCGCGCGGATCCGAGGCGACGTTCGTGGCGACCATCACGCGCCGCCGCTTGATCGATCGCCGCCGCATGCGCGCGCGCCGGCCGTCGGCGACAGAGCAGGTCGCCGACCTCGAGCTCGAGGCGCCGAATGTCCCGCCCGACACCACCGCGGATGCCGCCAAGGCGGCTGACGCGCTCGGTCAACTCCGCCCGGAGCAGCGCCGAGTGCTGGTGTTGGCCACCGCCCACGGCATGTCGCACGGCGAAATCGCCGCGCAAACCGGGATGCCGCTCGGCACGATCAAAGCGCACGTGCGCCGCGGTTTGATCTCGATCCGGAATGCCCTGCTGGGCGTACAACAAGGAGAGCCGTGAAGGATCGTGCTGAAGAGCTCCTCGTCGAGAGCGCGCTGAGGCCGCTCGACGATCGCGAGCGCGCGGAGCTGCACCAGCTCGTGCCGGGCGGCGATCCGAGCTTCGAGGCCGCCGCGACCGCGATCGTGCTCGCGACCACGCCGATCGAGCCGATGCCCGATCACCTGATCGCGAAGATCATGGCCGCCGCGCCGCAGCCAGACTTCAAGCGCACGCTCGCCGGCGTGTCCGCACCGCTCGGGCACGACACGATCGTCGGCGTCGCTCTCGAGTCGTTCAAGCCGCCACCGGTGATCGACATCGCGCAGCGCCGCGAGGCACGCAAGCCGCGCCGCGCGATCGCACCGTGGCTCGCCGCGGCCGCGTGCTTGCTCGTCGCCGCGGGTGCCGTGTGGTTCGCGTGGCAGCGCCAACCCGGCAGCGTCGCCGACGCGCGCGCTGCGTTGCTCGCGAGCGCGGATGCCAAACCGATCGCGTGGTTGGCGACCGCCGATCCGAACGCGAAAGGCGCGAGCGGCGACGTGGTGTGGAGCACGGCGCAGCAGCGCGGCTACATGCGCTTCGTCGGGCTCGCCGCGAACGATCCGCGGCAGTTCCAGTATCAGCTGTGGATCTTCGACAAAGCTCGCGATGACACGTATCCGGTGGACGGCGGCGTGTTCGACGTGTCGTCGACCGGCGAAGTGATCGTGACGATCTCGCCGAAGCTGCATGTCACCGATGCGACGCTGTTCGCGGTCACGGTCGAGCGCCCCGGCGGCGTGGTCGTGTCGAAACGCGAGCGCATCGTGGTGACCGCCGCGCGGTCGTGACAGAGTGCGGCCGTGGCCGCCAAACGCGTCGCGCTCGTGCTCGCCGGTGCCGTCGCGAAAGGCGCGTTCACCGCGGGCGTGATCCATCGGCTCGTGCGCTCGAAGGTCGAGATCGTGCGCATCATCGCGGCGAGCTCGGGGTCGCTCAACGCAGCGCTGCTCGCGTCGGGAATCCACGCGCGCGAGATCTCACGCGCCGCCGATCAGCTCGTCGAGGTGTGGACCGACCGCGCCGAGTGGAATCAGTTCTTTCACGTCAGCTTCGGCGATCTGCTCCGCGGCGAAGGCATCTCCGATCAGAAACGCGTGCTCTCGCTGTTGCGCGAGTACATCAAGCCGCACACCGGGCCTGGCGACGGCGCGCCGATCGACCTGCGGCTCGTTGTCGCGCCGCTGCACGGCGCCGCCGGCAAGATCGGCTCGCAGCCGGCCACGACGTTCGAGCACGTGCTGGAATTTTCCGGCGAGGCATTCGATTCGGCAGAAACGCTGGAAGCGGTATTTTCCGCCGCGACCGCTTCGGCGGCGCTGCCTGTCGTGTTTTCCCCGGTCGACATCGCGACCGACCAGCTCGGGCCGTGCATCGACGGAGGCACCGTCAACAACACCCCGATCAAGTGGGCGCTGGAGGGCTCGATCGGCCACTCCGTCGACGCGATCGTCGTGGTGACCACGACTCCCGAGACGCTGCCACCGGTGCCGGAGTCACAACCGATCGCCGGTGCACATTTGGTGAGCCGCGTTGCAGAGCTCTTGATCAACGAGCGCGTGTATCGCGATCTGCGCGAGGCAACCCACGTCAACGAGCAGCTGCACGCGCTCGCGGCACTGCGCGGCACCCACGGCGACGCCGCGATCGACGACGTGCTCGCCGCACTCGCGTGGCAGGAGCGCCGCGAAGTCGAGATCGTGACGATCCGACCGAGCGAATCGCTATCCGGAACGGCATTCTCCGGCTTCTTCGATCGCGCGCTGCGGGAGCGCTACATCGCGCTGGGACAATCCGATGCTGATCAGACCCTGAATGCGGCGTCTCTACCCGTGAGCGGGTGACAGATCGCTTAACAGACTCGACAGGTCGACGAGCTTGAGGTCGACCGGCTGCACGCGATACACGTTCGCCATGAAAACAACTTTCGCGTCACTGGGCGCAGCGTGTGTGGCCTTCGGGCTGGCGGGTGTGGCGAGCGCCGATACGGATCTCGGTCCGTCGGCGGCGACTCAGACGGTGTCCGGATCGCTGATCTTGAAGGTCCGCAATCCGAACGCGCTCGAAGCGTACGTCGCCGCGTCGAGCACGCCGGGCAGCTGGCTGTACCACCAGTTCATCTCGACGGACGTGTTCACGCAGGTGTTCTCGCCGAGCCACGGCGACATCTCGCGCATCACGAGCTTCCTCGCACAAAATGGCATCACCGTGACCGAGGTCTACGGCGATCGGTTGCTGCTCAAAGTAACCGGGCCGGCCGCCGCGTTCGATCAGGTGTTCCAGACCGAGCTGCACGACTTCGACAATGGTGGTCATCGCTATCACCGGCCGAAGCACGCGCCGCAGATTCCAGTGCTGTATCGCGATCTGCTTTACGTGGTCGAAGGTCTCGACGAGAGCGCGTCGTTCAAGTCGCATCGCGTCAACGGCAATGCGATGTCGTTCAACCAGCGCGCGGCGGCGTTGCCGAAGCCCGGCTCGACCGCGACCGGCGTTCCCGGCGACTACACGGTCGGCGATTTCGCGAACAACTACGACGTCAACTCGGTCTACGCGAACCACATCGATGGCCGCGGCCGCACGATCGGCATCGCGACGCTCGCCGGCTTCGATCCCAACGACGCGTACACGTACTGGTCGATGATCGGCCTGCCGGTCAAAGCGAACCGCATCTCGCAGGTCCACGTCGATGGCGGCGGTGTGATCAGCGCCGACGCGGGCACGGGCGAGACCTGCCTCGACGTCGAGCAATCGGGCGGCATCGCGCCGCAGGCGAAGATCGTGGTCTACGACGCGCCGAACACCGGTGCCGGCTTCATCGACATGTTCTACAAGGCGGTCTCCGACAACATCGTCGATACGTTGTCGGTGAGCTGGGGCGGCAGCGAGCTGTTCTACTACGAGGCGGTCGGCGGAACCGACGAGACCGGCGAGCTGCTCGCGTTCCACCAGGTGTTCCTCGAGGGCGCCGCGCAGGGCATCTCGATGTTCGCATCGGCGGGCGATGCCGGCGCGTACGACCTCTCCGGCATCCAAGGCCTGTCGCCGGTGCTGTCGGTCGACGTGCCTGCATCCGATCCGGCGATCGTCGCGGCGGGCGGCACGACGACGCCCGCGTCGATGGACTTCGGCGGTCCGACGCCGCTCGTGATCACGCAAGAGCAGGTGTGGGGCTGGGACTACCTGCAGACCTACTTCCTCGACACGTTCGGCGAAGACATCACCGATGAGGTCTATCCGACCGGCGGTGGCGGCGGCGTCAGCATCTTCTGGCCGGCGCCGTTCTACCAGGCGATCACGCCGGGCATTCGCCGCACCGAGCCGAACCAGAGCGTGATCTACGACGACGGCGACGGCACGGGCCCGCAGGATCTGATGGACCTGCCGGCGCACTTCGCGGGCCGCAACCTGCCGGACATCTCGTTCGACGCCGATCCGGAGACCGGTTACTTGCTGTACTCGACGCCCGACGGCGGCTTGCTCGCCGGTTACGGCGGCACCAGCTTCGTCGGCCCGCAGCTCAACGGCGTCACCACGCTGATGGGCCAAGCGGCCGGCACGCGCTTCGGCCTGCTCAACCCGCTGCTCTACGTCCTGAAAGCGGAAGTTGGTTACCGCGGCGGCTCGCCGCTCATCGACATCACCGCCGGCGACAACTGGTTCTACAACGGCGTGCGCGGCTACGACCCGGGCGCCGGCCTCGGCGTGCTCGACGTCGCGAAGCTCGTCGGAATTGTCTCGGGTCGTTAAGCGAGTCCGGATTTCATGGGACCCCATGGAATCCGCGGACGCGGTCGTTTAGCGTAACGGGATGAACCTCGAAGCGATTCGTCCCGGTCATTGTCACGCGCGTGCGACGCGCTTGCTCGGCGAGGTCGCGCTCGTGCGCGACGAGCTCGGTCGCGGTGAAGACGCCCGCCCGGTCGCCGAGCTCGCCGATGGCAAGCCACGCGATTGCTATTTCGAAGCGATCGCGAGCTGGCACAAGGCGGCGCGGCTCGGCGCCGAAGTCGGCGCGCCGGCGGTGCGGTTCGCGCACGCGATGCCGCCGGTCAAGGACATCCAGCCCGGCCACGTGATCGAGGTGATCGATGCGGTGATCGCGCAGGTCGCCGCGGTCAAGGTGGTGCTCGGGATTCGCGAATCGTCGAACGAGCCCGCGATCGGTGAGCACACACCGGGCGACGTGCTCTCGGTGTTGACCCGCGTCAACCGCCAGCTATCGCGCTCGCTCGAGCGTCCGTTCGCACCAAGCGATTGCTATGGCGTCGTCGCGCTCGCGTCGGCCTACGCCGCTCGGATGGGCGCGCCGAGCGGCGAGCTCGAGCCATTCGAGCGCAAGCGCGAACCGCGGCATTGCTTCGATCACTTGCTCGCGTGCCACCACGCCGTGAGCGCGGCGATCGCCAAGCGCGGCCAGCCGATCACCGCGGCGCGAGGCGTACCGAACGACGTGCTCCCCGGCGATGTCTACGACCTCGCGAGCGTCGTGCTCGCCGAAGTCGCGTTCTTGCACGCGCTCGCGCCGAACGCAGCGCCGGTGCACGCGTTCGAGCCGGCGCCGACCGGGTTTCGGATGCCGGCGCACGTCGACCAGCTCGCGCGCACGCTGCACGCGCAGCTCGGCAAGCTCGCATGACGGCGTCGTGACGACGCGGTGCGAGATCGTGACGACCGCGCGCGCGCCGGTGGCTAGCGTGATCGCATGCGAGCTCTCATTGCCATCATCGCGCTGACTTCGATCGCGAGCGCGAACCCGCGCTACACGCGCAGCCACGTCGCCGTGCCGCATGCCGGTCCGGTCGCGGCCGCCAAACCGAAGCCACCGGCGCCGAGCAAGCCCGCGATCACCGCCGATCAAGCGATGCAGCTCGAACAGCTCGCCGATCCGATCCGCCGCGATCAGGAGGCGCTGCTCGAAGGGCTGGCGCACGACACGCCCGACGACGATGCGCAGAAACCCGACATCATCTTCCGGCTCGCCGAGCTCTACGCGCTGCAGGCGCGGCGGTGGCGGCTCGAATCACTCAAACCGTGAAGATCGCCGTGCCCCACGTGAAGCCCGAGCCGAAGACGGTCGACATGATGCGGTGACCGCGCGCGATCTTGCCCTCGCGACGCCAGTAGTCGAGCGTGAGCGGCACGCTGGCCGCGCTGGTGTTGCCGAACCGATCGATCGAGCTGAGGACCTTGTCGGGCGGAACCTGCGCGAGCTCGACGACCGTTTCGGTGAGGCGAAGATTTGCCTGGTGCGGCACGAACCAATCGATGTCGCTCCAGCTCATCCGTGCGGCCGCGAGCGCCGCGCGCGACGACGCGACCATCCCGGCGATCGCCGCGCGAAACACGCGCTTGCCGTCCATCTGCGCGTAGAGCTCGGTGCCGTCAAAATACGGCAGCTTCTTGATATCGAAGATCTTCAAGTAGAGGTCCATCGCGCCGCTGCCGTCGGCGTGGACGTCGGTGTGGACGATGCCGCTCGCGCGATCGTCGGTCTCGTTCGGGCCGAGCACGACCGCGCCGGCGCCGTCGCCGAACAGCACCGTGACGTCGCGGCCGCGCATCGAGAAGTCGAGCGAGTGGCTGTGCAGCTCGGCGCCGATCAGCAGGATGCGGCGATACGTGCCGGCGCGCACGAACGCGTCGGCGAGCTGTAGGCCGTAGACGAACGCCGAGCACTGCTGGCGCAGGTCGAAGCACGCGCAGTTGCCGCTCGCGATGCCGAGCTTGCGCTGCACGATCACGGCGGTGCCGGGAAAGTGCATGTCGGGCGAGAGCGTGCCCAGGATGATGCAGTCGATCTCGTGCGCGTCTTCGATCCGCGCATCGGCGAGCGCGCGTTTCGCGGCTGCTACCGCGAGGTCGCTGGTCGCGACGCTGCCGTCGTTCGGGACGTAACGGCGCGTCTCGATGCCGGTGCGCGGACGGATCCAAGCATCGTCGGTGTCGATCTGGCGCGCGGGTTGGCGCTCGTGGCGCGCGTTCAAATACGCCAGCTCGTCGTTGTCGACCACGCGGTCGGGCACGTAGCCGCCGATGCCGAGGATCTTCGTGCGGATCATACGGCGCGAAGACGACCCGCGTGATCGAGGCGATAGCGGCGGCCGCGCCAGCCGACCTCGTGGTTGAGCTTCGTGCTCAGCGCGACGCCGCTCGCGAAAAACGGCATCATCGCGGCGAGCCAGTAGAAGCGCGGCGCGATCGGCGAGCCGCCGAGCGTGCTCGACAGCCGCACCTGCGATGCGACGAATGCCGCGAGCGCGAGCAGGCCCACGGCGATCACCCACGCGCTACCGATCGCCATGCCGGCGATCGTCGTGGCCCACGCGCCGAACCCGGGAAGCGCTCGCATCCAGCCCGCAGTCTTGAACGCGGTCGGCAGCCCGCTCTGCGAGAAAAAGATCCATTTTCGAAACACGCGCAAGAACTCGACGAGTGCCATGCCGCCGATCACGACGGGCACGCGCGTGGAGCAGGTCACGTTCGCGTAGCCGTGCTCGATCATTTTGCGGCCGAGAAACATATCGTCGACGAGCTCGCCCTCGGCGGCTCGCATCGTACCGATCGCGGCGAGCGCCGTGGTGCGAATGAGCATCAATTGCCCCATCGCGAACGGCACTTCGCCTCGCTCGCCAGCGACGCGATCGACCGCGGCGCCGTACCACGCGTTGACCAGGAGCTCGTAGCCGACGTCGCCGGTGTGAACGTCTTCGGCGACCGCGACCGTCGGCGCGAACGCGATGCCGTTGCGCGGATCGGACTCGAGCAGCGACACCAGCTCGCGCAACATGCCGGGCTGCGGCCGCGTATCGGAATCCGAGAACGCGAGCACGTCCGCGTCGACGAGATCGGCGCCGTGGATCATCTTGTGGATCTTGCCGGTGCGATGCGGCGGCGGTGTGCCGGTGAGCACGATCCGCGCGCGAAGCTGCGAATGTCGCGCGATCGCAGCCTCGACCAGCGGAAAGCTCGCATCGTCGGCGTCGTCGAGCAGAAATAGAAATTCGATCGAACCGGGATAGTCGCTATCGAGCAAAGCGTCGAGATTTTGCGCGGCGCCCGGGTCGAGCCCGCGGATCGGGCGCAGCACAGCGAGGCGCGGCCAACGCAACGGCTCCGGGCGCGAGCGCACATGGATGCGCACCGCGAGCCAGCGATGGTGAATCGCGATGATCGCGACCAATGCGAGACCGAGGATCTGAAAGCCGAGCGACAACGACATCGCTTGTTGCGATTGCAATGCATCGGCCACGCGCCGGTCGCGCTCGCGCACGTCGCGGTGTCGGATTCCCGAGCAGCGCTGTCGAACATTTCGTCAGCGTCGTCGGAAAATCTCCACATCTATTGCTCGTCGAGCAACGACTCGTTACGGCGTGGCAATGATCGTCACGCGAGCCCGACGAGCGCGCGGAGATCGTCGGCGCGAACCGCGCCCACGCGCTCGGCGGCCACATTGCCATCGACGAACACCTTGAAGCTCGGGATCGCACTAACGCCGTAGCGCCGCGCGAGCTCGGGGACGCGCTCGGTGCTGACCTTGATCACGACGGCGCGCCCCGCGAGCGTCGCCGCGACTTTGCCGACTTCGGGCGCGACCATACGGCAGGGTCCGCACCACGATGCCCAGAAGTCGACGAGCACCGGCACGGTCGCATCGCGCACGATCGCGTCGAACGTTGCCGCATCATTGACCTCGATCGGCGATGCGCTGGCCGGCAGCGCGTGCTTGCACCGGCCGCACACGCCGACATCGGCGAGGTGGTCGGCGGGAATCCGGTTCTTCGCGCCGCAAGACGGGCAGGTGCGCAACATGGCCCGGTCAACATGTGCATCAGCCGCGCCGCGGCAATGCGCCGAGTGGCTAGGTCAGGCGCGCCCGCAGGATCGCCATCACCGGCTTCTCGAACCACGAGTGGATCGCGACCGCGATCGCGCTCGTCAGCGCGAGCAAGCCGACGATCAGCGCCGCCAACATCGGCACCGACAGATCGACGTCTTTGATCGCGAGTCGCAGCACGGTGAACACGATGTACGGATGGACGAGATAGATGATGTACGACGATTCGCCGAGCAGGTAGACCAGCCGATTCTTGGTCGTGATGCCGTAGATCCGTTCGAGGAGCAGCGCCGACAGCACGATGAAGAACGCGGGGATGCCGGCGACGAGATAGCGCGGCACGCGATCGCGGTAGTACTCCTCGAGCACGCCGAGTAGGACGAAGCTCGCGATGCAGATCGCGAGCAACACCCACTTGAACGCCGGCGCGAACTTGGCCTTGCGCTCGCTGCACCAGCGGAACGCGTAGAACACGACGATGCCGTAGCAGAACTCGAGCACGATCGGCCGCGCGTAGAAATCGAGGATGTCGCTGCGGCCATCGAACACCGCGTGCGTGATGATCACGAACGGCACGAGGCCGGCGATGCAGATCAGCGGCGACCATTTGACGTCGGCGCGCAGCGCGAGCGCGAACAGCACGTAGAAGAACATCTCGAAGTTCAGCGACCAGCCGAGCAGCAGCGTCGGCATCATCTCGCCGGTCGCCGCGTTCAGGTGCGGGACGAACAACAGCGACGCGAACAGGTGGCGCGGATCGGCGGTCGTCGTGTGGAACACGTGCGGCGCGATGCGCGCGATCGCGAACACCGCGAGCGTCGCCGCCCAGTAGAACGGCGCGACGCGGATCAATCGCCGCACGAAGAATTGATCGGGCTTGCTCGTGCCGATGTACGCGATGATGAATCCGCTGATCACGAAGAACACGTCGACGCCGCGGCTGCCGATGTCCCAATCGAGCCGCAGCCCAGCGGTCGACGTCGTGTGAAAATAGACGACGCCGAGCGCCGCGATCACGCGCAACAAGTGCAGGTTGTAGAGCACGGACGGTCATGGTCGGCCGATCGGCGCGCGAGCACAAGCGCGTGCGAGCTCAGACCCGTTCTGATCGCATAGAGTGAGACATGGCGATCGTCGTGGTGGGCATGCACCGCAGCGGCACGAGCTGCGTCGCGGGCATGATCGAAGCCGCCGGGTTGGCGTCGTCGGGCGATGCGATTCGCAACTGGGACAACGCGCGCGGCCACTTCGAGATGAAGCGCGCCGTGAGGCTCGACGATCGCGTGCTCGCGCAGAGCGGCGGGCATTGGCTCGCGCCGCCGCGCGACGTGCGCTGGTCCGACGACCACGCGGCCGAGCGCGACCGGCTGCTCGGCGATCCATCGGCGCTGATCAAAGATCCGCGCGCGTTGCTCGTGATGCCGTTCTGGCGTGCGTCGGAGATGCCGTTTCATGCGATCGCGGTCGTGCGCCACCCGCTGGCGGTCGCGCGCTCGCTCGAGGCGTGGCGCGAGACGCCGCTGGCCGACGGGCTCGCACTCTGGGTCGCGCACAACCGCGCGCTGGCCGACGATCGGTCGCGACACGACTACGCGGTGATCGACTTCGACGCGCCTTGCGTTGTCGACGCGGTCCACGCGGCGTGCACGGCGATCGCCGGCCGTGCGATCGAGCGCGCGGCGCTCGCGGCGGCGTTCGAGCCGCGGCTCGTGCATCACGATCGCGACGGCGCGCCCGAGCTGCCGATCTTGCACGAAGCGCTCGCGCTCCATCGCGAGCTCGTCGGCCGCGAGCACGCGAGCACGCGGCCGGCGTTTCCACGCGCGGCCGTCGCCGACGCGATGCGCCGGCTCGACGCCGGCGATCTCACAGGAGCACTCGAGCCCGCACGCGCCGCGCTCGCCGCGAGCCTCGATCCGGCGGCGGTGCTGGTGCCGCTGGTCGCCGCGTTCTCGCGCAAGCGCGCCTACGCCCAGGCGCGCGAGCTGGTCGCGGATCTCGGCGTGCGCAGCGATGGGCTCGGCGAGCTGTTGTTGGGCAAGCTCGCGCTCGCCGACGGTGATGCGGCGGCGGCGGCGCGCTGCCTCGAAGCCGCCTGCGCGGTCGCATCGCCGTACTTCGCGGCTCGCAACTTGTTGCCGCACGCGCTGCGCAATGCCGGCCGGATCACCGAGGCGCGCGCCGCGATGGAGCTCGTTGTGGATGCCGCGCTGTACGCGCACGGTCCGCTCTCGACGCTTGCCGAGTGGAGCTGGCTCGACGGCGATCCAGATGGTGCAGTCGCCGCGATGCAGCGCGCGATCGACGCGGCACCGCCGCATCGACGTGGTCGCTTGCGCACGCGTCGCGCCGAGTGGCTCGCATCGCGAGGTGATCGCGATGGCGCGCGCCGCGAGCTCGAGCTCGCGATCACAGAAGATCCCGGATACGCGCGCAGCCGCGAGTTGGGGCAACGTGGAATTCGATGACCCAAAGCATTTCGTCGAGCTCGAGGCGGGCCTAGGCTCCTGTTGCGAAGTTATAAGGAGACGACATGCGATCACGATTCTTGTTGATCAGTGCCACGAGCCTGTGCCTGCTCGGCGGCGCGACCGCGCTCGCGGGCCCCGACATTCACGTCGTCGGCCGGGCGAACGTTGGACCGACCGAACCGCCGCCGCCGGTACGCTTGGAGCCCACCGAGCATCGGGCCGGATTCGAACGCATCCCGGGCCGCTGGGACTGGCGTGGCCACAAGTGGGAATGGGTTCCGGGGCGCTGGGAGAAGGAGCATGCCGGCCAGCACTGGCACGCCGGACATTGGGATCACGTCGGCGCCGGCTACGCGTGGACCGAAGGCGGCTGGGGAGTCGCGGCCGAAATGCCGCCACCACCGCCGCCGCCGCCGGGACCGCCGCCTGGCCCGCCGCCGTCGGACATGCCGCCGCCGCACGCATGGCATCTCGATCGCCCGACGGTGTCGAGCTATTGGCCGACGAAGGGCAAGGCTGGCACGCGCGTCGTGATCCACGGCAAGAACTTCCCGGCCGATGCGCAGATCTTGTGGGGACCGAACCCGGTGATGGCCGCGAAGGTCGAGCCCGAAAAGATCGTGTTCCAGGTCCCACCGGCTTCACAAAGCGCGACGATCTTGATCAAGCGCGATCACGGACACGATCTCGTCGTCGGTAACTTCGAGGTCGCCGACTTCGACGCCGACGCCGAAGCGAAGCGGCAGGCCGCGGATCGGCTCGCCGCCGCACAAACCGCGTGGGCGCAAAGCCAGTCGCAGCTCGCCCATGATCAGGCCGCGCGCCAAGCCGCGCTCGATAGCCAGTACCAGGAGCGCGACACCGATCGCCAGCAACGCCGTGCGGCGCGGCTCGAGGAGCTCCGCCAGAAGTGGCAGGCCGCGTTCTTGTCGGATCCCGACACGCAGGCCGAGCTCACGCTGCACGCGCAGCGCGTGGCCGAGCTGCAACGCGCGAAGGATCTCGCCGGTGTCAGCGCGAACTCCAAGCTCGGCATTCGCATCGACGTGGCCACCCAGCGCGAGAACGATCGACACGACCAACGCATGGCGGCGCTCAAGACCGCCTTCGACGCTCGAGGAGGTGCACATTGAAGACCGCGTTCGTGCTCGCAGCGGCGCTGGCGATCGCCGGCTGCGGCAACAAGAAACAAGACAAGCCCGTCGACAAGCCGGCGCCGGCCGGCAGCGCGGTCGCGACGACCGGCAGCGCGACGCCGGGCAGTGCGGCGGGTAGCGCGACGGCCGGCAGCGCGGTCGACGTGCCGACCGAAGAGGACTTCGAGGCGCAGGCCAAGACCGACATCACGACGGCGAACGTCGATGGCAAGGTCAAGGCGATCGAAGATCAGCTCGGCTCGAACTGATCGACGTCACGGTGTCGTGGCGATCAGCTCGACGTGGCCGTGCTCGGTGCCGACGATGACGTGATCGTCGTCGACGAACAGCACCGTCTCGAGGCCGTCGCTCGTCGGGATTCGTTCGACCACGCGGCCGCGCGCGGAATCGAGGATCGATAGCACCGGGCCGCCATCGGTCACCGCGATCCATTCGCCGCTCGGCGACGTCGCGACCTGTTTTTGGCGCTGGTGCGAGCTGTGGATGACGCTGAGCGACTCGCCCGACGGCAGCGCCCAGCGCCGCGTCGTGTTGTCCCAGCTGCCAGATACGACCGTCGCGCCGCGAACGTCGAGGCTGCTGACGCGCGCGGTATGGCCGACGAGCACGCCGAGCGCTGCACCGCTGCGTGCATCCCACAGTCGCACCGCGCCGTCGTCGTGGCCGGTGATGATGTGACCGGCGTCGTCCCACGCGAGCGCGGTGATGTCGGGCGCGGCAGCGAAGCTCGAAATGATCTGCCAGCTCCCAGCGTCGCGCACCTCGATGCGATCCGGCGTCGCGGTCACGGCGCGCTGCCCCGCGCGATCGAATGCGAGGTGATAGATCGGCTGCGCCTCGGCCACTTCGTGCACGAGCCGGCCGTCGCGCGCCGACGTCACGAGCAAATGCCCCTCGCGATCGATGACGAGCTCGTCGGCACCGGGACGAAACGCGATCGGCCACCCGTCGCGCTGCGCGATCACCTCGTGCGCGGGGCCGAACACCGTGGTCACGTCGCGCGCGGTCTCGTGCGCGCGCACCGCGAGCTGTCCCGATGGCGACGCGACGATCTGCTGGATCGCGCCGGTGACGGTCGCGAGCGCGGTCGGCGCCGGCAGCGCGGTGACGTCCCACAGCTCGACCGTGCCGGCGCCGAGCGAGAACGCGCGTCGATGGGTCGGAGCGACGGCGATCCGCGACACCGCCGCGGCGGCCTCGAGCGAGACGATCGGGATCGCGCCGCGCGAGAGGTCCCACAGATCGAGCTGGCGATCGTAGCCGCCGGTGATCGCGTGGCCGGCGTCGATCGCGGCGTTGCATTGGACGAGGCGGTCGCGCGCGGACGTGCGGACCGCGTTGGTGGCGAGGTCGACGAGCGAGGTATCCGCCAGCAGCGTCGCGTCGTCGAGCCACGCCAGCGTGACGCTGCTCGGCAAGCGCGCGAGCTCGCGCATCGGCGCGACGCTCCACCGCCGGCCGCCGTCGGCCTCCGCGGTGACCACGCTGCCATCGGGCGCGAACTTCGCGTCGAAGATCTCGGAGGTCGTGCCGAGCTCGGCGACGATGGCGAGGTCGCGCGTGCTCGCGATCACGACCTTGGTATCGACGTGCGCGAGGATCGATGCGCCATCGCGCGAGACGTCGAGCCCCTCCGGTCTTGCGATCGGCAGCGTCGCGATCGGCTTGCCGTCGAGTCCGACGAGCACGATCGCCGTCGCGGTTGCTAGCGCGATGCGATCGGGTCCGACGACGTGCGCCTCGCGCGTCGCAGACTCGCCGAGCGTCGCGACGATCGCGCCGGTCGCGGCAGCGCGTAACTGCGCGCCGGTCTTCGTCGCGACGAGCAGCTGGGCTCCGTCGCGGGTGAATTCGACATCGGCGATCGCGCCGCGTGGCCCGGGCAGCGCCGGCCGCGCGTTGCCGGTCTCCGCGTCGAGCAGGCTGATCGAGCCATCTTCGCGGCCGACCGCGAGCGTTCGACCGTCGGGCGAAAACGCCGCGGCGGCGCCGCCGAGCTGCGCGAGGCGGCGATGCGTGTCGCGCCGGGCGAGCGCATCGAGGCGACGTGCGACCGGATCGTCGGGCAGCTGTACGAGTGCGGCGGTGACGAGCGGTCCGGCCTGCTCGGGATTGCCGGCGAGCAGCAGCTGGCGCGCCTGTTCGAGCTCGCTCTCGGCGAGCGCGTGCTCGGCCAGCTGGCGTGCCGCGCGTTCCGCGCCACGCGAACGCGTGATCCCGACGATCGCGCTCGCGCCGACGACGAGCGCGACGAGCGCCGCGAGCGTGATCGCGCGATGCCGGCGCACCCAGCGCGCGATCAGCTCGCCGGTGCGGTACTCGCGCGAGCGCAGCAGCTGGCCTGCTTCGAACCGCCGGAGCTCGTCGGCGAGCTCGCCGGCGTTCGCGTAACGCGCGGCGAGATCGCGCGTCATCGCGCGCTCGACGATCGCGCGCAGGTCGGCGGGTACGCGCGGCACGACCGCGCCGAGTGGCGTTGGTGGCTCGCGCGTGGCGTGCTCGACGAGCGACGTTGGAGTCGGCAGCGCCGAGTCGCCATACGGCGGGTGGCCGGAGAGCACGTTGTAGAGCATCGCGCCGAGCGCGTACACGTCGGCGCGTTCGTCGACCTCGTCGCCCGCGGCTTGTTCCGGCGACATGAAGCCCGGCGTGCCGATCACCGAGCCGATCCGCGTGAGGTGCGGTGAGATCGACGGCCGCGATGCCGCGGGATCGTCGACGGCGCCGCGCAGATCCTTCGCGAGCCCCCAATCGATCACGACGGTCTCTCGAAACTCGCCGACGAGCACGTTGCCGGGCTTGAGATCGCGGTGGACGATCTGCCGCGAGTGGGCGTAGGCGAGCGCCTCGGTCGTCGCGACGACGTGCGGGATCAGCGCGAGCCGCTGCTCGAGCGTCGACGCTTTCGCGATCGCATCCGCGAGCGTGCCGCCGGCGACGAGCCGCATCGTGTAAAACGCCGAGCCGTCGGGCCATTCGCCGGCCTCGTAGATCGGCACGATCGCGGGATGCTGGAGCTGCGCGGTGATCGCGACCTCGCGCTCGAAGCGCGCGCGCAGATCGCCGTCGAGGATCTCCTTGAGCGCGACGTCGCGGCCGAGCCTGCGGTCGCGGACGAGCGTGATCCTGCCCATCCCGCCGCGCGCGAGCTCGCGCTCGCCGACGAACACGATCGGGTCGACCGTCGGCAGCACGAGCAGGTCGCGGTCGTCGAGCGCGTCCTCGGGGACGCGAACGATCCAGCGGTAGTCGCGACTCGCCGCCTCGGCGCGCAGCTGGCTGCACACCTCGCAGCTCGCGACGTGCTGCTGGAGCGCCGCCTCGTCGGGGCCCGACAGCGTCCGCCCGTTGTACGCCAACGCGAACGCGACGTCGTCACAGTCCACGCATCACGATACCGCGGGTCCGTCCGCGAGACGCGCTTGCATGACCTCCTCGATGTAGGTCACCGCGAGCTGGACCTCGCGCCGCGAGATCGCGAGCTGCTGGGCAATCTCGACGTGCGAGCGGCCCTCGAGCACACCGGCGAGCACGGCGAGGAGCTGCTCGCCCTTCGTCGCGAGCCGGCGGACGTGGATGCGCGAGATCTTCCACTCGAGCGCGAGCTGCGTGTACGCGTCGTCGCCGCGCGCCGCGAGCTCGTCACGCGCGCGCGCGACCATGTCGCGGATCATCCCGACCACGACGTCTCGCTTGCCGGCGAGCGATGCCGGATCCGGCGCCGGCTGCCGCGAGCTCAACGACGCGAGCGAGACCCAGCGGTGAGGGCGCGCACCGCTCGCGCGCTCGAACTCGGGGCTACCGCGCATGTAGTCGATCGCCGAGTACCGCACGAGCACGCGCAGCCACGCGCGCAGCTCCGGCGGTGGATCGAGCGCGACGAGCCGGTGGATCGCGGCGTGGTCCTTCGCGTGCAGCCGCTCGAACACGCGCGTGACGATCTCGCGCGGCGAATCTTCGCGCTCGCGCAACCGCCCGATCGGCTGGCGCCGCGCCATCGCGACGAGCTCGGGCTCGAGTGCGGCGAGCAGCGCGGGCCATGCGCGCCCATCACGCGCGACCGCGCGAAACAGCTCCCAGAGCGATTCGTCGGAGGTCACCATGCCAGCCTACTCCGGCTCCGCGATCGGAACGTCGCCGAGGTCGATCATGTCGGCATCGACCACGATCGCCTTGAGCACTCGGCCATCCCAGCTCGTTCGCATCGGAGAATCGGCCGTCAGGAACCAGATCGTCATCGGACCCCGCGGCGCGGCGAGGATGTCGAACTGTCCGCTCGCGTCCGTGAACGCGTCGGCGCTGAAGCTCCCGGTCGGCGAGATCCTCACGTCGGCCAACGGTTGTCCCGTCGCAGCGTCGACGGCACGGCCGCGGACGTGGGCCGGATGGTCGAGGTCGAGGTCGACATCGATCGTCTGCCCGGCATCGACGTCGAGCTCGACGATCGCAGCGCCGAGATCCGCCGTCGCGGTCAGGCGATAGTGGGCCGGCGCCACGCCTGCGAGCGTGAACCGACCGTCGGGTGCGACGACGTCCAACTGCTGCGGTCGAGTCGGGCTCGCCGGCGCGTCGAGCGAAAGCGTGAAGCGTTGCAGCGGCGCGCCATCGAGTCGCGCGATGCCGGTGACCGATCCGGTCGTCGCGAGCGTCAACGCGATGTCGGAGCCGAGCTCGACCGGTTGCACGATCACCTCGCCGCCGGACCTGCGATACGCGCGAGCTCGATAGGACCCGGCCGGCAGGTCGTCGGCACGAAAGCTGCCATCGGGCCCGACGAAGACTTCGTTCGCAGCCGCAGAGCTCATGGTCGGGTTCGCCGCGTCGTAGTGCGAGAGCTCGACGAACGCGTCGTCGACCGGCTGGCCGTGGTCGTCGATCACGTGGCCGTGGATCTCGCCGATCGCGACCGTCGTCGTCAGCACGACTCTGGTCGTCGACGACGGCGTGACGTGAACGACGACGCCATTCGCGTCCGCACCTTCGAGCGGCAATTGCGCGTCGTACGCGAAGGCCGTCGCGTGGTAGTCGCCCTGCACGTCGGTGAACGCGAATCTGCCGTTGTCGTCGGCATTCGTCTGCAGCTCGTTCGACGCCGACGCCAGCTTGATGTCGACGCCGCGGGCGGGCGATCCATCGGCGAGCTGGACGTGACCGACGACCTCGCCCGGCGTGTTTTCGATCAGGAAGTCGTGGCGCGTGACGTGATCGGACGAAACCGCGACGATGACGTCGTCGGCGTCGCGCGCATCGGCGTGCGTCCGGCCTGCCGACAGCTGATAGTTGGTGGACCGGAGCCCGGCGAGCTCGAAGCTGCCGTCGGCCGCCGTCCGGACGCTGTCCATCGACGTGTTGGCCGGATCGCTAGGTGCAACCTCGTCGGCGCGTACGACCACGTCGGCCATCGGCGCGCCGTGCGTGTCGACGACCCGACCGGTGACCATCGCGCCCGTGCTCGCGGACCAGACGAGATCGGTGACATCGTGGTCGGCGACGACGATGTCGTCGTAGTGGTCGTTCGCGCGACGATGCTCGCAGGACACCGCGACGCGATACACGCCGGGCGCCAGCGAGGTCACATGCATCGCAGTCGCATCGTCTCTGAAGTCGTAGCTGGTCGCGTCACGCCCCGTGGTCAGCGAGATCGACGTCCTGCCGCGGCACGGCTCGCCCGTCGGTGCGACCACGACGCGGCCGCTGACCTCGAACGCGGGCATGACGCGCACGACGACGCCTTCGGCATGCTCGCCGAGCGCGAGCGGGAACGATGCAGCTTGGATTGCTCTCGCGTGCGCGTCGTCGACGTGGAACGAGTAGATCGCGGGCGCGAGCTTGTCGGCGTGGAATCGACCGTCGTCGTCGGAGATGGCGAATCCATCGGCGGTGTCGGTCGCGTCGGTGTGAAGCACGACGAACACCGACGGCACCGGTCGGCCGGTCACCGCGTCGATCACGTGTCCGCTGATCGTCGCCTCCGGCATCAGCGCGAAATCGAGGCGCGCGGGCGGCTGCTCTTCGTGCGTACCCGTCACGTAGCCGTCGGCCGTGGCGGCGACGGAATTGAGCGCGTCCGTCGTCCACACCGTGTATCCACCTTCGTGGTCGGTGATCGCGAACGAGCCATCGCTGGTGACCCGCGCACCCGCGATCGGACCGCCGCCGACATCGCGCACGACGCCCGTCAGTGCGACGGCGCCGGATTTCATCGTGACGGTCGTCTCGGTGCGCTGCGCCGTCGACGTTTCGGCGTCGTGCACCCGCGTCACCGCGTAGTGCGCGAGCCGTGCCACCACGTCGAGCTTGCGCACGTCGGGGACCGCGAGGTTCGCGATGACGAACGCGCCGTCCGCACCGCTGACCGCGCATTGTGGTGTCGGCGTTCGGGTGCAGAGCTTCACACCCGCGAGTGGCGCGTTGGCTTCGTCGACCGCGCGGCCGTCGATCGTGCCGGTCTCGACGCGCACGCCGTCGGTCGTTCGCGCTCGGCTACCGACGCTGCGCTCGCCCGAGCGCGAGTCGATCCCGGCCGGCTTCGCGACGTTGCCGCGGTGGTGCATGGTCCATCCCAGCAACGCCGCCACGATGGCAAGGAGCCGCACGAAACGCTTTCGGAACCGCATACCCGAGAGGGACGGCAGGTCCGCACGAACTGCACAAACGTTGTTTCGTAGGCGACGACCTACGACGACATTCGCGCGCGCGGCGGCGGGGTAAAGCCGCCGAAATCACGGTCCGGCCGAAACCGGCCAGTCGTTCATCCACTCGAGGTGCGCGATGCGCAGCGTCGGTGTGTACGCGTTCGACGCGTCGAGCGCGTGATAGACGTTGTACCAGTCGCCGTTCGGCGCCTCGTAGATCGCATCGTGGCCGGGGCCGATCCATGCGCTGTTCCCCGCGACGAGCTGCGTGCCGCCGCCATCGGCGAGATCGCTGCCGGCCTCGTCGAGGTACGGCCCGGTCAGCGCCGTCGAGCGGCCGACCATCATGCGATACGTGCTCGCGCTGCCGTCGCAGCAGGTCCCGACCGATTCGAACAAGTAGTAATAGCCGCCGTGCTGGACGATGAACGGCCCCTCGACGGCCGTGTCCGCGCGCGTTGCGAGCGAGTAGAACGCGGAGCCTTGCCGCGCACCGCTCGGGCTGAGCGCGATGAGCTTGATCCCGCTCCAGAAGCTGCCGAACACGAGCCACAGGTCGCCGCTATCGTCGGCCACGACGTTCGGATCGATCGCGTTCCAGTCATCGCTGCCGGTCGAGCAGATCACCGGCCCGTGATCGGTCCACGACGGCGGCGCCAGCGACGGGCTCGTCGCGTGGCCGATGCACGACGTGTTGACGCCGAACTTCGACGCCGCGTAGTAGACGTGGAACGCGCCGGACCAGTACGAAATGTCGGGCGCCCACAAGCTCAGCGGATCGCTCGGATCCGTCGTCGTGACCCACGATGGCAGCGTCGCGAACACCTGGCCGTCGCCGCTCCACGTCTCGAGGTCCGGCGAGCTGCGGATCGGCAGGCCGTCGCCGGTCGAGAAGACGTAGGAGATGCCGTTCGAGCTGATGATCGACGGGTCGTGGACCGGCGTCAGATCGCCGGCGAGCGCGAGCATTCCACTGTCGTCGAGCGGTCCGTCGATCGCCGCGTCGGCGGGCGCAGCGACGGCCGAATCAGTGGCGGCGTCGCCGGATATGATCGAGTGTGGGGATCGACAGCATAGGAGCACTGTAGTCGCGAATAGGTAATGTGATTGACTCACTATCTCACTTGTGTGCGAGATTCTTGATCTCGTCCGGGGTGTAGGCCCTGCACGCGATACGGAGCTCGTCGATCGAGCCGTTAAAATATGGATCGTTGCTGCGCGACTTCGCGAGATACGCCTGCGTGATCGCGGCGCCGGCGAAGTCCGAAGCCTTCGCCGCGGTGCTCTCGACCTGGATCTGCGCGCCATCGATGTAGAGCGACACGTTGCTGGTGGCATCCATCGTCACGGCGACGTGGTGCCACGAGTCGTCGGCGGCGATCGGCGAGTGCGTGATCGTTAGCGTGCCACCCGGCGAGGTCACGCCGACCGCGAGCTGTGAGGTGCCGTTCATCGGCGCGAGATAGATGTCGGCCGCGGTGCCACCGAAGTCGAAGATGTGGCTGTTCGTCGCGTACGCCTTGATCTGGATCCATGCGGCGATCGTGAACTGGTTGGCCTGGCCGCAATCGGCGAGCGGGTTGCCGTCGATCTCGGCATACGGGCTGGTCGTACTGGCGCTACCGCCGCCGAACGCGATCGCGTTGCCGAGGATGCCGAGGTTCACGGCGAAGCTCGCCGAGTTCGAGAGCGTGGCGGTGAAGCTCGCGCTGCCCGCTGCGTAGTCCGACGAATCGGCGGCCGTCGTCCCACCCGCTTCATCGAAGCGCCAGTAATGGTAGTCCGACTGGGGCCACGCCAGATTCGCGATCTGATCGGGCGTGAGGATCTGATTGTAGATCTTGAACTCGTCGATCTCGCCCGGAAACCCGGGATCGCCGGACGCGTCGAATCGCGACTTGCCGATCCACGAGTCGCCGAGCGGCTCGTACTGGCTCGGCGAGATCGGCTGACTGCTCGAGATATCCGCCGCCGGGAAACCGTCGATGTAGATGTGGCGCTCGCCGGTGCTGCCCTTGCCGGTGATCGCGACGTGCTTCCACACGCCGGCGGGCAACGCGGTCGATGTCCCGAGATACGAGTCGACGCCGGTGGTCGCGCTGCCCGTCGCTGCGAAGTACCAGTCGGAGTCGACGCCGATGTCGGTCGTGGTTCCGACGGCGTAGCCGTTCGTCGACAGATACATGAACCCCGCGGCGTTGCCGCCGAGGTCGTAGATGCGCGCCCAGCTCGGGTTGCTGGTCATCCGCACCCAGCTCGCGATCGTGAAATCGCTCACGCCGGTGAAGATGCCGGCGGGCACGGTCACGTACGCGGTCGCGGGATTCACCGGGGTCATCGCGATGTCGCAGCCGTGCCGGCCGCCGCTGCCGCTCCAGATCGTCGTCGCTCCGGTGATCGTGCCGTCGTGCTTTCCGGTCGTCGCGTCGTTGGCGACCGTTCCGGAGCATTCGTCGAACTCGTAGTCGACCACGAGACCGTCGGTGACCGCCGAGCCCGAGCCAGGCCCCGAGCCCGAACCCGAACCGACGCTCGCGTCCGTCTGCGAGCCGGAGCCGGATCCCGGACCTCCGGTCAACAGGTCACCGGAGATGACCGTGCACGCCGACCCGACCGCCGTGAGCAAGACGACGAATGTGCGCATCAGTTGGCCGGGGTGGCGAGGTTCTTGATCTCGTCCGCCGTGTAGGCGCGGCAGCTGACGCGCAGATCGTCGAGCGAGCCTGCGAGGTACGGATCGTTGAACCGCGACTTGCCGAGCCAGTAGTGCGTCATCGGCGCGCCGGCCGTCGTGCTCGAGAACGCCGACACGTACGCCGTCGTCGTGGTGCTCGCGATCACGGCGCCGTCGCCGTACATCACCACGTCGTTCTTCGTCGCGTCGGTCGCATCCGGCATCACCGTGACCGCGAGGTGATGCCACTTGCCGTCGGCGTGGCCGGTGCCGTCGTCGAACGGGTTGCTGGCCCCGATGAGGTCGACGTTGTCGGCGGTCGACGTGATCATCGCGAAGTGCGGCGCGGCGCCGTCGTACGAGATCAGGTCGATCCATTGCTCGCCGGTAGCCCCGACGTCGCTGCTGACCTCGAAGACCTGCGTCCACGCCGTGAGCGCGTCGAGCTTCACCCACGCCGCGACCGTGAGCTGGTTCGTGCAGTCGGCGAGCGGGTTCTTCGCGAGCTCGACCGTCGGACCGGTCGCGCCGGCGGCGCCACCTGGGAGCTGCACGGCCCCGCCGAGCCGAGCGTTGCTATCCCAGGTCACGCCGTTCTCGAGCGATGCCGTGTTCTTGTAGTCCGACAGATCGGCCGCGGTCGTGCCGTTGCCCTCGTCGAAGCGCCAGTACGCGTAGTCCTTTTGCGGCAGCGCGAGCTGCGTCGCGATCTCGTCGGTGGTCAGCGCCTTGTTGAAGACGTAGAAGTCATCGAGCGTGCCGTCGAGGCCGGGATCCGCGGGCGCGAAGCGCGACCGGCCGAGCCACGATTGCGGCGCGAGCGGCTCGAGCTGAGCTCCCGGCACGCTATCGCCCGTCAGCGTGCTGACCGGGAAGCCATCGATGTACATCGTCTGCACGCCGGCGCTCGTCGTGATCGCGACGTGCTTCCACACGCCGACTGGAAACTGCGTCTGCGTGTTGACGATGTTGTCGTCGGCGGTCGTCTGGTTGCTGCCGCCGCCGGCCGTGAACACGTCGGCCATCACGCCGACCTCCGGGTTCGGCAGAAACCCGAGCGGCGTGAAGTACGCGAAGCGGTTGGCCGTGCCGCTCAAGCCGTTGCCGAAGTCGTAGACGCGTTGCCACGCCAGGTTTTGATCGAGCTTGACCCAGAACGCGATCGTGTAGTCCGTGACCCCGGTGAACACACCGCTCGGCAGCGAGACGTACTCGGTCGTATCCATGTTGGCGCCGGGGTTCTGCAGCAACATGCCGTTGCCGTTGCGCCCGCCGTTGGTCCAGATCGAGCCCGGAGTGCCGGTGAGCGTGCCGTCGAATGCATTGCCCGAGCTGTCGGCGACCGTCGCGCCGACATCCTCGAACGCGTAGTCGAGGATCGGCATCAGCATGGGCGTGCCGGAGCCGGAGCCCGATCCGGTGGGCGCGTCGATCTTGGCGTCGATCGGAAGCGTCCCCGAGTCGTTCGGTCCGTCGGCCGGCGAGCCGGCGTCGGGGCCGTTGTTGGAATTCGACTTGTTATCTCCACACGCGGGTCCGAGAACGCACGCGCACAACAACAAAAACAACACGGTCTGGCGAGTCATGAAGGCTCCGAAGTTAGGGAATGCCCGCTCCTACATCGAGCGGCCAATCGCGCAATACCTCAATCGACCGAGCCCACCGTAATGCATTCATCGAGTCTGCTCAAGCATCGATATTAGATCAGACTAATATTTTGGACGTGAAGATAACGATTCTAATAACGTGCGACGTTGCAGCTCATCGTTCGATCGAAATGCGGCTCACATCATTCGCCGCGCTTGTACGGATTCGCCTCCATCTTGTGGATGACGTCCTCGGGTTTCGACGCTGCATCGGTC
>DATBAS010000093.1:0-39725 GCA_036271395.1 Kofleriaceae bacterium
TTCGAGCTCGGCAGCGCGTCGACCGCGATCGCCGAGCTCGGCCATCGCGGCCTGCTCGATCTCGGCGCATTGCGCGCCGCCGCATCGGGCACGCCGGCCGAACGCGCGCTGCAGTGATCAGTCGAAGCCGGTGAGGATCGACAGCGACCAGGTCGCGGTCGACGTGCACATATCGCCGCTCTTCGGCCTGATCTCGATCGACACGGTGCGCGAATCGTCGGAGTCATTCGCGAACGTGCCGGTCTCGCCCCACTCCATGTTCGACGTCTCGGTCGTGCCGCTCGTCGTCACCGTGCCGGTCGGCGTCGCACAATCGAGGTCGTCGTTGCCGGTGTCGACGTAGACGAACACGTCGAAGCTCGCACCCGCCGGCGAGCTCAGCGTCGTGTAGATCGACATCGGATCGGCGCCGAGGCCGGAGTCGGTCTCGCTGAGCCGCACCGAGTACCACGCGGCCTGGTAGCCGCTCTCGCTCACCGAGCCGCCGCCGTCTTCGTCGCCGCCCATGCCGGGCAGCGCGGTCGCCGTCGCGCACGTCGCGGCCGTCGTGCACGTCTGCGTCATCATCGGCGCGTCGATCTCGTGCGGCGCATCCATCGGCACTTCGTGGGGCGCGTCGATCTTCGTGTTCGCCGGCGCGTCGGTCGGCGAGCCATTCGATGGCGCCGTCGCTTGCGCGCATGCGGCGACCAGCGTCACGACCACGGCTGCGGTGATACGCCCGATCACGGCCGCGAACGTAACACGCGCTCAGCCGGCGGGTTTGTAACTTCCGAGCGTCGCGACGTGCTCGGGAACCTGTGACAAAAACCGCTGGCGATGCTCGGGGTCGCTGATCCGCGCCGCGCGATCGAGCAGGCGCTGGCGCGCCGCGGCGAGCACGGCTTGCGAGCCAAGACGATCGCCGCTGGCGTCGAGCGCTTCGGCGAGCGCGAGCCGCACGACGGCTTCGCCCTCTTCGATCGCGCCGAGTCGCTCGAGCAATTCGTACGCGGCGCGCGCGTGGCCGAGCGCTTCGTCGGTCCGGCCGGCGCGCAGCAAGATGCGCGCGTTCATGCCGCGGATCTGCGCCTGCAACGGCGGCTGCGCGTGCTCGAGCGCGCCCAGCAGCTCGCCTTCGGCGGCGCCGAGCTCGGCTTGCTCGGCGAGGATCGCGGCGCGGTACACGCGCGCGGCGCCCGACATCCGGCGATCGCCCTGCGCGGCGAACGCCTCGAACGCCTCGGTCTCGATGCGCAGGCCCTCGTCGAGGGCGCCGCGCATCATGAGCGCGCGGCCGAGGTTGTGCTTGGTCGTCGCGATCACGTTGGATAGCCCGAGCCGGGTCGCCTGATCGAGCGCGTCGCGCAGCGCGCGTTCGGCCTCGGCGTACGCGCCGATCTCGAGGCACGCGTAGCCGACGTTGCCGCGCTGCACGCACGCGTAGCGCAGATCGCCGGCGCGCTCGAACGCGGCCGCCGCGGCTTGCTCCGACTCCAGGTACGCGCCCGCATCGCCGGTGAACATCGACCGCGACGATCGCGCTTGATAGATCCGCGCGAGGATCGCCGGCTCGCTCACGCCGACCGCGAGCTGTTCGACGTCATCGAGCAGGCCGAGCGCGAGCTCGTTGCGCCCGTGGTTGAACAGCTGGAACGCGAGGCCGGCGATCGCGGTGACGCGCGCACCGGTCGTCGTGTGGTCGTTCGCGGTCGTCGCGTGCAACGCGTGCGCGAGCCGCTCGAGCGCCGTGATGTCGTCGATCTTGCCGGCCGACTCGCCGGCTTCATTGACCGCCGCGAACCATGCAGCCGATCCGGCCGGCAACAGCTCCATCGCATCCATCGCGCAGCGCGCCGCTTGCGCGAACTCGCCGAGCCAGCGCCGCGACTCGGCCTGAACGAGCCGCACGGCGCCGCGGGTGGCGCCTTTCGCGCCGCAACCGAACGCTTGCTCGGCGCGCGTCGACGCGCCTGCGAAGTCGCACGCCGCGAGCGCCTGCTCGGCGGCGGCACAATACAGCTCGGCCGCGCGAGGATCGTCGCCGGCGCGCTCGGCGTGCTCGCCGAGCACCATCGGATCGAGCTCGCCGACGCGCGCGAGCCATGCGCCGGCAAGCTCGTGGCCGAGCCGCTTGTCGGCATCGGTGAGCATCGCGTACGCGGCCTCGCGCACGAGCGCGTGGCGAAACCGCAGCTCTTCTTGGCCCGGAAACCGCGACGCGCCACCGCGCGCGATCAGCTCGCGCTGCACGAGCTCGTCGAGCCAACTGTTCGTCGCGTGATCGCCCGACTCGGGCGATCGACCGACGAGCTCGATCACACCGGAACGCCAGAACCGCTGCCCGAACACGCTCGCGGCGCGCAGCACGTGGCGCGCGTCGAACTCGAGCCGCTCGAGCCGGCTTTGCACGACCGCGAGCACGGTCTCGGGCAGCTCGTCGCCCTTGCCCTCGGCCGCCGCGCGGATCAGCTCTTCGAGATAGAACGCGTTGCCACCGGCTTGCTCGACGATCCGCGCGACCAGCGTGTCGCTCGCGGTCTCGAGCACGCGGCGCACGAGCCGCTCGCTGCCCTTCTTGGTCAGCTCGTCGAGCCGCAGCTCGTGCAAGCCGCGCTCGGCCCACAGCCGCGGGAAGCGCTCGTGCACTTCGGGGCGTGCAAGCGCGAGCACGAACAGCGGCCGATCGTGCAGCGCGCGCAGCGCCGCATCGACGAGCTTGATGCTCGGCAGGTCGCCCCAATGCAGGTCCTCGAGCACGATCGCGAGCGGGGCCACGGCGGTCTCGATCGCGACGAAGTGCTCGAACGCGCGCCGGATCTGCTCCGCCATGATCAGCGGATCGACGCGCGCCGCGGCGAGCGTCGGCAGTACGGCGTCGAACGGCGTGCCGATCAGCTCGCCCAGGAACGCGATCGTGGTCGACGGCTCCGTCGACGAATTGCGCATCACGCGCGCGCGCAGCTTGTGGCGCCGAACATCGAGTGGCTCGCCGTCTTGGATGCCGGCCGCGCGGCGCAGCGCCGGCGCGATGATCCCGTACGGCGAGCCGGCGCGCAGCGGATCACCTCGGCCGAGCCACAGCTCGAACGGCTCGCCGCGATCGGCGATCTTGTGACCGAGCTCGTGACGCACGCGCGACTTGCCGATGCCCGCCGCGCCCGTTACGAGCACCGCGCGCGCCATCGGCTCGGCGACGCACTCGTCGTAGAGCCCGACGAGCACGCCGAGCTCGCGGTCGCGCCCGACACACGGCGTCGGCTTGCCCAGCAACGTGCGCGAGCTCGCCCACGCGTCGTGCTCGGCGACGATGTAGAGGCCGTCGCCATCGCCGGCGATCTGAAACCGCGTGTCGAGCAGCCCCGCGGTCACGTCGTCGATGCGCACGCCCAAGCCGTCGGCATCGAGCAGCTTCGCGGCGCGGTCGATCGCTTCGCCGACCGGCCAGCGCCCGGCCATCACGGCGCGCCCCGTCGCGAGCGCGATCGGCGCGATCGGCGCGATGACTTTCAACGCCAACGCACATCGCGCGGCGGCCGCCGCTTGATCCGCAGCCGTCCCGCTGCCGGCGACGGTGACGACATGAGAGCCGTCGACCAGCCGCTCCAGCATGCCGCCGTGCTCCTGCGCGACCCCGCGTAGCGCGAGCAGCACCTGCGTGTCGCCGCCGGTTTCGCCGGTCGTCGTCGGCGCTACGCTGAGATCGCGATCGGCCATCGTGTCGAACGCATCGCCGCCGCCGCCGATCATCACGACGCACAAGATCTTGCGCTCGGCGCGCGTCAAGACCGGCCGTTCGCGGGTCAGCGGGGTCTCCGCGATCGTCGCGAGGCCGCCCAAGCTCGCGAGCAGCACCGCGAGCTCGCCGCCGTCGCTCGGCCGCTCGTCGGGCAACTTCGCGAGGCAGCGCGCGACGAGCTGATCGAGGTCGCGCGGCAATTCGGGGCGCAATTCGCCAAGCCGCGGCGCTTGCTCGAGCAAGATCTTCGCGAGCACCGCCATCACGTGGTCGCCGGCGAACGGCGGCCGGCCGGTCAGCGCCTCGAACAGCACGCAGCCGAGCGCGAACACGTCGGCGCGCGGCCCGACGTCGCGATCGCCGCGCGCTTGCTCCGGCGCCATGTAGCCGGGCGTGCCGATCATGACGCCCGTGCGCGTCGCGAACTGATCGCCGGTCGAGATTCGTGCGACGCCGAAGTCGAGCACTTTGACCTGCGCGAGCTCGCCGCGCGGCAAGAAGATGTTGCCCGGCTTGACGTCTCTGTGCACGACGCCGAGCGCGTGCGCGGCGCCGAGCGCTTCGGCGATGCGCCGCGTCAGCTCGATCGACTCGGTCGCCGTCAGGCCCAGCCGGAGCCGATGGGACAGGCTCTCGCCGTCGAGCCATTCCATCGCGAGCCACAGCTCGCCGTGGGCCACGCCGTCGGCGACGTAGCGAACGATGCCGGGATGGCGGAGCTGCGCGAGCACGCGGATCTCGCGCGCGAACCGATCCAGGTGATCGATGGAATCAGCGCGCAGGACCTTGATCGCGACCGGCTCGCCGACGGCCTCGTCGACCGCGCGATAGACCGCGCCCATCCCGCCGGTCCCGGCCATGCTGTCGAGCCGGAACCGTCCCGCGATGAGATCGCCGGGCTGCATCCGCCCGAAACTCTACCAGACTGTGTTGACGCAGACGTAAGCGTGGTTACGTTACGGCGACCATGAAGATCGACAACCTGACCGTCAAGGCGCGCGAGGCATTGGCCTCGGCCCGGGACGTCGCCATTGCCAAGTCCCACGCCGAGGTCGGCGCCGAGCATCTGCTCGCCGCGCTCCTCGACCAGGACGGCGGCGTGGTTCCGCGCATCCTCACCAAGCTCGGTTCCGACCCGCGCGTGGTGCGGGCCGATCTCGATCGCGCGCTCGAGAAAAAGCCCCGCGCGACCGGCTCCGCGCTCGATGTCGATTTCGGCCGGTCGTTGAAGGACGCCTGGGAGCAGGCGAGCAAACAAGCCAACGAGATGAAGGACGAGTTCATCTCGACCGAGCATTTCTTGATCGCGCTGGCCGAGTCGAAGACGGCCGCGGGCGATGCCCTGCGCGGCGCCGGCGCGACCAAGAACGCGATCTTGGGTGCGCTCGTGGAGGTCCGCGGCAACCAGCGCGTGACCGACAACGATCCCGAAGCCAAATACGAGGCGCTCGAGCGCTACGCGCGCGACCTCACCAAGCTCGCGGCGGCCGGCAAGCTCGATCCCGTGATCGGCCGCGACGACGAGATCCGCCGCACGATCCAGATCCTGTCGCGCCGCACGAAGAACAATCCCGTGCTGGTCGGCGAAGCCGGCGTCGGCAAGACCGCCGTCGTCGAAGGCATCGCGCTGCGCGTCGCGACCGGCGACGTGCCCGAGTCGCTGCGCGACAAGAAGATCCTGTCGCTCGATCTCGGCTCGCTGATCGCCGGCGCGAAGTATCGCGGCGAGTTCGAAGAGCGGCTCAAAGCCGTGCTCAAAGAGGTCGCCTCGTCCGAGGGCAAGGTCATCATGTTCATCGACGAGCTGCACACGCTCGTCGGCGCAGGTGCCGCCGAAGGCGCGACCGACGCGGCGAACTTGCTCAAGCCCGCGCTCGCGCGCGGCGAGATCCGCTGCATCGGCGCGACGACGCTCGACGAATATCGCAAGCACATCGAGAAGGACAAAGCGCTCGAGCGCCGATTCCAGCCGGTGATGATCGAGGAGCCATCGGTCAACGATACGATCGCGATCCTGCGCGGCCTCAAAGAGAAATACGAAGTGCACCACGGCATTCGCATCCGCGACGCCGCGTTGGTCGCCGCCGCGAAGCTGTCGCAGCGCTACATCCCGGCGCGCCAGCTGCCGGATAAAGCGATCGACCTCGTCGACGAAGCCGCGGCGCGGCTCAAGATGGAGATCGAGAGCGTGCCGACGCCGATCGATAACCTCGAGCGCAGGATCGTCGTGCTCGAGGTCGAGCGCGTCGCGCTCGAGCGCGAGAAGAGCGATCGCCATGCGCGGGCTCGGCTGCCCGAGGTCGAGCGCGAGATCGCCGAGCTCAAGGAGCAGGCGCATTCGATGAAGGCGCAATGGCAGGCCGAGCGCGAGATCATCACCACGCTCGGCGCGAAGAACGAGAAGCTCGAGGCGCTCAAGGCCGAGGCCGAGCGCGCGCAGCGCCAGGGCGACTTCGCCAAAGCGTCCGAGCTGCGGTTCGGCGCGGTGCCGGCGCTCGAGGCCGAGCTCGCGAGAGCCGCGCAGAAAGCCGACGAGCTGCGCGCCAAGGGCGGGTTCTTGCGCGAAGAAGTCACCGAAGACGACATCGCCGCGGTCGTGTCGAAGTGGACCGGCATCCCGGTCGACAAGATGCTCGAAGGCGAAGCCGATCGGCTGACGCGGATGGAAGATCGGCTACGCACGCGCGTGGTCGGTCAAGACAACGCGGTGACCGCCGTTGCCGCGGCGGTTCGCCGCGCGCGCGCCGGCTTGAAAGATCCGAACCGGCCGATCGGCAGCTTCCTGTTCTTGGGCCCGACCGGCGTCGGCAAGACCGAGCTCGCCCGCGCGCTCGCCGAGTTCCTGTTCGACGACGAGTCCAACATCGTCCGCATCGACATGTCCGAATATCAAGAGAAGCACACGGTCTCGCGCCTCGTCGGCGCGCCGCCGGGCTACATCGGCTACGACCAGGGTGGTCAGCTCACCGAAGCGGTGCGCCGCCGGCCGTACAGCGTCGTCCTGCTCGACGAGATCGAGAAGGCGCACCCCGACGTGTGGAGCGTGCTGTTGCAAGTCCTCGACGACGGCCGGCTGACCGACGGTCAGGGCCGCACGGTGGACTTCAAGAACACGGTCGTGATCATGACCAGCAACGCGGGCAGCCAGCATCTGCTCCGGATGACCAAGCAGAACCGCGGCGAGATCGAAAATCTCGCGATGCGCGAGCTGCAGTCGATCTTCCGGCCGGAGCTGCTGAACCGCATCGACGAGATCATCTTCTTCGAGCCACTCGGCGAGGCCGAGCTCGCGCACATCGTCCAGATCCAGGTCGCGCGGTTCGGCACGCTGCTCGCCGAGCGCGGGCTCGCGCTGCACCTGTCCGAGCAGGCAGTCGCGCGGGTCGCCGAGGCTGGCTACGATCCGGTGTACGGTGCGCGTCCGCTCAAGCGCTCGTTGCAGAAGCTCGTGATCGATCCGCTCGCGACTCAGCTACTGTCCGGTGCGTTTCAGCCGGGCGACGTGGTCGAAGTCGATGTCGATGGCGAGACGCTGGTGTTTCACAAGCGCGAGGCTCAGAAAGTGACGGCCGCCTGATATGCCGAACGCTCCCCAAATCGACTTCGATCCGAACGCCGACTACTACAAGTCGCTCGGCGTCTCCGAGAAAGCCTCGGCCGACGAGATCAAGAAGCAGTACCGCAAGCTCGCGAAGCAGTACCACCCGGACAGCACGGGTGGCGACAAGGCGAAGGAGACGCGGTTCAAAGAGATCTCGAACGCGTACGACGTGCTCGGCGACGCCAAGAAGAAGAAGCTCTACGACGAGATTCGTTCGGGCGCGTTCCGCACCCAGCGCGGCGGCGGCGCACCCGGCGCCACCTACACGTACGAGACCAGCGGCGGTCCCGGCGTGTTCGATCTCAACGACCTGTTCGGGCAGTTTTTCACGAACCAGCAGCAGGCGCGTGCCGGCGCCGCCGGCGGTGGTGGTCGTCGCGTGCGGGTCGAAGATTTCGAAGAGGCGTACGGCGCACGGCCGCGCGGTCGCGCTCCTGCCGACGACGCGGAGTTCACGAGCAAGGTGCAGGCGAGCGACGGCTCGTGGCTCGACGTCAAAGGCGGCGACGTGTACTCCGACGTGCGGATCTCGTTCGACCGCGCGATCCTGGGGACGGTCGCGACGGTGCCGACGATCGATGGCAAGGCGGAAGTCAAAGTTCCACCGGGCACGTCGAGCGGCAAGAAGCTGCGGTTGCGCGGCAAGGGCGTCGCCGATCCGCGCACCGGCCAAGCGGGAAATCACTACGTCACCGTTCAGATCGACGTTCCTGGCGATCTGGACGATGAAGCAAAAAAACAGCTCGTCCAGCTCGTTCAGCGAGTGCGCAAGCGCGGGCAGAACGGCTGATCTGTCGTAGACTGCCGAAAGGCCGCGATGAGTAAACACACCGAGACTGCGGGGCAATATCCCGTCATCCCGCTGCGCACCGAAGTCCAGCTGCCCGGCCACGTCGGGCCGCTCGAGATCGGTCGCGAGGCGTCGGTTCGCGCGATCGAAGCGGCGACCCGCGATGACAACCTGATCATCATCATCCCGCAGAAGAACCCTGCGGTGCGCGATCCTGGCCAGCGCGACCTCCACGACGTCGGCGTGCGCGCCGAGATCGTCCAGGTCGTCAAGCACTCGCCGGGGCGCTTCACCTGCGTGATGAAGTTCCTCGAGCGCGTCCACATCGACGCGCTCGTCGCGAGCGAGCCGTTCCTGGTCGCATCCGTGTCGCCGCTGGCGTCGAGCTCGTCGGCCGGCGCCGATGCGCTGATCCAGACCACGACGAAAGTCCGCGACTATCTCGCGGCGGTCGTCGCCGATGCCCAAGCCAAAGAAGCGCAAGCCGCGGCGCAGAGCCGAGATCGCGAGCGCGAGAAAGACAAAGACGCCGCGCCGCCGAAGGGCGAGCTGACGCGCGCGCAAGTCCAGGCGATCGTCGATCCCGACAAGCTCGTCGATGTCGCGGTGCCGTATCTCGAGCTCGATCGCGACGATCTCACCGCGCTGTTGGTCGAAACCGACACGATGAAGCGGCTCGAGCGGATCATTCCGTCGCTCGAGCGCCAGGCGACCGTGCTGCGGCTCAAGGCCGATATCGGCGCCGAGCTCGAAGGCACGTCGAGCCGCACGCACAGAGAGCGCGTGCTGCGCGACCGCATGCGCCAGATTCAAGAGGAGCTCGGCGAACAAGACGACAACGCCGAGATCGACGACCTGCGCAAGAAGATCGAAGACAGCAAGATGACCGACGAGATTCGCGCGGTCGCGAAGAAGCAGCTGTCGCGGATGAGCCAGATGGCGTCGAGCTCGCCCGAGTACAACATCGCGCGCACGTACGTCGAGAACCTGCTCGAGATCCCGTTCAACGTGTTCACCGAGGACCGCTTCGACGTTGCCGCCGCGCGCGCGATCCTCGAGGCCGAGCACTCGGGCCTCGACAAGGTCAAGAAGCGCATCCTCGAGTTCCTCGCGGTGCGCAAGCTCGCGCCGAACAAGCACGGGCCGATCTTGCTGCTCGTCGGCCCGCCCGGCGTCGGCAAGACCTCGCTCGGCAAATCGATCGCGAGCGCGCTCGGCCGCAAATACGTCCGGGTCTCGCTCGGCGGCGTGCGCGACGAAGCTGAAGTCCGCGGCCACCGGCGCACGTATATCGGTGCCCTGCCCGGCCGCATCGTCGCCGGCCTCAAGAAGGCGGGCTCGATGAACCCGGTGTTCGTGCTCGACGAGATCGACAAGCTCGCGGCGGACATGCGGGGCGACCCGGCCGCGGCGATGCTCGAAGTGCTCGATCCCGAGCAGAACAAGGACTTCGTCGATCACTACGTCGAGGTGCCCGTCGATCTGTCGAAGGTGATGTTCATCTGCACGGCGAACACGCTCGAGACGATCAGCCAGCCGCTGCTCGATCGCACCGAGGTCGTCGAGCTGTCGGGTTACACGACCGTCGAGAAGCTCGCGATCGCGAAGAACCACCTCGTGCCCAAGCAGCTCGGCGAGCACGGCATCGCCAAAGACCAGATGGAGCTCGACGACGAAGCGCTCCAGGACATCATCCACAGCTACACGCGCGAAGCCGGCGTGCGCAACCTCGAGCGCGAGATCGCAGCGGTGTGCCGCGGCGCCGCGGTGAAGGTCGCCGAAGGCGCGACGACCGTCCACATCACGAAGGCGAGCCTCGCCGATCTGCTCGGCCCGCCGAAGTTCCAGTCCGACACGGCCGAGCGCAAGCCCGAGGTCGGCGTCGTGACCGGCCTCGCGTGGACACCGGTCGGCGGCGACATCATGTTCATCGAGGCGCGCGCGTATCCCGGCAAGGGCGACGTGCGGCTCACCGGCCAGATGGGCGACGTGATGAAAGAGTCGGCGACGGCGGCGGTGTCGTGGGTGCGCGCGAACGCCGCGCGGATCGGCATCGATCACGACAAGATCATGGCGAGCGACCTGCACATTCACTTGCCGCAGGGCGCGATCAAGAAAGACGGCCCGTCGGCAGGCGTCGCGCTGGCGACGGCGGTCGCGAGCGTGTTCAGCAAACGCCCGATCCGCAACGACGTCGCGATCACCGGCGAGATCGATCTGCGCGGACACGCGCTGCCGGTCGGCGGCATCAAGGAGAAAGTCCTCGCCGCGCACCGCGCCGGGATCAAGGTCGTGTTCATGCCCGAGCGCAACGAGAAAGACGTGCTCGAGATCCCGGAGCAGGTTCGCAACGAGCTCGACATCCGGTTCATGACGAAGATCGACGACGCGCTCGGCGTCGCGCTCGGCGATCCGCCGCCTGCCGCCAGCGAGCCCGAGCCGGCGATCCCGCCGCCGACCGCGCCGTCACGCGGCTCGATGGGCGAGCGGCTGCCGAGTTAGTGTTCGCGGCGACCGCCGAGCTGTACGACCTCATCTACGGCCACAAGGACTACGCGGCGGAGGTCGCGAAGGTCCGGGCCGTGATCGATCGCGAGCGGCCGGGCGCGCGGACGATCCTCGACGTCGCGTGTGGCACCGGCGAGCATGCGCGGATCTTGGCCGAGTCGTTCGACGTCGACGCCTTGGATCTCGATCCGACGTTCGTCGCGATCGCGAGCAAGAAGCTGCCGCGTGGCCGCGTCGCCCTTGCCGACATGCGATCGTTCGCGCTTGATCGCACGTACGACGTCGTGCAGTGCCTGTTCAGCTCGATCGGCTACGTGCTCACCGCCGCCGACGCGATCGCGACGCTCGCGTGCTTTCGCGACCACCTGGCGCCGGGCGGCATCGTGCTCGTCGAGCCGTGGTTCGAGCCGGCGGCGTATCGCCCAGGCGTGCACATGCTCACCGTCGATCGGCCGGAGCTCAAGATCGCGCGCGTGCACGCCTCGCGCGTCGAAGCCGACGTGTCGATCCTCGACTTCAACTACCTCGTCGGGACGCCCGACGGCGTGCGCCACGAGCTCGAGACCCACCGGCTACGGCTCACGCCGTTCGCCGAGATGGCGACATGGTTCGACGCGGCCGGGCTCGCTGCGACGTTCGATGCGGTCGGGCCGAGCGGCCGCGGCCTGTTCGTCGCGCGCGCGCGCTAACCCGGGACGAGCTTGTAGATCGATCCGGTGAGCTCGACGATGTAGACCTCGCCGTCCTGGTCGGTGCCGAACGAGCTGATCTGCTGCAGCACGCCGTGCTTGTCGAGCGCGGGCTTCCAGTCCCAGTGATCGATGATGCCGGTGCCGGTGCCGGTCCAGATGAAGCTGCGCAGTAGGCCCGTGCAGTAGTCGGCGTAGAAGTAGCGGCCGTCGAGCTGCGGCAACGCGCGGCCGCGATACGTGACGCCGCCGGTGACCGAGCAGCCTTCGGAGTGGAAGTAGTCGGCGACCGGCGGCGTGAAGCCGGCCCGATCGCAGCTCGCCGCCGAGCCGCCGGTGTCGGCGTCGAAGCAGTGGTTGCCCTCGACGACGTTCCAGCCGAAGTTGTGCTGCGCGCCGTCGCTGTGGACGACGTAAATGCTCTCCCAAAGATTTTGCCCGACGTCGCCGATGTAGAGGTCGTGCGTCGTGGAATCGAACCAGAACCGCCACGGGTTGCGTACGCCGATGTGAACGATCTCGGGCTGCGGGTTCGGCGCTTCGACGTCGAACCGCAAGATCTTCGCGAGCAACGCCTTGGGATTTTGGCCGTTGCGATGCGGATCGTTCGCGGCGCCGCCGTCGCCCATCCCGGCGTAGAGCTTGCCGTCGGGCCCGAAGCTGAGATTCCCGCCGTTGTGATTCGAGTACGGATGCTCGATCCGCACGAGCTCGCGCGCGGTCCTGGGATCGACGCGGTTCGGATCGCTCGAGACTTTGTACTCGACGATGTGCGTGGCTTTGTCTTCGGTGGTGTAGTCGACGTAGAGCCGGCCGTTCTTCGCGAACTGCGGATGGAACGCGAGCCCGAGCAAGCCTTGTTCGTTGCCGTCGGAGAGCCCGTCGATCGTGAAGAACGGCGCGTCGCGCGCGATCATCGGCGGCACGCCCGGCGCGTCGGCTCGATCGAGGATGACGATCTTGCCGCGCTGTTCGACGACGAACAGGCGCGGATCGTTTGGCGCATGCGTGATCAAGACCGGCCGCGGCAACCCGCGCACGATCTCTTCGAGCCCGACATGCGCGACGACGCCCGCTGGCACTTGATACAGCTTCGAATCCGCCGCGACCTCGGCATACGGATTCGCCAGCGCGTTGCTTCCCGGCAGCGTCGCCGAGCCGTTCGGCGCGGGTGCGATCTCGCGTGCAGGTTGCTCGTGACATGCAGCGAACACGATCGCGACGAATGTCAGGCGCATGACGACTTCATACGAGGTGGAAGGCCGTCCTGCCAACCGACTCGCCCGGTTGCTGGCTAGTCAACCAGCCGCTGCGCGACCGCGCGGGGCGCGAATGGTCGAGCCAGAAGCAAATCTCGCCGTTTGCGAGTCGCGCGATCACCGCGCTGTTACGGCCGCAATGGCACGTCGGCTGCTCGTGCCGGAGCTGCCATGCACACGATCCACGTCTCGCGCGCCCGGACCCGGACCGAAGATGTACGCCGGTATTTCGAGTATTCGCAGAGCGGCGTCGAGGTGCTCGAGGATGGGCTCAAGGAGATCACGTTCGGCGAGTACCTCGTCGAGGCGCAAGTGCTCGATCGGTTCCAGCTGTTTCGCGCGTTACAGATGCAAGATCGCCTGCCCGGCGTGCGCCTCGGCGAGGCCGCGGCCGCGCTCGGCTACGCACCGATCGGCGCGATCGAAAAGATCTATGCGCGGTTTCGCGAGCTCAGCACGGTGGCGATCTAGCGTGCCGCGATCGCGCACACGGCATCGGTGAACTGTTGCGTGTTCGCGCGACCGCCGAGATCACCGGTGCGTGACGCAGCATCGGCAAGCGCCGCACGCACGCCGGCGCGTAGCCGCGTTGCCGCGTTCGCTTGACCGACGTGGTCCAGCATCAACGCGGCCGATAGCATCAAGCCGGCCGGGTTCGCGATGCCCTTGCCGGCGATGTCGGGCGCGGTGCCGTGCACGGCTTCGAACATCGCGCAGCCCGCGTCGCCGATGTTCGATGCCGGCGCGACGCCGAGACCGCCGATCAGCCCGGCGGCGAGGTCCGACAAGATGTCGCCGAACAGGTTCATCGTGACGATCATGTCGAAGCGCTCGGGCTGCGTGACCAGCTTCATCGCCGTCGCGTCGACGATCATGTCGTCGAACGCGATGTCGGGATACTGCTTCGCGACGTCGCGGCCCGTATCGAGAAACAACCCGTTCGACATCTTCAGGATGTTAGCCTTGTGGACGAGCGTGATCTTCTTGCGGCCATGCCGGCGCGCGTATTCGAACGCGTAGCGAATCACGCGCTCGCTGCCGAACCGCGTGATCACCGCGATCGATTCGGCAGCCGAGCGCCGCGGATCGATGTAGTGCTCGATGCCCGCATACAAGTCCTCGGTGTTCTCGCGCACGATCACGAGATCGACGTTCGAGTAGCGCGACGGTACGCCGGCGAGCGTCTGCGCCGGCCGAACGTTCGCGTAGAGATCGAAGGTCTGGCGCAGCGTCACGTTGACCGAGCGATAGCCGCCGCCGCTCGGCGTCGCCAGCGGCGCCTTGAGCACGACCTTGTTGCGCGTGATCGAATCGATCGTCGCCTGCGGCAGCGGGTCGCGTTGCCGCTCGACCGCGCCCGCGCCTGCGTCGGCGCGCTCCCACGCGATCGCGCCGCCCGCCGCTTCGATCGCGCGCAGCGTCGCCGCGGTGATCTCCGGCCCGATGCCATCACCCTCGATCAATGTCACGGCCACGCTGGTCATTCGTCATCCTTGTCGCCGAGCTCGAGCGGATCGATCCGCTCGGTCTCTCCGCTGTTTGTCGTCGATGCCGCCAGCGGCGTCGGATCGACCTCGATCTGATCGCCGACGACGCGCACCGCATATCGGCTCAAGCACACATCCGATGCCGTATCGTGGCAGCCGGTCGCCGCCGAAAATCGCCAGCCGTGGTTCGCGCAGATCACGTGGCCACGCGAAATGATGCCGTCGGCGAGGTCGCCGCCGCGATGCAAGCAGCGCCGCTGCAGCGCGTAGATCGCGTCGCCCTCGCGCGCGAGCACCATCGCCACGCCATCGGCTTCGACCGCGACGACATCGCCATCGCGCACCGCGGCGAGCGCGGCAACCGGAATCCATCGCTCCGCCATCACGCACCCTCCTGACCGTCGCCACCGATCCCGTACGTCTTCATCTTGGTGTAGATGCTCGCACGTGAGATGCCGAGCCGACGAGCCGCCGCGGCCGGCGTTCGATCGCGGCGCAGGGCGGCGGCAATCGCGGCGCGCTCGACCGCTCGCGTCGCGCGGTCGGTGACGTCTTTGAGCGTCTCGCCGTCGCCGAGCCGGTCGAGATCGATCGGCGGTACGTCGACCCGGTCGTCGCCCTCATCTCTGTCTTTGCCGACGCTGCCGGCATCGAGCCCGAGCATGGCCAGGTCGTGCGATCGGATCGTCTCGCCGTCGCACAAGATCGCGGCGCGCGACAGCACATTCTCGAGCTCGCGGATGTTGCCGGGCCATCGGTACGACTGCAGCCGCTGCAGCGCCTTCGCCGTCATCTGGGTCGGGTACGGCGTCTCGCTGCCGGCGAAGCTCTTCGCGGCGCCGCGGCGCTTCGCCAGGATGTGCGCGGCGAGCGACGGGATGTCCTCCTTGCGCTCGCGCAACGGTGGAACTTGGATCGGCACGACGGCGAGCCGCCAGTACAAGTCTTCGCGAAAGCGGTTCCGCGCGACCAGCTGCTTGAGATCCTTGTTCGTCGCCGCGACGACGCGCACGTCGATCTGCACCGGACGATCGCCGCCGACCGGCTTGATCTCGCGCTCCTGCAACACCCGCAGCAGCTTGTTCTGCACGCTGGCGTCGATGTCGCCGATCTCGTCGAGAAAGATCGTGCCGCCGTTCGCCTCGCGAAACAGTCCGCGGCGCGCGCGGCTCGCGCCGGTGAACGCCCCCTTTTCGTGGCCGAACAGCTCCGCCTCGATCAAGCTCGGCGCGAGCGCCGAACAGTCGAACGCGACGAATGGGCCGTCGGCGCGCGGCCCGACGCGGTGAATCGTCCGCGCGAGCAGCTCCTTGCCCGTGCCGCTCTCGCCGACGATCAACACGGTCGCATCCGACGCCGCGACGCGGTCGATCACGCCGAGCAGCTGGCGCATCAGCGCCGACTCGCCGATGACCTCGCCGAGCCCCCGCGCGCGCTCGACCTCGCCGCGCAGGCGGCGGACCTCGCGGGCGAGCGCGCCGTGCTGGATCGCGCGATCGACGACCGAGCGGATCGATGCGCCCTCGGCCGCCTTATCGACGACGTCGAGCGCCCCGGCCCGCATCGCGCGCACCGTGAACTCGACGGTGGGCCGCTCGGCCCAGATCACGACGACGGTATCGGGCGCGACCGTGCGCAACCGATGCAGCAACGCGAGCGCGCCGTCTTCGTCGTCGCCGAGCACCGGATCGAGCAACACGAGGTCGAACGCGGAGCCGACCACGCGCTCGAGCGCCGTCGGCGGCACGTCGGCTGCCTCGACATCGAGCCCTCCGTCTTGCCCGTGGCCGAGCGCCGCCCGAGCGCGCGTGACGCCGTCGGGATCGCCATCGACCACGAGCACGTGACGGATCGCGTCGGCCACGTTCATAGCGTAGGCCGTCTCGTCCAAAAGTCTAGACAGTGTCCAAGCTCTTAGACAGTGATCGAGCTGAACTGACACCTAACCTCTTGAAGTTGCTTGTCCTGGAACTTGGACAGACTTGGCGTCGCAGTTGCGTAGTGACAGGCGACAGGAGGGACCCGATGCACGACCCGAAGGATCTGGCGCCCGATCTCGAGCACGCCCGCGCCTACGTGCGTTCCGTCGCGATGAAGTACGTCCGCAACGAGACGGACGCCGACGATGTGACGCAAGAGGCGATGTTGCTCGCGCATCGCTACCGCGACTCGTTCCGCGGCGATTCGCGCTACTCGACCTGGCTGTACCGCGTGACCGCGACGGCCGCGCTCATGTTCCTGCGCAAGCAACGGCGGGTCGCGCGCGAGCTGCCGTCGAGCCATGCGACCGACGAAGATGGAACCGCGCTGCTCGATCGCCGGCCATCCGATACCGATCTGCGCGCCGACGTGATCGCGCGCTCCGAGCTCGGCGGGATCGAAGCGGCGGTCGCCGCGCTCGGTGTGAAGTATCCCATCGTGTTCTGGAAGCGCTACGGCGAGGGCCGGACCGAGACCGAGATCGCCAAGGAGCTCGGGATCTCCGTGGCCGCGGTGAAGACGCGTGCGTTTCGCGGTCGCCAGGCGGCACTGCGCGCCGCGGCAGTTTGAGAGCCCGCGAGCGAGTGCAGCGGACGACGTTGCCCGCGTAGCGAGCGGGCGATAAAAAGGTAGATTGCGGCGATGACGAAGCAGCCACGCGATGCGCGCGACGCGCGTAGTGACCCGGACGTGCCCGCCGGCATGTCGATCGAGCTGCTCAAGGATCTGCACCTGCTGACGCGCGAGGGGCAGCTCAACGCCGATGCGCGCCGCAAGCTCAAGCAGATCCGCCACCTCGTCGGCTTGCTGAAGCCAGCACTCGACGACGCGCTCGCGCGCTACCCCGAGCCGAGCATCGTCGACTGCGGCGCCGGTAAGAGCTACCTCGGCGCGTTGCTCTACGAGCTCGTGCTCGGTCCGGCCGGACGCGGCGTGTTGACCGCGATCGAAGCGCGTCCCGAGCTGTCCGAGCAGGCGGCCGAGCGTGCGAAGCGCTTCGGTCAAGCGCGCTTCCACGTCCACACTGGCGCGATCGCCGCATCGACGCCCGAGACGCATCCGCAGCTGGTGACCGCGCTGCACGCGTGCGATACCGCGACCGACGATGCGCTCGTCGTCGCGATCGCCGCCGGCGCCGACCACGTCGCCGTGGTGCCGTGCTGTCAGGCGGAAGTCGCGCGGCAGCTCGAGCGCGCGAAGTCGACAGATCCGGCCGTTGCCGCGCTGTTCGCCCATCCGCTGCACCGACGCGAGCTCGGGTCGCACTTGACCAACGTCGTGCGCGCGCTCGCGCTGCAAGCTCACGGCTACAAAGTCACCGTCACCGAGCTGGTCGGCTGGGAGCATTCGGCGAAGAACGAGCTGATCCTGGGCAAGCGCGTGAATCGGTACGACAACGCCGCGCGCGCCGAGCTGCGTGCCGTGCTCGAGCGGTTCTCGATCGAGCCGGCGATCGTGCGCGAGCTCGCCTCGCGCGGCCTCGATCCGCGGATTCACGGAGTCACTTCCCAGGCGACGACCGGCTGATCGACGACGAGCTCGCCGAGCTCGCGCATGTCGGCGCTGCCATCGCCGGCGCGCACGCGATACGCCCCGAAGCTCGCGACGTCGAGCACGACCGAGCCGAGCGCACACGGCGCCGACGCGGCGATGACATCGAGCTCGCCATCGAGCTCGACGCGCACGCGATCGATCGACGTGCACGCGAGCGGATCCCACGATGCGATCACGCGCGCGGACGGAGGATCCGGACCGAGCGGCTGATCGACGCAACCGACGAGCAACGCGACCAACACGAGCGAACGCATGCGCGGCGCAAGTGCGAGTTGCGCGCCAACGACAAGCCATTGAAATCACGAACGCGCGCGTCCGGTGTCCGGCCGAGTCTCGGACGAGCGCCGGACGAACCGGACGCGCACGAGAATCCGGCCGCGCCCGTTCTATTGAATGATCGTGCCGCCGCAGCTTGGCAGCAGCGATGGGTCGAACTGGATCGACCAGTTGAAGAGGTAGCCGTTGTCCTCCGCGTAGAGATCCGTGACGCGGAACGTCCAGTTGCCGTTGAGCTGTGCACCTTGCAGCCCGGTGAAGGGCTGATCGGGCTTGTAGTTGCCGGCCGGCACGACGTCGAACGGACCGGTTCCCGTGACGCCCTCGTCGGGCCCAGCGCCTTGCGGGCACTTTGACGGGTCGCCGGCCCAGCTCGCGCAGCCGCCCGGCGCGCCGCAGCCGCCGTTATGCGTCGTCGTGAGTAGATCGGTGGCGCTCCCCGTCCAGCAGTACTCGAAGCCACTGCCCGGGATCGGATTCGCGTCGTCATCGCAGTAGTTCGGGTGGCCCAAGAAGATCGGGGTGCCGAATCGGCCCGGGAACAGATGGAGCGCGATGCTCTTGCCGTCGGGAGAGATGAGATCGACCTGCAGGTCGCCCACCCATGAGTGTTCGAGGTTCGCGCAGACCGAAAGCAGCTTGCTCGCATCATCGAGCGTCTCGCCGGGACAGAAGCCGATGAAGTCCAGCGTGTCGGTATACGAGGCCGCGCACATGCCGCCGATGGGCGGATCGTCCGCAAGGTCGCTCGTGATGATGCAGTTGGGCTCCGAGCCAGAGCAGGTCGCATTCGTCGTGCACGCCGGATTGCTGTCGTCTTGGTTGTTCGTATCCGGCAACGCGAGCGGCGTCGAGAGCGTGACGTTGACGGTGCCGCAATCGGAGCCGGCGGAGCCAGACGCATTGTCGCCCTGAGGAACGCAGGTGCCGCCGTCACCACCACCGCCACCGCCACCGCCGCCACCGCCACCGCCACCACTGCCATCGTCATCACCGCCTGGCTGTTGTCTCGAGGCGGGCCCGCAGGCCAGGACGGTCGCAAAGCAAAGCAGAACTGCGCGGAGCTGCATGCCCCGAACATACGTGAGACACGCGGTCTGTGCTGGATAGACTTCGGAGGTCTCGACTCACGCGTTCCAACATGATCGATGGGTGCGCCTCCCGGTCGGAGGGAACTTGTGCCTCACCGCGCGGCCGGGCCATACGCAGCTGGACGCGACGACTCGAGCAGCAACGCCCGCGACGGCGGACCACATTTCGCGCGAAGCTCGCGTTGGATAACGATGGCGCGCCGTCGGTGGTGGATCGCAGTGGGGATCGCAGCGATCGCGGTCGTGGCGTTCAGACATCACGCGCCGATTCGCGCGCGCGGCGGCGACGACCGTCCGAGCCCGATGCCGAACGCGCCGTCGAATCTGCGGCGCGGCGGTGGGGCGGCGATCGTTCGCCACATCACGGGTCGCGTCGTGTTCGACGGCAAGCCGATCGCCGCGACCGTGCTCGCGACCGGCGACGGACCGGCCATGCGCGCGGGTGCGGCCGCCGATGGTCGCTTCGCGCTCGACGTCGTGCCCGGCATCTACTGGGCGCGCGCATTCACCGCCGGCGTCATCGGGCCGTCGGTGGAGGTCGACGTGCGCGACGCCGATCGCGGCGACGTCGTGCTCGTCGTTCACGTGTGCACGCGCCAGCTCGTCGGCAGGGTCACCGACAGCAGCGGCGGCGCGCCGATTGCGGGCGCGCAGATCGACGGCGGCACGGCGCTGACGAATCCCGCCGGCCAGTTCGTGCTCTGCGACATGAACGACCAGACCGACATCGTCGCCGAAGCCGCCGGGTTCGCGTCGGCGGTCCGGCACCTGATGCCGGGTCAAACCGATGTCGACTTCGCGCTGATGCCCGAAGCGTCGCTAAGCGGCATCGTCGTCGGGCCCGACCGCGCGCCCGTCCCGGACGCCGTCGTACATGTCGCGCCGTCGATGCGCGTGAATCGCAGCCTCATGCGCACGCGCAACGTCGGCGGCACCGCCACGACCGACTCGAGCGGCGCGTTCGCGTTCCACGGGCTCGGTGCGGGCACGTACGACGCGACCGCCGCGGCCGATGGCTTGGTCCTCGCCGCGCCGGTCACCGTCGACGTCACGGCGACGACGTCGCAGCTCGTCCTCGCGATGCGCGCCGCCGACACGATCCGCGGCATCGCGCGATCGGCCGGCAAGCCGGTCGCGAACGTCGCGATCACGTGGCTGCCGGACGGCGACGCCTCGCGCGAAACCACGACGCGCGCCGACGGCTCGTTCGAGATCGCCGACACGCATTTCGGCCACGGCATGTTCGCCGCGCCTCACTACAAGACGCTGCGCGACGTCACGACCGGCCCGAAGCTCGTCGAGCTCGACCTCCAACCCGCGCTCGAGGTTCGCGGCCGCGTCGTGCACGGCGGCGCGCCGGTCGCGGGCGCCGAGATCACCGGCGCCGGACCCTCCGCATGCTCCGGCGAGGACGGCGGCTTCGTCGTCGAGGCGCTGTTTCCCGGCACCCTGCAGCTGCTCGCGCGGAGCGAGGCGCTCGGCGGGTTCTCGAGCCCGAAAGCGGTGACCATCGTCGAAGGCCGATCGGTGGATGGCGTCGAGCTCGACATCGCGTTCACGGCGAGTGTCGCGGGCACGCTCGTCGATCAGGCCGGCGCACCGATCGCACACGCGACCGTCGAGCTCGACAACGACGACGTCGGCGACATGGGTACCGCGACGACGCGCGACGACGGCTCGTTCAAGATCGCGATGCTCGGCGGCGGCCGCGGCAGCTACCTGGCGACCGTCAAGCTCGACAACCACGTGCTCGCACCGATCGGCGGCGCCGCGACCGTCGCCGTGCCCGACGCGACCTCGGCGATCACCGGCATCCGCCTCGCGGTGACGCTCGTGCGCGGCAAGCTCGCCGGTCACGTCGTCGACGATCGCGGCGCGCCGATTCCCGACGCATCGATCGAGACCCGCGGGCTCGCGACGCGTTCCGACGCCGACGGCGCGTTCTCTCTCGACGTCGTCGGCGGCAAGCCGTACAAAGTGCGCGTGGCGGGACCGCCGGGCATGGCTGCCGTCGTCGACGCGATGCCGAATGCCGATCTGCGAATCGTGCTGCACGATCCCGGCAGCGTGCACGTCACGTGCGCGTCGCCGAGCGCACCCGTCGGCGACATCACGCTCTACACCGCGACGAGCACGCTGTTCGATCATCTCGCGTGCGGCGCGACCGCGAACGACATGCCGCCGGGCTCGGTCACCGGCATCGCGACGTCTGGCGCGATGGGCCAAGCGACCGTGCAGCCCGGCCACGTCGCCGAGCTGCAGATCGCGCGGCAGCCGACGCGCGACGTCACCGTGCGCGTGACGGCCGGCTCGGCAGCGGTCGGCGATGCGACGTGCTGGCCCGACTACTCGCCCGGCGATTTCATGGGCGCGGACAACACGCGCGGCACCACCGATGCGGCCGGCACCGTGGTGTTGGCGATGGCGGCACTGCGCAGCCGCGTGTGGTGCTGGTCACCGGAAGCGGGGATGGCGAATGCGACCGTCGAGGCATCCGCCGACCGCGTCGACGTGGACCTGCATCGATGATCGCGCTGCGCGAAGGGCCAGACGTCGACCTCGCTGCGCTCGCCGAGCTCCGCGCGCGCTGCGAGTTCGCGCCGCTGTCCGACGCCACGCTCGCGGCGCAGCTCGCCGGCTCGCGCTGGGTCGCACACGCGCACGTCGATGCGAAGCTCGTGGGGTTCGCGCGCGCGATCTCCGACGGCGTGACGACCGCGTACGTCAGCAACGTGATGGTCGATCCCGCGTATCGCCGCCGCGGCGTCGGCCGCAGCTTGCTCGCCGCGCTCACCGCCGGCCGCGATGGGATCAAGTTCGTGCTCCACACGCGTACCGGATCGCGTGCCTTCTACGAGGCGAGCGGCTTTGCCGACGCGGCGGACATGATGGTGCGCGACCGGCGCTGACGGGATACCGTCCGCGCATGCGAAGCTGGATCTCGATCGCGGTGCTCGCCGCATGCTCGTCGCCGGCTCCGGTCGCGCCGCAGCCCGGCGACTTCGACAAGCTCGCCAACAAGATCCTCGACGACATGCTCGTCAACGCGCCGGTGTGGGCGGTCGACCTCGGTTTGCACGAGCGCGACGGCGAGCTCCCGGACATCTCGCCCGCCGCGCTCGAAGCCGATCACACGCGCGCGCGCGACGACCTCAAGGCGCTCGAAGGCATCGACGCCGCGCAGCTGTCGCCGCACCAGCGCGAGACGCTCGATCAGATCAAGACCCACCTGCGCTCGACGATCTTCGACCACGAGCAGCTCGACTCGATGCACACGAATCCACTTTCGTACACGAGCCTCGGGCTGGCCGACTACGTCGTACGGCCGTACGCACCTGTCGCGCAGCGCGCCGCGGCCGTCGCCAGTGTCTGCACGGCGCTACCCGCGTATCTCGCGCAAGCGCGGTCGAATCTAAAAACGCCGATGCCGCGGACGTGGATCGACATCGCGCTGCTCTCGACCAACGGCATGATCGACTTCATCGATCACGACGTCCGCGATCAGCTCGGCGACCAGCCGGCACTCGCGACGTGCAAGTCGGCGCTCGCCGCACACGCGAAGTGGCTCGTCGAGCAGCAGACCAGCGGCACGACGGCGTACGCGCTCGGGCCCGAAAAGTTTCTCGGCAAGCTCGCCGCCGACGAGGGCCTCGCGATCACGCTGCCCGCGCTGCAGAAGCTCGCCGACGACACGCTCGCGCGTGACTCGGCGGCCCTGATCGACGCCGCGAAGGCCGTCGATCCGACCAAGACGCCCGCCGAGGTCGTCGCGGCGATCGACGTCGACCGGCCGGCCGATTCGCTCGCGGCCGGCGCCGAGCAAGCCAAGCAGCTCCGCCAGTTCTTGATCGATAACAAGATCGTCACGGTGTCGCCCGACGACACCTGCGACGTCCGCCCGGCGCCGGCGTTCCAGCGCTGGAACGCGGCATTCCTCGACGGCCCCGGTCCGTTCGAGAAGACCCGCATGCCGTACTTCTTCTACATCTCGCCGCCGGATCCGGCGTGGCCGGCTGCCGAACAGCAGGCTTATCTCATGCCGCGCGTGAACCTCTTGTTCACGACCGCGCACGAGGTCTATCCCGGTCACTTCATCCAGGCGCTGCACACGCGGGCGAACCCGTCGCGCGCGACGCAGATGCTCGGCTCGTACATGACCGGCGAAGGCTGGGCGCACTACGCCGAGCAGATGATGTACGACGAAGGCGTCGGCGATCACGCACCGGCGGCGCACATCGGCCAGCTCACCGAGGCGCTGCTCCGCGACGTCCGCTTCGTCGTCGCGATCGGCGAGCACACCGGCGGCATGACGGTCGAGCAGGCCGAGGCGCTGTTCACGGCGAAGGCGTTCCAGGATCCGGGCAACGCGCACCAACAGGCCGTGCGCGGCACGTTCGATCCGATGTTCTTGAGCTACACCGTCGGCAAGCTCGCGATCATGAAGCTGCGCACCGACTGGATGGCGAAGCATCCGGGCGCGACGCTCGGCCAGTTCCACGACGAATTCCTGGCGCACGCGCCCGAGCCGATGGGCGTGATCCGGCGCGCGATGCTCGGCGACGACTCGCCGATTCTTTGACACCGCACTGCCATTCGGCAGTGCTGCTTAGCCCGGCAGAGCCGGGCACGCGTTAGTGCTTGCCGGCGACCTTCTCGAGCAGGTCGGACATGTCGTTCGCGTGCTCCTCTTCCTTGGCGAGGATGCTCTCGATCATGCGGCGCGTGGTGATGTCGTCGGTGCCGAGCCAGCGCGCGATCTCGTTGTAGGTCTCGATCGCGATGCGCTCGGCGACCAGATCCTCGCGGATCATGTCCTCGAGCGACGGGCCGCCCTTGTACTCGGCATGGCTGCGCGAGACCAGCGTGGCCGGGTTGAGGTCCGGGTCGCCGCCGAGCTCGGTGATGCGGGCCGCGACCTGGTCGGCGTGGCCTTGCTCGTCGTTGGCGTGCTCGAGGAACTCCTGCTTCACGGCGTCGGAGTTGATCCCCTTCGCCATGTAGTAGTGGTTCTTGTAGCGCAGGACGCAGACGATCTCCGTCGCGAGCACCTCGTTGAGCACGCTGATCACGCGCTTGACGTCGGCCTTGTACGCTTCGGTGATCGAGCCTTCGCTCATCTTCGCGCGGGCGCGCTTGCGGATCGCCTCGATGTCGCTCTTGAACTCGTTCATGAGGCGGTCGTAACGCAAGCCGTGCGCCTAAGCAACCGCCGGAAACCACGTGTCACGAACGTGCCGGAGCGTCACACGAGCGCGGCCGCTCGGGTATCCTCGTCGGGCCGTGCTTCGATGGCCGGGCAACTTCGCCCACTTCGTGTTCTTGGTGATCGCCCTGTTGATCGCCGGTCTCGCGTATGGCGTCGGCCGGCTCGGCATCGCGTTGTTCGTCTGGGGCAACGCTCGGCCGCGCGCGCTCGCGAAGCTGCGCGGCTACCTGCTGCGCGTGACGATGTCGGTGCTCGGCGCGACCTTCATCAAGCTCGGCCAGGTGATGAGCACACGGCCCGACCTGTTTCCACCCGAGATCATCGACCAGCTCCGGCTTCTGCAAGACCGGCTGCCGCCGTTCGGGTTTCGCCGGGTGCGCCAGACGATCGAAGCGGACCTCGGCAAGCCACTCGCCGAGCTGTTCGCGGAATTCGACGAGAAACCGGTGGCGGCGGCAAGCGTCGCGCAGGTCCATCGCGCGCGCCTCGCGAACGGCCGCGAGGTCGCCGTCAAGATCCTGCGGCCCGGCGTGCGTCGCCAGGTCGAGCGCGACGCGACGATCTTGATCGCGCTCGCACGCGTCGCCGCGCTGTTCCCGAGCATCCGCGCGAACGATCCGGTCGACCACACACGACACTTCGTCGAGGCGATCCACGACCAGACCGATCTGAAGATCGAAGCGACGAACTACGCGCGGTTTCGCGCGAACTTCGCCGCGGTGCCCGACGTGTCGTTTCCCGAGGTCATCGCCGAGCTATCGAGCAGCCGCGTGCTGACGATGGAGTTCGTGCGCGGCGCCAAGATCGACACGCTGCCTCGCGGCAAGTTCCCCAAGCTCGCCGGCACCGTGCGCAATGCGATGCTGAAGATGTGCTTCGACGACGGCTTCGTCCACGCCGATCTCCACCCCGGCAACATGGTCGTCCAGGACGACGGCCGGCTCGTGATCTTCGACGTCGGCCTCGCCAAGCAGCTCGAAGGCGACGTGCTCGCGCAGTTCATCGACATCTCGAAGTGCATCGCGATGGGCTCGCCCGACGACATCGTCGCGCACCTGCGCCGCTTCCACACGTACCTCGACACCGTCGACTGGGCCGCGCTCAAAGTCGAAGTTCAGGGCTTCGCGCTCAAGTTCCGCGCGAAGGACACCGCGAAGCTCGAGTACGGCGAGCTGATCGGCGACTTGTTCGCGCTCGGCCGCAAATACAACGTCCGCCCGCTCACCGATATGATGATGGTGCTGGTCGCGCTGATCACGGCGCAGGGCATCGGCAAGATGCTCGATCCCGAGCACAACATCTTCGCCACGATGGCGCAGTTCCTGGTGCCGATCCTGATCCGGCGCAACGAGCGCGTGCCGGATACGGCCGAGGCGAAAGCCGCGTCGGGCGCGTGAAGCTCGCGTGGGCGGTGGCGTTGGCGGCGTGTGGCGCGAGACAGGCGCCGGTCGTCGTCGACGAGACGCCCGCGCCAGCAACGCCGACGCCGACGCCCACGCGGACGCACGTTGGTTGGCTGCCGTCCGTCGTCGAAGCAACGCGTCCGCCAGCCTCGAGCCCGGACCTCGACCTGGTCGCGCGCTGGCCGCTCGGGTTCAACGAACATCCGGTCGCCGAGCCGAGCTTCGATATCGCTGGCGCGCTCGCTCAGCCCGGCGTGACGTGGCAGGACCTGTGCAACTGCGGCGCGCAGTTTCGCCACCTCGGGAAAGATCAGGATCTCGTCGCGTACTTGAAGGTGTGGTGCACCGCCGACCCGCGCGACGCCGTTACGACCTCGGCTTGTTGGAGCATTCGATCGTCCGCGGGATCGCACTCGCGGTTGCGATCGACACGGCGCGGATCGTCGCCGACCGCGTCGATGGCGGCAGTGTCGAGGGTGTTCTGCGCCACGCGAACCTGCTCGAGGTCCCGATCGTCGATCTGATCGCCGCTTCGTACTTCGAGCTCGGCAAGCTCGACGAAGCGGTCGAGACCAATCGACTCGCCGCGATGCTCGACAATCACGCGAGCGACGCGACCGTATGCCATCGGCTCGTCCGCGCCATCGCCTCGACACCCGATGGCGACGCGCGCGAGCGCTCGATTGCCGATCTCGAGCACCTGGCAACGCCAGTCCCGCCAAAGCCGAACGCTCCGCACCCGAGGCCTCCCGACGCGACGTGTGTCGAGCTCGGCAAGGCCGTCGGCGTCGACGTCGGCGATCCGATCGCGGTCGCGCTTCGAAGAGCGCGAAGTGCATGGCCGTCGGGAGCCGGATCGTTCGAGGATTGGCAAAACGTGTTCACGCTCGGCATCCGCGCGTTGCCGGATCCACGGGCGGTCGAGCTCGCCGTGCGCGCGATCGAGCTCGAGATCGAGGCGTCGCAGTGCGATCGGAGCCTCATGCCCGCGATCCGCGCCGACGCGGCCGAGTTGCGGCTCAGAGTCCGCGACCGCGACGCGATCGACGACGTCAACGCAGTCGTCAGGCGCATCGGCGAACCGAAAGAGCAGTGCGTGAAAGAGCTACGCGACGAGCTCGCGCGCTAGCTCGCCGTCGGCGTGCGAATCTGCTGCGTCGACCGCCGGCGGCGCAACCACCAGCGAACGCCGCGCACGCTGCGCGCGAGCGTCGCGACGAATGCTTGCCACGGACCCGGCCGCGGCTCGCCCGACGTGCGATCGAGCGGCACCATCGCCGTGCGCTCGGGCCGCTCATCCGACGATGCCTCCGCGAGCTGCGGCGCGGTCGACGCGACGATGCGCGCGGCGTTATCCGGGCGCGACGCGCGAGGCCAACGCGGCACCGGCGTGTCGTTGACGAACGGCGCGCTCACGAACGTCGCCGGCGCGAGCGGCGCGACGCCGAGCGTGGTCGCGATCATCGGCCGCGCGCTGTGGATCTCGACCGGCGCGGTGTCGTCGGCGGCGACCTCGACCGCCGCGGCTTGCTCGATCTCGGCGTCGAACGCGTGCTTGAGCACGTAGTCGAGCTCGTCGGGGATCGGCGCGACCATGATTTTTTCGATCTGCGGATCGCTCGCGCGCGCGAGCGGCGGGGTCTGCGACGTCGGCCTGAGCATGTCCGCGGCATCGGCGCGCGACGCGGCGATCTTGTTGGTCTCGGCGACCGGCACGTCGTCCGGGACGCGGTCGGTCGATGGCGTCGGGGCGCGCATCCGCTCGAACACGGGCTCGGTGTCGCCGGTGAGCTTGCGAATGTCGATCAAGATGCCGGGCTTGCCGAACGCGTTGTTCGCCGTGGCGTGGCGCTCGCAGATCTCGCCGACACCGGCGAGCGCGATCGCCCCATCGACGAGCCGGATCGAAAACTCGGCCTGCGAGCCGACATCGCGCTGGTTGCTCGTCGGGACGAACACCGCGTTGTCCGTCGAGAACCGGCGAAACGTGGCGACGAACTGATCCACGTTCGAGCACCGAGTGAGGACGCGAAGTACGATCGTGCGTTCCATCCTCTCCTTCATGCACGTTCTGATCGGGTTTGAATAGGGAGGGAAATTGCCGCACGTGTGCGGCATGGTTCCCGTGCGCGCGCGCCCGTTTTGCACCTCACAGACTCAACACGCGTGAATGACTTCTACCGTTAGCTCGCCTCACGTATCGTCGCTGCGTGGACGACGACAGGCTCACCGACCTCGAGATCAAGCTCGCCTACCAAGATCAGCTGATCCGCGAGCTCGACGCGCTTGTCCGCAGTTTCGGCGACAAGCTCGACCTCGCGCGGCGCGAGCTCGAGACGCTCAAGCAGTCGCTGCGCTCGCCCGAGACCCCGATCGGCCCCGCGAGCGACAAGCCCCCACACTACTGACCGGTGAAGTCGCGGATGAGCTTGGTCGGCTTGTTCGCGGCGACTTGCACCGGGACGGTCTTGTTGATGTGCAGCTTCGCGTTGATCAGCGTGACCGAGTGCGTTCCCGGCGACAGCGCGATCGAGCGCTGCGGCGTCTCGAGCTGCGTCGGCTTGCCGTCGATCACGATCTCGCACGGCGGCTTGCTCGCGACCATCAACACGCCGTTTGCGCCACCGGCGGCGCCCGCCGACGACGCGACGATCGCTTTCGCGGCGGGCGCGACATTCCACGAGCCGTGCGTCGCGGGCTTGGCGGGCGCCGGAGCTGCCGGCGCGGGCTCCGCGGCGGCGACGCGCGCGTCGCTGTGGTGGTGGTGATGCTCGGCGGGCGGCGCGGCCTGCACCGACGGCGCCGCGACAACGGGAGCTGGTGCCGGTGCGGGTGCCGGCTGCGCGGCGGCGACGGTCGTCACGGCGGGCTTCGCGCCGTCGAACGCGACCGCGATCTGCTTGGTCGCGTGCGGATCGAGGTGCTGCATCGCGGTCGGCTTGCCGTTCATCGCGAAGACCACGTCGTAGCTCTGCGTGGGATCGACCGACGCGAACAGCGGCGTCTTGCCGAGCACGCGCGGCGCGCCGTTCGAGATCAGCGTGACGGTCGCTCCGCTCGGCGTCGACGTGATCGGCACATCGATCGTCGGCGTCGGCGTCGGCGTCGGCGTCGGCGTCGGCGTCGGCGTCGGCGTCGGCGTCGGCGTCGGCGTCGGCGTTTCCGCGGTCGCGATCGCAGTCGGAGTCGCGGTCGGAGTCGGAGTCGGAGTCGGAGTCGGAGTCGCCGCCAGCGCCGTCGCCACACTGATCGGCATCCCCTTCACGGGCGGCTTCATCGCCGCGCGCACGACGATCGCCGCGAGCACCGCAAGCACGACCGCTGCAGCTCCGACGGCGGCAAGATGGCGTCGGTTGTAGGTCGCGGGGCGGTCGAAGTAGTTCGTCGACGACTGGTCGATCGGCGGTAGCGAGAACAGATCGGCGGCGCGCTCGACATCGAGCTTCGCGCTGGTCTCGATCTCGGGGCTGGGAGCTTCGGGCGCCGGCGTGGCGACCGACGGCTCCGCCGTGGGCTCGGGCGCGACCGGCGCGAACAGATCCGCGACCGCGCTGGTCTCGCTCCGCGCCTCGAGCGCGGGCCATTCGTCGCCCGAATCGGCGGCGGGCATCGGCGGCGGCAGCGGCGTGTCGATGTCGTCGTCGTCGGCCGGCGGCGCCGGCTTGACGTCGATGCGGCTCACACCCGCGATGCGGCGGCGCGGCTCGTCGGTGCGCGGCGGCGGCGGTTGCGCGGTCGTCGAGAGCCAGTTCTGCGACGGCCGAGGCAGCGGCGGCAGCGGCAGGCTCGAGACCGGCTCGTCGTCGTGCTCGATCGGCACGTCGATGTCGGCGGCGACGGTCACCGTCGCAGGCGGTTCGGGCGTCGGCGCCGGCGGTGCGATCACGGGATCGATCGGAGCGTTGTCGGGCGGAGCGGCGGTGGTCGACGAGGTCGTGCCGCGCGGCTTCATGGCCGCGGCGGGAATCGGCGGCGGCACCGTCGCGGTCCTCGGCTTACGACTCGCGTCTCCGACCGGGGCGATCGAGCCGCGTGCGGCGCGCGCGGCCGCGGGAATCGGCGGTGGGATCGTCGCCCTCGCGCGCGCGGCGCCGAGCTTGGTTTGCGTGCCGTCCGCGACGCGCGCCGGGCTGTCGATCTCGAGCGGATCGATCTTCGGGCGCGGTAGCGTGATCGGCGGATGGGTGGGCTCGTCGAGCTCGTCCATGGGTGCAACTCCGGTGATTCGACGTCAGCATTGCGGGCGCGCCCACTGCTGTAAAGCCGCTCGCGCACGCGGGTGTTCACCGATTCGAGATGCCTACGTCTCACGACCACGCATCACATTTTATTGATTAAAATTCGCGACATCCAAGTGCGCATCACGCGCAAATCAAACACGGGCCGCCGGGAATCGTCCACCGCGTGGCGATCGGCGGCATCCTCGATCTGGTCCGCGGTTTGCTGAACCTCCCAATCATGAAAATCCTCGGCCTTTGCTTACTCGCGCTCGGTACGTCGCTCACGGCGTGCTCGAGCAACAACGCCACGCCCGCCGAGTACGACGACGTCGCTCAATCCGTGGGCGCATCGACCGCATCACCGACCGGCGATGTCGGCGCGATGGTCGATCTCGTCGCGATCGCACACGGCACGATGCCGGCCGGCTTCACCGACGCCGGCAACGGCGTCATCACCGGCACGGTCCTCGGGCTCGACTACAGCTACATGATCACGTGCAAGAACGCGTCGGGAACCGTGCTCGCCGCGTGCGATGCCACGACCGACAGCGCGAACGTCTCGTTCGCGTGGGACGGCATGATCGCGCTGCCGGCGATCGCCGCGACGATCACACGCGAGGGCAACTGGAGCGTGTCCGGTCTCACGGGCTCGACCGCGACGTTCAACGGCAACGGCACGTTCGTCGACGACGCGATGATCGCGAGCACGAGCTACCACTTCGACTCGAGCGCGACCTATAGCGACGTCGCGATCGACACGGGCTCGGGCGTCGCGACCAATGGCGAGATCCAGCTGTCGATCGATGCGAGCAAGGCCGCGCCGAGCGGCTCGACGTCGTTCTCGGTCGACGCCGACATCACGATCCACGCCGACTCGACGGCGACGATCGTGCTCGACGGCCAGCACGACTACACGGTCAACTTGCAGACCGGCGTGGTCACTGCTGGCGTATCGCCGTGAACGTGCCGTAACCATCCAGCGTGATGGTTTGACCGGCGCTGGTCAGCGTCACGGTGACTTCGCGCGCGTACGGTTGCGACGCGCTGCAGCCCGGCTCTTCCATGAATTGCGCGGCGGTCATGTCGGAGCTCGTCCAGTCGACGAACAGCATCGTGTGCGTATCGTTGTTGATCGCGTCGCCGGGCTGAAGCTGCGCGACGTCGATCGCGGCCGACACCGAGGTATCGAACGGCGCGAGCGTCGCGGTCGTGTGACCGGGCGGCGGCAAGCCCCACGCCCACGATACGAAGCCCGAGCAGTCGGAGCGATATGCATCCCACGCCGGATTGTCGGGTCGCTCGCACGTCGGCGAGCACGAGCTGTCGCCATCGGGCTGGTGGTTGGCCGACTGACAGTACGGCACCTCGGCGACGACCCACTGCATCGCGCGCTCGACCGCGGTCTCGCCCGGCGATGGCGCGGCGTCGGGCGGCGGCGACGAAGAATCGTCGTCGCCCGGCTGCGATGACGAGCCGCCGATCAGGCCCGTGCAGCCGACGAGCAAGCCGAGCAACGCGAAGCGCACGCGGCGATGCTACGCGAAGCGCGCGCTCGATCCACCGGCTAATTGCGAGCCTGCGCCGTGTGGTTGGCCAGCGCCGCCAGCTCCGGCGCCGCCGAGGCGACGATGCGACCCATCGCGACGCCGACCGCGCGGGCGAGCCCCTCGGGCGAACGCACCGGCTCGGGCTCGCGCTGGTCGAACGTGCGCGCCCAGATGATCGCGCCGGTCTTCGCATCGCGCAGCGTCAGCTCGATCGCGATGTGGCCGACCCAGTGCTGCGGGTCGACGTCGACCTCTTCGAGCGCGACGACGCGACCGCCGAGCACCGCGGTCGTCGACGATGTCGCCGCATGGGTCACCGCGGAAAACTCTCCGCTGCGCGCGAGTGCTTGCTCGAGGTAGCCGCCGAGCATCGCGCCGGGCGACGTGCTCCAGCGGTGGTAGTCGTAGAAATCGAGCCGCACCGGATCGATCCGATAGACGATGCGCTCGTCGGCGTAGGCGCCATCGGCGGTCAACGGCTCGACCGCGATCTGCGTGCCGCCGGTGTTCGGCTGCTCGGGCGCGCTCGGCGTCGCGAGCTGGTAGTAGCGCGTCGCCGGCACGCTGCCGCCGCACGCTGCACACGCGAGGAACATGGCGACGAGCTTCATGGCAGCTTCCTGTCTTTCGGAGTCGGCGAGAACAACAAACGCGACGGCCGATCGCGTACCTCGCGCGTCAGCTCCGCGATCGACTGCGACGCCTGGCGCAGATCGATCATCGCGGCGCGCATCTCGCTGCCGTTGCCTTGCACGATCGAGCGCAGATCGGCGACGAGGTCGTTCGCGTTGCCGACCAACTGATGGACCTGGTTCGCCATCAGATCGTTCGCGCTGTGCGAGGCGGCGTCGAGCGAGCCGAGTGCATCGTGCACCGATGCGCGATCTTCGGCCACCATCGCCGCAACGCCGATCGACGCCGCCTGCAGCGTGCGCGTGGTCCGCTCGGCGTTCGCGATGATCGCTTGGATCGGTTTCGGATCGGTGACCGCGTCCAGATTCTCGGCGACCTTGCGCGACGTCGCGACCACGGTGCTCGCGGCCTCCATGATCTTCGCCGACTGATCGACGAGTTGCTCGGCGCGAGCCTCGATCTTGTCGAGCGTGCCCTGCCCGGCTTGCAGCATGCCGCCGCGCTTCATCCGCGGGGTCGCGAGCGAGCCGCCTCGGAGATCGATCGTCTTGAGCCCGGTGAGCCCGGCCATGCTGACAAACGCGATGGTGTCGGTGTGCACGGGCGTGCCGCGCTTGACCGAGAGCTCGACGCGGACCGCCGACAGATCGGTCGGCGATACTTCGATGTTGTCGACGCGGCCGACCTCGAGGCCGTCGAACGAGACCGTCGCGCCGGATTCGAGCCCGAGCACGCTGTCGTGGAACTCGACCGCATAGTGATCGCGGTGCTCGAAGAACCGCATGCCGCCGAATGCGAGCACGACGATGACGGCGAGCGCGGCCGCCGCGATCACGAACACGCCGACGCGAACATGGGTTTGCTTGGTCGTCACGAGGCCCTCGCATGGAAGAAGTTGTAGACGCCCTCGTCGTGGGAACCTTCGAGCTCGGCGACGGTGCCGACCGCCATCACCTTGCCGCTACCGAACATGATCGCGCGGTCCGCGATCGCGCGAATGCTCGCGAGCTCGTGCGTGACCACGACGACGGTGACGCCGAGCACGTCGCGAAATCGCCGCAGCGTCTCGTCGAGCTCGGCGGCGACGATCGGATCGAGCCCGGCCGATGGCTCGTCGGCGAAGATGATCTCCGGATCGAGGATCGATGCACGTGCGAGCGCGGCGCGCTTGCGCTGGCCGCCCGACAGGCTCGCCGGCAGGCGATGCTCGAGCCCGCTGAGCCCGACGAGCGCGAGCTTGATGCGCGCCATCTCGCAGATCAGCGACTCGGGCAGCTTCGTCAGCTCGCGCAGCGGCAGCGCGACGTTGTCGATGATCGTGATCGCCGAGAACAGCGCGTCTTGCTGGAACGCCATGCCGGTGCGGCGCAACAGCAAGCGGCGACCATCATCGTTCGTCGCGTAGAGATCCTCGCCGAGCAGCGTGACCGTGCCCGACCGCGGCGGCAACAGGCCCGTGATCGCGCGGAGCAGCGTGCTCTTGCCACAACCCGAGCCGCCGAGCAGCGTGACGATCTCGCCGCGATGGATCTCGAGATCGACGTGCTCGAGCACCGGCTTGTCGTCGTAGCCGACCGCGATGTCGTTGCACGCGAGCAGCACGTCGTCGGACCTCGCCGGCATCAGCTGCCTCCGAGCGACGAGATCGTCGCGATCACCGCATCGACCATGATGATGAAGAACACGCTGACCACGACGGTGCGCGTGGTCGCGGCGCCGACGCTCGTCGCATCGGCGGTCGTGCGCATGCCGAGGTGGCTGCCGGCGAGCCCGATGATCCACGCGAACAGCACGCTCTTGCCCAGGCCGTGGACGAAATCCATGATGTCGCAGCGCTCGACGATTCGATCCCAAAACACGGCGGGCGGCACGTGGATCACGAGCGCCGTGACCAGCATGCCGCCGGCGATCCCGACGAACATCGAGATCAGCGAGAGCGCGGGCTGCACGAACGTCAGCGCGGCGAGCCGCGGCAGCAGCAAGAACCGCGTCGGCGACACGCCCATCGCCTCGAGCGCGTCGATCTCCGAGCCCACACGCATCGTGCCGAGCTCGGCGGCGATCGCGGCGCCGGTGCGGCCGGTCACGATGATCGCGGTCATCATCGGACCGAACTCGCGGATCATCGACAGCCCGATCATGTCGGCGACGTACTGGCCGGCGCCGAAGCGATGGAGCAGCACGACGCCTTGAAAGGCGAGCGTGGTGCCGAGCAACGCGCCGAGCAACGACACGATCGGCAACGCATCGGTGCCCATCCGCGCGATCTGGTCGGCGAACGCGCCTTTGGGCAGCGAGCGCTTGCGGCGCACGACGAACCACGCCTGGATCGCGATGTCGCGGATCAGCGCGACGAGATCGTGTGCTGCCTGCGAGTAGTCGAGCGCGGCGATGCCGATGCGCTCGACGAGCCCGACCGGCTCGGCGTCGCGATCGGCGTTCGCGTCGGCGTCGGCTTTGGCGTGCTCGATCAGCTCGAACGCGGCGCGATGCGTGTCGCCGAGGTTTGCGAGCTCGAGCTTCTTGCCCGCGCGCGCCATCTGGCGCTTGACGAGCGAGACCACCGCGACGCCGCTGGTGTCGACGCGGCCCGCGTCGGAGAAATCGAGCACGACGCCGCGCAGGTCGCGCCGGCGCGCGAGTCCACGCAGCTGGCCGTACGTCGCCTGCGCCGTCGGGATCACCAGATCTCCACGCAGCGCGACGTTCGCGGTTCGCGACGCGCGATCGACCTGCGTGACGGCGACGGGCACGGTGTGCGGCAGTGCAAGAAGCCGCGCAGGACGCAGACCGCCCAAGCGCGCGAACGCACGTCGTCGATCGTGCTCGCAGCGCACGGTGTCATCGCGCGCACGGGAAGATGTCGTGCGAGTTCCCGTGCGATGTGCGGACACGCTCGATCGACCGCGCTACGGTCCGCGCATGACACAACCATCGTGTGCCGTCGTCGGCGTTGGTCCGGGCAACGGCGCCGCGTTCGCGCGCGCGTTCGATCGCGAAGGCTACTCGCTCGCGCTGCTCGCGCGCTCGACGGATTTCGGCGGCGAGCTCGCCCATTCGCTTCGTGATGCACGCGCGATCGCGTGTGATGTCGGCGATCCGACGTCGGTCGAAACCGCGTTCGCCGGTCTCGCGCCGGAGGTCGTGATCTACAACGCCGGCACCGGCGTGTTCACGGGCTTCGACAACACCAAAGTCGCCGACTTCGAGGCGTCGTGGCGCGTCAACGCGCTCGGCGCGTTCTGCGTCGCGAAGCAGGTCGTGCCCGCGATGAAGCGCGCCGGCAAGGGCACGTTGATCTTCGTCGGCGCGACCGCGTCGCTACGCGGCGGCCCGATGACCAGCGCGTTCGCACCGGCCAAAGCCGCGCAGCGCTCGTTCGCCGAGGCGCTCGCGCGCGAATTCGCGCCGGCCGGCGTGCACGTCGCGGTGCTCGTGATCGACGCGGTCGTCGATCTGCCGCGCACGCGCCAGCGCTTCACCGACAAGCCCGACGACTTCTTCATCAAGCCCGACGACATCGCGGGCGCCGCCGTCGCGCTCGCGAAGCAGCCGCGCTCGGCATGGACGTTCGAGCAGATCGTCCGGCCGTTCGGCGAGCGCTGGTGATGCTCGCGCGCGCGATCCCGCGCACCGGCGAGCAGCTGCCGGTGATCGGGATGGGCACGTGGGCCACGTTCGACGTCGGTGCGTCGCGCCGCGACCGCGATCCGCTCGACGCCGTGCTGCGCACGCTGTTCGCGGCCGGTGCGCGCGTGATCGATTCGTCGCCGATGTACGGCCGCGCCGAAGAGGTCGTCGGCGACGAGCTCGACCGCGTGGCCGGTCCCAAACCGTTCCTCGCGACGAAGGTCTGGACCAGCGGCAAGCGCGCCGGCATCGATCAGATGAGGCGATCGTTCGAACGCATGCGCACGCCGGTGATGGACCTCATGCAGGTGCACAACCTGCTCGATTGCCAGACGCACCTGCCGGTGCTGCGCGAGCTGAAGGCGGCGGGCACGATCCGCTACCTCGGCGTCACCCACTACCAGCACGATCAGCTCGGCGCGATCGAGCAGCTGATGCGCGGCGAGCAGCTCGACTTCATACAGATCCCTTACAGCATAGTCGATCGCGCGGTCGAAACGCGAATCCTGCCGGCCGCGCGAGACACCGGCACGGCCGTGCTCGTGATGACGCCGCTCGAGACCGGAGCGTTGTTCGCGCGCGTGCGCGGGCGCGCGCTGCCCGAGCTCGCCGGCGAGCTCGGCTGCACGAGCTGGGCGCAGCTGTTCCTCAAATTCGTGATCGGGCATCCGGCCGTGACGTGCGCGATTCCCGCGACCGCGAAACCCGATCACGCCGCCGACAACGCGCGTGCCGGCGCAGGGCCACTCCCCGACGACGCGCAGCGCGATCAGCTCGCCGCGCTACTGGAATGAGCCGGTCAGCGTGAGCTGATCTTCGATCCGATACGTGCCGCTGCTGCTCGACGCGTCCCAGCCGAAGACGCGGAGCGTGACCGCGCCGCTGGCCGCGCTCACCGAAAGGCTCGGCGTGCTCGTCGTGTCGGTGCTGCTGCTCACCGTGATGGTCGATGCGTTCGAGTAGCCATCGGCGCTCGTCGCGATCGCCGACTTCGCCGGCCCGGTGCCACTGGCTTTCGTCGTGACCGACGCGCCGGTGATCGTCAGCGTGCAGCCCGACGGCGGCGTGATCGACATCGTGTAGTAGCTCGACGACGACGGCATCGACGACAGCGTCGACCAGTTGCTCGAGTTGATCGAGCCCGCGCCCGTGGTGGCGACCAGATCCAACGACCGCGTCAGATCGCCGACCGTCGCGCCCGACTTCGTCGTGCCCGGCGACGAGGTCTGCGAACCGCCGCCGCCGCTGACGTCCCATGTCGCGATCGTTCCGGTCGCCGGCTGCGAGCAGTTGCCGGGCTGCACGTTCGAGCCCGAGCCGGAACCTGATCCCGAGCCCGAGCCCGAGCCGCGGTCGGGAGCGTCGATCTGCACCGCCGCGTCCGTTTGCGACGAGCCGTCGAGGTTGTTGTTGTTATCCGCGAGGCCGGCCATCGCGCAAGCCGAGCTGGCCACGGCGATCACGAAGACGAGCGTTCGGAACATCGGGGCGGACGCTAGCCCACACAATGCCACCTGTCAGCAACGTTCGTTCGGCTTACCCCACACGTCACTGACTTGAGTTGGCACCGTCGCGACCTGCGTTCAGCACGCGATCTCGGAAGCGATTGAAAGTCGTAGGCTTCGTCCTGCGTCAACTTGACGTGCGCCGCCCGCGGCCGGTCCTGTATCAAAGCTTCACCATGTTTCGCTGGCTCAAGCGCATCGGGATCGGCCTCGGTTGCCTCGCTGTCCTGTTCGGGCTGATGCAAGTCGTTCCATACGGTCGCACGCACGAAAATCCACCGACGACCGAAGAGCCGCACTGGAGCTCGCCGCGCGTTCGCGAGCTCGCGGTTCGCGCCTGCTTCAACTGCCACAGCAACGCGACGACCTGGCCGTGGTACGCGAACGTCGCGCCGTTTTCGTGGATCGTCCAGCTCGACGTCGAGAACGCGCGCGACACGCTCAACTTCTCGGAGTGGAATCACCCGCACGACACGGCGGCCGAATCGGGCGCGTCGATCATCCGCGGCGACATGCCGCCGTACAAGTACAAGATGGCGCACCCCGAAGCGAACCTGACGCACGACGAATCGCTCGAGCTCGCGCGCGGCCTCAACGCGACGCTCGGGGTCGCGAACAAGCTCTGAGCACGACTTCTCCTCGGTGATCGCCAGCGCATGTGCGCTCGTGCTCGAGCGCGCATCACGTGGTCGCAGGACCTCTCGCGTCGATCAGCCCGTACCTGCGCCACGCGTTCGACAGTAACCAGGCAGCCACACGGCGGCGCCCGATACGGCCGCTGCACGCGCTCGCGCTGCTTCCAGCCGTGAAACAAGATGCCGCTCGAGAACGGGTCCAGCGTCCAGCTGCGACCGCGATCTTCACCATGACGGCGCCAATTGTTGAGCACGTACGCGACGCACGCGCGCACCTGACGCGGCGCCGTTCACGCGGTCGCGTGATAGCGGTCGCGAAACACGCACTCGGTTAGCCGTGTCTCATCGTCGTGCCCGGAAGGACGTCAAGTAGACGCGAGCGATTCGGTGCTTGCTCGCGGATGCAGATCGCGCTCGCGACCGCGCGCGGTTTACGCGAACAGCTTGAACATCCACTTGGACGTCCGCTGGAACTCCGCGAGGTTGGCTGAAATGTCAGGGCAGCGTGCGATACGCAATGCTCGGTGGTTAGACGCGCTGAAACAGCCCCGGAGTACAAGTCGAGTACAAGCGGGCCGTTCTGGTCGTCGTTGGACGAGGCCGAGCGACTCTATCGACTGCGGAAGCTCGGGGTCGATCTGGATGCGCTTGAGGCGCCACCGCAACTCGCTAGTCAACGCGCTGCTGACGCGGGCGAGCAACTGCGTCTCGACCTCGAGTTGAGGACCGGCGCCGCCGCCATGCGCGGCATCGCGTCGCTACCTGCGATCGAAGAACTCCTCGCGCTCGGCGGCAATGACGTCGAAACGCCGCTGCTGCGCATCCAGGAAAAGCTTCGCAAAATGGACGCCGATCAGCGCGTCGCGACGCTGGCCTGGGCGAAGGCGTTGCTGCCAGCGGAGACCGTGCAGGCGTTTGAAGGCCCGCTCACAACCAGCGTCGCAGCCCGGAGACGCGCCGGTTGGCTTCTCTTCGCGTACGGCGGTCCCGACGACATCATCGAAGACGCCATGAATGTCGTCTCGCCGGTCGCGATCGCCGCATGGCTGCGATCGTTCGATCCGATGCCGAACGACCATCGTGAGCTAGCGAACCGGATGCAGGGCGAGATCACCGAACGAGAGCGAGACGCTGCCGTGTTGCGCGCCGTTGACGCTCGTCAGGGGCTCGCGGAGAAGATCAGGGCCCCGGTTCGCGTCGAGCTCGCCGCCGTGGAAGCTGCGACCGCGCGAAAGAAAAAGACGCTTGAGTTCCACAAGAGGCGTGCGTCTGTCGCGCCGATGCGGGCTGGCATGCACGAGAGGCCAAGCCGCACGTTGACGCTCGAGATGACGACGAGCCGAAGAAAATACTCGCGGGTCCTGCACGCCCTCGACATAGCCGGATGGACGCCGCTACGCATCGCCGAGCTCGTACTGACCGGTATGGGAGCATTGTTACCCGACGGCAGCAGCACGTGGTTCGCTGCGAGCAACCCGCGCGAAATGTTGGACGCGAAGGGCTGGGCCTTTCCGTTGTGCCCCTGGTTCGCTATGCCGTACCTCTGCGGCGGGAAGAAAAAACTCGCGAACGCGATCTCCAAGGAGATCGAACGTTCTACCGACGACGACTGACTGACTACGTTGCTCTCGCGTTCGAGTCGGTCAGAAGGCACAACGAGAACCAGGATTAGAGATGGAGGCACCCCACAGCAGGGAGTGCCTCCATGGACGCGAAACCGACACAAAATGCATCGCCGCAGATCCCGCGGCTCGTAACTGTTCCGCGGATCCGCGAGCTGGATCCATCGTGGCCGTTCTCGACACAGTCGACCTATCGGCTCATCGCGAAGGGGCACCTCGGCTGCAAGCGCGCCGGCAGAAAGATTCTGCTCACCGCCGAGCACCTTGCTGACTTTGCGAAGAGCGATGCGCGGTGAGTCGCTTGAGCGCCACGCTCGAGGTCCTGCGCTTGACGTGTGCCACGATCGAGTCGCTCGATCCGGCGGAGCAAG
>DATBAS010000094.1:0-2386 GCA_036271395.1 Kofleriaceae bacterium
CGCATGCGAAGAAGGTCTGCGGTTCGCGATTCGCGAAGGCGGCAAGACGGTCGGCGCCGGCGTGGTGACGAAGATCCTCAGCGAAGTGGCCAAGAAGCCCGACAAGGCGGAAGCCGCGGCAGCTGCCGCGCCCGCGAAGCCGGCCAAGAAGTAGTCGTGGGACTACGCGGCTCGCTCGACATCGATGCGAGCCGCGCGGCGCTCGAGCGTGCCGCAGCTGCCGGCGACTCGATCGCAAGCGCCGGGCGCGCCGCGTCGCCGGACGCGATGCGGCGCGAGGTCGCGATTCTCGACGCCGTGCTCGCGGCGTGGCGAACGAATCATCATCCGGCGATCGCCGAGCTCGTCGACGCCGCCGCGCGTCGCGCGGGCGAGCAGGCTCCGGTGCGCGTCGCAGCGGCCGCAGCCGCGCGCCAGGCGCAGTGGATCGCGGTCGCGAATCAGCGACGCGCGATCGATCTCGCGTGGCTGTTCGATCAGTTTCCGGTCTCGCGCGGCGACTTCGGCATGGAGCGCATCGCGGCGCTCGCGGAGTGGCCCGACGATCCGCGCGTCGTGATCGGTTTGCTCGAGCTGTGTCGGCTCAAGCCGCTCGTCACGCAGCGGCGGATGTGGACGCGCGTGTTCGCTCAGCTCAACGCGCGGCTCGCGCTGCACGCCGTGCCGGTGTTGCGTTCGCTCGTGCCGACCGCGCCGGCGACCGCGTTTGATCGCCGCCTCGTCACGCGGCTAGCAGCGATCGTGCGCGCGGCCGAAACGCTGCCCGAGCAGCCGGCGCCCGATGCCGAGGTGTTCGCGCGCGTCGCGGCGATCTTGGATCTGCGCAGCGAGCGCGCCGACAAGCAGACGATCGAACAGCTGCTGCGCGAGGTGTGGGCGGCGCCTCGCGATGATGGACCTCGCCAGGTGCTCGCCGATTCGCTCGCCGAGCGCGGCGATCCGCGCGGCGAGCTGATCGCGCTGCAGCTCGCGCGGCGCACGTCGGATCGGCTCGCGCTGCGTCGCGAGCGCAAGCTACTCGACGACCATGGCCGCGCGCTGCTCGGTCCGCTCGAGCCGGTGATCGTCTCGAACGCGGTGCTCGCGTTCGAGCGCGGCTTCGTCGCGCGCTGCGAGGTCAACTGGCGCCGGCTCGCCGGTGTGCCCGAGCTGATGACGCATGCGGCGTGGTCGACCGTGCACGAGTATCGGCTCGACGCCGCCGGTGAGCGGGCGTGCGACGTCTGGCTCGACCACATGATCGCCCTCGGCGCCAGGCGCATCTGACGTGATCTCCCTTTGGGCGCGTTCGTACTTGCGACTTACATCGCTTTGGGCTAAACGTCCGCTTCCGTCTTTACAGCCGAGGAGTGCCTTCAGAAAAGCGTAGCTAAGTCGCCGAGTTCCTTAGGGGAGTAGCTCAATTGGTAGAGCATCCGTCTCCAAAGCGGAGGGCTGCAGGTTCAAGTCCTGTCTCCCCTGCCACAGTCGAAACGAGAAGGTAAAAGACCGTCGTGGCCCAGCAAGAGAACGCACCGAACAAGCCCGTCCACCTGATGTACCTCGTCGGCGCGGTCATCCTGTTCTACCTCTTGCAGTGGAGCATCGACTGGGTTTGGGGCGCCGTTTCGACGAGCCCCAGCGACTTCAAGATCTCGTTGCTCGCGGCAGTCGGCGCGACCGTTACGAGCATCGTGCTGTACAAAAACGATCGCATCTTCACGCTCGCGAACGAAGTTTCGTCCGAGCTCGCCAAGGTCACGTGGCCGACCGCCAAAGAGGTCCGTCAGTCGACCTTCACCGTGATCGCGATGGCGATCATCTCTGCTCTCATCCTCGGGTTCTTCGACTTCATCTGGTCGAACCTCACGGAGCTTGTTTATGGATAACGGTACGAATCCCTCCGAGCGCGACGACCACGGGTCGGCTCCGGCAGCGGAGACGTCCACCCCGGTGCCGGCAGAGCCGTCGCCGCGCCCCTCGCAGCCGACGATGATCGCCGGCCAGAACATCGCCCCGCCGACGGCCGAGAAGAAGTGGTACATCGTCAACACTTACTCGGGCCACGAGAACAAGGCGAAGCTGACGCTGCTCGAGCGCGTGCGGAACAACAACCTCACCGAGTACTTCGGCGACGTGTTGGTCCCCACCGAGAGCGTTACCGAGAACATCAAGGGTCAGCGTCGCACGATGACCCGCAAGTTCTTCCCCGGCTACATGTTCGTCCAGATGATCCTGAACGACGCCACGTTCCACCTCGTCAAGAACACGCCGAAGATCACCGGCTTCCTCGGCGGCACCAAGCCGAGCCCGGTCCCGGCGAGCCAGATCCAGGGCGTGCGCGAGAACGCGGACGCCGGCAAGAAGCCGCAGAAGGTTCGGCTGCCGTCGTTCGAGGCCGGCGATT
>DATBAS010000095.1:0-50060 GCA_036271395.1 Kofleriaceae bacterium
TCTCGATTACTGCGCGGCGCTCACGGCGATCGCGATCGAGACGGTGGCGGATTGCGCGTGCGCGCCGTCTATCTGATCGCGCTGCTCGCGTGTAGCTCGTCGGCGGCGCCGGCTCCGAGGACGTTTGAAGGCCGCACGATCTCCGACACGATGAGCTACGTCGCCGCGGCGTGGCTCGACCGCGCCGATCGCGACGCGCTGCAACAGCCCGAGCGCGTGCTCGATGCGCTGAAGCTAACGCCGGAGATGACCGTCGCCGACGTCGGTGCCGGCACGGGCTACTTCGCGCTGCGGATCGCAAAGCGCGTCGCGCACGTGGTCGCGACCGACGTGCAGCCGCAGATGCTCGAGATCGCGTCGAGATCGCCGACGACGCCATCGCGGACGGCGATCACTCGAGCGGGCCGACCGTCGAGAGCTTGCCGCGCTCGCGATACATGCGCTCGACGGTCGCGCAGATCAGCGCGTCGTCGATATCGGCGTTGTTGGCGCCGGCGACGTACGCGGCCCGCTCGCACGCGACCTTGATGAAGCCGCCGGTGAGCTCGTACTTCTCGGCGAGCCCGTCGTAGTCGATCTTCGCGGTGCGGGTGACTTCGGGCAGCGTGCGCCGCCAGAGCTCGGCGCGCAGCTCGGGCGGCGGGAACGTGAAGTAGACGTCGTAGGTGAAGCGACGCTTGAACGCCTGATCGATCGCGCCGGTGAGGTTCGTGGTCAGGATCGTGAGGCCGTTGAAGCGCTCGAGCCGCTGCAGCAAGTAATTGGTCTCGAGGTTCGCGTAACGATCGTTGCTCGACTTGACGTCGCTGGTGCGTTTGCCGAACAGCGAGTCGGCCTCGTTGAAGAGCAGCACCACGTGGCCGGGCTCGGCGGCGTCGAACACGTCGCTGAGGTTCTTCTCGGTCTCGCCGAGCCACTTCGACACGACCTGCGACAGATCGATCTCGTAGATGTCGAGGCCGAGCCGCTTCGCGAGCACGGTGCCCGACATCGTCTTGCCGACGCCGGGATGGCCGGAAAACAACACCGAGATGCCCGCGGCGCCGCGCAGCTTGAAGCGATCGCGGATCTTGCGGCGTTCGCGGGCGGCCGCGGCGATCTCGACGAGCGCCGCGCGCGTATCGTCGTCGACGATCAGGTCGTCGAGATCGAACGGCGTCGGCAGCTTCTTGCCGAGCCGCGAGATTCGCTGGTGGAGCTGCGCCGCGACGGCTTGGTCGAGGTCGCTCGCGTTCGGCACCGGCGCGTCGGGCAAGCGGAGTGCCTGCGCTGCTTGAGCGGCGGCGACGATGATGCCGCCGGGGATCGCGAAGCGCCCGGCGAGGCCTTCCGCATCGGACGCGGCGAGCGCGGGCATCACCTGTTGCCACAGCTGCGTGCGCACCGCGAGCGGCGGCACGTCGAGCGTGAGGTGAACGAGCGGCCGTTGATGGATGCGCGGCATGCGCTCGCGGTTGATCGTGATCGCGACCGGGCCGTGCCACTCGTCGAGCAGCATGTCGAAGAACGCCGGCATCGCGTCGCGGTCGGTGTCGAGCACGACGGCGTCATCGACGTCGACGAACACCGGCACGGCTCGCAGCAGCTTGAGCTCGCGCACGATCGAGCGCACGAGCGGCTGTTGCAGCGAGATGTGGAGCTGCGCGAGCCGCTTCGATTCGATCACGAGCAAGCGCTGCTTCCACCGCGCCGACGCCTGCTGCAAGAGCAGCTTCTTGCCGAGCCCGCGCTGGCCTTGCACCGCGAGCACGACCTCGCTCGAGCACATCGCGGCGCTGGCTTTTTCGACGATGACGGCCGGAAACTCGCCGGCGCCCGCGGCGCGGAGCTCGGCAAACTCGACGAGCTCGGGATCGAGCTCGGCGGCGCTGTTGTCGAGCAAGTAGACCAAGCGCGGCGCCGCGCGGATGCGGCGAAACATCAGCGACTCGCTCGCGCCCGTGCTCGCGGGCGTACCGAGATCGAGCAGGCGATAGCGCGACAGCGGCGACGTCGCCGAGAGATCGCGCGCCATCAACGCGCGTGTCTGCGGCGTGTCGTAGACGAGCTGCGCGAGCAAGCGGCCGTCGAGCCCGCGGCACTGCGGATCGCGCGTGAGGTAGCGATACGCCTGCACGAGGTTCGGATCGACTTCGGGCAGCAGCGCGAACATCAGCGCGCTCCACTGCCGCGCGGTGAGCTCGAACACGCGCACCAGATCGGCGAGCGGCGACGCGACCTTCTGATCGATCGTCGCGCGAATTCGCGCTTCGACCCGGCGATGCAGCTCGAGCCATTGCTGCAGCACCTGCTGGCCGCCGCCATCGTCGGCGCTTTGCTCGCCGCGCGCCTGGGCGAACAGCGCGCCCATGTCCTCGGGCCCGACCGCGGCCTCGTCGGCGACCTTCGCAGCGCCGGCGCGACGCCACGCCGCGCGGATCTGATATTCGACGCGCAACCAGGCACGGCGCAGCTCGTCGCGCACGTGGCTCGCGACGTCGGCGTACGGCTGGATCGAAGACTCCGCGACCACGCGCTTCCTAGTATCGCATCATTGCGCCTTGCAGGCTTGAACGACGGGGCCGCAGCCCTTGTTGCACGCCGTGTTGCCATTGCAGGCGAGGTAGCACGCGTCGGCGTGAAACAGCTGGAGCGCGTGCGACGGCGACATCCCGGTCGCGCACGCGCAGCCGCAGATCATGTTGCCGAGCGTGCACTGGCGCTCCTGGCAGCTCAGCGCCGCGTTGCACGTCCCGTTGCCGTTGAAGATATGCGCGTGGCACGCGGTTTCGAGCATGCAGCGCGAGTATTCGTTGCAGTTGCCCGTCGACGTCGTGCTGCACTGGTTGATGGTCGGATCCTGATAACACGCGGTGAGACACTGCGCGTTCGCCGCCAAGCCGCAGCGCGCGGCGAGCTCGCAGCTCTGGGTGCAGCTCGACGGTGCTTGCGCCGGCGGTTGCGCTTGTTCTGGATACGGCTGCTGCGGTTGTTGTGGTTGCGGTTGCTGTGCGGGCTGCGGCGGCTGCGGCGGTTGCTGGGCGTGTTGATGCGGCACCGTGTGCGGCTGCTGCGGCGGCGGTTGCTCGATCGCCGCGTCCATCGCGATCGGCGCCGCGGCATCGACCGGCGGAGGTGGCGCTGCAGCCGGCGGCGGCGTCGACGAGCCCATGACGAGGTCGGTCGTGATGCCGTGCGGCTCGGTCGGCTTGTGGCGCTTCGCGACGAAAATGGCGGCGGCGATCACCGCCGCGGCGGCGATGCCGAGCGCGACGCCCAAGATCGCGGCGCGGTTCGGCCCATCGCGCGCCGGCACCGGCATCGGCGCGGGCGTCGGCGTGGGCCGCGCGATCGGCAACGGAGCCGGCGTGACGGTCGGCGGCAGCCCTGGAGTCGACGGTGCGGCGGTGGCGCCAAAGCCGGTGGCCTGCGTCGCCATCGGCGAAGAGTCCGTCGGTCCGCGCGGCCGGATCGCGACGTTGACGTGCGGCTGGTCGAGCGGCAGCGTGACGAATGCGGTCGCCATCTCGGCGGCGGATCGAAACCGCGCGTTCGGATCGCGGGCGAGCGCGCGCTGCATGAATTGCTCGGTGGTCGTCGCGATCGTCGGAATCCACGCGCGGATCGGATCGGGCTCCTCGCGCGCGAGCCGCACGAAGATCTCCTCGACGGTGGTGCCGCGATACGGCAACCGCCCGGCGAGCATCTCGTAGATCATCACGCCGAGCGCCCACAGGTCGGCGCGCGCGTCGACGCTCGCGGCGTCGTGCAGTTGCTCCGGCGCCATGTACGCGACCGTGCCGAGCACCACGCCCGCTTGCGTGCCGAGCGTCGCGGTCTTGGTCGCGTCGAGGACTTTGGCGATGCCGAAGTCGAGCAGCTTCACGGTGCCATCGGGATCGGCCAAGAACACGTTTTCGGGCTTGAGATCGCGATGGACGAAGCCGCGTGCGTGCGCGGCGCCGAGCGCGTCGAGCAGCTCGAGCGTGACGCGCTTGATCGCGGGCTGACCGAGCCGGCGCGACACGGCCGAGCGCATCGGCTGGCCGACGAGCAGCTCCATCACGAGATACAGCTCGCTTTCAGGTGTGCGGCCGGCGTCGAGGACTTTGACGATCGCCGGGTGATCGATCGCGTTCGACGCGCGCGCTTCGGCCAAGAAGCGGCCCTCGATCTGCGCGTCGCGCGTCAGATCCGGATGCAACATCTTCACGGCGACGAGCGCACCGGTGAACTTGTGGCGCGCGCGTAGCACGACGCCCATCCCGCCGCGGCCGAGCACGGCCTCGACGGCGTAGCGCCCGTCGATCACTCGCCCGAGCCACGGGTCGCGATCAGCCGCCAACTTTGACCTGAAGCGTGCAGCAGTCGGGCTCGCCGACGATCACGCTATCGCCGTCGCGCAGCTCGGCGCGCGTGATCCGGCCGCGCGACATGTCGTTGATGTACGTGCCGTTCGTCGTGCCCTGATCGACCGCGACGAGCTTGCCGTTCTCGATGCCGATCCACACGTGCTTGCCCGACGCGCGGTGATCGTTGACGAGCACGTGCGCGATGCCGGGCTGGCGACCGATGATCACGCCGGTCGGGTTGAGCGAGAACCGCTGCCCGGCGAGCGAGCCACGCGTGCAGATCAGCGAGCCGACTGCGAGCGATCCGAACGCGGTCGGCGCGATCCCGCCCGAGCCGTTCGCGCCCATCCCGACGGCCATCGTCTTCGCGACGGGCATCTGCGCGGCTTGCGGCGCGCGGCCGTACATCTGTTGCGGCGGCGGCGGTTGCGGTTGGGGTTGCGGGTACGGCATGCCTTGCGGCGGCATCATGTTCGGTTGCATCGGCATACCGGCTCGCGGCGCCGCGTTGCGGCCTCGGCGGATCATCACGACCGCCAAGAGCGCGAGCACGACGCCGCCGATCACGAGCCCGATCACCGCGCCGCTGCCGCCTTCGTCCTTCTTTTCCTTGCCGTCCTTCTTGGCTTGGTTCGCGTTGCGGATGAACGTGGTCGCTTCCGAGTGCTGCGGGAACAACATCTGGACTTGCTCGAAGTCCTTGATCGCCGACGTGTACTCGTCGTTCCAGTAGTGCTCGAGCCCGCTCGACCACGCCTTGTTGGTGTCGCTCGGGCTCGGCGTGATGTTGGCTTTCTTGACCAGCTCCATCAGCGTTGCGGATGCGACGAGAAAGTTGAAGCCCTGAACTTCGCCTTCGTTGCCGAACGTCGCGAGGCCGACGACGTTGCCGTGTTGATCGATCGCCGGGCCGCCGGAGTTGCCGTGCGTGATCGGCGCCGAGATCTGCAGGATCTGCTCGCCCGTGGTCGCGCGCTTGAGCGAGCTGATCGCGCCGTCGGTGACCGAAGCTTCGAGCTGCGACTTGTCGTCGAGCAAGTCCTGCATGTCGGCGACGCCCGGATAGCCGATCACGACCACGTGATCTTCGACCTGCGACTTCGTCGAGTCGCCGATCGATAGCGTCGGTGCGTTGTCGATCTTGACCTTGATGATCGCGCAATCGTTGCCGGTGCCGGGCGCGCCGAACTGTTTGACCTCGTAGTCGAGCTTGTCGCCGTTGGGCAGCACGACGAAGTGCAGCGACTTGAGCGTGGTGACTCGGATCGAATCCGCGAGCTGGCGGACCTGCTGGTCGCTCATCTTCGCGAGTTGCGCGTGATACTTGGTGTCGAGATCCTTGAACAGCTTCTTCTTCAACGCGTCCTTCGCCGCGTCATCGCCGCCCTGGATGTCGGCGACGACGTGAGCGTTGGTCGCGATGTAGCCGTCGCCCGTCATGAACCAACCGGTGCCGGTGCCGCCGATCGCTTCTTGCATCTCGCTGCCCGCAACGTCGAACGTGGCGAGATACGCGCCCCACACGCGCACGACCGACGGCTTTGCGGTCATCGCGATCTTTTGCGCCGCGCTCGGCTCTTCAGCACCGGCGCGTGCGGGCAGCGCGATCACCAGCGCACACGCCAGACACGTGAGCAAGCGTCCCATCTCCCGGCCATCGTACCGTATCCTCGGCGCGTGAGCTTCGGCATCGACCGCCGCGCGCGGAGCGCAAAGGGCAAGGGCCTGTTCCGCCGGTCGCCCGATCCGAAACCGGTCGCCGACCGGCTGGGCTGGCTCTTGCGCCGCAGCGAGAAGCTTGGGTTGCGCCGGGCCGGCTGGGCGAACGACGTGTGGACCGCCGAAGTCGAATTTCACGAGCTGGCGTCACCGGTGAAGCTGGCGATCGATCGCGACGCCGAGCTCCGGGTCCGCGCGCAAACCGTCGCCCTCGGTCCGGGCTATCACGCGCACGTGCTCGCGCGACTGACGCCGATCTTGAGCGAGCTCGAGTACGCGTGGACCGACGAAGCGCCAGAGGATCCGACGCGCGCGATGTGCGAATGGCTCGCAGCCGAGCTCGCGGCCTCCGGCGACGATCAGCTCCGCATCGGCGTGCCCGGCGACCGCTCGTTCATCTGCGACGCGCCGGTGCTCACCGCGCTCGGGCCACGCGACGCCGCTTGGCGCGATGCCGCGATCGCCGATCCGATGACGTGCTGCGACGTGTTTCCGTGGCCCGTCGCCGCACCCGGCCGCGCGTTGCTCGCCCGTGCGCTGCTCAAGATGTGGCACGAGGTCGCGTGGCGCGAGCCGATCGACCACGCCGAGCAGGCGCTGCTCGAAGCGATCGACGGCGATCTCGCGGCCGTGCGCAAAGCCGATCCATCGGCGCCGATCCCATACGCCGAGTGGGCGGAGCTGCTGCATTGGATGAACGCCGACCCCGAGCGCGTCGCGAAGCACCGCGAGCTCGCGAACGGCCAGACGCGCGGCACGATCGGTTATCGCCGGCTCGACATGGACGTCGAGCTGCTCGGCGGCTGGGTGGTGCAACTGCCCGGCGCGTTCACCGGCCGCTACGAAGACGACGGCGCGCGGTTCTGGTCGACCGACGGCGATCGCACGATCGAGTTCCAGAGCTTGACGGCCGGCGACGCGTCGGCTTCGGCGGCGTTGCTCGCGATCGCGCCCGAGCGGTATGCCGTGATCGATCGCTTCGACGAAGGCTCGCGCGCCGGTCGCGCCGAAGCGCACACCGAAGATCACGTGCGCGTGGTCCACGGTTTGGTCGCGGTCGCGCCCGAGGTCGCGGTGCTGACGTGCAAGGGCTCGGTCGCCGACGAAGCCTGGGCGCTCGCGACCTGGCGCAGCTTGCGGCGCGGTCAGTGAATGTCGGCGGGCACGACGTGGTCGGGGATGAAGCGGCGGTCGACGAGATCGGCGAGCTCGATCGGGCGGCGCAGGATGCCGGCCGCGAGCGCGTACTGCATGATCTCGCGCATGTCGTCGTCGCTCGGCGTGAGCTGGCGATAGCTCACGCGATCCGGCGGCTCGGTCAACACGAACTCGACGAGCTTCTGATCCTGGTGAAAATACGGCGCGGCGACACGCGCGGCGTCGAGCCGATGGCGCTCGGCCCACTCGCCGCTGTCGGCGATGCCGCGCACGAGGTCGCGAACTTGCTCGGGGTGCTCGGCGATCAGCTCGTCGCGCACGACGAGCACGCACGACACGAAGTGCGGCCAGATATCCTTCGCGTAGTACAGCACGCGGCCGGTGCCGTCGAGCTCGGCCTTCGCGGCATACGGCTCGCCGACGAAGTACGCATCGATCGCGCCGGCGGCAAGCGCCGACGGCATGTCGGCCGGCGCCATGTCGACGAAGTTGATCGAATCGGCCGCCATGCCCTGATCGGCCATCAGCTTCGTGATCACGAGATACTGATTCGAAAATCGGCTCGGCCGCGCGAACGTCTTGCCTGCGAGATCGCGCAGCGACTTCGCCGGCGAGCTCTTGGCGACGATCACGGTCGAGCCATCGCGATGGCCGAGATAGACGATGTGGATCGGCACGCCCTGCTCGCGCAGCACCATCGCGAGCGGCGCGAGGATGAACGTCGCGGAAATCTTGCGCGCTTTGAGCGCCTCGACGACGGTCGGGAAATCGCCGAACAGCTGCGACACGAAGCGCGTGCTCGTGATCGACGTCTTCGTCGCGTAGTCGGTGACGGGGCACGTCAGGTGACACGTGACGGGCAAGTAGCCGACCGCGAGCTCGCCCATCGGCGCCGGCGAGGACGACGTCGACCACGGCTTCTCGTGCAAGGCGGTGAGCACCGCGAGCACCGCGAGCGTGACGAGTGCGACGCGCGCGATCATGCCAGCCCGAGCTCCGTCATCAGCATTTGCTCGGCCTCGGCGACGCCCGGATCGGCCGGTTGCCGCGAGCGCTTGCCCGGCAGCGCGAGCACGCGGCGAACGCTGGCCGGCCGCGCGCCCAACACGACGACGCGATCGCCGATCTGCACGGCCTCTTCGATGTCGTGGGTCACGAACACGACGGTGCGCGGCCGTTCGGCGAGCGTGGTGACGAGCTCTTTGCGCATGCGGTTGCGGGTCTGATAGTCGAGCGCCGAGAACGGCTCGTCCATCAGCAAAATATCGGTCTCGCCGGCGAGCGCCCGCGCGAGCTCGACGCGCTGGCGCATGCCGCCCGAGAGCTGGTGTGGGTAGTGATCGGCGAACTCGGTGAGTCGTGTGATCTCGAGCCACTCGGCGACCTTCGACCCAGCCGGCCGATCGCGCGGCAACCCGCGCTCGATGTTGCGGCGCACCGTCAGCCACGGAAACAAGCCTCCGCTCTGATGGATCGTGCGCGAGGTGCCGCTGCGCACGAGCGTGCCGCGCGTCGGCGCGAGGTGCCCGCCGAGCAGCGATAGCAGCGTGGTCTTGCCGCAGCCCGACGGCCCGACACACACGACGAGCTCGCCGCGCTCGACGACCAGCTCGAGCCCGTCGATCACGGTGAGCTTGCCGTAATCGAAGCCGAGGTTTTGCAATTCCAGCGCGCTCATGACTCGGAGCCCCAGCGCAGCGCGTCGATCCTCGCGAGCCGCGCGAACGCGAGATCGAGCACGATGCCGATCGCGCCGATCGCGATCATGCCGCACACGACGAGATCCATGCGCAGGCCGTTGCGCGCGTCGACGATCAGGAAGCCGAGGCCGCTGCGCACCGCGATCATCTCGGCCGCGACGACGACCATCCACGCGACGCCGATCGCGACGCGCAGCGCGATCACGAGCTGCGGCAGGATCGCCGGCAGCGTGATCTGGAACAGCACCTCGCGCGGCGTCATCGCGAGCTCGTGCGCGACGCGGTAGTACACGCGCGGGACGTTCCCCGCAGCGGCCGCGGTCGCGAGCGCGATCTGGAAGAACGTGGCGAGAAAGATGATGAAGATCGCCGGCGGATCGCCGACGCCGAACCAGATGATCGCGAACGGGATCCACGCGATCGGCGACAGCGACCGGAAGAAGTTGATCCACGGCAACAGCGCCGCACGCGTGGTCGCGCTGCGCCCGACGACGAGCCCGAGCGGCACCGATGTCACGACGGCCGCGATAAATCCCCACGCGACGCGAAACAGCGATGCGACGGCATCGTCGACCAAGCGCCCCGACACCAGCTCGCCGCCGAATGCGCGCGCGACCTCGAGCGGCGGCGGCACCGTGCCCGTCGGAAACCATCCGGCGGCCGAAATCAACCACCACGCGGCGAGCATCACCAAGCCGATGATCAGCGGGAGCGAGAGCCGTCGCACGCGCTGCTTATTGTATCGTGCGCGCATGGCGAGTAAGTGGATCGAGATCTCGACCAGCGATGGTCACATGCATTCGTATCTCTCGGAGCCCGATGGCGGTGGGCCGTACCCGGCCGTCGTTGTGATCCAAGAGGCGTTCGGCGTCAACGAGTACGTCCGCAGCGTGTGCGATCGCCTGGCCGACGAAGGTTACGTCGCGGTCGCGCCCGAAATCTTTCACCGCACCGGCACGCACCTCGACCTGCCGTACGGCGATTGGCCGAAAGTGCAGCCGCACTTCGTCGCGCTGACCAACGACACGCTCGAAGAAGACGTCGGCGCGGCCGTTGCGTGGCTGCGCGCGCGCACCGACGTCGATCAGCGCCGGCTCGCGACGATGGGCTTTTGCGTCGGTGGCTTTGCCGCGTTGCTCGGCGCCGAGACGACCGCGGTCGCGGCGTGCGTCGCGTGGTATCCGGGCGGCGTCACCAAGGAGCGGCCGGGCATCAACCTCAAGCCGATCGTGCACAAGCTCGAGACGATCAAAGCGGCGACGCTGGTCAACTTCGGCGGCGAAGACACCAGCATCGACGCCGAGCAGCGCGACGCGATCAAGCACGCGCTCGAGAAGTCGCACTCGCGGCACTCGACGGTGGTGTGGCCGGGCGCGAAGCACGGCTTTCACTCGTACGACCGCGCCGACGTGTTCAACCCGCAGGCCGCCGAAGACGCGTGGCACAAGTCGCTCGACTGGTTGAACAAGATGCTGGAGATGGTGCCGTAGCGACGGCGCGGTCGCCCCGAATCCAGCGTCTTCGAACGCAGATTTCTTGTGCAAAAGGCTGCGAACCGACGCCAGACGTCGACATGATTGTCGTCATGCGTCTGATCCCGTGCGTCGCGGTCCTGTGCATTCTCGGCTCGGTTGCCGTCGCGGATCCGAGCGTCTGGGATCGCAGCTACAAGAAGGGCGGCCAGAACGGCTCGTTTCCGCCGTGTCCCGAAGCAGTCTCCGACGTGGTCATCAAGAACGGTCAGTTCTCGATCCCGTGGGAGGTGACGATCGGCAAGAAGGTCACCACGATCGGACACATCGTCGGCAGCGTTCGGCCGAGCGGGCTCGCCGAGACGACGGTCAACCTCGATAGCCCGCTGCCGGCGGCGTTCGTGCGATTCATGCGCGACGCGTCCGAGCCGGTCGCCGACATGCCGAAGCTGGAGCTCAAGCTCAAGTTCGAAGCGCTGCACGACGGCCGGCAGGTCAAGATCCTGATCGACGCCGAGCATTGGTCTTGCCAAACGTGGTGGCAAGAAGATCGCGCGTCGCTGCAGGCAGCCGCGCAAGGCGGCAGCGTCAGCTGCAACTCCGGCGCGTACGCCGTCGCGTTGTGGACGAACAAACGCGAGTTCAGCCCGGGCGACTACACGCGCGTCGGCGTGCCCGGCCAGCCGATCCGGTTGTATCGCTGCGTCGATGGCTGCAAGGCCGGCGAAGATCCGCTCACGCAGCAGGAGGTGCACGAAGTCCAGAAGTGGGCGTTCGTCGGCGCGTGCACCGGTCAGGACATGCCTGCGGCGCCGTTGCCCGCGAAGGGCTCGCCGAAGTGGGACGGGACGTACGGCGTCGGGCGCGCGCTTGTCGGCGACTGGCGTTGCCCGCGTTCCCAGGAGATCAACCAGGTCGTCATCAAGAACGGGCGCTTCACGATCCCGTGGTTCCTCAGCACCGACCAAGCCGACGGCAACCACTACGAGGACATGCAGATCGGCCATCTCGACGGCGCGATCGCCGCGGACGGCAACGTCGACCTCCGCTACGTCTGGACCGTCGCCAAGCTACCGCCCGAGGTGCTCGAGGTGTTGAAGTACGATGCCGCGCACGCGACGCTCGCGTACATCAACACGCTCGCGGGCGTGATGACGTTCAAGTCCAACACGGGAAAAACCAACCCGAGCGGCCAGGGACTCGAAGCGATGCTCGTGTTCGACAACGACGAGAACTGCGAGTACCAATTCTTGGGCACCGGCTACAAGCCGCAGGAGTTCAAGGAGAGCGACGGTTGGCGCGTCGACTGCCACTCGTACGAGAACTGGAAGTCGGACGGCACGTACAACGAAGGCGATCAGGCGATGGTCGGCGACGGCTTGTATCGCTGCGCCGAGTCGTCGGCGTGCAAGGTCGGCTCGCGACCGGGTCGAAGCTCGCAGTGGGAGCGCGTCGGCCGCTGCAAATAATGACTACGGCGCTTTCGCCTTCTCGGCCTTCTCGGCCTTCTCGGCCTTCTCGGCCTTCTCAGCCTTGTCGACCTTCTCGGGCTTCTCGGGTTTGTCTTCCGCTTCGGCCGGCTCTGGCGGCAGGACGATCTGATCGTCCTTGCGCTCGGCGGTGACGCGAAAGCCTTCGGCCTGGCGAAGCTTCACGACCCGCAGCGCGTGCTCGACCAGCGCCGCGGTGCTCGCGAACTCTTGTTCGAGCCGCGTATCACCGCCGTGGATCACGAGCTTCGTGTCGAGCAGCGTGAGCGTGAGCTCGGATTCCGCGCGCTTCATCACGATCTGGTGACGGACCATCGCGACCGCTGCGTACCACGAATTGGGCATATGCTGCACGCCGTGAAGGCGTGGCTCGTCGTGATCTTGCTCGCCGCGTGTAAAGCACCCTCGGCGATCCCGCTCGATGCCCCGGCGTCGCCATGGTCGATGGGCTCGAACCTGCCCGTACCGCGGCTCGAGCCAGGGGTCGCGGCGCTCGGCCAGTCGATCGTCGTCGTCGGTGGCTGGGATACCGGCGTCGAGGCCGGGCTGCAGGTCACCATGCGCGTCGACGTTTACGACACGACGCAGGGCACGTGGTCGCAGCTGCCCGATGCTCCGGTCGCCCGCCACCACGTTCAGCTCGCGACGATCGGCACGACGATCTACTTGCTCGGCGGGCTCGACGGCACCGCCGACATCAACAATGACTATCCGGCGCGGGGCGACTGCTACGCGCTCGATACCGGCGATCCGGCGGCGACCTGGCAGCCGATCGCGCCGATCCCCGCGGGCTTCGAGCGCGGCTCGGCGGGCGTGGTCGTGACCGCGCCGCGCGTGTACTTGCTCGGCGGTGCCTCGACGACCGATGCGATCGCGTCGAACATCTTTTACGACTCGGTCGCCGATGCGTGGACGACCGGCGCGCTTCCCGATCTGCCGGCCGCGCGCTCGCATCCGGCGGCGATGCGACGCGCGAGCGACGGGACGTTTATCGTCGTCGGCGGGCTCGCCGGCCTCGCGTCGGATACCGCCGAAGCCGATGTCTATTGGCTGACGTCGGATCAACAAACATCCACCGGCATGTGGGTGAGCAAAACGCCGATGCCCGAGCAGCGCGGCGGCTGCGCGTACGGCGTGGTGCAGGATCAATTGTTGTGCGCCGGTGGCGAGGCGGGCATGTCCGCGCTGACGTACATGCAGGGCTACGATTCGATCAACGACGTGTGGAATTCGTATCCGTACCTGCCGTTGCCGCGCGCGGGCGTGCAGGGCGCGGCGGTCGCCGATTCGCTGTACGTCGTCGGCGGCGCCCAGGCGCTGGTGTTCGAGCCGACCGATTCGCTCTACATTTTCTCGCTCGACGACACCGCGACGGCGCAGTGACTTAGATCGAATCTGCACGCCGCGCGTGAAAGTCGGGATGCGGGCTCATCACGCCATTCTTGCCGCACTGTTGGCTTTGCCCGCGCGCGTCGATGCGTTCTGCGGGTTCTACGTCGGCGGTGCCAACGCGAAGCTCTACAACAACGCGACCGAGGTCGTGTTGATGCGCCAAGGCACCACGACGGTGCTGTCGATGGCGAACAACTATCAGGGCCCGCCGTCGGAGTTCGCGATGGTCGTGCCCGTGCCGACCGTGATCAAACAAGATCAGGTCAGGACGCTGCCGCGCGACGTGTTCGACAAGATCGATACGCAAGGCGCGCCGCGGCTCGTCGAGTACTGGGAACAGGACCCGTGCCGGCCGCCGATGGTCGAAGAAGACCAGATGGTCACGCTCGCCGGCGCGACCGCCGAAGACGACAGCGCCGAGAACGAGGTGGCGAAGAAGCCGTATCACGTCAAAGTCGAGGCGCGATTCTCCGTCGGCGAATACGACATCGAGGTGCTCTCGGCGAAGGAGTCGACCGGCCTCGACATGTGGCTGCGCGACCACCACTACTCGATTCCGGACGGCGCCGAGCCGTTGCTGCGCCCGTACATCGAGCAGGGCATGAAGTGGTTCGTCGCCAAGGTAAATCCCAAGAAGGTCGCGTTCGATCCGAAAACGGGCATGGCGACGCTATCGCCGCTGCGGTTCTCCTACGACAGCCCCGAGTTCACGCTGCCGATCCGGCTCGGGCTCGCGAACTCCAACGGCACGCAGGATCTGATCGTCAACATCGTCGCGCCCGGCGATACGCGCTACGAGGCCGCGAACTATCCCAACGTGCTCGTGCCGACGAACCTCACCGTCAACGAGGGCGTGCGCACGCGGTTCGCCGAGTTCTACGCGGCGCTATTCGATCACGCGATCGCTGCACAGCCGCACGCCGTCGTGACCGAGTACGCATGGTCGACCTCGAATTGCGACCCGTGCGCGGGTCCGGTGCTCGACGGCAACGACCTCGCGACGATCGGCGCCGACGTGCTCGGCGCGCGCTACCAGGACTCGAACAACTTCACGCTGACGCGGCTGCACGCGCGCTACGGCAAAGATCTCGGCACGGATCTCGTGTTTCGCGCGGTCAATCCGATCGAGGGCGGTCGCGGCGTGCCCGATGCGCACGGCGAAGTTCCGACCGCGGTCGAGCACGCGTCGTTCAATAACTTCCAGGGCCGCTACATGATCCTGCATCCGTGGCTGGGCGAGGTCGCATGCGCGACGCCGGTGCGCGGAACGTGGGGTGGCCCTCCAGCGGGGCAGCAACAGCTCGCGACGCAGGCCGCGACGAACACCGCATTCGCGCCGCGCGGCAAGGTCGAGCTCGCGACGCTGCTCGCCAAAGACGCGCCGCAGATCGGCGTGCTCCTCAGCAATCCGGTCGATCCGCCGCGGCCGAAAGAGCGACCGCAAGCGTGCGGTGGCTGCGAGACGACCGGCGGCGGTGCAGCGGTAATGTTCGGCGGCGTCGTGATCGTCGGGCTCGTACTGCGCCGCCGCCGGCATTGACCTCAGTCGCTCGCGGACTGGTAAGCTCCCGGGTGGTGCGCATCCTGCTCGTCCGTCACGGCGAGTCGCTCGGCAACGTCGATCCGCGCGTCCACGCGACGACCGCTGATCACGCGGTGCCGCTCTCCGATCGCGGCGTCGAGCAGGCGCGCGAAGCCGGCCGCGCGATCACGGAGTACTACGCGCGCGAGCTGCGCGAGACCACGCCGCACGTGCGGCTGTGGCTGAGCCCGTACAAGCGCACGCGGCAGACCGCCGATGCGATCTTCGACGGCGCGCGCTCGCACATCACGGATCGCGTCGAGCACATCTTGCTCTGCGAGCAGCAGTTCGGCCTGTTCGACGGCGTGCCCGACGACGAGCTGCCGAAGCGGTTTCCGAACGAGCACGCGTACTACGACATGCAGTGCCGATTCGGCGGCAAGTTCTGGGCGCGGATGCCGCAAGGCGAGAGCCGCTTCGACGTGGCCAAGCGCATCCACCAAGCGTTCGGCACGTTCCATCGCGACATGCAGGAGCACGGCATTCGCGAGATCGTCGTGATCTGCCACGGCGTCACGCTGCGCGCGTTCGTGATGATGTGGTGTCACCTGTCGCCGGAGTGGTTCGAGGCAGAAGCGAACCCGGCGAACTGTGCGGTCCGCGTGATCGACGGCGGCATCGACAAGGGTTACCTGTTCGAAGGCTTCCGGGCGCGCTAGAACATCCGCATGGCCTGCGCGCGCTGCGGATCTCAGGCTCTCGGCCAGGCGCCGGCAAAACGCGCGATGTGGTGTGCGCAATGCGAGCTCGACTACGACACGTGGTCGCGCCGCAACGCGGCCGACATCGTGTGGGTCACGCTGACCGGCGGCCTCGTGCTCGCGACGGTCGGCATGGTGCTACCGCTGCTCGGCTTCGAGTGGGTCGTCGCCGCATCCGCCGCGTTCATGGGATGGGGCACGATCCTCGGCGTCTCGCGCTGGAACGGCAAGCGACGTCGCCGGCAGTTCTTGCGCGGCTTCGCGCTACCGCGAGCATACTTGCCGGAGAAAACCTAGCGTTGCCCGACGACGGTCTCGGCGAACGGATGCGACGGCATCGTCGACTCCGCCGAGCTGCCGGGCATGATCACTTGCACTTCCGACGCCGGCACGTTCGGCGCGGTGGCCTTCGGCTGATAATTCGTCCACCACGCGGCCGCGTGCACGTCGCTCCAATCGTGGTGCGGCGGGATCGGAATCGCCCGCAGCTGCGCGGCGAGCACGCGCGCGTTGTCCGGCCGCATCTCGGCGTCCTTCGCGAGGCACGACGCGAGCACGGCCTCGAGCTCCGGTGGAAACCAGCCGCGCACGTGGTCGGCGAGCCGAGGTAGCGGCTCGCTGATGTGGCGATTGAGCAGCTTCGCTTCGCCGACGTCACGCGCGAACACTTCTCGACCGGCGAGCAGCCACCACGCGCAGCAGCCGAGCGCATAGAGATCGGCGCGGCCGTCGAGCTGCATGCCGAGGATCTGTTCGGGCGCCATGAAGCCCGGCGTGCCGAGCATCGCGCCGACCTGCGTGAGCTTGCCGGTGTCGGGAAAGCGTTGTGATGGCTGCGCGGGTCGCTGTGCCGGCTCGCCGAGCGTCTGCACGATGCCGAAGTCGAGCAGCTTGACGATGTCGAGCTCGTCGGCGGCGCGGCTGACGAACAGGTTCGGCGGCTTGATGTCGCGGTGGAGCATGCCGGCGTCGTGCGCTTCGGCGAGCGACGCGCACGCTTGCACCATCATGTTGATGACGCGCGTGGCCGGCTGCGGGCCGTAGCGCACGACGATCGACTCGAGATCGAGCCCGTCGAGCAGCTCCATCACGTAGTAGAAGACGCCTTCCGCGGTGACGCCGTAGTCGAAGATCTCGATCGTGTGGCGCGACCGCATCGACGCCAGCGTCTGCGCCTCGCGGCGGAAGCGCTCGCGGATCTCGTTCACCGAGTCGGGATCGTGCAGCGCTTCGGCGCGGATCAACTTGATCGCGGCCGAGCGCGCGAGCAGGCGGTGCTCGGCGCGCCAGACCTCGCCCATGCCGCCGGCGCCGAGCCGCGCGACGAGCCGATAGCTGCCGAGCTCTCTCGCGCGCGCTTCGGCGTGACGCGCTTCGGCGCGCGACGCGGCGACTTGCTTGCGCATACGCACGAGGTTCCACGCGAGCACGAGCGCGAGCCCGACCGCGATGCCGAGCGCGCCGCCGCTCGCGATCACGCTCGATTTTTCGAGCGCGTGGGTCGGACCGAGCAGCGTCGCCTCGGGCACGACCGTCGCGACGAACCAATCGAGCGGCGCGTCGATGCCGGCGCGGTTGCCGCCGATCGGCGCGATCGATGACAAGAATGCGCCGTCCTGCGTCGGCAGCACCGCGAAGTGCTGTGCGTTGCTCGGCGCGAGCGCGAACAGCGCGTCGAGCGCGGGATCGTGAATGTCGGCGCCGCGCAGCAGCTTGTCGGTCACCGGCAGTGACTTGCCGGCGGGATACGCGAGCACGGTGCCATCGCGCGTGAACACGATCGAGCGCGCCTGATCTAACGCGGGCCGCGCGACGAAATCCGACAGCGCGCCGACATCGAAGTCGACGGTGAGCACCGCGATCAACGAGCCATCGGCGGCAAACAACGGCTCGGCGCACGTGATGCCGGTCTCGTGGCTGCGAAAGAACGTGTACGGCGCGGTCCACACGCGCTTCTTGCGCGTGGTCGCGAGCTGGTAGAACCCGCGGGTCCGCGGGTCGTAGCTGGTGTGCTCGTTCTTGGTCGGCACGAGCGCGCCGGCCTTGACGACAAACCACTGCGCGTTGCCGCCGGGCGACGATTCCTGCACGGCGAGCGAGTTGTCGGGCTGGAGCTGCACGCCGCGAAACGTGCCGTCGGGAAAGCTGATGCTCAAGAACGCGACGCCGGGCCGGCCCACGATCAGGTCGTAGAGCCGCACGCCGACGTCGGCGAGCGGTCGTTGCGGATCGGCGAGCACGCGCAATCGCTCGATCAGTGGCGAAGCCTGATCGAGTGCGAACGCGACATCGGACTGGATCGCGTTCGCTTGCTCGGCGAGCTGGTGGCGCGCCATCGAGTCGCTGGCGTTGCGCGTCGCCGAGCGACCGACCAGCAACACGACGAGGCCGACCGCGATCACGAGCGCGGGCAGCGTGATGATCACGCCGATCGGCGACGCGAGCGCGCGCGCGAAGCGAACCGGTCGCGCCTGATCGGCGGTGTGCTTAATCCCGGGATTCATAGACACGCTGTGCAGGTAGCTCGAACGCGGTGAGAAAGCCGCCCTTGCCGCATGCGGTGTCGAGCCCGACGCACGCCGGCCCGGCCCACAGATCGGTCGGATCGTCGGGGGTGTGCGTCGATAGCTCGTTGGGCAGCGTGACCGTGGTGGTGTGGCCGAACACGACGAGCTTGCCGCGATAGTTCTCGAAGAAGTCGCGGTCGCGCAGCCACAACAGCGCGCGCGGCGGGTTCACCAGCGACGGATGCGGGAACTCGGCGCCGACGCGCTTGATGCCGGCGTGGACGTAGATCGCGTGCTCGTCCTCGTAATACCAGGCGAGCTGCTTCATCCACGCGACGACATCGGGCGGGAAGAAGCTGCCGGCGAACATCGCGGCGAACTCCTCGGGCGAGGCCATCTCGTCGGGGTCGGGCTGCGGTTGTCCCGCGAACGAGCGATACGTCTCGAGGCAGCCGTTGCCACGCGGCGCGATGAACTCGGGCCAACCGGTCTCGACGACCTGCAGCCACGCGTCCTCGTGGTTGCCGCGCAACAGCACGACCTTCGCCGACGTCGTGATCGACATCTCGCGGATCCAGCGTACGACGCCGGCCGAGTCGGGCCCGCGGTCGACGTAGTCGCCGAGGAACACCACGGTGTCGGTCGGCATCAACGCCGGCAGACGCGCGAACAACGTCTCGACCGCAGCGAGATCGCCGTGGATGTCGCCGATCGCGAACGTGCGGCCTGCCACGCCGGCATCTTACATCACAGCTCGAACGCGCCGCCGCCGAGGTCGATCACTTCGCCGGTGACGAAGATCTTGCGATCCTGGTCGACGCGCAGGCCGAGATGCGACGGCCGGTCGATCAGCTCGCCCTGATGGAGCGTCTCGGCGAGCGGCAGCGCGCGCCCGGTCACGACGTAGTAGCCGCCGAGGTTCGCGCACGCCGAGCCGGTCGCCGGATCTTCGACGACCGAGCCGCGCTGGGTGAAAAAGAACCGCACGAGCAAATGCTCGCCTTCGCGCGCGACGACGTACGCCATCGACTCGCGATCGTCGCGTTTGGCGTGTTTGTATAGCAGCTCGGGGTTCGGCTTCGCGGCGCGCACGTGCTCGGCCGAGCTCAGCGGGATGACGAGCTGGCGCGAGCCGGTATCGACCCACAGCGGATCACCCGCGATCGCGTCGGCGGGCAACCCGAGCATCGCGGCGAGCTGGTCGCGCGTCGCGTTCGGTGGGGTAGCGGTCGGCGTCTTCGCGGCGCGCAGCGTCCACCGGCCGGCCTCGGCGGTGACCGGCACGATGCCCGCCGTCATCTCGAACGTCAGCGCAGCGAGGCCGCGCATTTGCCCGACCACGTGCGCGGTGCCGAGTGTCGGATGACCCGCGAACGGCATCTCGTACGACGGCGTGAAAATGCGGACGCGTGCCGTCGCTGTCTCGCTCGGCAGCACGAACGTCGTCTCCGATAGATTCAGCTGTCGCGCGAGCGCTTGCATGTGCGCATCGTCGAGGCTCTGGCCATCCTCGAATACGCACAGCGGGTTGCCGCTCAGCGGATCGCCGGCGGCGGTGAACACGTTGACGATGCGATAGGGCAGGCGCATGCGTGCATACATACACTGCGCGGCATGCGGGTCGAATCGGTAGGCAATGCTCCGCGCGGCTGTACTGCTCACGACGCTGGCCGCCTGTCATCCTTACGTGCTCGGCGGCTACGACGTGTCGTCGACCACGAGCGGCCCGATGTCGTCGATGATGGGCGAGTCGGTCGCGAGCGCGCGCACGTTGCCGGGCACGGCTGCGGCCGCATCGCCGACCACGCCGGCCCACACGTACTCGCTCGCGTTCGGTTTCGGCAGCAAAGATTTCGGCGCCGAGATCGGCGTGCATGAATTCGGCGCGTCGACCTCGATGTTCGATACCGGCGATAGCTCGCAGCGCTACGTCACGACGACCGGCTCGGTCGATCTGCGATGGACGCCGATCCGCTGGAAGTACTTTTCAGGCTATGTCCACGCCGGTCCGAGCGTCGGCGCGGTCGTCGACAAGGGCGCGCGCGATACGGCGTGGGGCCAAGGCATTCGCTACGGCGGCGGCGTGATGGTGAGCTTTCCGGTCGTGCTGATCTACATGGATGCCTCGCGGACCGCGCTCCAGATGTCTGACGGTGACGCCAAGGGGTTCAACCAACTTGGCGGAATCACGTTGGGCATCGGGATTCACTGATCCGAAGCGAACGGATGATTGACACCGGGTAGCCGGATCGCTTATTCGTTTGTTGAAAATGAAAATGGTTTTCATTTCCGGGTTGATGTGCCTCGCCGCCTCGTGCGGCGACAATTTGCAGCCGCCCGCGCCCGATGCCACGGCGACGACGCTCGTCCGGGCGTCCGACGTGCCGATCGACGGGCTCTCGCCCGCCGACGTCGCGGCATTCGAGCAAGGCGATCAGCTGTTTGACCTGCCGTTCACGCCGGCCGACGGGCTTGGCCCGCTCTACGTGCGCGACGCATGCGGCGCGTGTCATCAGGATGGCAGCCGCGGCCCCGGGCTCGTGCAAAAGATGGCCGAGGTCGAAGCCGACGGCATCACCGCCGATCCGGATCAGTCCGAGCTGCCGTACGGCCACTCGATCCGCGCCGAGCTCGCGGCGGGCGCGACCACGCCGGTCGAGCCGCCACCGGGCGATGCGAACGTCAAGGTCACCACGCGCGTCGGTCCGCCGGTGTTCGGCCGCGGCTACATCGAAGCGGTCGATGACGCATCGATCGTCGCGATGGCCGCCGCAGAAGCAAAGCGGACCGATGGCATTCACGGCGTGGTCGCGATGTCGCCGTATCTGTCGGTGCCGAATCCCGACACGACGTTCGGCAATTACCAAACGGGCCAGATGGTGATCGGCAAGTTCGCGCTGAAGGCGCGCGTTGGCACCGTCGACGATTTCGTCGCCGACGCGTTTCAGGGCGACATGGGCCTGACCACGCCGATGCGGCCGACCGAGCTGGCGAATCCCGACAACCTCACCGACGATCTCAAGCCCGGTGTCGATCTCGACATCGATCACGTCAACCAGATCGCGTTCTACGTCCGCCGCATCGCGATTCCCGAGCGCGTCGGGCTCACACCGCAGGGCGAGAAGCTGTTCGACCAGCTGGCGTGCTCGGCGTGTCACGTGCCGGCGATGCAGACGCGCAGCGACTATCCGATCCCGCAGCTCGCCGGCATCGCCGCGCCGATCTATTCCGATCTGCTGTTGCACGACATGGGTCCCGCGTTTGCCGACGGCATGGTCGACGGCGGCGCGACCTCGACGCAGTGGCGCACCGCGCCGCTGATCGGCGAGCGCTTCGTCAAAGAGCTCATGCACGACGGCCGCGCCGCCACCATCGAAGACGCCATCCTCGCCCACGACGGCGAGGCGCTCGCAGCCGCGAACGGATTTCGCGCGCTGACTCCAGCCAACCAACAACTACTGGTCGATTTCGTAGGAGCTCTATGACCAAGCACATTCTCGCGCTCGTTCTTGTCGCGGCTTGCGGCAGCAGCTCGCCCGACTACCAAACCGACGTCGTGAACGAGATGCACGACTCGATCGATAGTGATCTCGCGAATCTCGTCACCGCCGCGAAGGCACTGCAGGCCGCCGCGCCGACTCACGCGTGGGATGCGACCGCCGATGCCGCCGCGATCACCGCGATGAAGAGCGCGTGGCTCGACACGCGCACCGCGTACGAGCACGTCGAAGGCGCGACCGCGCCGATCTTTCCGCAGTTCGATACGTCGATGGACGCGCGCTACGACGACTTCCTGACGATGCTCGGCTCGGCGGGCGATCCCGATCCGTTCGACGATGTCGGCATCACCGGCATGCACGGGATCGAGCGCATCCTCTACGCCGACGTCATCCCGCAAAAAGTCATCGACTTCGAGAGCACGCTGCCCGGCTACGCGGCTGCGAGCTTCCCGACGACCGATGCCGAAGCGATGGAGTACCAGTCGAAGCTGTGCCAGAAGCTGATCGACGACGCACAGTCGCTCCACGATCAGTGGACGCCGACCGTGATCGACGTCGGCGCTGCGTATCAAGGCCTCGTCGGCCTGATGAACGAGCAGGCCGAGAAGGTCAACCTCGCGGCCACCGGCGAAGAAGAGTCGCGCTACGCGCAGACCACGCTGTTCGATCTGCGTAACAACCTCGACGGCACGACGAAGATCTACGATTACTTCCAGCCGTGGATCGACTCGCACTCGGGCGGCAACGGCGTCGACTCGATGATCCAGTCGGGCTTCGACACGCTCGGCACGCTCTACATGGCGGATCAAGGCGACGCGCTGCCGGCGGTGCCGAGCGATTGGAGCTCGGACGACCCGTCGCAGACCGATCTGCAGTCGCCGTTCGGCATGCTGTGGGAGTCGGTGCATCAAGCCGTCGATCCTACGACCATGGGCTCGGTCGTGTTCGAGATGAACATGGCCGCGACGATGCTCGGCTTCCCGCAGTTCGTCGAGGATTGATGCGCGCCGCGCTCGTTCTCGGCATCGCGCTCGCGGTCGCCGGCTGTGCAAAGCACAGCGAGGGAACCGCCGATGCACCGAATACGTTCATCGCGTTCGATCCCGCGTTCGCGCCGTTTCGCACGTGGACGTCGTACATGGACACGCTCGCCGACGACGGCTCTCTGCCGACCGGCGTCGCAGGCGCGCGCACGCAATACATCAACATGCTGCCGCCGCCCGGCTCGACGCAGTTTCCGATCGGCACGATCATCGTCGAGGTGCGCGAAGACGGAAAGATCTTCGCCAGCGTCAAGCGCGGCGGTGGCTTCAACCCGTCCGGCTCGGTGAGCTGGGAGTACTTCGAGCTCAGCGAGAATCCCGTGCTGATCACGTGGCGCGGGCTCGGCCCGCCGCTCGGCGACACCTACGGCGGCGATCCGAACGGCTGCAACAACTGCCACGTGATGTGCGCGAGCAACGATTACATCTGCTCGCCGAAGCTCCAGCTGTCGAGCTTCTAGAAAGACCACGATGACCAAGATCATGTTGGCGCTGATCGCGCTAACCACCACGGCGTACGCGAACCCGCGCGCGCTGCCATTCACGTACACGACCGACACGCTCGCGCCCGGCCAGGTCGAGTTCGAGCAGACGGTCGATCTCACGCCGCTCAACGGCATCACCGCCAACGGCACGCGCGGCGCGTATCTCGCATCGCAGTTCTTGACCGAGTTCGAGATCGGCGTCGCCGATCGGCTCGAGCTCGCGCTGTACCTCACGTTCGTGCCGACGGTCGGCGCGAACGTGCTCGAGCCGCAATCGCAGGCGATCATGCCCGAGGGCAACGGCAGCAAGCAGCGGATTCGCTACACGCTCGCCGATCCGGGCGTGTGGCCGATCGACGTCGGCGTGTACGGCGAGCTCAGCGAGAACGAGCACGAATTCGAGTTCGAGGGCAAAGTCCTGCTGCAACGCCGGTTCGGCAACCTGCGCGTCGCCGCGAACCTGTGGGCCGAGTACGAGCTCTACTTCGCGCGTCAGGCCGATGGCTCGATCCAGCGCGACGTCGTGCTCAACCCGACGCTCGGCGCGACCTACGAGATCACGCCGAAGCTCTCGGTCGGCGTCGACAGCTGGCTGCGCGGCGAATACCCGACGAACCAGTACATGGCGCCGGCGACGCGGCCGTTCGCGCTCGGTCCCGAGTACTACGTCGGCCCTGCGATCATGATGAGCTTTGGGAAAATCTGGTGGACCGCCGCGATGTACGTGCGCGCCACGGATTTCGACGAGACGCCGCCGGTCGGTAGCTATTTCGGACGGGTCTGGTTTCGGTCGATGTTCGGCTACAATCTATAGATGCCAGCCACCGTCGTCGATGCGGTGAAATCGCCGTTTCCGTGCCCGTGCGCGTGTCACGAACGGCTCTCGCTCGACGAGCGCATTGCCGGCATCGAGGCGCTGTATCGCTTCGACGATGCGATGCGCGGCTGGGGCCAAACCGTGATCTGGGATCTCGCGGCGCCGACGCTGTGGCAGGTGCAAAAGCAGCTCGGCAACGAAGTGAAGTGGGTGACGGTGCGCGAGAACGGGTGCATTCACTCGCGCCTGCTCGGGTTCTGCGTCCACGAGCTCATCCACGCGATCAACGGCGATGCGACTGCCGCGAACTACGGCACCCCGATGGGCGTCCCGTACGGCGTGCCCGAATCGGTCAAGCCGATCGACGAAGCGGCGTATCTCCACACGTACAACGAGCACGAAGCGCGCGCGTGGGTCGGCATCGAAGCCGTCGGGTTTCGCTTGTTCGACATCGAGTGGGCGCTGCTACCCGCGCGCGACGTCGGCACGTATGGGTTCGCCGGCGGTAACGCGCTCGTCGACGTGCCGGCCGGCTATCGCGCGGTGCCGCACTGGGACGAGATTCATCATCCGCAACGCTATTTCCCACACGCGCGCAAGCTCGAAGCCGAGGCGCGCGACTGGTTCACGCCCGCCAAGCTCGACGAGATCGCGGCGCGGTTCGAAGCGGCCGAGGCGATCGGTCGCGAGCAGCGACCTACGAAGTTTCCGTTGCCGCGCGAGGTCGCGCGGATCAGGCCGCAGAAGCCGGGCCGCAACGATCTGTGCATCTGCGGATCGATGCGCAAGTGGAAGCAGTGCTGCGGCGCGCAACTCGCCGGGTGATACCCTTCGCGGCATGCGCCGCCTCTCGATGTCGATCGCGCCGGGTTCCGCTTTACTGGCCACGATCGTGTTCGCGCTCGCCGCGTGCCCGGCGCCGGCCCCTGCGCCGCAAGCTCCCGCTCTGCCGGTCGTCGCCGCCTCACCGCCGCCGCCACCGCCGGCGCCGTCCGACGAGGTGCCAAAGCTGCGCCTGCCGCGCACGTTCGTGCCGGCGAGCTACACCGCGCGGCTCGCGATCGATCCCGACAAGCCGACGTTCGAGGGCGCGATCCAGATCGACGGCAAGCTCGCCGACACGACGAGCACGATCTGGCTGCACGGCTATCACCTGACGATCAAATCGGCGAAGGCGACGCAGAACGGCGCGCCGATCGCGATCACCGCGACGGCGCGCGGCGAAGAGCTGCTCGAAATCCACGCCGACGCGCCGCTGCAACCCGGTGCGATCCAGCTCGCGTTCGAGTATTCGGGCCAGATCGATCCGCTGGTCACGCTCGGCGCGTTCAAAGAAGTCTTCGACAAGCACTCGTACGTGTTCACGCAGTTCGAGTCGATCGGCGCGCGCCGCGTGTTCCCGTGCTTCGACGAGCCCGATCCGAAAGTCCCGTGGACGCTGACGCTCGACGTACCCGACGCCGACGTTGCGGTCGCGAACACGCTGACCGATCGCGACTCCGATCTCGGCAACGGCATGCATCGCTACGAGTTCGGCACGACGAAGCCGCTGCCGAGCTATCTCGTCGCGTTCGGCATCGGACCGTTCGACGTCGTGCCCGCCGGCAAGACCAAGTCGAACGTGCCGGTGCGCATCATCATGCCGAAGGGCCACGCGGCCGAAGCCGCATACGCCGCGCAGACCAGCGCGCGTGTGCTCGACCTGCTCGAGGAGTGGTTCGGGATCCCATACGCGTTCGGCAAGCTCGACGTACTCGCGATCCCGGTGACCAGCGGTTTCGGGGCGATGGAGAACGCAGGGCTCGTCACGTTCGACGGCTGGCTCGTGATGATCGATCCGCAGAAGCCATCGTGGCGTCACCGCGAATTGTACGTGCAGGTCGCCGCACACGAGTTTGCGCACCAATGGTTCGGCGATCTCGTCACGACGGCATGGTGGGATGACATCTGGCTCAACGAAGGTTTCGCGAACTGGATGGAGACCAAGATCGTCGCGAAGTTCGATCCGAGCTGGCACGCCGAGCTCGCCGAGGTCGACATGCGTCGAAGTGCCCAGCGAGCCGATTCGCTCGTCACCGCGCGCAAGATCCGCCAGCAGATCGAGACCGAGAACGACATCCTCAATTCGTTCGACGGCATCACGTACGACAAGGGCGCGTCGGTGCTACGCATGTTCGAGTCGTTCGTCGGCGCCGACACGTTCCAGCGCGGCGTGCGCGATTACTTGAACGCGAAGCAGTTCGGCAACGCGACGTCGACCGACTTCATCGCGGCGATCAGCAATGCGGCGAAGCGCGACGTCGCGCCCGCGTTCGCGACGTTCATCGATCAAGCCGGGCTACCCCAGCTGACGTTCGATCTGCAGTGCAGCGGTGGCAAGCCGCGCATACAGATCGCGCAGACGCGCTACGTCGGCGATCAGCCACCGCCCGAGGCGACCAAGCCGTGGATCGTGCCGGTGTGCATCAGCTACGACGGGGCGAAGGCCCCGACGTGCACGCTCGTCGATCAGCCGACCGCGACGATCGAGCTCGCCGGCCAGTGCCCGCGCTGGATCGCGCCGAACGCCGGCGGCCACGGTTACTACCGCGTCGACTTCACGGTCAAGCAAGCGACCGCGCTGCGCGACGAAGCGTGGAGCTCGCTCACGCCGGCGGAGCGCTTGGTCACGTTCGGGGACGTCGAGACGAGCGCCACCGAGTCGCATCACGGTCAAGAGCTGCCACTCGCGCTCGCGATGTCGTTCGTGCCGAAGTTGCTCGCGGCCGGCGATCGCTTCAGCATCGACGAGGTCGGCGATCTCGCCTCTCGCGTGCGCGGACTCGTGCAGCCCGATCAGCGCGGCAAGCTCGAGACGTGGCTGCGCGCGACGTTCGGCCCGGGAGCCGTGAAGGTCGGGCTGTTGCCGAAGGACGGCGACGACTACGACGTCGAATCGAATCGAATCACGCTCGTCGAGCAGGCGGTATACGAAGGTCGCGATCCCGATCTCGTCAAGCAAGCGGTCGATCTCGCAGCGCACTGGCGCGAGCTGCCGCCGGCGTCGCGCGAAGGCATCATGCAAATCGCGGTCGATGCGAACCCGGACGTACAAGCGAGCGTGCGCGAGGGCGCGAAGACCGAAAAAGATCAGGCTCGCCTCGGTGAAGATCTCGACGCGCTCGCCGAGGTTCGCGATCCGCAGCGGCTCGTGCTCGCGCTCGATGCGATGCTCGATCCCGCGATCGATTTTCGGGTGTCGATGTGGATGCTCGCAAAGAGCCACGAGGTGGAAACGCTTCAGACGCGCCAGGCGTTCTTCAAAGCGCATCAAGCCGAGCTGTTCAAACGACTGCCGGCGATCGACGACACCGGCACGAGCATCTACGCGTTCGCGACGCCGTTCTCGACCGACTGCGACCCCGCGCGCCGCGACGAGCTCGCGGCCTTCATCAAGGACACGTTCTCGAAGATCCCCGGTGCGCCGCGCTTGATCACGCAGCTGACCGAGAGCCTCGACCGCTGCATCGCGACGCACAAGCTGCTCGACCCCGAGGTTCGCGGCTGGCTCGGTGGTGTGAAAATCATTAAGCCTGCCAAGCCCGCGAAGTCGCAAAAGACTACGAAGTAACCGCACCGAGATCAGCGTGCACAGTGTGATCGAAAGCGACGTGCAGCAATGCGCGCCGTCGGAGGATCGCTATGCCACGCCTGGCCATCGTTTTGCCGTGTCTACTCGTCAGCGCCGTCGCGTCCGCCCAGGAATCGCATCCGGCGATGGACGCGCGCGGCTATTTCACGCTCGATGGTGCCGACACGCTTGGCCACGAAGAGCTGTCGTTCGGGCTCGGCTCGCTTGATTGGGGCCACGGCGTGCCCGGCGAGGACGATCTGGTTTCGGCCACGCTCGTCGGCGCGCTCGGCTTGCACGTGCTCGGCATCCCGCTCGAGCTCGGCGCGTCGCTGCCGATCTCGATCGCGAGCGGAACGACCGATGCACAAGGCTTGGGCGACGCCGGCTTTCACCTCAAAGTGCACGTCGCGCAAGCCGGCCACATCGGCTTCGGCGTGATCGGCAGCGTCTACGTGCCGACCTCGAGCTCGCCGATGCTCGGCTACACCGGCACGACGCCGGAGCTGCGCGGCGTGATCGACGCGACCGTCGGGCGCTGGCGCTTCGCGGTCAACGGCGGCGTTCGCCACGGCACGCTCGCGATGGATGCGATGCCTTCGACGCAATTTCCGGCCGGGGTTGCCGGAGCGTTCGCGATCGTGCCGCAGAAGCTCGAGGTCGTGGGCGAGGTCTTCGCCGACGATGCACGCACCCACGAGCTGCAAGCGCTCGGCGGCTTGAAGGTGTATCTCGCCAAGAACTCGTACCTGTCGCTCGGCGCCGGCCGCGGCCTCGCCGAAAATGCGAGCGCGAACGGCACGCCCGATTTTCGCGCGCTCATCAGCATCGTGTTCGAGCCGAAGCCCGCGCCGCAGACGAGCGCGATCATCCCGGATGGGCCCGACGAGCCGATCCGCGCGCGTGTCGTCGAACAAGCCGATCCGCCGCCGCCCGAAATCGACGAGTCGCCGATCGTTCCCGACTCCACGCCCGGCTGCACGCATAGCAACCCGCAAGACGACACCGACTGTCCCGATCGCGCGGCCGTCATCGTCGGCAAGACCGACATCGTGATCCTCAAGTCGATCGACTTCGAGTTCGACAAGGCGATCATCCAGACCAAGTCGTATCCGATCTTGGACGCGGTCGCGCTCGCGCTTCACGACAACCCCGACATCCAGCTCGTCGAGGTTCGCGGTCACACCGACGAGCGCGGCGACGACGCGTACAACTTGGACCTCTCGGATCGCCGCGCGGCCGCCGTCGTGACGTATCTGATCGGCAAGGGCATCGATGCGAATCGGCTGACTTCGACCGGCTACGGCGAGACGATGCCACTCGATCCGGCGCACAACGAAGCGGCGTGGGCAAAGAACCGCCGCGTCGAGTTCCAGATCCGCAAGCGCAACGGCGAGTTGATGTGAGATCGGTCGCGGCGGGGCGACCGTCGACAACTCGGTCGGTAACACGATTGTAACGAGCGACTTTTGGGGTCAACTCGAACGCTGATACGATTTTGAGATGGGGAGAGCCTTTCTTTTTGCGATCACGTTGTCGGTCGCTTGCAGCAGCAACAGCACGCCATCAGTCGATGCACCCGGCTCGGGCTCCGGCTCCGGCTCGGGTTCCGCCTCGGGCAACATCGCCTTTGGCTCGGACTGCACGACGGTGAGCGACATGAGCACCGAGTGCGCGAGCGGCGTGTGCACGAACTCGTTCAACATGTTCCCGACGCCGGTGTGCTCGCAGAAGTGCACGAACCTCGGCGGCTCTGACTCGTCGTGCCCGGTCGGCTCGATGGGTCAGAAGTGCAACATGCAGGGTTACTGCAGGCCCTGAGCGGTCAGCATCACGTAGCCGTCGTCGGCGCCGATCGAGAGACCGGTCAGCTGGATGCCGGCGAGCGCGGGCAGCGGGATATCGCCGAGCAGCGCGCTGAACGTCGTGATCTGCGCCTGTAGCGAGAGCTTCACGGCATCCGACAGATCGTCCGACGTGAAGTGCGTCTGGTTCGCGACCGTGTTCAGCACGTCGACATCGATCGTCGGGGTGCCGAGCTCGAGCCCGACACCGAGGCCATTCGAGCTCGGCGCGATCGCGAGCTCGACGCTGGCGTTGATCGCCGCTTGCGCGACCGGATTGTTCGAAGCGAGGAACGTCGCGGTCATGTCGGGCAGGACGAGCGCCATCTTGCCGTCGGCGGTGTTGCCGGAGATCATCGGCGGCGACGTCATCGCGATCGAGGTCGTGTCGAACGTGCCGCCCGGCGTCGGCATCGAGATCGCGACGAGGTTCATCGCGACGGCTTGCGCGAGCAGGTCGTTCGCGAGGTTGTCGGCGAGCCCGAGCTGCATGCCCGCGCCCGCGGTCATCGTCGGCGTGCCGTCGGTGACCGACGTGAAGCCCTTGCTGCCTTCGGCGCCGCCGATGACGAGCGACATGTCGAGCGCGACCACGCCGGCGTCGCTCGTGAAGTTGATCGCCGACGGCACGACGTTGACGGTGAGGTTCGTGCCGAGCAGGTTCAACGTCTTCGGTCCGCCGAGCGCGCCGAGCGCGTCGTTGACCATCGGGCCCATGAACATGTTCGCGGCGAGCGGCGCGATCGTCTCGATCGCGCTGTCGAGCGGCAGGATGTCGAGGATGTCGCCCGGCAAGCCGCCCGACGAGATGTCGAGCCCGGTGATGTTGACCGTCGGGCTTTGCAAGCTCGTGGTGAAGCCGCCGCTGCCATCGGGCGCGACCAGCAACGTGCCGGCGACGACGACCGAGCTCGCCTTGATATCGGTGTTGTCGGTGCCGCCGAGGCACGCGACCGCGTACTTGACGTGACCCGGGACGTCGAGCCCGTCGAGCTCGGCCGAGAACTGCAGGCCGCCGCTCACCGGCACGAGCGAGATCGTGACCTTCGTCGTCGTCAGGTTGTCGACGAACAGCTGGCCGTAGAGGCAGTCGGGGCCATCCTCGTCGCCCGAGTGCACCATCGGCTGCATCGGCGCGAGCAGCGGCGCCATGTTCATGCTCTGAACGATCGGGCCGGCCGCGCCGGCGATCTTCGCGAACGCTTGCTTCGAGATCGCGGCGGTGACCGCGCTGCCGATCATCGCTCCCGGCGCCTTGTTCGCGCCGGCTTCGACCGAGCGGGTGTCGGTCGCCTGCGCGCTGCTCGCGTCGGTCGCGACGGTGTGGATCAACGTCGCGCCTTCTTCGACCTGAACGTTGGCGGTGAAGCTGCCGTCGGCGTTCAGCGTCGCCGCGACGTCGTTGACCATCACCGATTGGATCGCCGTGCCTTGCTCGTTCGGCGTGACCGTTCCGGTCACCGTGATCGTGCCGGCCGCGTTCTGGACCAAGCTGCGTTGCGGCGCCGTGATGGTCAGCGTCGGCGGGTCGCCGGCAGGAGTTGGGCCGCCATTACAAGCCGACGCAGCGAGGAGTAGTCCAGAAACGAGCGAGAGGTTTCGCATGGCTGCAGCGACATTCAGCAAGGCTCCTGCCAAGTCGCCGACATGTCGTCGCCGGGGGCGAGCCTGCATTCCGGCCAGTTCCGCCACGACGCGCCGCGTCGATGCGCAACTCGATCTTCCCTGGCTAGAGCGTTAGCCGGATACGGTGACCGCGCGGACGCCCATCGCCGTCAGCAGATCGGGCAACCGCTTTCGGAAGTCGCCCTGCACGACGATCGCGTCGCCTTCGACCGAGCCACCGCAGCCGAGCTGCTGCTTGAGCTTGCTACACCACGCGGCGAGCTCGGCGGCCGGGAGTGCGAGCTTCTCGATCACGGTCACTTCTTTGCCGCGGCGCTGCTTGCGCTCGAGCCGCACGACCGCACGCGCGGGACCTTTCGGCTCGACGATCTTTTCGACGAGCGGCTTGCCCGGTGGAAGTCGATCGCGCAGCTTCGCGAGCTCGGCGAATTTCCCGCCGGCGGCCGGCGGAACGGGGACCTTGTGATCCGGCATCTCGGCGCACGCGAGCATACATCGCGCAGGACGTCGTCGAAGAATCACATTCAAAGCGATTGAGACGTGCGGCTTGTTTACGCGACGATGGTCAGATGGGTTTTTCGACCAAGGGGGAAAGTGTGGCGAAGACAGGGGACATCGTCGAAGGTCGGTACCGGATCATCAAGACGCTCGGGGCGGGTGGAATGGGCACCGTGTTCCTCGCGGAGCACGCGCTGATCAAGCGGCGCGTCGCGATCAAGATCCTGCATCCCGAGCTCGCGACCGACGCCAACGTCGTCGAGCGATTCATGAACGAGGCGCGTGCAGCCGGGACGCTCGGGCATCCAAACATCGTCGAGAGCACGGACATGGGGTTCACCCACGATCACGTGCCGTACATCGTGTTCGAGTATCTCGAGGGCGCGCTGCTGACCGACGAGATCTATCGGGTCGGCGGCTTGCCGGTGCGCCGTACGGTTCGGATCTGCGCGCAGATCGCATCGGCGCTTTACGCCGCCCATAACGCCGGCGTCGTGCACCGCGATCTCAAGAGCGACAACGTGTTTCTGACCGACAAGGACGACGCCTCGGATCACGTGAAGGTCCTCGACTTCGGAATCTCGCGCTTCATGGAATCCGAAGATCACCAGAAGCACATGGTGATGGGCACGCCGGAGTTCATGGCGCCGGAGCAGATCACGGATCCCGAGAACGTCGACGCGCGCGCCGACATCTACGCGCTCGGCGTGATCATGTACGAGATGTTGACGGCGCGCCGGCCGTTCTCGAACGAGGACGATCCGACGCAGCTGCTCCATCGCATCGTGCACGACCAGCCGCCGCCGCTGATGCGGCCCGAAGTTCCGCACGGCCTCGCCGAAATCATCCTCGACAAGATGATGGCGAAGCGTCCCGACGCTCGCTATCAGTCGATGGCCGATGTCGAGGCTGCGCTCGAGACGTTCATGACGCGCGGTGACGGCACGCCGCTGCCGATGCCGATGCGCCGCAGCCAGCCGATCCAGGTTGCCGCCGCATCGCCGATCCCGCGGCCGCAGCGGCGCGCGGCGTCGATCGCGAACGCGAAGATGGCGGCGAAGAAAGCGTACGTGCTCTACGCCATCGCCGGCGCGGGCGTGCTGTTCGGTGCGATCGGCCTGATCGCGGCGATGCGCGGCGGGTCACGCGCGCCGCAGGTCGTCGCGACGCAACCGGCGCCCCAGCCGATGCCGGGCGCCGCGGTTCCGGCGCCGCGCGAAGTGGAGAAGGTTCCGGTCGACCTCGAAGCCGACGTGGGCGGCGCGAAGATCACGTTCCGGCGGCGCGTCGCGATCGCGCCGGAGTCGATCACGATCTCACCGACCGACGTCGTCGAGCTCGTCGAGGTTTCGGCGCCGGGCTACAAGACCGAGCGATTCTGGCTGACGTTCGATCGACCGACGCATTTGCGCGCGCACCTGACGCGCGGCAGCGGCATCGCCGAAGCAAGCGAAGAAGACACGCTGGTCGCGCTCGGCGAGATCGCCGCGCCGGTCGCGCCGAAAGCGCCGCCGCCGCCGATCGACGCCGCAAAGCCGCCGCAAGCCGCGGTCGTCGCGCGAGTGGAAACGTCGGCGACGGTCGCGATGGCGCCGCGCAAGATCGGCCGCGCGACGGATGTGGCCGAGCCCGAGCAGGCGATCGAGGCGCCGGCGGCACCCGAGATCGATGCCCCACCGGCGACCGAGCAAGCGATCGCCGCACCGGCCGCGCCGCAAGCGGATCCGTCGCTCGCGACGATCGAGGTCCCCAAGGCGGAGGTTCCCGCGATCGATAACGCGACGATGTCGTCGGTCGTCGGCTCGCATCGCCCGGAGGTGCTCAAGTGCCTTGCCGCGGGCAAGTCGAACGACAAGGCGATGAAGGGCACGATCGATCTGCAGCTGCAGGTCGGCGCTGGCGGCCAGGTACGCCGCGTTCAGGTGCAGTCGACCCTGAAAGACCCTCGAGTGGCGGCATGCATCATCAAGGCGGCGAACGCGTGGACGTTCCCCGGCCATGCCGGCGGCGACGCGAGCGTCGCGTATCCGTTCACGATCAACTGAGCTAATGTCGCCGCGTGCGAGCGGCACTATTCGCGGCGTCGATGCTCGTGGCGGCGTGTAGCTCGTCGCCGGCGCCGCTTCCGGAAGTCACGCGCGCGACCGATTGGGTCGATCCGCGCATCGGCACCGGCGGCTTGGGCTACGCGTACGGCAGCTGTTTCGTCGGCGCGGCGGCGCCGCACGGCTTCGCGAAGCCGGGCCCCGACACCGACGGCCCGTTCGGCATCGTCGACTTCCAGCACTACAGCGGCTACTTCGCCGAGGACAATCGCGTGCAGGCGTTCTCGTCGGTCCACTTGCACGGGACGGGCGCGACCGACTACGGCGTGCTGGCAGTCATGCCGACGCTGGCGTTCGATCCGACGATGACCAGCGCGCTCGACTACGAAGCCGATCTCGTGAAATCGACCGAGCAGGCGAGCCCGGGCTACTACAGCGTGCAGCTCGGCGACGGCACGTTGGTCGAGCTCTCGGCCACGCAACGCGTCGCGGTCGAGCGCTACACGCTGCCGCAAGCGGGCACGCTCGTGATCGATCTCGCGAAGACATTGTCGGGCGGCAAGGTCGACGCGGCGATCGTCAACATCGACGACGCGGCGCAAGAGATCACGGGCCAGCTCCATCACCTCGGCGCGATGTCGGCCGGCTACGGCGGCTACACGATCTACTTCGTCGCGCATGCGAGCGGCGCGTGGACCGCACATCAGCTGTGGTCGGATACGAGCCCGATCAGCGCCGGCGCGAGCGCGACCGGCACGGGCGTCGGCGCGGCGATCAGCGTGCCGGCCGGTGCAACGACGCTCGCGCTCGGCTTGTCGCTGGTCTCGCTCGATGGCGCGCGCGCGAACCTCGCCGCCGAGGTCACCACGATCGACTTCGACGCGATTCGATCGGCGACGTCGGATCGATGGGAACAGACGCTCGGCGTCGTCAAGCTCACCGGCGGCAGCGAAGCGCAGCGCCGCACGTTCTACACGAGCTTCTATCACGCGTTCTTGATGCCCTCCGTCATCGACGACGACGACGGCACGTATCAATTGATCGGCGCGATGCCGGTGCAAGCCGTCGGCTATCACCAGATGAGCGACCTTTCGCTGTGGGACACGTATCGCACGGTCGCGCCGCTGTACGCGTGGCTCGCGCCCGACAGCGCGCACGACCAGGCGCGCTCGCTGATCGGTTTCGGCAACGGGCTCGGCGCATTTCCAAAGTGGCCGCTCGCGATCGGCGAGACCGGCACGATGCTCGGTGCGAGCGCGGAGATCGTGCTCGCCGATGCAACCATGCGCGGTGTGCCAGATGCCGGCGGCAGTGATGCGTGGCCGTTGTTGTCGGAAGCGGCGTTGGATCCGAACGCGCCGGCGTCGGTGCGCGGCGGCCGCGACCAGGTCGTCGCGTACATGCAAGACGGCTACGTCCCGTCGACCGCGTATCGCAGCGTCTCGACCACGACCGAGTACGCGCACGATGACTTCGCACTCGCCAACCTCGCCGGCGCGCTCGGCGATTCGGCCGATCAAGCGACGCTGCAGGCGCGCATGCACGGCTGGCAGCAGCTGTTCGATCCGAGCGTCGAGTTTCTGCGCGCGAAAAACGGTACGTTCTCGACAACGACGTTCGATCCATTCGCGTTCGGCGGGCCCGACGGCGAATACGCCGAAGCCGACGCATGGCAGGCACTATGGGCGGTCGGCGCGCCCGATCCCGACGGGCTCGCGAGCGTGCTCGGCGGCAGCGACATGGCGATCGCGACGCTGGCCAGCATGTTCGAGCAGACGAAGACCGATCAAGAGACGTCGGATCCGTCGGAGGCGAACTTTCCGCGCAAGTGGTACTGGGCCGGCAACGAGCCCGACATCAATGCGGTGTTCGCGTTCGGCGATTGGGGCCGGCCCGATCTCGAACAGCAGTGGTCGCGCTGGGCCGAGGACACCTACTACACCGATCAACCCGACGGCGTGCCGGGCAACGACGACGGCGGCGCGATGGGCGCGTGGTACGTGCTCGCGACGCTCGGCATCTATCCCGTGCCGGGATCGGACCAGTGGATCGTCGCGTACCCGCGATTCCCAAAGGCGCGGATCGACATCGGCGGGCACGAGCTCGTGATCGATGCGAGCGGTGATGGTCCTTACACGAAGGCGATCCTCGACGGTACGGAGGTCACTTCGCCTCGGATCTCGCAGGCGCAGCTCGCGGCCGCGTCGACGCTGCATTTCGAGTAAGCCGGCGTCATCCGTTCGGGCCGTTCGCGGATCCTGCCCGCCATGAGAGCTCTCGCCTGCCTCACCTTGGTCGCGATTTCCGCCGCTTGCACGTACACGTCGATCACGAACACGCCGCCGTCGGGTCCGGGCGGCGCCGTGATCGCGGTGGGCGCACCGCCTCCGGAATCGACTCCCGCGCCCGGCGACAACCTGCGCATTTGCCCGAGCGGCGAGAGCTGCAGCTGGGATTGCGACGGCGGCGGCTGCGCGTTCGAGTGCTCGAGCGGCGCGAGCTGCAACATCCAGTGCGACGGCGGCAACTGCAAGATCGACGTCGCGACCGGCGCGAGCACGAACGCGCAGTGCGACGGCGGCCACTGCGAGACCGCGTGCGCGAGCGGCGCGAGCTGCGACTTTCAGTGCGACGGCGGTGGCTGCAGCGTCGCGTGCAGCTCGAACTCGTCCTGCAACTTCGATTGCGACAAGGGCGACTGCACTACGCGCGAGGCCGACGCGAGCTGATCTCGCCCAAGAACTCGGCGACGGCGGCCTCGAGCTGATCGACGCCGGGATGCTCGGTGGGCATGTGGCTCGCGCCGTCGAGCACGACCATGCGTTTCGGCGCGGCGAGGCGATCGAAGAAGCGGCGCGACAACGCGATGTCGGTCATCCGATCGGCGCCGGGATGCGCGAGCAAGATCGGGCACGCGGTGAACGCCTCGGGCTCGACGGCAGGCACCGCCGTCATCAGCGTGCGCAAGAATCGCGCGGGCACCCAGCTGCCGCCGCCGAGCGGATCGGATTGCACGAGCCGCGACAGCGCCGGCTTGTTCGAGATCCGATGCATGCGCGACATCAGCGCCATCGGCAGCGGCAGGCCATCGGTGATCGGCGCGAGGTGCTCGAGCAGCCACAAGCCCGCGGTGCCGAGCCATGCGGTGCGCGCGAAGCCCTTGCGCACGGCGCGCTCGCGCGGATCGGCGAGCGTCGTGGCGACCACACCGAGGAGCTCGTGCTGCAAGCGCGCGGCGACTTGATACGCGAGCAAGCCGCCGAGGCTCACGCCGAACAGCGCGATCGGGATGTGCGGATCGCGCGCGCGTTCGGCGCGCACTAGATCGCATGCGCAGTCGATCCACAGTTGATACGTCAACTGCCGGCGCGGCACGCGGGTCAGGCCATAGCCCGGCAGATCGGGCGCGAGCGTCGCGTAGCCGTAGCGCTGGGCGAGCACCGCGGCCGGCGCCATCACGCGGCCGTACGCGCCGGCGCCGTGCAGCACGAGGATCTTGAGCTTCGCGTTCGGCGAGCCCATGTGATCGACGTGGACGTCGAGATCGCGCCAGCGCCAGTACTCTTCGCGCGGCGTCGTCTCGGGCGTGCAACGCATCGCCGGCGGGAAGTGCGGTTGATAGCTGCGCCAGAGCGTGTGGTCGCGATAGGTCGGTAGCAACGTCGTCGTCATGGGCAGTGATGTCGCGCGAATCCGCCGATCCGGCAGTGACCGCGCGCGCCACAGCGCTACCCGGCGGCGACAAGCCGGCGTCGCGCTTCGAGCGGCGTCGTGCCGGTCCAGCGCTTGAACGCGCGGAAGAACGCGCTCGGCTCGGAGAAGCCGAGCAAGAACGAGATCTCGGAGATCGCGAGCTTGTCGTCGAGGTAGCGCTGCGCGAGCTCGCGGCGCACGTGCTCGCGGACCGCGCCGAAGCTGGTCGCTTCGTCTTTGAGCCGGCGCTGCAAGCTGCGCGAGGTCATGCCGAGGCGCTTCGCGACGTGCGCGATGTTGGCTTCATCGCTGCGCAGCGCTTCGCCGAGCACGCGCGCGGCTTGCGCCGCGATCGTCGCCGGCTCGGGACCGCGCCGCTGCGAATCGTCGGCGGCGCGCGACAAGATCGCGAGCAGCGCCGGATCGCTCGAGATCAAGCTCGCGCCGAGCGCGGCGAGCGGCATGACGAGCTGCGTGTGCTCCGCGCCGAACGCGACCGGCGCATCGAACCACGCGCGATACCGCGCGACGTCTCCGACCGCGCGATGCGACAGCTCGACGGCGGTCACGCGAAACGGCACCGTCGACAGCTGCTTCGCCTGCTTCGCGACCAGCGCGAAGCACAGCTCGTGCGATGCCGGCGCCGGCGCTTCGCTCTCGCGCGTCACGCGCAGGCACGCGCGATCGCCTTCGGTCACGAGCGCGACCTCGACGGCGTCGTCGAGCAGGTTCAAGTACCGCACCCACTGGCGAAGCGCGTCGCCGAGTGTCGCCGCCGAGCGGCACACGTACTCGATGATGCCGAACGCGCCGGGCGGCGTCGCCGCGGCGATCGCGAGGCCGAGCTGCGGATCGCGCGTTAGCCGGATCGCCTCGGCCCACGCGACGCAGAATTGCGCGGGCGAGATCCGCGCGTCGTCGTCGATGACTTGCGCGGGCGTCAGATCGGTCGCGCCGAAAAACTCGGCGACATGCCGATTTACCGCGAGCACCAGCGGGCGAACGAGCAACGTGCTGACCGAGCCGGCCACGGTTCAATCTACGACACCAGCCAGACGACGAGCCACAGCAGGCCGCCGGTTGTCGCGAACAGCGCGGACAGGAGCGCCGCGCGATCGATGCCTTGCCGCTTGAGCAGCGGGATCGCGATCGCGACCAGATCGCCGAAATCCATCACCGCGTTGAACAGGAAGATGAACGACGCGGCCTCCGGATGCCGGAGCGCGTAGAACGCGAGCACGCCCAAGCCGATGTCGCGGACGCCGAAGAAGCGGCCCATCAGGCGCGCGGTCGCGGTGTCGTGCGCGGCGGGAAATCCGAGCAAGCGTGCGCTCGCGCCCGCTGCGACGAACGGCGCGACGCCGAGCGCGATCCGGCCGAGGCCCATGGACGAGATGACGAGGCGGAACAGGGTCGACATGCGCAACTGCTCGCATGCGTCGCGCGATCGACGACTGACTGCACGCGCCAATCGAGTGACCCGCGTGTACGCTGAGCCCATGCAGATCCTCTATCTCCACGGCTTTGCGTCGGGGCCATCGTCGCGCAAGGCCGCGGCGTTCGCGGAGCATTACGGCAAGAGCGCGATCGCGGTCGAGCGGCTCGATCTACGCGTGCCGTCGTTCGAGCATTTGCGACTGTCGGCGATGATCGATCACGTGCGCAAGGCGATCAAAGGGCCATGCGTCGTGATCGGCTCGAGCCTCGGCGGGCTCACCGCGGCGCACGTCGCCGAAGTCGACGAGCGCGTGCAGGCGGCCGTGTTACTCGCGCCCGCATTCGACATCGTCGCGCGCTGGCGCGTGCAGCTGCAAGCCGCCGGCGAATGGGACGATTGGCAGCGCACCGGCTGGCGCGAGGTCTACGACTACTCGACGGGCGAGAGCGCGAAGATCGACTACGGCTTCATCGAGGACGCCGAGAAGATCGACGTCGGCTTGCCGAACGTCAAGCAGCCGACGCTCGTGCTGCACGGCACCGGCGACGAGACCGTGCCGATCGCGACCTCGCGCGCGTTCGTCAAGGCGCATCCTAAAGCGACGCTCGTCGAGGTCGCCGATGGTCACGAGCTCGGCAAGACGATCCCGCAACTGCTCGTCGAGACCGACCGGTTCCTTGCGCCGTTTCTCAAGTAGTGTCACTCGCCGAACCGGTCGCGGTCGCGGCCGAGCTCGGTAACGGCAGCCGCGTGCTCGCATCCGATACCGTGCCATTCGCGATCTGGTGCGCGGCGACGCACCTCGGCGATTTCAAAGATGCGCTGTGGTCGACCGCGAGCGTCGGCGGCGATGTCGACACGACATGCGCGATGGTCGGCGGCATCGTCGCCGGCGCCGTCGGCACGACGGGCATCCCGGACGAGTGGCGAGCGTCGCGCGAACCGCTGATGTAGACTGCGCACGCCGTGAGCGACGCAGACGTCAAATTCGCCGTCGTCGCGCTGTCGGCCGTGTTCTTCGTGATCGATCCGCTGGCGAACGCGCCGGTATTCCTCACGATCACCGCGTCGATGACGCCGGATCAACGGCGTGCGACCGCGCGGCGCGCGGCGTTCGCGACGTGGGTCATATTGTGCTTTTTCGCCGTCGCCGGCGGCCTCGTGTTCAAGGCGTTCGGGATCTCGCTCGGCGCGTTCAAGTGCGCCGGCGGGATCATGCTGTTGCTGATGTCGATCGACATGATGCGCGCGCAGCCATCGCCGACGCGCACGACGCACGAGGAGCAGCAAGAGAGCCGCGCGCAGGATGACATCGCGATCTTTCCGATGGCGATCCCGATGCTCGCAGGGCCGGGCGCGATCGCGACGGTGATGGTGTTGATGTCGCGCGCCGCGTGGAATCCGGTGCGCACTCCGGCGGTGTTCGGCGCGATCACGATCACGTGCATCATCGCGTGGCTGCTGATGCGCAGCGCCGCCAACGCCGAGCGGTGGATCCCGAAGACACTGCTGCGCGCGTTCGAGCGCGTGATGGGGCTGTTGCTCGCCGCGGTCGCCGTCGAGTTCATCGCGAGCGGCGTGCGCGACTTGGTGCACGCTGCCTCGTAGCCGTGTCATGCTCGCGCGATGAACCGCGCGGGTCGTTGGGTTTTCGGTCTCGCCGTCAGCGTCGCCGCGTGCGGCCCGTCGACGCCACCGCCGCAGTCGCCGGCGAACGCGAATGTCGCGGCGTCCGGAGGCGCGACGTGCGAGACCGCCGTGGGCCACCTCGTCGACGTCATGCCCGCGACGAAAGATTCGGCGCCGCCCGACGCCGTGAAAAAAGTGCACGACATGCTCGTGTCGCACTGCCAGTCCGACGCGTGGTCGCCGCAGCTCATGCAGTGCTTGACGGATATGAAGGCGATGAGCGATGCCGATCACTGCGAGTCGCTCATGACTCCGGCGCAGAACGAGGCGCTCAACAAGGAGCGAGGGCCCGAAGAAAACGCGCCCGCGCCCGCCGAGGCAACGATGCCGGCGGTCCCTCCGCCTGCTGCCACGTCGCCGTCGCCGGCGCCGCCGAGCTCGCGCTCCGGCACGGCGAAGCCCGGCAAGAGCGGCGACCCGTGCGACGGCGGCAACTAACGTAAGTTGACGTCCGGATCTTTCACGCGAACGATCTCAGATAGTTGCGAACGATAAGTTGTCTTAGTGGACACCGTCCCCTAGGTTGCCGGCCGTGAAGCTGTTCTCTCACCGGCCGTACTGGGCTGAGCGGTTCGGCATCGCGCCAGTGTTGCCGACGACGAGAGCGGAGATGGACGCGCTGGGTTGGGACAGCTGCGACGTGATCCTCGTGACCGGCGACGCGTATGTCGATCATCCGTCGTTCGGAATGGCGCTGATCGGCCGCTTGCTCGAGCGCCATGGATTTCGCGTCGGGATCTTGGATCAGCCGGACTGGAAGCGCGTCGATGCATTCCGCGAGCTCGGTCGACCGAACGTGATGTGGGGCGTGACCGCCGGCAACATGGATTCGATGGTCAACCGCTACACGTCCGACAAGAAGCCGCGCAGCGATGACGCGTACACGCCGCACGGCGTCTCCGGCGCGCGCCCGGATCGCAGCGTGATCGTCTACGCGCAGAAATGCCGCGAAGCGTTCGCCGACGTGCCGCTCGTGATCGGGGGCATCGAAGCGAGCCTGCGCCGCATCGCGCACTACGATTATTGGAGCGACAAGGTCCGCCGCTCGATCCTCGCCGACACGCGCGCCGACTTGCTCGTCTACGGCAACGGCGAGCGGGCGATCGTCGAGATCGCGCATCGGCTTGCGGCGGGCGATTCGCCATCGACGATTCGCGATCTGCGCGGCACTGCCTTCCTCGGCACGCGCGCGGGCTTCAGCGAGCTCGACTCGCAGACGCTCGACAAGCCGGGTCGAGTCGATCCGAAACCGGATCCGTACGCGATGGAACCGGAACGCCGCGATGCCGCGTGCTCGACCGGGCAAGCGCCCGCGCCGATCATCCAGCTGCGCCGCAAAGTCGATCGCTCGCAGCAAGTCATCCGCATGCCGAGCTTCGAAGCGGTCGGCGCCGATCCGGTGCTCTACGCGCACGCGTCGCGCATCCTGCATCTCGAAGCGAACCCGGGCAACGCGCGCGCGCTCGTCCAGAAGCACGGGCTCGCCGACGTGTGGATCAACCCGCCACCGATCCCGCTGACGACGCAGGAGATGGACGAGCTCTACGAGCTGCCGTTCTCGCGCTCGCCGCACCCGCGGCACGCCGGCACGAAGCTGCCGGCGTACGAGATGATCAAGTTCTCGGTCACGATCCTGCGCGGCTGCTTCGGCGGCTGCAGCTTCTGCTCGATCACCGAGCACGAAGGCCGCATCATCCAGAGTCGCAGCGAACGCTCGATCTTGCGCGAGGTCGAGCAAATTCGAGACACCACGCCCGGCTTCACCGGCAACATCTCCGACCTCGGCGGTCCCACCGCGAACATGTATCGCCTCGCGTGCAAGAGCCGCGAGATCGAAGCCGCGTGCCGCAAGCCGTCGTGCGTGTTCCCCGGCATCTGCGAGAACCTGGGCACCGATCACGGCCCGCTCGTGCAGCTCTATCGCAAGGCGCGCGCGATCAAAGGCGTGAAGCGCGTGTTCATCGCGAGCGGCGTTCGCTACGACCTCGCCGTGCGCTCGCCCGAGTGGATCAAAGAGCTCGCGCAACATCACACCGGCGGCTACTTGAAGATCGCGCCCGAGCACACCGAAGCCGGTCCGCTCGAGCACATGATGAAGCCCGGGATCGATTCGTACGATCGGTTCAAGGAGCTGTTCGACCGCTACTCCAAAGAAGCGGGCAAAGAGCAGTACCTGATCCCGTACTTCATCGCCGCGCACCCGGGCACGACCGACGAGGACATGCTGAACCTCGCGCTCTGGCTCAAGCGCAACGGGTTCCGGCCCGATCAGGTGCAGGCGTTCCTGCCGTCGCCGATGGCGAGCGCGACCGCGATGTACCACACCGGTTATTCGCCGCTGCGCTCGCTCGTCGCGCGCGATCGCGTGCACGTCGTCAAAGGGCTCGAGCGCCGGCGCTTGCACAAGGCGTTCTTGCGCTATCACGATCCGAAGAATTGGCCGGTCCTTCGCGAGGCGTTGCGCCGGATGGGACGCGCGGATCTGATCGGCGGTGGCAAACATTGCCTCGTGCCGTCGTGGCAACCAACGACGGCGGGAGCGACCAGGCACGGCCGGATCCAACCCGGCGTCGCGCTCACACAACACACGGGGTTACCGCCAAGTCCGAGTCAGAAAAAGCGGCGCGATCGTTCACATTAGAGCCTGTTGTGCGCGGCGACGCGCGCGGTACCATTGGTCGGTTCGCGATGGGCCCCTCACCTGACGACTCGGGCGTCGTTCCACTCGGGAGCGTGCTCGACGGGCGCTACCGCGTCGACGCCGTGCTCGGCAAAGGCGGGATGGGCCGCGTCTACAAGGGCGAGCACACCGGCATCGGCCGCGCCGTCGCGATCAAAGTCCTGCACGCCGATCTCGGCCGCAACAAAGAAGCCGCGGCGCGGTTTCAGCGCGAAGCGCTCGCATCGGGCCGGCTCGATCATCCGAACATCGTCGGCGTCTCCGATTTCGGCGTGATGGAAGATGGCTGCCTCTATCTCGTGATGGAGGCGCTCGAAGGCGAGGGGCTCGGCGCGCGACTCGAGCGCGACAAACGCATCCCATGGACCGAAGCCGTCGGGATCATCCGGCAAGTGCTGGCCGGGCTGCGCCACGCGCACGACAAGGGCGTGGTTCATCGCGACATCAAGCCCGACAACGTCTTTCTCGCGCACAAAGACGGCGAGCCGATCGTCAAGATCCTCGACTTCGGCATCGCGAAGCTCTACGCCGGCACCGGCGACGATCCCGCGATGACGCGCGCCGGCCTCACGGTCGGCACGCCGGCGTACTTGTCGCCCGAGCAAGCCGTCGGCGGCGAGATCAAGCCCGCGAGCGATCTGTACTCGTTGAGCGTCGTGTTCTACGAGATGCTCACCGGCCGACCGCCGTTCGAAGACCGAGATCCACTGCAGATCATGACGGCGCACGTGTCGCGCGATGTGCCGCCGTTCTCCGAGGTCGCGCCGGATCTGCAGATCCCGAGCGCGCTCGAAACCGTGATCCGTCACGGCCTCGAGAAGATGCAGGCCGATCGCTTCGCGACCGCCAACGAATATCTCGGTCACCTCGACATCGTGTTGCGCGATGCCGGCATCGCGATCGCGCCGCGCGGCTCGGGAGCGGTCGCGATTCCGATTCCGACGCCCGCACATGGCTCGCCGGTCGCGACGCCGATTCCGTTCACGCCATCGCGCGCGGGGACGAGCGCACCGACGGCGTCGTTCACGCCGATGCCGTTCAACAAAGTGCCGCGGGCCGCGAGCTCGCCGGCGCTGGATGCGCACGAGCCGATCCCGAAGAAGTGGCTGTGGATCGCCGGCGTGGTGCTCGTCGTCGCGATCGCGATCGCGGTCGCGCTGAAAGTCTCGGCCGGCAGCACGCCGGTGGCGAAGCCGCGCCCGCGTCATGCCGAGCTGTCTGCGCCTGCGCCAGCTCCGGCGGTAACGCCCGGCTCGGCGACCGCGAGCACGCCCGCACCCTCATCACCGCCGGCGCCTGTCGAGGCGACCGTCGATCGTGCCGATCGCGACATCGAGCTCAAAGCCGCGCTCCACGATCTCGAATCCTCGTCGACGTGCACCGATCGCAAGGCGGCGATCCCGAAGCTGGTCGAGCTCGGTGATCCGCGCGCGATCGCGTCGCTCAGGCGCGCGCGCTATCGCATGGTCGGCGGCGTGCTCGGCTTCAACGAATCGAACTCGAACGTGTGCCTCAAAGCCGACGCCGAGGCCGCGATCAAGGCGCTCGGCGGCAAGTAATCACGACTTCGCGCGCCAGTCTTTTTGCGTGAACGCGTCGAAGTCGATCACGAGACAGATCGGCTTGTCGGTGGCATCGACGGCCCAGTAGGCGGTGAAGTCGCCATTGCCGCATGGCACAGCGAGCGCTTTGCGGCCGTCGGTGAGCGGCACCTCGATCGGCTGGGGCCCGCTCGACTTCGCGTCGGGCGTCGCGATCACGCCGGGCGAGCCGGCATCTGCGTCGACGAGCACGAGCCATCCCGAGGTAACGAGATACGAGCTCGGCTCTTTCGGCTTCCTGCCTTTGGGATGCGCGATGGTCCATCGCGCGATCGGCGGATGACCGGTGTGGATCACGAGTGCCGCCAACGCTTCGGCTCCCGCGTCGCTACGCGCGACCGACAGCATCACGCGGAACTGACCGGCGCCGGCGGGACGATCGAGCACGCGCCAGCTCTTCGCTGCGGCTGGATCGCAGATCGCGAGCGCACCCGACGGCACCGGCAGCGTCGTCCACATCCGCGTGTCGATCTTCTTCGCGCCGAAGCGTTCGCCGTAGCGAAGCAGGCGACCGATGTCGCGTTCGGCTTGCAGCTCGTCGCGCGGCGCCGGCGCTGGCGGCAGTGTCGGTGGCAATTGCACCGGCGTCGTGACCCGCGTCGACTTCGGTTTCGCCGCCCTCGCGCTCGCTTTCGGCTTCGTCGGCCTCGCGCTCGCTTTCGGCTTCGCCGCCTTCCCCTTGGTCTTCGCCACGTGTGGACCCTACAAAATCGCGCCGGCGATTTGGGCTTACTGCCGGTCGCGATTGGTCGACTCAGCTCGAGCCCCCGGGGTAAATAACTACCCTCCCAGAGTGCGTGGCAACCCGGGGACAACGCATAAACGTATGCGATTACAATAAGTTAGATTCGGCTGCACGTTGGATCGAGGGTTGTAATTGAGTTGGGTCGTGCAGACCTTCGGCTCGACTCCTTCGAAGAACCAGGCGCAAACCCGGGACCGTTTGATCCGCGACCACGCGGATGCCGCGCGCCGTATCGCGCTGCGCATGGCGCGTCGCTGCCCCGATTGGGTCTCGCGCGAGGACATCGTTTCGGCCGGCATGCTCGGTCTGATCGAAGCCGCCGAGCGCTACGACGGCACGCGCGCCGAGCCGTTCCTCGCGTTCGCGGAGCATCGGATTCGCGGTGCCGTACTCGACGAGCTGCGCCGCGGCGACATCATGCCGCGCCGGGTTCGCCAGCTCGCTCGCAAGATCAGTGCGGCGATTCGCGAGCTCGAGAAGGACGGCGAGACCGCTTCGGAGCAACGCATCGCCGAAGCACTCGGCGTGACGGTCGACGAGTACCGCGCGGGGCTCTCCGAGCTCGTGCACGTCGAAGTCGGACCGATCGATGGCGAAGAGTCGCGCTTGGTCGCGAGCTCGGTGGCACCCGACGTCGAAGCCGGCCATCGGCTGACGATCGCGCGGGTTCGCGCGGCGCTCGAGTTCCTCGAGCAGCGCGACGTGACCATCCTCGGCCTGCACTACGTCGAGGACCTCACGTATCAGGAGATCGCGGATACGCTGCGCATCACGCCGTCGCGCGTTTGCCAGCTGCTGTGGCGCGCGGTCGAGCGGCTGCGCGGACATCTCGGCGCGACCGATGAAGATGCACGGAGCGCTGCATGAGCGTTCGGGTGATGGTCGTCGATGACGACGCGCTGATCCGCCGCACGTTGTCGAGTGCGTTGGCGCGTGGTGGATTCGACGTCTCGACTGCTAGTGATGGCATCTCGGGACTACGACTTGCCAACGTGGATCGTCCCGATATCGCGATTATCGATCTCAATATGCCGATGGGCGGGCTCGAAGTCGTCCGTCAGCTGAAGGCGGTTTACGGCACCGAGATGTTCGTCGCGATGCTCACCGGCGAAGACGACGACGGCACGCGCGAGCTATGCCTCGAAGCCGGCGCCGACGCGGTCCTAGTAAAACCGATCTCACCGAGCGAGCTACGCCGCAGGTTGGCTAGTGCTGCCACTGCGATGAATAAGTTGTTTCCTGTCGCTTCGTGAAAAATATTCTATTTCGTGAGAGCTTGATCCGCTGAATGGCGGACGAAGCGTCACCGTTCAAGGTGATGGTAGTCGAAGACGACGATGACGTCGCCCGAGCCATCGCGCGCAAGCTCGGTTCCGATGGACACGAAGTCGAGCTGACCAGCGATCCACGCGGCGTGCTCGCTCGGCTCGACGCCGACCTCGCGGATTGGCACGTGGTGATCTTGGACGTCGGCCTGCCCGGCATGAGCGGCATCGACGTGCTCAAGAGCTTCAAGCGCGTCGGCTCGCTCGCTTCGGTGATCATGCTGACCGGCGATCGCAGCGCGGCGACTGCGACGACATGCATGCGCGCCGGCGCGTTCTACTACATCACCAAACCGTTCGAGTCCTACGAGCTCTCTGCGGTGGTCGCCTCGGCGGCGCGGCACTCGACGCTGCAGCGCGAGCTCGCGGGCGTCAAGCGCCAGCTCGGCGGCGATCAACAGCTCGTCGGGCAATCTGCGCCGATCCGCCGGCTCAAAGCGTCGCTCGAGCGGCTGGGTGACCAAGGCGTCGCCGTGTTGATCCAAGGCGAGAGCGGCACGGGCAAGGAGCTCGTCGCGCGTGCGCTGCACGAGCACGGCGCGCGCCGTAAGAAGCGGTTCGTCGCGCTCAACTGCGGCGCGATTCCGGAATCGCTGATCGACAGCGAGCTGTTCGGTCACGTCAAAGGCTCGTTCACCGGCGCGACGACGGATCGCCCGGGGGTCTTCGTCGAAGCGGACGGCGGCACGCTGTTCCTCGACGAGATCGGCGACATGCCGCTTGCGGTGCAAGCTCGGCTGTTGCGCGCGCTGCAAGAAGGCGAAGTTCGTGCGGTCGGCGGTAGCGGCGTGAAGTCGGTCGACGTGCGCGTCGTCGCGGCGAGCAACGTCGATCTCGCCGCCGCCGCCGAGCACGGCAGGTTTCGCCAGGATCTGTTCTATCGGCTCAACGTCGTGACGCTGCGCGTGCCGCCGCTGCGCGAGCGCCCCGATGACATCCCGCTGTTGGCGGCGCACTTCTTGAAGAAGCACGGCGGCTCACCGCCGCCCGCGCTCGCGCCCGAGACGCTCGAGGCGATGACCGAGTACGCGTGGCCCGGCAACGTGCGCGAGCTCGAAAACGCGGTGCTCCACGCGATCGCGTTGCGCCGCGGCGAATCGATCGGTCCAGATGCGTTACCTCCGCAGATCGCCGGCCGCGGCCGCACCAGCAGCGGCGCGCTCGTCGTCACCGGCGACGACAGCGATGAGCTCGTCGGGCTAACCGAAGCGAAGCGACGCGCGAGCGCCGCGTTCGAGAAGCGCTACTTGATTCGCGTGATGGAAAAAGCCAAGGGCTCGGTATCGGAAGCCGCGCGGCTCGCCGCGCTCGACCGCACGAATTTTCGCCGGCTGTTGCAGCGCCACGGCATCGACGCGTCGACGTTCAAGTGAGATCTACAAGTTGACGTCCGGATCTCGTGATCGAGTGATCTCGCGAGGTTCGGGAGACTAAGTTGTCTTAGTGGACACCGTCCCTGCTACTTTCGTTTGCCGAGGTACTTCAGCGCGAATGCGCCGACCGGCTTGATGCTCGATCCGCTGGCCTCGATCTTGAGCGTGTCGTGCGGCGGATCGAGATCGAGCGTCGCGTGATCGATCGTGAACACGCTGTCGCCGATCGCGCATGCGGCCGATTTGTCGAGCGTGTAGTGGTACTGCTTCGGCGCCGGCGGGCGGCTGAGCTCGAGCTTGCACGCCTCGCCGAGCGACATCGTGAAATGGTACTCCTCGACGCGCGTCGACACGAGGTCGGCACTCTCGGTGTGCGGCGCGGCACCCGCGATCGTCGTCGTGAGATCGCCGGCGTAATGGCGCGCGCTGTCGGGCGCGACGTCGTGCGCGTCGTCGCGCGGCTGCAGCTCGCCGAGCTCGGCGGTCAAGCCCGGCTTCGCGCGAACGACCGGCGCGGGCCCATCGTGCCCGGCGCGACCGGCATCGCCGCCGGTCCCGCCGCCGCCCGTGAGCGCCGCGTTGTCGGTGGGTCCGGCGCCTCCCGCACCTGCCGCACCGCCGGTGCCGCCGTTGCCGCCGCTCGCATCGACGACGATCATGGTCGCGAGCTCGGGGCTCGCCGCGTCGTATTCGATCGTCACCGCACCGCCGTCGCCGCCATCGCCGCCATCGCCGCCGCGCCCGCCGTTCCCGGCCTGCGGTCCGCCGTCGTAGCTCGCGCCACCCGCGCCGCCGTTGCCGCCGTTGCCGCCGGTGCCGCCGGTCGCGCTGATGTGGAGCTTTTGATCCGGCGCGAATACCGCGCGCAGATCGTTGTGGCCGTCGCTCGTCGTGATGTCGGCGATCACCAGCTTCTGGCCGTTCGGCCGATTCGTGTAGCCGACGAGGATCGTCGTCGCCGGCGCGGCGCCGCCGTGACCGCCGGTGCCGCCGTCGAAGCCGTTGCTCTGACCCGGGCCGATGTCGCCGGTGGTGCCGGTCCCGCCGTCGTGGCCGGTGACGAGCACGTGCGGCAGTTCGCACGCCCACGTCGGCACGAGCTCGACCGAGCCGGTGATCTGCTGGTTCGCGACGAGCTTCGCGGTGACGGTAAAGCGCTCGACGTCGAGTAGCGCGACGGCGTCGTTCGGCGGATTCCAGGCGCGGTCGTGAAACGAGCCGAGCGAAGCCGACAGCGCGATCAGCCCCGGATCGAACTCGTTGCGCGAGATGTCGTCTTTGTTGCCGGCGCGGTGACGCTTGCCGTCGTGCGTGGTCGCGTAGACGTCGATCAGCGCGCCGCGCGCGCAGACGAGTCGCGTCGCCCGGCCGTCGCTGGTCGTGCCGATCAGATCGAGCTTTTGCACCAGCTTCGGATCGAGCTGCTCGTAGTGCTGACAACCAGCGAGAACGACCGCCGGCAACAACCAACGCATGCGCAGAAACTAGCGCCGCTTGCGTCGCAACACGAGCAGCGTGAGCCCGAACAGTGCGGCCGATGTCGCGCCGGCTTTACCGGTCACTCCACTTTGGCAACCGCAGCCTTCGGACGCGACGCCTTGCACCCAGATGTGGCTCGTGATCACGATCGTCTGGTTCGACGCGGCGTCGACGAGCTGCACGCGATAGCGCTCGAGATCGCCGGTCGGTTTGCGCGAGAACGCCGCGGTCGCATCGGCGCCCGAGACGACCTTCGAATCGACCTTGACGCCGTTGCGATAGAGCTCGACGCGATCGCCGTCGCCACCGGTGACGTGCGCGGTGATCGCGATGTCGTCGATGCCATCGACCTCGTCGCCGATCTCGGCGTCGCTGCCGGCCTTGTCTTTCATCGTCATGTCGACGAATGCGTCCATCGGGCCGCGCAGCTGCACGACCGTGCGGCCCTTTTTCACGGCGTCCATGATGGCCGCTTCGCTCAGGTTGTCGGCGAGCACGCTCGTCGCCGGATCGCCGA
>DATBAS010000096.1:0-7674 GCA_036271395.1 Kofleriaceae bacterium
GCGCGCAGCTCGCGCGCGGCGCCGCGGATCACCAGCGTCGCGATCGGCTCGGGGCCAGCGTCGTCGCGGTCTTCGAGCTCGATCTGCGCGCCCATCGCGGCCATCGCGTCGAGAAAGCCGGTGCGCGTCGGATTCACGCACACGCCGGGCAACCGCACCTCGTCCGCGCCGGCGATCACGGCGGCCGCGACCAAGAACGCGCTCGACGATGGATCGCCGGGCACCGAAAAGCCCGCACCGGCGAGCTTGCGATTCCACCCGCGCGTGTCGACGCTGACGCCGCGCTTGCTCGCACGGATCGGCGCGCCGAGATACGCGAGCATGCGCTCGCTGTGATCGCGGCTCGGCCCGGGCTCGGTGATGCGCGTCTCGCCGTCGGCGTAGAGCCCGGCGAGCACGAGCGCGGTCTTGACCTGCGCCGATGCCATCTCGAGCGTGCGATCGATCGCGCGCAAGCCATGCGCGGCCGAGATCGTGAGCGGCGGCACGATGTCGCGGCTTCCGGACGCGTCGGTTCGCTCCGTGCCGTCGATCACCGCGCCCATCGCGCGCAACGGATCGATGACGCGCATCATCGGCCGGCTCGACAGCGACGCATCGCCGACGAGCGTGGTCGCGAATTTCTGCCCGGCGACGAGGCCGCACAGCAAGCGAATCGTCGTGCCGGAGTTGCCGCAGTCGATCGGCGCGTCGGGCGCGCGCATGCCATCGAGCCCGACGCCGCGAACGATGATCGCGCCGGGCTCGCTCGGATCGCGCGCGACCGTCGCGCCGAGCTGGGCGATCGCTTTGGCCGAGCGGCCGTTGTCGGCGCCGTCGCCCAGGCCGCGCACGCGCACCGGCGTTTCGGAGAGCAGCGAGAACAGCAGCGCGCGGTGGCCGATCGATTTATCGCCGGGGACGCGCACGGTGCCGGCGAGCGGGCGCACCGCGGGGTGGCTGACCAGCTTCATGGCGGCGCGAGCATCGCACGAGCGCGCTCGACCACGCGCGCGAGATGGCGCGGACCGACCGCGACGATCGTGCGCACCCACGTGCCCTGCGCGACGAGCCGCGCGCCATCGAGGCTCGGCCCGACGCCGAGCGCGCGCACGGCGGGCTCGTCCTCGAGCGAGGCGAGCAGCTCGCGGATCGTGTGCGCCAGGCGCTTCGACGAGTCTTTCGCGGCCTTGTCGCCGGGGTCGACGGCATCGGCATCGACGACGACCGCGACGTCGTCGGCGACGTCGGCCCACAGCGAGATCCGCGCCGGCGCGGTCTCGACGCCGGTCATGCGCGCGAGCGCGACGCGTGCATCGAACGACAGCCGCGCGGTCACGCGCAATACGGCGCCGGTCGTGCCTTGCGGCTGAGCGTGCGCGCGCAACCCGCGCAGCTCGTCGGGGATCGTCAGCCGGTCGACGAGCGCCGCCCGCGCGGCGAGCTGACCGGTCCACTCGTCGGGTCCGAGCGCGACGAGCTCGGGCGACAGCCGAGCACCGCCGGGCACATCGGATTTCGTCGCGAGCAGCGTCACCGTCGCGGCTTGTTCGGTGCCGACGCCGTACGCCGCGAGCACGATCTCGTCCGCGGATGCCAGCGGCGAGCCGGCGACCAAGACCGGCAAGCCGGGCACGTGTGCATCGGCGCCGAGCTTCGCGAGCGCCGACGCTGCGAGCTCGCCGACGGCGACGTTCGCGCGCAGCCGTGCGAGATCGAGCTCGACGATGATCTGCGCGCCTTCGGGCAACAGCGCGACCATGCGATCGGCGAGCGGCGATGGTTTCGGCGTGACCGGCGTGACCGGCGCGTCTGCCGCGTGCTGGCACGCGACGACCGCGACGATCGCGACGATCGCGAGCGCGTTAGCCCAAGACCGCATTCAGCGTCTTGATCACGCGCGGCATGTCTTGGTGCGAGGCGACCGAGACGCGGATCGCGTTCGGCAAGCCCCACGCCGCCATCGGCCGAACGATCACGCCTTGCTTGAGCAAGCGGTCGTAGATCGGCTGGCTCGGCTTGCCGCAATCGATCAGCACGAAGTTGCTGATCGACGGATAGAGCTTCACGCCGGGCCCTTTGACCTCGCTGCGGAGCTGCTCGATCGCGGCGCGGGCGTGACGCGCGCTGATCGCGACGTGATCCTGATCGGCGAGCGCCGCCTGCGCGCCGACGAGCGCCAGGCTCGACACCGCGAACGTGCGGCTGACCCGGCCGAGCAGCTCGATCACGCTGCGATCGGCGATCGCGTAGCCGCAGCGCAAGCCGGCGAGCCCGTAGATCTTCGAGAACGTGCGCAGCACGACGACGCGCGGCGACGTCGCGCGGAGCGCGAGGCCATCGACGTGATCGATCTCGGGCCACTCGGCCGCGTATTCGACGTAGGCCTCGTCGATCACGAGCAGCGCGCGCTCGGGCAGCGCGGCGAGCACGCGGTCCGCCTGCGCGCGCGTGAGGTGCGAGCCGGTCGGATTGTTCGGCGAGCCGAGCACGACGAGCTTCGTGCGCGGCGTGATCGCGGCGATCAGCGCGTCGACGTCGACGCCGAGCTCGGGCGTCACGCGCGCGGCAACGAACGGCCGGCCGGCGACCTGCGCCGACAGTCGATAGCTCAAGAAGCTGTACTGGTGCGACAGCACCTCGTCGGTGGTCTCGCAGGTCGCGAGCACGAGCTGATAGAGCAGATCGTTCGAGCCGTTGCCGACCGCGATCTCGGCGTCGCTCACACCGAGCTTGGCCGACAGCGCACGGCGAAGCGCGAACGCGCCGGCATCGGGATAGAGGTGGAGCTGCGACAGCGCGGCCGGGATCGCCGCGAGCGCACGCGGCGATGGCCCGAGCGGGTTCTCGTTCGACGCGACCTTGATCGCGCCCGTGATCCCGAGCTCGCGCTCGAGCTCCTCGACGGGTTTACCGGGCTGATAAACATCCAGCGCACGAACGTGGCCTGGGGCAACGTTAAGTTCCGTCACGGCGACTGCACCCTACACCACGACGCTGCTACGTGACATTGGGAATGGACGCGCGAACCGGCCGGTCTATAGTCCGCCCGTGCGTCGTCGTACCCTGCCCTGGCTCGTCATCGCGTTGATCGTGCTCGTGCCCGCGATCGCATCCGCCGGCAACTGCGAGTTCTCGAGTTACGAGGAGCGCGGGTTTCTGTGGATGTTCCTCGGCGCGTTCGGGTTCGGCTTCCTGACGTCGCTGACGCCGTGCGTGTACCCGATGATTCCGATCACGCTCGCGATCTTCGGCGCGCGCGGCGGCAACGTGTCGAAGAAGAAAGCGATCCTGCTCGCCGTCGCCTACGTGAACGGCATGTGCCTGACGTACACGGCGCTCGGCGTGACGTTCGCGCTGATCGGCAAAGCCGGCGATTTCGGCACGCAGCTCGCGAGCCCGTGGATCGTGTTCCCACTCGTGATCTTGTTCGTCGCGCTCGCGGCATCGATGTTCGGCGCGTTCGATCTCAACTTGCCTGCGAGCTGGCAGGCCAAGCTCAACACCGTCGGCGGCAAAGGCTTCGGCGGCGCGTTCGCGATGGGGCTGGTCGGCGGCTTGATCGCGGCGCCGTGCACCGGCCCGTTCTTGGCGGGCCTGCTCACCTACGTCGCGACGACGGCAAACGTCGTCAGCGGCGGCGCGTTGCTCTACGTCTACGGCCTCGGCATGGGCGTGTTGTTCTTCGTGCTCGCCGCGTTCGCGGTCGGGTTGCCGAAAAGCGGGCGCTGGATGGAGTCGGTCAAGTCGATCGGCGGCATCGGCCTCGTGCTCGCCGCGATCTATTACTTGGAACCGTTCCTGCCGTTCATCGCGAAGGCCGCGAGGCCCGAGCTGTGGTTCCTCGTCGCGTCCGCGATCATCGGCTGCACCGGCATCGCGCTCGGCGCGATCACGCTGTCGTTCCACGGCTCGCAAGCCGAGAAGCTGCGCAAGGCCATCGGCGTCGCGATGGTCGTGGTCGGCGCGCTCGGCGTGTGGCAGTGGAAGCTCATGCCGAAACATCCGCTCGCCTACGTCTTCGACGAGACCACCGCGTTCGATCAGGCGCGCGGCCAGCACAAAGGCGTGATGGTCGACTTCGGGGCCGCCTGGTGCGGCGCGTGCCACGAGCTCGACCGCACGTTCGGCGAGGCCGCGGTCAACCGCACGATCAGCGACGCGTTCGTGCCGCTGCGCTTCGACGTCACCGCCGACAACGCCGCGAACGACGCGCTCAAGCGCAAGTACGGCGCGGAGACGCTGCCGGCCGTGATCTTCCTCGATACCGAGGGCAACGTGCTCGCGCGGATCAAGAAGGCAACTGAAGGCGACGACGTGATCGCACTCGTACAGGCGACCTCGCGCGGACCGCTCGTCTCGAACACGCCGTGCGCGCGCTAGTCGTCGCGGTCGTTCTCGCGCTCGGGCTCGCCGGCTGCGGCGAGCGCCAGGTCGACGCGCTCACGAAAGTGAAGCAGCGTGTCTGCGCGTGCAAAGACGTCGCGTGCGCCGAAGCCGCGATGAAGGACGTGCCGCACCACGACGTCAAGTCGACCCATCGCTCGCAAGAGGTCGCGCGCGACATGCTCGATTGCCTCGCGAAGCTCTACGACGAGCAACGACCTTCGACCGATCCGGACGCGGCCGGCAGCGGAAGCTAGAGCGCTACGCAGCCGGCTTCGGTGGGCCGCCGGCCGCACCGAGCTCGGGCTCGATGTCCCAACCGTCGGCGGGCTGATATTCGTCGTCGAGGATCTCCTCGCGATGCTCGCCGAGCGCCGGCTCGGCGACGATCTTCGCGCCCGGCACGATGCCCGGCATGATCATCGCCATCGCCGGCGTGATCACGACGTCGGCATCGGACTCGTGGCCGAAGAACGCGGTGTGCTCGTAGTAGCGAATGCCGTAGCGCACGAGCACCGCGCACGTCGCCGCGATCGGCACGGCGAGCACGACGCCGACGAAGCCGAGCAGCTTGCCGCCGGCGACGACCGCGAACAGCGCGCCGCTCTCGGAGAGCCCGACGCGGTGACCGACGATCTTCGGCGTCAGCACGCCGGCTTCGAGCACGTGCAAGCACAGGATCACGATCGCGACGCCGCCGAGCGTGCCGACGTTGCCGCCGGCCGCGATCGTCACGGTCGCCGCGATCGCGGCGCCGACGAACGTGCCGACGAACGGGATCACGGTCATCGCGCCGACGAGGAGCCCGATCGGCAGCGACAGCGGCATGCCGACGATCGTGAACCCGGTCGCGTAGAGCGTCGCGAGCATCGTGGTCACGATCGCTTGGCCGCGCACCCAGCCGGCCACGACAGCGTCGATCTCGCGCACGATGCCGCGAACCTCGTGGCGGCGGCGCGGCGGGATCACGTGATCGGCGCGCCTCAACAAGTTTGGCCAGTCGACGAGGAAATAGAACGAGAACACCGGCACGAGCAAGAACTCCGCAAGCGAGCCGGCGACGTGAAACACGCCGCCGACCGCCGCGGTCGCGAGCTCGCGCAGCGGCCCGGCGCCAACGCCGACGTTCTCGCTCGACACGTAGTGCCGCCAATCTTGCGGCAGCGCGAAGCCGAGATGCGCCTGCGTCCACGCGTCGAGGTTCGTGAGCATCTGCGGCAGATCGGTGAAGAACTGCGCGACCTGCTCGGCGGCGCGCGGCGCGACGAACGCGATCGCGGTGACGATCAGCGCGACGAAACCGAACAGCAGCATCGCCGCGCCGAGCGTGCGGTTGATCCCGCGATGGACGAGGCGGTCGAGCACCGGGCTGAGCAGATACGCGATGCCGAGCGCGGCCAAGATCGGCGCGAGCACCGACGCCAGGTAGCTCGTCACGATCCAGCCGAGCACCACGAACACCGCGATGAGCAGCCACCGCAGCATCGCGATCACCTGTTGGGGCTCGCCACCGTTCACGCGATCGCTGTAACACGAATCAGGGCAACGCCGGCTTCATCTCGAGATCGAGCTTCGTGCGCTCGGCGCGCGTCACGGCGAGCTCGGCATAGCGCGAGAAGTAGTCGTCGTGGCGCAGCTCGATCCGGTGATGCCCCGGATCCATCGCGAGGCCGGCGTGAACCATGCCGACCGTGCCGATGTAGCGGCCGTCGACCCAGACCTGCGCATCGCCGACGTTCGACGTCACGACGACGACGGCTTGGCCTTGGCGCACGCCGTTGACCGCAGGCGGCGAGCCGCACGCGGCGAGCGCGAGCGCGACCGCGACAGATCTCACGGCGCCGTTCCCGTCAGCGCGACTTCGACGACATCGCCGACGATCTTCACCGCCGACGACGTATCGCCGGTCGGCGGTTTCTTCGCGACCTGCGCGACGCGATCGATCGCGTCGCTCGTCGTCACGCCGATCACCCAACCGGCCGGCGACATCCGGCGCAGCGTCGCCGCGCGCACGCCCTTGGCGCCGGCCAGATAGCGCTGCTCGGCGAGCACGAGCGTGTACGGCGTCTTCGCCGACAGCCGCACGAGCACCATGCCGCTCTCGCCGACCGGATGATCGTCGCCGGTGAGCGCGGCCGGCGGACCGAGCTGCTTGGCGGCGGGCGGCAGCGCATCACCGAGCGCGCCGTCGAGCGCACGCGCGATCGCGGTGCGCCGATCGTCAGGCGACCCCGCCGCGATCGCCGCGCCTTGGCCGAGCGTCTGATGCGTGGTGTGATCGACGAGCCGCACGTGCGCGGTCGCGAGCACCGCCGGCTGCGCCTGGCCGCGCACGAACGCGGGCTCGCCGACGGTCACGCCCGCGAGCGCCGCGACGTCGGCTTGCGCCGCGGTCGCCAGCGCATCGACGTCGACGTCGGGCACGTCGCCGGCCGAGGTCGGCGCCGGACCATCGTCGGGCGCGCGCCGGATCGAGTAGCCCGCCGCGCGCAACCGAGTCGCGAGCTCGCCGAGCCCATCGAGATCGTGGTCGGCGTCTTTGCCGAAGCTCGCGCGCACCGACTTCTCCGACGCGATGCGCAGCAGGATCGTCGCGCTGCGCTGGCCGGCAACCTCGGCCGGCGCGTTGCCCGACGCGTCGTGGCTCGTGATCTTGAGCTCGTCGAGCCGCGTGCGCAGCTTGTCGCGATCGATCCGCACCGACACCGTGAGCTCGCGGCGATCGTCATCGACTTCGTCTTTGGTCACCGTGAACCGCGTGACCCACAACCGCGCGTGACCGACGATCTCCTTGTCGAGCTCGCCCTTGTGCGCGGTGCGCACGTCGCCCGCGACCAGATCGGCGAGCGCGCTGGCCACCGCGTGCGCGAACGCGTCATCGAGCGCGGCTGCGCGGGCATCGGTCGCCGACGCGGCGCTCTCACCTTCAGCTTCGTAGGCGACGACATCGTCGGCGTGCGCCGCGGTGGCGCGGGCGAGCAGCATGCACACGACAAACGCGCGAGTCATGATCTTCGCGGGTACACTAGCACTCACTTCGCCACGATCACGAACAGCGTCGCGGGCGTCGCGCCGCTCGTGCCGACCGAGATCGACGCCGCCGAGATCTTGCTTGCGGTGACGTGCGGCGCGCCGCTCGCCCACGCCGGCAGCTCGGCCACGAAGATCGTCGCGCCGTGCACGCCGCCGACCGCATAGCCGATCGCCGGCTTCGCGCCGGCGGCACCATCGACGACGATCACGCTCGCGCCCGCGTCGCCGGTGGCCGCGAGCTCGCGCGCGCCGTCGAGCGCTTGCCGTACCGCTTCG
>DATBAS010000097.1:0-39254 GCA_036271395.1 Kofleriaceae bacterium
CGTCGAGTCGCCGCCGGCGGCGACGTCGGTGCTGGCCACGTTCGCGACGCGCGCGCCAGGCGGACCATGGTCGCACCACGCGAGTAATGCAGCGACGCGATCGTCGTCGCCTTCGGCTTCGAGCTCGACGCTGCCATCCGGCAGGTTGCGCACCCAGCCGACGACGCCGAGCCGGCGCGCTTCACCGCACGCCGTCGCGCGAAACGACACGCCCTGCACGCGCCCGGTCACGATCGCGCGGACGCGCCTCATTGATGTTCGAACCGCGGACCATCGGGCGCCGGCGTGAACTCGACGTCGTCGCCCGGAACCTTCGCCCACGTGCCGGCGCGCCAGACTTCGGCCATCGCCGCGATGCGCTCCTGCGACGACGACACGAAGTTCCACCAGATGTAGCGCGGCCCGTCGAGCGGATCGCCACCGATCAACACGAGGCGCGTCGGACCGTCGGCGACGAGCGTCGGGCTGGCGCCTTTCGCGAACACGGCCATGTGTCGCGGCTCGAGGCGCGACTCGCCGGCATCGACCGCGCCTTCGACGACGTACGCGGCGCGCTCGGCGTACTCGGCGGGCAAGCCGACCTTCGCGCCCGGCTCGAGCACCACGTCGACGTAACACATCGGCGACGCGACGCGCACCGGCGAGCTCGCGCCGAACGCTTTGCCGCACAACACGCGGATGCTCGTGCCGCGCTCGACGTGCGCCGGCAGCGCGCTCGCCGGCGTGTGCTCGAAGAACGGCTCGGAGTCTTCCACGGCTTTCGGCAGCGCGACCCAGAGTTGCAGGCCGTGCAGAGGCTTGGTGTGGCCGTCTTTCGCGATGCGCTCGGAGTGCGCGATGCCCTTGCCCGCGCTCATCCAGTTGATCGCGCCCGGCTTGATCGTCATGTGCGAGCCGAGGCTGTCGCGATGCACGATCTCGCCTTCGAACAAATACGTCACGGTCGCGAGGTTGATGTGCGGGTGCGGCCGCACGGCCATTTCTTCGACGCTCGCCGGCCCCATGTGATCGAGGAACGCGAACGGGCCGACCATGCGGCGGCCGATCGAGGGCAGCACGCGGCCGACGGTGAAACCGCCGAGGTCGCGAGCGCGCGCGACGATTTCGGTCTCGATCTCGACGCTCATGCCGCGACGCTAGCACGCTCGGATCCGGTGCTATGATCGTCATGTGAGGCAAGCGGCCGATCTCGAGGAGCTGGCTCGACGGTATGTGTGGTGGAAACCACCGGCCGAGAGTGCTGCAAACCTCGGACACCTGCTGTGCCAGGTCATGCAGCTCGGCACGCAGGAAGACATCGCCGCAGCGCGTGCCCTGGTCGGCGACGATGCGTTTCGCACTGCGCTGCGCGCGGCGACACCTGGCTTGCTCGACGAACGCTCGTGGAACTTTTGGCATCGATTCTGGTTTCACGAAGCGCCACCTGTCATGCCCGAGCGCTTGTTGCCGTGACGTTCGCCCCGCGGTTCGAAGCTCTGCCGGAGCCACAACGCGCGCTTTGGCCCGAGCTCGCGGCACTGTCGGCAAAGCACGTGCTCTACGGCGGTACGGCGCTCGCGTTGCGCCTCGGACACCGTCACTCGATCGACTTCGACTTCTTCAGCCACGAGCCGCTCGATCCGCGCGAGCTCGCAGAGCTGCCATGGTTGCGCGGATCGACGACGCTGCAGGAATCGCCGAATACGCGGACCGTGCTCGTCGAGCGCGGCGGCACTCCGATCAAGGTTTCGTTGTTCGGTGCGATCACGTTCGGGCGCGTCGGCGAGCCCGAGCTCGCAGACGGGGTCGTGCGCGTCGCGTCGGCGCTCGATCTCGCCGGCACCAAGATCAAGGCGCTCCTACAACGAGTCGAGGCGAAGGACTACCTCGATGTCGACGCGCTGCTTGCCAGTGGCGTCTCGCTGGCGAGCGTTCTCGGCGCCGGCCGTGCGTTGTTTGGCGACGCGTTCAATCCGATCGTCGCGCGCAAGGCGCTGACGTACTTTGTCGGCGGCGACCTCGGTACACTCGACAACACAGTGCGCGATCGATTGACGACCGCGGCGACGAACGATCTCCTCGTCGAGAGCGTCGCGCTCGCATCCGCTCGGCTCGATTGACTACGACCGTGCAGCTGCAAACGCAGCTTCGAGGTCGCTCTTCAGATCGGCGACGTCTTCGATGCCGACCGACAGGCGAATGAAGCCGTCGACGATGCCGAGCTTCTGGCGATTCTCGGCCGGCACGCTCGCGTGCGTCATGATCGCCGGGTGCTCGATCAGCGACTCGACGCCGCCGAGCGACTCGGCGAGCGTGAACAGCTTGCACGCCGATAGGAACCGCTTGGCATGATCGAGCCCGCCGCGCAGCACGAAGCTGATCATGCCGCCGAAGCCGTGCATCTGACGCTTCGCGAGGTCGTGCTGCGGATGCGACGCGAGGCCGGGGTAATAGACTTTCTCGACCTGCGCGTGGCCTTCGAGCCAGCTCGCGAGCTGCTTCGCGTTCGCTTCGTGGCGCTCCATGCGCACGTGCAGCGTCTTGGTGCCGCGTAGCACGAGGAAGCTGTCCATCGGCGAAGGCACCGCGCCCGACGCGTTTTGCAAGAACGCGACGCGATCGCGTAGCTCCGCATCCTTGAAGATCAGCGCGCCGCCGACGATGTCGGAGTGGCCGTTCAAGTACTTCGTCAGCGAGTGCGCCACGATGTCGGCGCCGAGCTCGAGCGGGCGCTGGAAATACGGCGTCATGAACGTGTTGTCGACGGCGAGCAGCACGTGCTTGGCCTTGCAGACCGCGGCGATCGCCGAGATATCGGCGAGCTTGAGCATCGGGTTCGTCGGCGTCTCGAGCCAGACCAGCTTGGTCTTCGCCGTGATCGCGGCTTCGAACGCCTTCGCGCCCGCCGCCGGATCGACGTACGAGAACTCGAAGCCGAGCCGTTTGAAGACTTTGTCGAACAGGCGAAACGAGCCGCCGTAGATGTCGTCGCCGGCGACGACGTGTGTGCCGGTGTCGAACAGTTGCAGCAGGGTCGCCGTCGCCGCGAGGCCCGACGCGAAGCACAACCCACCAACGCCGCCTTCGAGCGCCGCCAGGTTGGCTTCGAGCGCGAACCGCGTGAGGTTGTGCGTGCGCGAGTACTCGTAGCCTTTGTGCACGCCCGGCGCTTGTTGCGCGTACGTCGAGGTCAGATAGATCGGCGTCATCACCGCACCGGTGACCGGATCCGGCGATTGCCCGGCGTGGATCGCCTTCGTGCCGAAGCCGTGCTTGTCGTCGGTCGCCATTATTCGAACCGGAAGCTCTTGGGGTCCTTCTCCATGATTCGCTCCATCGCAGCTTCCTCGAGGAGATCGATCATGCGTTGACCGCCGTACTTCTTCATCAGCTTGTCGTCGTACTCGTCGGCGATCAGCGCGACGTCGCGCAGCGTCGCGACGAGCTCTTCGGCGTCGAGCGTGGTGCCGCCGAGGATCGTGTGGCTGAACAGCACCGTGTGCTCGCCGGGATCCCACGCGAACGCGCCGAACCGCAGGTGGCCGTTGAGCTCGAGCAGCTGCTTGGCGAGCGGGCCGTCGACATCGACGCCCTTCACCAACTGTGACGTACACCGCACCATCGCGCGGTTGTCACCCCAGGGCACGACGCTGATCATCACGTACGCGCTGCCTTGCTTGATCACGTACAGCGAGTCGTCGATCTTGCGGTACGCAGGGCTGTCCTGGAGCGTGCGCTCGATCAAAAGCGCCGTGGCGACTTCGGCAGGGTTCATGCGCCGGTGTTATCACGGCGGTAGGCCGTGCGATACTCGTCGCGTGCGTGGGGCCTTGGGTGCGCTCGCGATCGTCGTTTGCCTCGTACGGCCGGCGGCGGCGGACGACCAAAAGGTCATCCGCGAGATCGTGGTCGAAGGCAACACGAAGACCACGTCCGATACGGTCGAGTGGTTGTCGCGACTGCACGTCGGCGACGTGTGGGTCGCCGACGAGTCCGAGATCGTCAAGGCGCGCCTCGTCACCAGCGGTTTGTTCAAGGACGTCGAGGTGTTCTGGGAGCCCGTCAGCGACGGCGTGCGCGTCCACATGATCGTCGACGACAAGCACTCGTGGGTGATCGCGCCGGCGTTTTACACGCAGCCGACCAACGTCGGCGGCGGCGTCGGCTATGGCGAGAACAATCTGTTGGGCTTGGGCCAGAAACTCTTGCTCTACGCGCAGATCGCGACCGGCGACACGTTCTTCGTCGGCGCGTGGCAGGTGCCGTCGATCGCCGACACGCACATCTACACGCAGGTCGACACGTACCTCACGCACTCGCGCGTGATCGAGTACGCGAACCCGACCGCGTACATCGGCAACCCGGTCGCCGTGCGGCGCGAATACGAGGACTACTACAACGTCGGCTTGCGCGTCGGCTACGAATTCTTGCGCGGGCTCAAGCTCGACACGCGGCTGCGCGCGGCGCACGTCAGCTACAACCACGTCGAGCTCGACTCGATCGACAACCCGAACGTCAGCAACGCCGACCTCGGCCTGCAGCCGGGCGCGACCGTGCCGAAGCCGGGCGTCGAGGGTTGGGACGTCTCCAACGAATGGACCGCGACGTTCGATCGCCGCGCGAACTGGTACGGCATCGCGAGCGGTTCGCGCTACACGCTGACGTTCGAGCACTCGGTGATCGCGAACGACTTCCACTACTACGAATTCAACGCGACCGCGTACAAAGCATTCCCGATCCTCGACAGTCACAACCTCGTGCTCAAGGCCCGCGCCGACCTCGGCTGGCACATGCCGTTCCAGCAGGAGTTCGAGACCGGCGGCACGTCGATGCGCGGCTGGCTCAACAACCAATTTCGCGGCGACACGCGCGGCCTCGTCAACGTCGAGTACTCGGTGCCGATGTTCACGGTCTACGGCCTGTCGTTCCGCGGCTTGGGCTTTGTCGACTCGGCATACACGACCACGCTGCATCCCGATCCGGATCAACGAAACTATCTGCCGAACGAAGACGTGCGCGGGCTGGCGGGGTTCAAGAACTCGGTCGGCGTCGGAACGCGGCTCTACTTGAGGCAGATCGTGCTGCCGCTGCTCGGTCTAGATTTCGGCTACGGGCTCGAAGCGCGCGACTACGAGATCTATCTCGCCGTCGGGCTCACCGATTGACCCTCATCGGGTATGGTTCGCATCGCTCGATGCGCTTCTGTCCGTTTTGCAGCGCGGAAAACGCCGACGACCTCGCCGTGTGCCAAGCATGCGGACGCCGGCTGCCGCCGTTGCCGCCGCGCGCGCGCACGCGCAATGCGCCGCCGACCGGCATCCAGCTGCCGCCGCGACGCGCGAACGCGACCGTTCCACCGAGCGGACCGCAACGCCGCGAGCCGGCGACGACCGAGCCGGCGACGACCGTGCAGTCCACGAACGACTCGTCGATCGCTCGCACGCAGACGCTGCCGTCGGTGCCGCTGCGTGGGCCGACAAAACCGACCACGCCGCCGCCCGAGACGCTCGACGGCGAGCCGCTGATCGTCGACTCCGCGCAGCGCGACAGCGTGCCCGCATTGCCGCCGGCGCCGGTGCCCGACGACGACAATCGCCGCCAGCTCGCGAACGCGCTCCATCCGAGCCCGGCGGCGCAGCGCCGCGATCCGACGCAGGAACCGCGCATCATCGCGGACCGTCGCCGGCCCGGCGATTCGGGGCCGCCGGCTATTCCCCCGGGTGCGAGGCCGAAAGGTCCGTCGCAACCGCCGCCGATCACCGTGCCCACGATGGTGCCGTCGGTCATGCCGTCCGGCCCTTCGGCGCTGCCGCCGGCGCTGACGCCGAAGCCCGCGCCCGCGTCGGCCGACGATCTGTTCCTGCGCGACAACGACTTCAAGTCGCCACCCGAGCCGCGATATCCGGTCGTGTCGCGCGACCCGAATGGCATCGACGAGCCTCCGCCCACGCGCTTGCACCGCGGCGATGCGCTCGTCGATCGGCCATTCTCGCCGCCGCAGGTGCTACCGGTTCCGGAGATTCCCGAGCCTGGCCTGATCAAAGCCGCGCGCTACGCGTACATCTTCGCGGTCGCGCGCTGGCAGCGCCGCGGCGCGATCAAGCAGCTCGGCATCGAGATCAAACAAGATACGGAGGCGCTCGATGGCGTGCTCGGTGGGCTCGGTCGTGCGGCGCGGGGTGCGCGCGTCGAGGGCCGCGTGTTCTCGGCCGAGAACCAAGCGATCTCGATGGCGGAGGAGCGCATTCGCCATCTGCAAAAAGAGGGCGCCGAAGTCGAAGGCCGCAAAGCCGAAGAGAACTCGAAGTTCGTCGACATCGAGCACGAGCGCCAGGCCAAGCTCTCCGAAGCCGAGCGCAACGTCGACGAGGCACAGCGCGAGCTCGCGCAACTCGAGGGCCAGCGCCGGTCGTTGCGCGACAAGCGCAAAGAGGTCGAGCGCCGCCAGAAGGCGTATCTCAAAGCCGCCGATGACAGCGAGCGACAATCGACCACGGCTCCGATGGGCGACGGTCGGCAAGACATGCGGCGCGTCGCCGAAGGTCATCGCAAGGAAGCCGCCGCGCTCGAGCCCGAGCGCCAAGATGTCGAGCGCCAGCTCGCCGGCGTCGAGCGGCCGATCGGCGAGGTCACCGCGCGCTTCGATGCCGGCAAGGCCGAGCTCGATGCCGCCAAGCGCAGCCTCAACGACGCTCGCGAAGGTCACACGCATCGGCTCGCGGAGCTCGACTCCGAACAAAAGCGCAAGCACCGCGAGGTCGCGCTCGCCGAGGGCGAGATCCAGCGCCGCTTGGTCACGCTCGGCACGCTCGTCAACTTGAACCGCATCGAAGATCCAAGCTTCGCCGAGCTCTACGAGCGCATCGATCGGTTGCGCGGCGCGATCACCGCGCGCACGACCGAGATCGAAAAGCTGACGGCCGAGCGCGAAGCCTACGACCGCGGCACACTGGTGCGTGGTGTCGCTACGATCGGCGGCGCGCTGGTCGGGCTGATCGCGCTGATCGTGATCCTCGCGGCGATACTGTAAAGCCACGTTTCAAGCGGCTAATTCAACTCGCGATCACGGGTCCGCTCGACGGCAATGTAGTAACCTTCCTGCAGGGTGCCGAAGGTCCTGGTTTCGAATAACAGCGAGCTTTTGCGCCACTTCACGGCGCCGCCGTTCCAGCGGCTGGGACTCGAGCTGATCGTCGCCAAGGACGCCGCCGACGCCCGCGAACAATTCGACAAGCAAGAGCCGGCGATCGTGATCCTCGACGCCGAGCTCGGTGACGAGCTCGCGGTCACGCGCGCGATCAAGCAGAAGTCGCCGTCGACGCGCGTGATCCTCATCGCGAACAACCGGCTGTCGGGCGATCAAATGCGCGACATCTCGGCGTGCGGCTGCGACGAATTGTTGATCGCGCCGATGACCGCCGACGAGCTTCACGACGTCGTCGCGATCCAGCTCGGCGAGCCCCGGCTCGGCACCGAAGGCTTCGCGGTCTCGATCACGCTCGCCGGTAAAACCACGGATGCGACCGTGTCGAACTTGTCGACCGACGGCGTGCGGCTCGTCGTCGTCGAGCCGGTCGCCGAGGGACAGAGCGTCGAAGTCTCGATCACGCCCGACGGCGAGCCCGCGCTCGCGATCAAGGGCACGGCGGTGTGGGCGCAGCCGCGCGACGGCAAGACCGTCGTCGGCATCTCGTTCGGCCAGCTCGACGACCGCGCGCGCAAGGTGCTCGCGAAGCTGACGCAATGGCAGGTCGTCAAGGACGGCGAGCGCACGCGCGTCGTGTTGCGCGGCGACTTCACCGAAGCGACGCGCTTCGACGAGCTCACGCCGGCGATGGTCGGACGCGTCGTGTTCGACACCGCGCAGGTGACGTATATGAACTCGTTGGGCGTACGCGCGTGGTGCGAGTTCCTGCGCCAGGCGCGAATCCAGGGCTACGAGTTCCATGCCTGCTCGGTGCCGTTCATCCTGCAGGCGTCGATGGTCAAAGACGTGATCGGTCGCGGCACGGTGACATCGTTCTTCGCGCCGTTTCACTGCATCAACTGCGACCACCAAGAAGAGCGCCTGTTGCAATCCGCGGCGATCTTGGCGGCGAACCTGGAGCCGCCGGTGTTCAAGTGCCCGAGCTGCGCCGGCGCGCTCGAGTTCGACGATCTGCCGGAGCGCTACTTCGCGTTCCTGCAGGACGACGCCGACTGATCACTGCTGCTTGCACGCGAGCGCGTGGTCGAACGTGCACTCGCTCGCGAAGTCGACTTCGGCGCCGTCGTCACCGATGTCGGTGAGGCTCGTCGAAGGCGGTCCGTTCGGCACGCTGTCGAACGGCTGCGCGGAGTAGTGCAGCGCGAGCTCGAGCGTCGCGCCGGCTTGCTTCGCGCCGACGAGCGTCAGATTCCGCGTCCGATCGCGTGGCCCGAACGTGCCGCAATCGAGCGCATCGCCGACGAGAAACCAGCCGGCAGCGGTCTGGATCGCGAGCTGACACGTGCCCTGCACGAGGTCCTCGTTGCTGACGCGCAGGATCGCGGCCGCGAGATACGGCGCCGCGAGCTCGTGCACGTCGCGCGCTTCGCACGTCGGCTCTTCGTGCGTCGGGCCGCCGCTGTAGCCGTCGTCCGAGCCGGCGCGCGCGGCGTCGTCGGCGGCTTCTTGCGTCGCGGTCTGGCGAAAAATGTTCAGCTTGTCGTCGCAGTACGCGTCGAGGTCGGCGATGCCTTGTGGCGTCGCCGACGGCGGCGGCGGAGCCGGCCGATCAGCGTGCGGGCTTGCGACCGGCGGCGCGGCGTGACATCCGATCACGGCCACCACCCACGCCGCGCGCATGTGGCGAGCGTATCAGAACGGGCAGGGATTGATCGGCGCCGGGCAGGTCCCGCCGACGCGCGGCACGGCATTGTTCTCGCCGATCGCGCACCACGCCGGCAGATCTTTGAGGCCGGTCTGCTGATACGGCGACGTGCCCGGCGGCAGCCAGTAGGGGTGGTTGAACATGAACTCCCAGAGCCCCGCGAACTGCGATTCGCCGGGCGGCGCGTCGACGGGCGGCACGGCATGGCCGCAATCGTGGACGCACTCGACCAGGAACTGGCCGTCGGCGGTCATGCCGTCTTCGAGCGCGGTCGACGCGACGTCGAAGTCCATGCCGATGCCGAAGCAGCCGAGGATGTCTTTGACCAGCATCGTCGGCGGGCCTTTGCCACCCCACAGCACGAGACCCGGCAGCTTGCGCGTCACGCCGACCCACGGCTTGATGATCGTCGCGCCGACGCCGCCCGACAGCGACAGGAACGACGACAACGTCGTCGAGCGCGCCTGGATCAGCTGATCGACGAACAGCCCGCCGGCGCTCACGCCGAACGTCGACACGCACTGCTGGTTGACCGTGTATTGCTGCTCGACGCACGACAGCATGTCGTCGAAGAACGAGAACTCCTGCTGCATCCGCGCATCCGACTGCGTGATGTCGAACGGCCAGTTGACGTCGTACGTGGTGGGGAACACGTCGGTCGGAATGTTGTCGGGCACGACCGCGATGAAGCGCTGATCGTCGACGGCGGCTTGCACGTCGGCGGTGTTGATCACGTCGTCGGACGTGGACTTGAGCCAGTGCCACATCACGATGACGGGATAGACCTCGCCTTCGACCGGCGTCGTCGGCAACACGAGCTGGAACGTGCGCGTGATCCCGCCGCTGGTGAACGAGTTCTCGCCGGAGCCGAGCATCGGGCAATCGGTCTTCACCGGCGGCGGTGTTGGAATCGGCGCGTTGTCGGGCACCGGATCGCCGCACAAGAACCGCGCCGACGGTGCGTCGGGCGGAGCGGCGTCGAGGCGCGACGAATTCGGCGCGTCGAGCACCGAGGCCGGCGCGTCGTTCGTCGAGCCGGTTCCGCCGTTGCCATCCGACGGTCCATTGTTGGCGTGACTGCACGCCACAACGATCAAAGCTAGTCCGACCCACCGCGTCGTCATGCGCTGCACGCTAGCTCCGACGCGATCCTCGTCGCTAGTCGAAATACAACAGCAAGTCGCGCTTTGTGCTGCGCAGACTGCGCACGTACAATCAGCTAGAGATGCGTCGGCTCTTCCTGCGATCGATCGCGATCGCGCTCGTCGCGTTCGCCGTGTTGTTCGGCGGCGAGTTCTTTCTCGAGTGGCGTCGCGCCGGCTATCCCGGCATGTCCGCGATGAGCTGGTCCGAAGTCGGCAGCACCAACAAGCTCGTCGACATCCTGTCGCCGATGGCGCGCGCGTACAACAACGTGCTCGCGATGCTGATCGCGACGATCGGCTTGGCGATCCCGCTCACGGCGAACATGCACACGCCGAAGCTGATCGAGATGTTCTTGCGCGACCGCATCAACCGCTGGGTGCTGTCGTTCATCGCCGTCGGAGCCGCGCACGTCTTGTGGGTCGACTACATCATCGGCCCGAAATTCGCGCCGACCTGGGCGATCGCCGCGTCGGTGTTCTTCGCGCTCGTCGGCTGGGCGCTGCTGCTCCCGTACTTCTTTTACGTCGTGCGGTTCGTCGATCCGTCGCGCTTGATCATCCGGCTGCGCGAGGAGACCCGCGTGATCGTCGATCGGGTGTGCGATCGCAACAGCGATCCGGCCGCGGCGCAAACCGAGATCTCGACGCGGCTCAACCAGCTCGGCACGATCATCATCAAGTCGCTCGACCGCAACGACCGCGACGTCGCCGCGGAAGGCGCGTGGGCGATCAAGGTGCTCTACGAGCACTACGGCAGGATCAAGACACGGATGCCGAAAGAATGGTTCGCCGTCGATCGCGCCGATTTCGTCGGGCTCTCCGACGAGGCGCTCGAGATGCTGACCGAGGCTCGCACCTGGTACGAGATGAAGTGCCTGCAGCAGATCGAGCACGGCTTCTTGCGCGCTCTCGCCGATGCCAACGACACGGTCTCGACGTTCTCCGACGTCACTCGCGTGATCGCGATCCGCGCCGAGGGCAACCACGACGAGCCGGCGATCCGGCTGTGCATTCGCTTCTTCAACAACTACCTGCGCGAGGCGATCAAGGCGCGCAACCTCCGCGCGGTCTACGACGTGTTTCACCAGTATCGCCGGCTCGGCCGCGAGCTCGTCGATCGGCCGGAGCTGTTGCGCGATCTCGGCGCGCACTTCGCGTACTACGGCGTGATGGCCAGAACGTACGGCATGGTGTTCGCGCCGCAGCTGGTGCTGTTCGACCTCGGCTTCGTCACCCGCCGCGCGTACGAACGCGCGTCGCCGGCCGCGCGCGACTTGCTCGACATCGTGCTCGACCTACCGCATCGCACCGGCGAGGACGTGCACTCGATGGCGGTCAAGGCGAAATTGATCCTCGGCAGCTTCTTCGTGTCGCGCGAGCTGATCGAGGAGACCGCCGCGGTTCGGCAAAACCTACGCGACATCGATCGCGACGAGATCGCGCGAGCCGAGCGCGAGTTGCTCGCCGCCGATCGCTCGTTCTTCGAGGTCACCGACCGCCAGCTCAACCTCGAGTGGGTTCCGCCCGAGCGCCGCGAGCCGCTCAAGCAGTTCTGCGCGTCGCTACGGAGTTAGCTGCAAGCCGCTGCCGGCGTGGCCACTGCCGCCGCGGTCGCGTGGGCCGGCGAGCGAGCCGGTCTGCGACGCCCACATCAGATAGCCGAGCACGCATACACCGAGCACCGCCGCGATCGCGAGCGCGCCGAACGGCACGCGATCGCCGAACGTGCGGCGCGCGAAGAAGCGACCCGCCGAGCGCTTGCGGATCGTCGACGTGACGTCTTGCGCGAACGTGTCGGGCGCGCGCGCCTTCTGCATTCCCGAAAGGGCCTTTCTGACTTCTTCGGCTTGCGCCGCGTCGACTTCTTCGTCATCGCTCATGATTCGTCTCCAACATGACGCTGCAGTTTCTTGCGCAGCGCGAGCCGCGCGCGATGCAGCCGCGATTTCACCGTGCCATCCGGTAGCCCGGTGATCTCGCAGATCTCTTCGATCGAAAGATCCTCGACGTCGCGCAGCACGACGACGACGCGGTGGTCGTCGTCGAGGTTGCCGATCGCTTCCTGCAGGAGCTTCTCCATCTGGGCTCCCTCCAGCGCGCGGTCGGGTGCAGTCGGCGGCGGGCTGCCGATCGCGCCGTTGTGGCCGTTCGAGGTCTCGTCGAGCTCGTCGCGATCGCGATCGTGACGGCGCGACAGATATTTGATCCGGTTTTTGCAGTGGTTGACGGTCACGCGGTACAGCCAGGTCGAGAACTTCGATTCTTCGCGAAACGTCTCGATGGTCTTGAACACGGTGATGAAGACCTCTTGCGCGACGTCTTCAGCTTCGGCCCGATTGCCGAGCATGCGGAACGTGATGTTGAAGACGCGGTCGCGGTGGCCGTCGATCAGCTCGCGGAACGCCCGCTCGTCGCGGTCGCGCAAACGGCGCAGCAGCGAGCGCTCGAGCTCAATCATGGACGGGCGGGAGCATACTCAACCCCTCGATCAGACACCCAAACCGGCGTGGCGGTTTCGCCCACGTGATTTCGGTTGGCTTTTCCACGAGGTCGGCTGTACCTTCCGACTTGCCACGGTTCGTCGGTTTGCAGGTCCGGTTTGCGTTGTTGCTACGGCCATTGCTAGTTCCGGTGCTCAGTGGGCAATCGTTCCCAAACCCGCTTTCGAGCACGGAGGCCCCTCGTGGGGCGGGTCGTTTCATGTCACTGGGCCAGTTCGAGCAAGCGATGAACACTCGTCTGTACGTTGGAAATCTTTCTTTTAACACCACGGCTGAAGGCGTCCGCGCTGCATTTACGCAGTTCGGCACCGTGAGCGACGTCCACCTCGTGTCGGACCGTGAAACTGGCCGCTCGCGCGGCTTCGCGTTCGTCACCATGGGGACGACCGAGGAAGCCGCCAAGGCGATCGAAGGCATGGACGGCAAGACCCTCGACGGTCGGCCGCTTCGCGTCAACGAAGCCGAGCAGCGTCAGCCGCGCGGCGGCGGCGGTGGCGGCGGTGGCTTCCGCGGCGGTGGCGGCGGTGGCTACGGTGGTGGTGGCGGCGGCGGTGGTTACGGCGGCGGTGGTGAAGGCGGCGGCGGCGGCGGCTACGGTGGTGGTGGTGGTGACGACCGCGGCGGTGGCCGTGGTGGTCGTGGTCGCGGCCGCGGTGGCGGCGGCGATCGCTGGTAAGCCAACTCGCGCTTACAAGCTCCCTCGCGGCACCGGCCAGAGCCGGATGCTCGCGAGGATTTCTGTATCGTTGGGCCCGTCGACGCTGAACCTGGCGCTGACGTCGAGCCCGAAGCTCATCGTCGTGAGACCGATCCCGCCCGTCAGATACGTGACGCCCGGGTTCGGTTGCGTTCCGATCGCGCCGAGCGTCGACGAGTCGACGCGCAACACACCGGCGCTGAGCGGGATGCCGAGCTGACCGCTCGGTCCGCTGATCATGAAGCTCGCGCCGCCTCCGTAGCGCGCGGAGCGATCGCCGTTGTAGAGCAGCCATCGCGAGTCGAACGAGAGCATGAGCAGTGAAACCGGCCGCAGCGAAATGCCGCCGCCGATCGCGCGCGGCATCTCGACCGAAGGGCCGACCAGGTTGAAGCCAGTGCCGCCGATGCTCGCGATCGAGCCGAGCTTGATGGTCGCGCCCGCGTCGAACGCGAAGTTGCCGACCGCCGCTTGATTCAGATCGTCGGTGTCGAAGTGGTAGTACTTGAAGCCGGTGCCGACCGCGACGTTCGGCGTGATCGGATACGACAGCGTCGTGCCGAACACGTGCAAGCCGCTGTGGCTCTCGGTTCCCGTCGAGTCCGGCGCCGCGCCCGTGTAGTGATAGTAGAAGCAGCCCGGCACGGCGTTCGTCGAGTCGCACGCCGACGCGTTGACGATCGACGCGCTGTCGGAGAGCCGATAGCCGTAATCGACCTCGATCGCGAGCTCGTGATTTAACGCGACGCCCGATGGGTTGAGCCCGATCGATGCTGCGCCGGTCGCGAACCCGATACCCGAATCGCCGATCGCCATCGAGCGCGGATCGATCAGATCGTCGCTCGCGTCGGCCAAGTGCGGCACGTCCGCGCGCGCCGTACCGGCTGCAGTACCGAGGACGAAGAGGACGCAACCGACGCGCATGTTCGAAAGTCTTGGCGCGGTTCGAACAGCGGCGCAAGAAACCGGTGGCGTTGACAGATCGGCAACGTGATATGCCTCGGGCCGTGAGTCACGAAGAGCCCGATCTCGAGACCGCGGACGCCAAATTGGCAGCGGCTCACGCGGCCGCGAGCGAGCCCGAGGCGGCAAAGCTCTTACACGGCAGCCTCGACGCGCCGACGGTCGTCGCCGGCGTGCTCGTCGCAGCCGTGATGGGCGCGTCGTACCCGTACATGGTGCTCAAGCTCGGCTTCGGACCGAACGTCTCGGTCGTCGCCGCGTTCTTCGGCTTCTTGTTTCTCAAATTGCTGTCGGGCGCTCGCTACAACCGCTGGCAGAACAACCTCGCGGAAGCGGCCGGCACCAGCGCGTCGCAGACCGCGTTCATGTGCGTGCTGCTCGGCGCGTTCGACATCCTGCGCCACACCCGGTCGGACTTGTTCGGCATGACGCTGACGCCGGAGAAGGCGTTCTTGTGGTTGACCGCCGCGTGCACGCTCGGTGTCTTGCTCGCCGTGCCGCTGCGCCGTCACTTCATCGTCGACGAGAAGCTGCCCTTCGTCGACGGCCTCGCGACCGCCGAGACGATCGTCGTGCTCGATCCGCCGCGCAACGCGACCGCCGACGTCAAGCGAGCCGCGACCGCTGCATTCAACGCCGTGATGATCGGCGTGGCCGCATCGGGCATCGTGATGTTCGTGCGCGACGACGCGCACCTGTTGACGCTGTTGCCCGAAGGTTGGGATCCGCCGTGGATCGTGCACAAGGTCGTCGAGCAGGTGGTGCAGGACGGCAAGCTCGTCGCGGTCGTGCACGGCGTGATCTTCGCGAACCTCGGGGTCGGCGCGTCCTACAGCCTGCTGTCGATCGGCTCCGGCATGATCATCGGCCTGCGGATCAACGTCAGCATGCTGCTCGGCGGCGTGTTCGCGTACGTGATCGTGCCGATTTTCCTGGTCGACCATCACGTCGCGATCCATCACACCGCGACCGGCCTCGTGCCGACCGACACGCCGACGCGCAACGAGGTCTTGTTCTGGGTGATGTGGCCGGCCACCGGCATGCTCGTCGCCGGCGGGCTCACCGCGCTCGGGCTGCGCTGGCGCATGCTCGTCGATACGTTCAAGAGCCTGCGGAAGGCCACGATCAACTCCGACGAGATGCCGCTGTCGGTCGTCGGCATCGGCGTAGGCGTGTGCACGATCGCACTGTGCGCCGTGCAGGCGATCATGCTCGACATGCCGGTGTGGATGACGCTCGCCGCAGTCGTCCTCAGCATTCCGCTCATGCTCGTCGGCCTGCGCGTGCTCGGCGAGACCAACTGGGGACCGATCAGCGCCCTGTCCAACATGATGCAGGGCGTGTTCGCCGCGCTCGCGCCCGGCAATATCGCCGCGAACATGGTCGCGAGCGGCACGACCGGCACGATCGCGACGTCGTCCGAGGCGATCATGCAGGACTATCGCTGCGGCGAGATCATCGGCACCAAGCCGCGCAACCTGACGATCATGCAGCTCATCGCGGTGCCGGTCGGCGCGGCCGCGGTGTCGTGGATCTATCCCGTGCTGGTCAAGACGTTCGGCATCTTCGACACGGTCGATCCGGTCACGCACCAGCTCCACAAAGCCGGCCTGACCTCGCCGATCTCGAACAAGTGGGCGGGCTTCGCGCAGATCCTCAAGGACGGCGCGTCGGCGCTACCGAGCTCGGCGCTCTACGCGCTCGTGATCTTCTCGGTGCTCGGCATCGTCTTCACGATCCTCGAGGCGAACCCGAAGCTGAAGAAGATCATCCCGTCGCCGACCGGCATCGGTATCGCCATGCTCGTGCCGTTCAGCGTGATCTTCACGATGTTCCTCGGCGGCATCGTCGGCTACATCTGGGAGAAGAAGGCCAAGCCAAGCGCCGACGTGTTCATGGTGCCATTGGCGTCGGGCCTGATCGCCGGCGAAGCGATCGTCGCGGTCGGCGCGAGCGTGTACTTGTATCTAGCGTCCTGACGCGTGCATGACGTAGACGCCGTCCGGAAGCGGCTGCGTCCAATACGCGTTCAGCTTGCCGCGATCGAAGACCAGCGCGGCATGCTCGCCGAGCGAGCGCGTGCCGCCGCGGCCGAGCCCGAACGCGGCGAACCGCGGCGCTGGGATCGCGCCGAGCACGTTGCACGACGTCGAGCACACCGCGTGTGCGAAGCGGCCCGGCATCGCATCGCTGTCGTAGAACACCGCGTGCAGCGCGCCGGATTTCGGATCGACCGCGATCGCCGGCACGGCGTGCACCGCGCAGCCGTCGCCGATGCGCGCGCGCGTCCAGGTCTTGCCGCCGTCGCGCGTCGTCGCGATCACGAGCTCCCAATCGGCGTCGCGGCCGCCGCGCACGTACGCGATCCACACCGTATGGCGAGCATCGTCGACGGCGATCGCCGGTGCCGCGAAGTACGTCGGTAGCTTGTCATCGCGCCCGCTGACGACGATCGGCGCGCCGCCGTTCACCGCGTACTCGATCGCCTGCATCGCCGAGCCGTAGGCGCCGCGCGCGCCGCCGCGGATCGTGACGACGTGCAAGTTGCCGGCGCGGTCGACCGCCGCGCCGCCGAAAAACCCGCGTGCGACCGCGAACGCCGGCTCGAACGAGGCGCCGTTATCGCGCGACCGGCGGGCGCGCAGCCCGACGTCGTCGCCGCCGAACAGCACATAGACAACCGCGCCGTTGCTCGCGAGCATCGGCCTCGCCGTGCAATCGCCGCAATCGTCCGAAACGACGGTCGGCGTCGTGCCGCCGATCGGCATGACGCGCACGTCGGTCTTCGTCCGCCACGCGACGAGCTTGCCGGCGATCGCGGGCGCACCGGCGCTTTCGGCGAGCACGCGGTCGCGCGTCGCGACGCTTGCGCCCGCTTCGAACGCGACGTCGCTGCCGGACGCCACCGGGTCTCGCCCGCGCGCGACGACCTCGGCGAATTCAAAGCTCGCATCGATCGCCGGGCCGACCGTCGGGCATTGCCGTGGGACGATCGCGGCGAGGTTCGGCAGCGTGCACGCGTGCCAGACCGGATCGCAGGTGTAGCCGTCCGGCGTCCGGCAATCGCGATCGCTCGTGCACGCCGCCATGCAAACGTCGCCGAGCGCCGGCGTTTCGACGCACGCGCCATCGCAGCGCTCGCCGCACGCGGCCGCGCAGTAGCCGCCGGTCAGCGCGAGGCAGGTGAGCCCCTCGGGGCACTCCCCCGTGCAACCTGCACCCAGCGCGGTTGTCGGCGGTGCTGTGGCGACGACCGCCGCGTCGTGTACGACCGGCACGGGCGGCGTCGGCGGTGCTGCGGCAGGGACGCCGCACGCGACGATGAGCGTGAATAGCGGCACGGCGCGCACCATCGAGATATAACCCGCCCATGCGTGCCACTACGATGTTGTTCGCCTTGCTGTTGTCTGCGTCGGCGCTTGCCGACACCGCGAAAGCTCCGGTCGCGTCGCTGCCCAAGGTCGGCGATACGCTCAATCAAGGCGGCGGCGACGGCTGGCCGAAGCTGACCTATCTCTACGACGCGCCGTCTGCCAACGACGCCGCCGGCAAGATCGTCGTGCACTGGTTTTGCGATCCGAAGGGTAGCGCGTGCATGGACGACCTCGCGCGGCTCGTCACGCTGCGCGATACCGGCAAGGTTTACATCGTCGCGTACATCAACGCGTCGTCGGCGAATGCCGCGAAGAAGCTCGACCCGATCCGCGAGAGCGAAGGCGTCGGCAGGGGCACACTGGCGTACGGCGCCGGCGTGGCGAAGCTCGTCAAGCAGATGGGACTCGGCACGAACCCGACGTCGATCGTCGTCGATCAGAACGGCAAGGTGCAGATGATCTCGACGCTCGGCGACGCCCAGTCGCTCGACGCGCGCGACGCAAAGATCAACGATCTCGCGAAGCAGGTCCGCGACTTCACGACGACCAAGGACGGCCCGGCGACGATCAAGTCCGGCGACAAGTTCACGCTGACCTTCACCGTCCAGCTCGCAAGCTGGCTCAACTTCAACGGTCAGGACACCGAGTTCGACCTGATGGTCGCGCGCGACGTCAAATGCGACAACACGACGCTCAAGGGTAGCCAGCTCAAGGTCAACGGTCACGCGATGACCGCGAGCGTGACGTGCTCGGGCCCGAAAGGCATCTACGAGGCCGCCGGCAAGATCCGCTTCGGCTACGACACGCCGACGAAATCGAGCGGTTTCGGCGACGACGGCACGAAGTGGAAGTTCGAGATCCAGTAGCCCTGTCACCGCAGCGGCGACATCGGCGAATTCGAACCCATCGTGCTCGTCGACGGCCGCCCGATGCCGCTCCGTCGCATCGGCGACATCGGCGAATTCAATCCAACGAGCACGAGTCGGTGTGCCCGCCCAAACGCGCGTTCGAATTCGCCGAGAGCGCCGGGGACATCGGCGATTTCAGTCTGCGGCGACACCGTTGTTCGCCGGCGCGCGGGCGACGCGGCGATCGAATTCGCCGAGGTCGTCCGGGGGACATCGGCGATTTCAGTCCGCGGCGACACCGTTGTTCGCCGGCGCGCGGGCGATGCGGCGATCGAATTCGCCGAGGTCGTCCGGGGGACATCGGCGATTTCAGTCTACGCCGCTGCCGGGACCATCGACGTGGCCTCGAGGGCGTGCATCGGCAAAGGCTAGCTTTCGCCGAGCCACGGAGAACTCGGTGCGTCCGATCGCCGCGAGCTCGGCGAGGGACATCGGCGATTTCAGTCGCCGCCGATGTCGCGCCTCGCAGGCAGTGTGCACGCCGGGCCTGGCTTTGACGTTAGCTGAGCAGCTTGCGTACGCGTTCGATTTCGCCGAGGTCCATCCAGGAAACCCCGTGATTTCGCCCACGACCGGCGACATCAACGAACGCGGCCGCGCGGAGCGTACTCAGGTTCGATTTCGCCGAGATCGCCCCGGGCACGACTCCGGCACCGACCTCGCGTGCGTGCGCGAGGGTGCTGACGGATCGACTCGCGGCGACCGTGCGCCTTAGTTTGATTTCGCCGATGTTTCCGAGGATTGGACGGGTGCAACGAAATCCTCTTGAATCTGCGACGTCTATGAGCTACGCATGCGGAATGGAAAGGCAGGGCGTCCTCGATTCGCATCGCGACAAGAACGGGCAGCGGCGCGGCGGCGCGCGCAAAGGCGCCGGCAGACCGTGCTCGCACGAGCGGCCGAGCGAGCGGCACAAGACGCGCGTCGCGTTCTCGCGCCGAACTCCGATCCACGTCGTCACGCGCATCGTGCCGCGCATCGGCAGCTTGCGCCGGCGCGATCTCTACGCGTGCATTCGCTATGCGACCGTCGCGATCGCGAAGCACGAGGATGCGCGCATCGTTCACTTGAGCATCCAGCGCGCTCACTTGCACCTGATCGTCGAAGCGACCGGCAAGACCGCGCTCGCGAAGGGTATGCAGAGCTTCTTGATCTCGGCGGCGAAGCTCGTCAATGGCGCGATCGGCGGTCGGGGCTGTGTCTTTCGCGATCGCTATCACCCGACGGTGTTGACGACGCCGCGGCAAGTCCGCGCGTGCATCGCGTACGTGCTGAACAATTGGCGGCGTCACGGCGAAGATCGCGGGCACCGCTGGAAGATCGATCCCTATGCGAGCGGTGTTTCGTTCTTCGGCTGGAAGGCGCTCCAAGGTCGGCTGCTCGGCTATCGGCCGCCGCCGAGCTACCAGGCGCTCATTGTTTGGATTCCGAAAACGTGGCTGCTATCGAAGGCGTGGCGCAGGCATGGCCTCGTCGACGAGCGCGAGGTTCCGCGACCGAGCCCTATTCGGCGACGATCTCGGGCACCGTCTTCACGACCTCCGCTTTCGGCAGCTTCGATGCGATCGCCGCCGATGCCGCGCGTGTCGACGCGCGGGTCGCAACTGCGGCGACGAGCCCGATGAGCGACATCGTCGCCGACACCGTCGTCCAGCCCTGCAGCCAGCCGAGGTCGAGCATCGTGCCGCCGCTCGGTGGCGCCAGCGTCATCGCGAGCGAGCTCAACGAGCCGGCGATGCCGAGCGCGACGCCTTGCTCGTAGCGGCCGACCATCTGCGAGATCCGGCTCGACAGCACGGGCCGCAGCACGCCGCTGCCGAACCCGTTCACCGTCGCGGTGACGAGTAGGAATGCGAGCCACTGCCACGGCGTCACCTTCGTCACGAAGCCGAGCAGCACGTAGCCGACGAGGGCGGCGCCGAACCCCGCGATCGACAGCTTCACCTCGCCGTAGCGCTTGACGAGCCGGCCGATCAATCCGCCCTGCAAGAAGATGCCGAGCAGGCCGGCGTAGGTGAACAAGTAGCCGGTCTGGCGCGCACTCCAGCCGTAGCGCGCCTCGGCGAACAACGCGAACCCGCTCGTGAAGCACGAGAACGCGAACGTGAACAAGAAGTACTGGACGTAGACCGAGCCGAGGCCGGGGCGTCTGAAGAACTCGACGTAGGTCGAGATGTCGAACGCGCCCGGTCGACGGCCGGCGGGCCCGGCGTTGGCCGTCGCGACCGCGGCCGGCTTGCCGTCCTGCGGCGGCAATTCGCGCGGCAACAGCGTCCACGTGCACACGATGCTGACAAACGACAGGCACGCCGAGACGATGAACGGCATGTGCATGCCGTATTGCGCCGATAGCCAGCCGCCCATGCCGGGGCCGAACATGAACCCGATGCCGAACGCGATGCCGATGATGCCGAACGACTTCGCGCGATCCTCGGGCTTGGTGTGATCCGAGATGTACGCTTGCGCGGTCGACAGATTGCCTGCGGTGATGCCGTCGAGGATTCGGCCCAAGAACACCATCCACAGCGCGTTGGAGATGCCGAGGATGACGAAGCCCGCGCACGTGCCGGCCTGGCTGACCAGCAGCAACGGCCGGCGACCGTAGCGATCCGACAGGTTGCCGATCACCGGCGTCGAGATCAGCGAGCACACGGCGTAGACGGACACGATCGTGGTCGCGACCAGCTTGCTGGCGCCGAACCTCTCGGCATACAGCGACAGCAGCGGGATCACGATCGTGAACCCGAGGACATCGACAAATACGATCAAGAAGATCGGCAGCAGCGGCGAGCGCGGACGCGCCATGTAACGTCGCAGGATGTCACACTTGCCGCCGGGGTGCTGGGTGACCGATACTGGACCCGATGAGAGGCATCGTCTCCGCCATGCTGTGCGTGGCGATGTTGACCGGCTGTTGGGGATACACGTCGTCGTCGAAGAAATGGGCGTACGTCGGCGACTCGCTGCTGATCGCCGGCGGCGGCGGCGCGCTCGCGTACGGCGTCGAGGACAAGCCCGACGCGTGCACCGGCAACGGTTGCGAGTATCACTCGCAGATCCGCGGCGGTGAGGTCGTCGGCGTGGCGCTGATCGCGGCGGGCCTGTTCGGCTTGCTGTTCAACGCGACGCGCGAGACGGTGAAATCGCCGTCACGCTGAGCACTCGCCCTCGGTCGTCGCGACTTCGAACGCGGTCGCGTTGCCGAGGTCGATGAAGTCTTCGGGCGTCGCGTCGGCGTCGGCGAGCTTGTCGAGCTCGGCGATGAGCGCCTTCAACACGTCGAGCGGCACGGTCGTCCAGAACGCGTAGCTCGTGCCGCCGCCTGCGATGTAAAAGTCGAGCAGCCGCTCGAGCGCCCGGCCGGCGCGCCGCGCGGGCACCTTGCCGACGAGCCGGCCGAACTCGGCACGGTCGGTCGAGAAGCCGCCGCCGACGTAGATCAAATACTGCGGCGCCGGTTTGCCGGCGAGCTTGCGCATGCCGCCTTGAAAGCCGATGCCGGCGACGTAGTGCTGGCCGCAACCGTGCGGGCAGCCCGAGACTTTGACATCGAGTCCGCTGGCGGCGCGCACCAGATCCGGCCGGCGATCGAGCAGCTCGGTGAGCACGCCGGCGAGCCCGCGTGACGCGGTGACCGCGAGCTTGCAGCTCGACGCACCCGGGCAGCTCGTCACGTCGGCGAGCGTGTCGGCGCCGGCTTTCGCCAGACCCGCGCGCGCGAGCTCGCGATGCAGCGCGTGCAGCTTCGCGGTTGGCACGAAGCGCAGCACGAGGTTTTGCTCGTTGGCGAGCCGAAGTTCGTTTTCGCCGATGTTCGCCAGGTCGGCGACGGCGCGCAGCTGCGCGGCGGTGATGTCGCCGAGCACGAGCCGGATCACGACGGCCGAGAAGCCGGGCTGCTTTTGCGCGCGCACGCTGTCGGCGGCCCACTCGGCGTAGCCTTCGGCGGGCTCGCCGACGTGCGCGAGCACGCGCAGCCGAGGCGGCGCGGGCTGGACCGGGAGCTCGAGCGGCACGCCGCCCTCGCCGCGAATGCACGCTCGCTCGGCCGCGTACTCGGCGAGAAATGCGGCTTTGCCGATCTTGTCGATCGCCCACTTGAGGCGCGCCTTCGCGCGGTTGTTGCGATTGCCGATGCGGTGGAACACGCGGACGATCGCGTCGGCGGCTTCCAAGATCTCGCCGGCGGGCACGAAGTCTTCGACGACGAGCGCGCTGCGCCGCAGCGTCGACAATCCGCCGCCGGCGACGAGCTGAAAGCCGATCTCGCTACCCCGTGCGCGCGCGAGAAAGCCCATGTCGTTGATGAATGCCTGCGAACAGTCGTTGCCGCAGCAGCCGCCGACAGACGGCTTGAGCTTGCGCGGCAGTGTCGACGAGTAGGGCCCCCTCAAGAGGTGGCGCGCGAGCGCCTCGAGGTACGGCGTGGGATCGAACGGCTCGTCGGCGGCGACGCCGGCGTACGGGCACAGCGTCCAGTTGCGCACCGAGTGGCCGCACGCTTCTTTCGTGGTGATGCCGGCGTCGGCGAGCCGGCGCAGCGCGGCCTCGACGTCGCTCGTTCGCACGAAGTGAAACTGCACGTTCTGTCGCGTCGTGACGTGACCTTTGCCGCCGGCGAATTGCTCGGCGACATCGGCGAGCGCGCGCAATTGCTCGGGCGTCGCGATGCCGCCGGGCAGCTTCGCGCGCAGCATCATCACGCCATCCTGGCGCTGGCCGTAGACGCCGTTGAGCAGGCGGAACGAGCGCCATGCTTCGGCATCGAGCTCGCCGCGCTCGAATGCATCGAGCCGCTCGACGAACAGGTCGACATCTTCATGGCGGGCGAATCCGAGCCGGCCGATTTCGTGGGCAATGGCATGTGTCATGACGACCTCGCGAGCGATAGCGCATGCTCCGCCGCGATCTGCGGCGCGAGCGCAACGACCTCACCGACGACGATCACGCCGGCGAGCTCCGAATCGATGGCCGCGTGCGCGAGCTCGCCGAGCGTGCCGAGCCAGCGCGACGCGGCGGCGTGCGACGCGCCGATCACGATCGCGGTCGGCGTTCGGGCGGGCCAGCCGCGCGCGAGCAAGCGCGTCGCGATCGCGGCACGCGTGGCGAGGCCCATCAGGATCACGAGCGTGAGCGCGCCGGGCGCGATCGCATCCAGCGACGCACCGGCATCGTGGCCCGAGATCGCCGCGAAGCCGGCGGAGATGCCGCGATGCGTGACGGGGATGCCGGCGAGCGCGGGCGCGGCGATCGCCGAGCTGACGCCGGGCACGACCTCGTACGCGATGCCGGCGGCGGCGAGCGCGAGCGCTTCTTCGCCGCCGCGGCCGAGCACGAACGGATCGCCGCACTTGAGCCGAACGACGCGCTCGCCGCGCTTCGCGGCGCGGATCATCAGCGCGTGGATCCCATCCTGCGCGATCGAATGTCTCCCGGCGCGCTTGCCGACGAAGAATCGCTTCGCGGTCGGCGCGAGCTCGAGCAGCTCCGGCGTCGCGAGCGCGTCGTAGAGCACGAGGTCGGCGCGGCGCAATCGATCGGCCGCGCGCAGCGTGAGCAATTCGGGATCGCCGGGGCCGGCGCCGACGAGCGAAACGAGCCCGCTCATGCGTACAACCTCTGAAGCGCGCGCAACAGCAGCGGCCGGCGCTCGGCCACCGGCACGCGATCGCGCTTCCACTCGAGCCGCGCGGCGGTCGCGAGCTCGACCCAGCGCTCGAGATCGCGCGGCAACACGGCGTCGAGCGCTTCGCGCAGCAAACCGGCGAGGGCAGGTGCGCTGCCGCCGGTCGAGATCGCGATCGCGACCTCGCCGCGCTTCACCACGCCGCCGAGATACGCGGTCGCCGACGCCGGATCGTCGACGGCGTTGCAGAACAGGCCGCGGGCGGCGGCGGCAGCCGAGACGGCGCGATTGATCTCGGGCGTCGCGGCGGCGACGACCCAGCGCGCGCCGATCAGGTGCGACGGCGCGAACGGAGCGCAGATCACGGTCGCGCGGTCGCGAATCTCGTCGACCACGTGTGGCGCGACGACGGTGACGCGCGCGCCGCTGGCGAGCAGACCATCGAGCTTGCTCGCGGCGACGCGGCCGCCGCCGACGATCACGACGGGCAAACCGTCGAGCTTCAAGAATGCCGGATAGAGCGTCATCGCCGGTGGATCCCGCATTCGCGTTTGTCGGCGCCGCGCCAGCGCCCGGCGCGAAGGTTCTCGCCGGGGACGATCGCCGACGTGCACGGCCGGCAGCCGATCGATGGATAGCCGCGCTCGTGCAGCGCGTTGAACGGTACGTCGTTCGCGTAGATGTATGCCCAGACGTCGTCGTGCGACCACTCGACGAGCGGGTTGATCTTCGCGATGCCGAACTTCGCATCGTGCTCGACGACCTGCGCGGTCGCGCGCTCCGGCGTCTGATCGCGGCGGATCGCGGTGATCCACGCGTCGAGCTTCGCGAGCTCGCGAGCGAGCGGTTCGACCTTGCGGCGCGCGCAGCAGCGATCCGCATCGCGTGCCCACAGCTCGTCGCCGAGCGAAGCGGCTTGCTCGGTGAGCGTCTCGGCCGGCTTGACCGCGCGGATCGTCACGCCGTACGTGTGCTCGAGCTGCTCCCACAAATCGTAGGTCTCGGGGAACAACAGGCCGGTGTCGAGCGTGAACAGATCGATCGGCAGGCGAGCCCGCGCGATGTGATCGATGATCACGCAGCCCTCGGCGCCGAAGCCGGTCGCGAACCCGATGCGCGGCGTTGCCTGCACGGCTTGCTGCAAGATTTCAGTGACGGTCACGCGACCCTCGCAAGCCGCGGCGTGCGAAAGAACGCCCACAGCAAGTTGATGTCGACGATCGCGGTCGCGAGCAGCAGTTGATACGCGACGCCGGGTGCAACGCCGTGATCGATCAGCGTGCGCGACAGGCCGAACGCGACCAGGTACGCGTCGAAGCTCATGCACACGCGGCGAAACGTCTCGACGCCGACTTTCGTGACGAGGAAATGGCCGATCGGGAAGCCGATCGCGACGCCCGGGATGATCCACGGCAGCACGCCGGCCGAGTCGCGCGTGATCAGGCCGAGCCACGCGTACGCGGCGAGCGCGCAGATCGATTCGATCGAGCGGATCACCGCGAGCGCGACCTTGAAGTCCTCCTTCGCGAGGCCTTGGTTGTTCCAGAACAGCGCGAGTGGCGGGCCCGAGATCGTCGTGAGGCCGTAGAGCAAGCCGACGGCGGTGCCGACCGGCACCGAGGCGGTGCGCTCGTTGCGCAGCGCGAACCGTTTGCCCGACGCTTGGATCAGGATCAGCGGCAACAGGACGGCGTAGACCGCGAGCTTCACGCTGGTCGGCGCGACCTTGCCGAGCAGCAGCGCGCCGACGATCACGCCGGGCACGAGGCCGGTGGCGAGCGGCAGCACGCGGGCGAGCACGCGGCGCGCGGCCGCGCGATTCCAGAACAGCGCGTAGAGGTTGATGCCGACCTCGACGACGACGAGCGCGGGGTTAAGCACGCGGCCCGCGACCACGAGCAACGCGATCGGCACCGAGATCGACGAGTAGCCATAACCGAGCGCGCCGTTGACGGTCGCCGCGCCGAGGCTCGTCACCGCGAGCACGAGCATGGCCGTCGTCATCGTCGCCCATCCGTCATAACGGATGTACATCTACATCGGCAACGGATGACCTGTCAAGGATAACGGATGCGCCGCACGACCGCTCGCCGTGCTCGCTCGAGACTTGGTCTACGATAACGCCGATGTACGAGGGTGCGGGCCATGACGAGCGGTGAGCTGATCTCGCTCGTCCCATTGCTCCTCGCGGCGCTCGTGCCTGCGACCCTCGTCGTGGCGGCATTCTTGATGTCGCGCCGACGAGCCGGCGTGCTCAATGTCGCCGTGGTCGTGACGACGATCGCGGTGGTGCTCGCGTACCTCGCGGTGCTGCTTCACCCAGCGCTGTCGCTGCTGGGCTTCGACCCGCGCGTGCGCGCGCGTGATTCCGGCCTCAACGACGTCGTCCAGCTCGACCTCGTGACGAGCTGCATGTTCGTGTTGGTCGCGACGATCGCGCTCGTGGTGACGCGCTACGCGCGCTCGTATCTCGCCGGTCAACGCGAGCTCGATCGATTCGCGCGCGCGCTGCTCATCACGGTCGCCTCGGCGTGCGTGCTGGTCACGTCGAATCACCTCGCGGTGCTCGTGTTGGCGTGGTTCGCGACCGATGTCGGCCTCCACCAGATGCTCACGTTCTTCCGCATGCGCCGGCAGGCGATCATCGTCGCGCACAAGAAGTTCTTGCTGTCGCGCGTCGCCGACGCGTGCTTCGTGTCGGCGATCGTGCTGATCGGCGGCGAGACCGGGTCGCTGCGGATCGACGTCGTGAACGCGATCGCGCATACGAGCGACGGGCTGTCGCCGACGATGCACCTCGCGACGATCCTGCTCGTGTTCGGCGTGTTGCTGAAGTGCGCGCAGATCCCGTTTCACGGCTGGATGTTGTCGGTGATGGAGGCGCCGACGCCGGTGTCGGCGCTCTTGCACGCGGGCGTGGTCAACATCGGTGGCTTCGTGATGATCCGCCTCGCGCCGCTGATGGCGCACGCGTACATCGCGCAGAGCATCCTCCTCGGCGTCGGGCTCGGCACCACGATCATCGCGGCGCTCGTGATGATGACGCGCGTCGCGATCAAGGGCGCGCTCGCGTGGTCGACGATCGGCCAGATGGGCTTCATGCTCGTGCAGTGCGGGCTCGGCGCGTGGCACTTGGCGCTGATGCACTTGCTCGCCCACTCGCTGTACAAGGCGCACACGTTCTTGAGCTCGGGCTCGGTCGTACAGCAGTGGCGCGCATCTCATCTCGTGCACGGCCACCGCATGCGGATCTGGCACCTGGTCCCGGCGATGATCATCCTGTCGGTGTTCGTCGCGCCGTATTACGCGGGCAAGCTGCTGCCGTCGGTGCACTTGCCGGATTCGATCGCGCCGCTCGCGCTCGTGCTGGGCCTGAGCTTCGTGCCGATGCTCGGTCGCGCGCTCGCAGCCGGCGCGCGCACGTTCATGATCGCGATCGGGTTCGCGCTCGGCGCCACCGCCGCCTATTTCGGCTGGCACGTCGTGTTCGAGCTGATGGCGCCGGAGATCAACGCCGGGTTCGAGACGTCATCGCTCAAGTGGACGGTCGTGGTCGTCGGGCTCGTCGTGCTGTTCGTCGCGCAGACGATCTTGCAGTCGAGCCCGAACGGGTGGTTCGCCAATCGCGTGCAGCCGCACCTCGTGAGCGGGCTCTACATCGACGACTGGTTCACGCGGGTGACGTTCCGTTTGTGGCCGCCGGGGTTCCGATGACCGACGAGCTGAACACGGCCGTCGATCGCGCGTGTGCGGGCATCGCGCCGACGTGGCCGCTCGATCGCTTCATCGCGGTGAACCCGTTCTGGTCGCGTACCGGCAAGCCGTTGCCGGAAGTCGCCGGCGATCTCGCCGCGCTCTCGGGTGCGCGCCTGTTGATGCCGCGCGCGTGGTACGCGGAAGAATGGCGCGCCGGCAGGTTTCGCTCGGAGCACTTGCGCGAGGCGATCGCGGAGCACGGCGCCGACGTCACCGAAGACGATCTGATCGCCAGCTTCTGGATCCGCGAGTCCGCGCCGTCGCGGCGACCGCTCGTCGTCGACGTGCTCGAGGCGTTGCGCAAGCGCGAGCACGAGCACTCGTGGCGCGAGTTCGTGATCGAGCGAATCAGCCGGTATTGCGCCTCGTACTTCGACGGCGGACAAGCGCAAGTCACCGGCATCCGCGGCGGCGGCTTGTACGCGAGCTGGCGTGCGCAAGCGCAAGCCGATCCGATGGCGGGTATCTTCATGCAGCTCGCCGGCTACCACGCGACGCTGAGGTCGCTACCGGCGAGCGCCGACGACATGTTCGTCCGTGGCTGCGCTGATCTCGCTGTGCCGGCGGAGCAGCGCGAGCGCTATTTTTCGGCGCTGCTGCTCGATATCAACGGCTGGGCATCGTGGTGCGCGTACGTGCGGTGGACGGCGCGACTCGAGGGCGGCGACGACGGTCACATCCGCGAGCTACTGGCGATCCGACTCGCGTGGGAGTGGATCCTCGTGCGCTCGAGCGATGACGCCATCAACGCCGAATGGAAGTTCGCGATGACGAGCTGGTCCGCGATCGATCGCGCCGCGCACTTGGCGCGCTCGCACGACTGGATCCTGCAGCGCGCCGTCGAGATCGCGTTGCTCTCGCAGGTGCGCGCGAAGCTGCCTTCGGGCTTCACCGCGACGCGACCGGCGAGCCCGAAGCTGCAGGCCGCGTTCTGCCTCGATGTCCGATCCGAAGTATTTCGCCGCGCGCTCGAAGCGCAAGGCGATGACATCCAGACGTTCGGCGCGGCCGGCTTCTTCGGCGTACCGATCGCATACAAGCAGCTCGCTGCGGATGAGCCGCGCCCGCAGCTGCCGGGTCTGATGGCTCCGAAGTATCTCGCCACCGATACCAACGTGCCCGCCGGGCTCGAGAAGACCCGCGGCGCACGGCTCGAAGCCATGAGCGCGTGGAAGGCGTTCAAGTCGAGCTCGCTGTCGAGCTTCGCGTTCGTCGATGCGATGGGCCTGTTCTTCGCGCGCAACATCTACCGCGACGCGTTCAGCGATTACACCGCCCGATCCGATCATCACGATCACGCCGGCCTCACCGATGCCGAGGATAAGCTGCGGTTGCCGCGGATCACGGCGCACGTCGACGGCGCCGCGGTCATCCTCGAGGACCGCTGCCAGCTCGCCGAAAATCTGTTGCGCGCGATCGGGCTGACCAAAGGCTTCGCACGCATCATCTTGCTCGTCGGCCACGGCAGCGAGTCGAAGAACAACGCACACGCCGCGGGCCTCGATTGCGGCGCGTGCTGCGGCCAGCCCGGCGAGGTCAACGCGCGCGCCGCGGTCGCGCTGTTCAACGACGACGCCGTGCGCACCGCACTCGCCGCGCGCGGCATCGCGATTCCGGCAACGACGTTGTTCGTCGCCGGGCTGCACAACACCACCACCGACGACATCACGCTGTTCGCCGAAGACACGAAGTCGGCGACGCATCATTCCGATATCGCGAGCGCGCGGGCGTTGCTCGAGCGGGCGAGCGCGACGACGAGACGCGAACGTGCGCCGCGGCTCGGCCTCGGTGACCTCGATGACAAGAAGCTGCATGCCGCAGTCGTCAAGCGCGCGAGGAACTGGGCCGAAGTGCGGCCCGAGTGGGGGCTTGCGGGTAACGCGATGTTCATCATCGCGCCGCGCGAGCGCACCCGGCACATGGATCTCGAAGGCCGCGCGTTCCTGCACGACTACCGCTTCGACGACGACAAGGACCAGGCGATCCTCGACGCGATCATCACGGGTCCGATGGTCGTCGGGCACTGGATCAACTTCCAGTACTACGCATCGACCGTCGACAACGCGCGCTACGGCTGCGGCGACAAGGTGCTCCACAACATCGTCGGCGGTCATCTCGGCGTGCTGGAGGGCAACGGCGGCGACCTGCGAATCGGCCTGTCATTGCAATCTCTGAACGACGGCGAGCACTGGGTGCACTCGCCGTTGCGGCTCGCCGTGTTCATCGAAGCGCCTCGCGAGGCGATCGATCGCGTGCTCGACAACCACGCCAAGGTGAAAGAGCTCGTCGCGAACGAGTGGCTGCATCTGTTCCAGCTCGATGCAAGCACACGCACGGTCGTCGCGCGCAAGCGCGGCGGCTGGCAGTAGCTCAGTGGCGCTTGAGCTCGGCGATCGCTTCTTTGGCGGCGTTGCGCTCGGGATCGGTCTTCGGCGCGAGCTCGAGAAACTTGTCATACGCCTCGATCGCCTGCGGCTTCTTCTTCTCGGCCGCGTACAGTTTGCCGAGCGGCAGGTAATTTGCGGCGCTCTTGGGCTCGCGGCGAATGCCTTGGGTCAGCGCGATCTCGGCGTCGTCGTAGAGCTTCTTGTCGATCAACAGCAGGCCGAGCTTCGTCAGCGCCTTCGGATACGGCGGATCGAGATCGACGGCCTTCTTGTATGCGCTGATCGCTTCGTCGAAGCGCTCCGACAACCGGAAGATCTCGCCGTACGCGTACCAGAACAGCGACTCGTTCGGCGACATCTGCACCGCTTGTGACAGCGCTTGCTCGGCATCCGCTTGCTTGTTGTTCGCGTTGTAGAGCAAGCCGAGCTCGAAGTACGCGCGGCCGTTGCGCGGATCGAGCTCGATCGCCTTCTTGAGCGACGCGGTCGCGTCGTCGACCTGGCCCGTCGCGCGCTGCGCGCTGCCGAGCAGCACGAGTGCGTCGACGTCGTTCGGCGCCGCTTTGATCGCGAAGCGGAACTCGATCTGCGCGTCGTCGAGCTTGCCCGCCTTGACGAGCGCGTTGCCGAGCGACACGTGATACTGCTCGCCGTCCGGCGCGAGCTTGACCGCCTTGCGCAGCTCGTCGATGCCTTGGTCGGGCTTGTCGAGCAAGATCAGCGCGCGGCCCTTCTTCTCGTGGCTCGACGGATCGTCGGCGTTCATGCCGATCATCTGATCGGCGACCTCCATCGCCTCGGCGCCTTTCTCCTGCGCGAGCAGCGCTTCGGCGTAGAGGTTGTAGCCCTTGAGGTCGGTCATGTTCGCGTCGTAGTAGGGCTTCGCCGCGTCGGTCGCCTTTTGTGCGCGGCCGGCGCCGATCAGCATCTCGACGCGCTCGACGAGCACGTCGAACGACTTGTGGGCGTCATACGCCTGCGCGTAGAGCTTGTCGGCGGTGTCGATGTCGCCCTGCTTGCGCGCGTCGCGCGCCTGCGCGAGCTGCTCGTCGGCCGCGTGATCGACCTTGTCGTGCTTGACCGGCTGCGGCCGTTTCGGCGGCGGCCCGCACGCGGGAATCGTCGACGCGAGCGCGAGGACAAATGCGATCCGGAGCATCGCCATCACATCGACATGCCGCCGTCGACGTCGATCGTGCGGCCGTTGAAGTAATCACACTCGAGCACGAACTTGACCGCGAGCCACAGATCCTCGGGCAGGCCGATCCGGCCGACCGGGATCATCGCGACCAGCGCATCGCGCGCCTTCTGATTCATCCCCTGCGTCATCGGCGTCTCGACCATGCCCGGCGCGACCGCGCCGACGCGGATGCCGAACGGCGCGAACTCGCGCGACCACGTCACGGTGTTCGCCGCGAGCGCGGCCTTCGCCGCCGAGTAGTTGGACTGGCCGCGGTTGCCGTGGCGCGCGACCGACGACATGTTGACGATCACGCCGCCCTTCTGATCCGTGGTCGCCATCTTCGCGACGGTCTCGCGCACCATGAGCGTGGCGCCGGTCAGGTTGACGCCGATCACCGCGTCCCACTGCTCCTTCGACAGCTTCGTCACCGCGCCCGTCGTGCGATCTTTTTTCACCAACAGGCCGTCGCGCAGGATGCCGGCATTGTTGATGAGGCCGTTGAGGCCGCCCATCGCGCCGTGCGCCCACTCGACGAACGCGCCGCACTCGGCCTCGTTCGACACGTCGAGCTTCTTCGCGTGGATCTTGCCGGGCAGGCCGTTGGCGGTCTCGACGAGCTGCGCCAGCTCGGCTTCCTTGACGTCGCCGGCGGCGACCTGAGCGCCGGCTTCGGCGAGCCGGCGAGCGAAGTGCGCGCCCATGCCTTGAGCCGCACCCGTGACGATGATCTTGAGCTGGGAGAGCTGCATCCCAGCGGCTATATCACGTGCCGCAGATGCCGGCGGCGCCGCCCGAGCCACAGTCGTTGTTCGCGCAGTCGCTGTCCTGGCTGCACTGTTTGCCATCCGGGCAGGTCGGGCACGTGCCACCGCCGCAGTCGATATCGGTCTCGCTGCCGTCCTGATGATGATCGGCGCACTCGTCGGCGATGCACGTGTGCGCTTGCTCGTTGCAGAACTGCGCGCCGCAGTCGGTGTTGGTCTGGCAACCGCACGCGTTGCTGATGCAGAACCCGCTCGCGCAATCGGTCCCGCTGCTGCACGCCAGGCCGGTGCCGCACGTCGCGATGCACGGACCGCCGCAATCGACGTCGGTCTCGCCGTCGTCTTTGACGTGGTCCTCGCAGTCGTTGCACGTCGACGTCTCGAGCATGCACGAGCCGCTGCACGTCAGCTTGCTGCCCGAGTCACCGGTGAAGCCGAGGGTCGCGCAGGTGAGCCCGCGGAAGTCGGTGGTGTCGCATTGCTCGGTGCCTTCGGCGCTACCGTTCGGGCAGACCTGCTTCGTGCAACCGCCGACGTCGTACGAGCAACTGCTGCACGCCAGTGTGCCGCCGTCGTAGCCGAGCGACTTGCACGTCGCGCTGCCGAGGTTGCTGCCGTCGCATTCCTCGTCGGCTTCGATCTGATTGTCGCCGCAGACGGGCAAGCAGCCACTCGTGTTGAACTGGCAGCCGCTGCACGACAGAGTGCCGCTGCCCAGGCCCAGCGACGTGCAGGTCGCGTTGTGTTGATACGCGCTGCCGTCGCACTGCTCGCCTTGCTCGAGGATGCCGTTGCCGCAGGTCACCAGCTGGCACTGGGCGTCGCACGAATCGCCGACGGTGCCGTTCTTGACGCCGTCGTCGCACGCTTCGCCCGCGGCCGTGTTCTTGAGGCCGTCGCCGCAGACCGGCGCGGTGCACGCCGAGCCGTTGCACTTCGACGTATCGGTGCCGCTCGAATCACACGCTTCGCCTTGCTCGACGATGCCGTTGCCGCACTGCACGGTCTTGCAGACCGAATCGCACGTATCGCCGAGCTTGCCGTTGTTCGAGCCGTGGTCGCACGTCTCGATGCCGGCCTCGACGAGCCCGTCGCCACAGCGCGCGTTCTGACAGCTCGGGCACGCGGTGGCGCTGCCGTTCTTGCCGGCGCCGAGATCGCATTGCTCGATGCCACTCTCGGTCAAGCCGTCGCCGCAGATGGCGAGCTGGCAGTTCGGACACGAGGTCGTGGTGCCGTTCTTACCGCTGCCGAGATCGCACTGCTCGTTCTGCTCGACGACGCCGTTGCCGCAGCTGACGGTGTTGCACGACGAGTCGCACATATCGGTCGCCGAGCCGTTGCTGCCGCCGTCGTCGCATTGCTCGGTGTGGCTCGGCCCCTGCGTGTCCTTGTTGCCGTCGCCGCAGACGTTGACCAAGCACACCGCGGTGCAGTCGGCGCTGTTGCTGTTCGCCGCGCCGGTGTCGCACTGCTCGCCGTGGGTGCCGTCGGGCTTGTAGAGCGGGTTGACGATGCCGTCGCCGCAGCTCGGGATCGTGCAGTTCGCGTTGCACGACGAGCTCTCGCCGGCAGAGCCCGGATCGCACGCCTCGGAGAAGTTGCTGCCCCCGCTGTCGACGAAGCCGTCGCCGCACTTCGCGAACTTGCAGTTCACGCAGTCATCGTTGCTATTGCTGTTGCCGTCGTCGCATTCCTCGCCCGGATCGACGATGCCGTTGCCGCAACCCGAGCCGCCTTGGCAATCGGACTCGCAGGGTTGGCCAGCGCCGTTCGCGCTGCCGTTGTCGCAAACCTCGCCGAGGTCGACGATGCCGTTGCCGCAGGTCTCGTTCGACTCGCAGTTGCGCGAACAGCCGTCCGCGCTGCATTTTTGGCCGCTGCAATCCGCGTTCGAGTTACACGGCGTGCCATCGGGACACTTGCCGTCCGACGTGCCGCCGTCGTCGCAGATCTCGTCGAAATCGACGATGTCGTTGCCGCAGACCTGCAGCGACTGGCAGTCGTGCGAGCACTTGTCGGCGATGCACTTCACGTTCGCGCCGCAGTCGCTGTCGACGTTGCAGCCGCTGCCGGCCGAGCCACCGCACTGACCGTTGACGGTGTTGCCGTCGTCGCAAACCTCGTTCGGATCGACGACGCCGTTGCCGCACTCCTCTTTCGACAGGCAGTCGTGCGAGCAGCCGTCGCCGTCCGTGATGTTGCCGTCGTCGCAGACCTCGCCCGGATCGACGATGCCGTTACCGCAGTCGTTCGAGATGCACACGGGCTGAACCGCCGCGCATTGCAGCGGAGCCGGGCACACGATGCCGCTCGCGCACACGACCGATGACGGCTTGTTGGCGCACGCGAGCAGTGAAACGCAGAGTGCCAGGCCCGCGAGCTTGACGAGACGAAGAGCTAGCTTCGACATCTAAAACCTCCCAGACAGCGCCGCGCCCGCGAACGTGGGCGAGACGACCGGCGTGACGCGAACTTGCGGGCCTTCGGCCTCGGGCAGATCTTCGGCGCGGATCTGATACGCCTCGGGCCGATTGATCCACCACAACACCGCGCCGGTGACCACCGCGGCGGCGCCGACGCCGTAGAGGGCGAAGCCCGTAGCCTTGTAATTGTCGCCGGTCGTGCGCTCGTTCTTGAGCGACTGCGAGTTCGCGCAGCCCGCGTTGCTCTGGTTGCAGCTCGCGATCATCTTGTCGTAGTCCGCGTACTTGTTGCTCGCGAGCAGCTCGAACACACCGCCGAGCACACCGACCGCGACGCCGCCGCCCATCACGACGTACGGCGTCCAGGCCGCGTCCCACTTGCGGCGATAGCGCGTGAGCTCGGCGACCGTGTAGAGGTGAAGCTCGATCTTGAACGGCGCGCCGGGCTGGATGTCGGTCGCCTCGACGCGCGTCGGGTGACCTTCGAGCGTCGCGACGATCTGGTGCTTGCCGACCTTCACCTTGCCGCGATACGTGCCGGGCGCGGTGAAGACTTCCTTGCCGTCGATCGCGACCTTCGCGCCCGTCTTGTTGCAGGTGACCTCGATCTCGCCGATCACGTGGCTCAAGATGACGAGGTAGTTCTTCGCGCTGTCGAACTTGTCCTTCGACTGCAGCGGCGCCTCGCCGAACTTCAGCGCCGCCTCGAAGTTGTCGTAGGCCTCGATCGGCTTGTCGAGGTTCATCAGCGCGAGTGCGAGGTTGTAGTGAACGGCGGGGTGGTCCCAGTGCGCGAGAGCCTGCTGGTACTTCTCGACCGCTTTCGCGAACAGACCGTCGTTGAGCTCGACGTTGCCATCGTGAAACAGCGCGAGCGCGGCTTGTTGCTCGGTCGTCGGCACGCCGGCTGCCCACGGCCGGTCCTTTTCGGCGCCGTTCTGCAAGCTCTCGTCGTTGCCGGCCTTCTCGTGCGGTTGGTCCGGCGCTGGTGGCGCTGGTTGCGCGTGCGCGGCAGACGCCGCCAACGCGATTGCAATCGCGATCGCCTTCATGCGTTGTTTCCCCCGTTACTTGAGATCGTCGACGATCGAGCTGCCGATCTGGGTCTGCAGGCTCTTCACACGCTCTTGCTCTTTCTTGAGCAAGTCGGTTGTGCGGTGCTCCGCCACTTCGGCGGCGGCTTTGGCCTGTTCGGCCGCGTGCTCGTTGTCTTTCGCGCGCGCTTCCGACGCCTTGCTCTGATCGAGCGCGACCGACAGCTCTTGGTTCTTCTTCGCGAGGTCCTCGGCCGACTGATGCTTGACGTCGACCACCTCGGTCAACGCCGCTTGCCGCTCGCGCTCTTTTTCCTGCATCTCGTGCAGCGCGTCCTCGGCTTCTTTCTTCTTCTCGACGAGCTGGCCGTTCGCGTTTTCCGCCGTCTTGCGCGCATCGTCGGCGACTTGCTTGTCGGCGTCGGATGCTTGCTTCGCCTGCGTCGCGATCGCCGCCTGGCGAGTCGCCTCGGTGCGCGACTTCTGGATCACGACGAGCGCGACCATCGCCGCGATCACCAGCGCGCCGAGCCCGACGAAGCCGCCGATCACGGCCGCACGGCGACGGCGCTGCACGGCGCCTTCGTAGTTGATGATCTCGTCGAGGAACGACCGCTCGACGTCCGACAGCGGGCCCTTGTAGCGCTTGCGGAACTTCTTGGCTTCGTCGGCCGTGTCGCCGCGCCACAACAGGTCGGCCGAGCGGCCTTTGCTGTTCCACTGCCGCGATGCGGTGCGCAGCTGATCGATCAGCTCGGCGTCTTCCTGGGTCTCGTCGAGCCAGCGGCGCAACGTGGGCCAGCCGTGAACGAGCGACTCGTGGACGATCTCGACCGTCGAGCCTTTGCCGCCCTCGAGCGTCTGCACGACGAGCAAGCGCGCGTCGACCATCTGATCGACGAGGCGCTGGACTTCGCCGACCTCGCGCGACAGCTCGCGCAACTCTTCGATCGGCACGATCGCGCGCGTGCGCTCCGGCGTGACGAGGCGAAGCAGGATCGCGCGGATCAGCCACTGCTTCTGCGAGCCGATGTCCTGCACGACGCGATCGGCGTGGCTCGCGAGCGCGCCGGCGACGCCGCCCATCGCGCTGTAGCTCGCATGGGTGAGCAGCTTGCGCGCGTGATCGCGGCTATCCCATAGCTTCGCGGCGGCGAACTGCAAGAGCGGCAACGCGCCCGGCGTGGTCTCGAGGTGATCGAGCATGTCGTCGACGGTCGCGGCGAGCTCGAACTGAAAGCCGGCGAGCTCGAGCGGCTGCTGGATCGCATCGCGCAAGCCGTCGCGGTTCGGCGGGCCCAAGAAGAACAGGCCCTGGGTCAGCTCGGCGACGAACTGCTGGTCTTCGGCGACGCGGTCCAAGAAGTCCGAGCGAATCGACAGCACGACGCGCAGCGGGCTGGTCGCATCGTCGGCGACGGCCGCGAGGCACGCGGTGAACGCCTGGCGCTCTTCGAGATCGGGCACCTGCGTGTAGAGCTCTTCGAACTGATCGACGAACAGCAAGATGCGCCGGCTATCGCGACGCGCGCGGCCGCGCAGGATGTGGCCGAGATGGCCGGGCTCGGCGCGCAGCTTGTCGACGAGCTTGTTCTGCTCGTCGACCTCGTCGGCCAAGTTCGCCGCGGTCGCGACCATCGGCGAGATGATCGACGCGAGCGCGTCGAGCGGCTTGCGGCCGGGCCGGATCACGAGCGTCTCCCACTGATCGCCCGAGCGCTTGAGCGCCGGGACCAAGCCGGCGCGCACGAACGACGACTTGCCGACGCCCGAGCTGCCGACGACCGCCATCAGCGGCCGGTCGCGGATGCGCGTGACCATCGCCGCGATCTCGCGGTTGCGGCCGAAGAACTTACCGGCGTCGCTCTCTTGGAACGACGACAGGCCCGCGTACGGGCTCTCGTCGAGCTGCAGCTCGGTCGCGCGGCGGCCGGGCAGGTACGGCTCGAGCGCCTTCATCAGCTCGCTCGCGCTCTGCCAGCGCTGCTCTTTGAGCTTGAGCAGGCAGCGATCGACGATCTGGATCAGCTCGCGCGGCGTGCCCGGCGGCGCGGCTTCCGCCATCGACGGCATCGGCAGCTCGAGCATCGCGGTCACGACGAGCTGGTTGCCGTCGAGCGGATGCAGCGGATGGCGGCCGCAGATCATGCGGTGCAGCAGCACGCCGCACGCCCAGATGTCGCTCAAGTGATCGATCTCGATGCCGATGCCCCACTGCTCGGGCGACATGTACTTGAGCGTGCCCATGATCGTGCCCGACCGCGTGAGCGCGGTGTTCGAGCCGGTCGCGAGCTCGAGCGGGCTGGGCATGCGGATCGCGCCCGACGACACTTGGCCGGCTTCCGGCGTGCGGCGCTCTTCGAGCACTTTCGCGATGCCGAAGTCGAGCACCTTGAGCAGGCCCGAATCGGTGATGAAGATATTGTCGGGTTTGAGATCGCGGTGAACGATGCCTTGGCCGTGCGCGCACTCGAGCGCCTTGCCGACCTGCATCATGATCTCGACCGCGCGCGTGAACGGCAGGCGCTGGCCCTCGGCGAGCACGTCGGTGAGCGGCTTGCCGTTCAAGAACTCGAGCACCATGTACGGCGACTCGAGGTGCTGGCCGACTTCGTAAACGACGACGATGTTGTCGTGCTGGCAGCGTGCGGTCGCGCGCGCTTCGACGAGGAATCGCTGTGTCAGCTCGGGCTGGTTCGACTGCAAGAACTTGATCGCGACGCGGCGACCGAGCCGCAGATCGCGGGCGAGGTAGACGGTTCCCATCCCGCCTTCGCCGATCATCTTGATCATCTCGTACTGGTTGATGCGCACGCCCGGATGCGGCTGCGCGCTCGTCGCATGCACGCCGGTGGTGTCGCCTTCGAAGTGACCTTCGAAGTGCTGATCCCACTGGTTCGTGCTCGTGACGCCAGGATTCGATCCGGCCTGCGAGCCGCGCTTCGCGCGCGGCGTGTTGATCGTCGTCGCAGCGGGCGACGCGATCGTGTTCGGCACCGGCGTGCCCGCGGCGACCTCGCGCGGCGCCGTCGGCGCCGGACCGTTCGGTCCGATCGTCTGCGCGTTGGGCGACGACAGCGGCGGGCCGAGGCCCGACGGAATGACCGACGTCGGTTGCTGCGAGCTCGGCAAGCGATGCGCACCGCTATGCTCGAAGCGTTGGTTCGGTCGGTGAAGACTGTACTCGTGCGGGCTCAACGGCCGCGACCGTCGAGGAGCGCCGCTTCCGTCAGTCCCCGCACTGCCGATTTTGGTCTTCTCGTCCCTCTTGTCGTCGCTCATGAACTCGGTCGTCCATGTTACGCCGCAGACGAGCGCAGATCACGATCCGCGAGAGTCCGTTTAAGCCACCTACATGTCAGCGAGAGTGACTCGTAGCTCTTATCGAAGTGCGGACAAAGTGATCGACCCGCGGGTCGCGACCGTCGGTGAGCGTTGCTCGACGCTGCGAACCGACGCGAATGTTTCGCCATGTGAAGCTCGCCGACTAGAACAGCCAGAGGGGCTTTCCGCCTGCGAACAGCACGCTCTCGCCTTCCGCCGTCGGGTTGGTGAGCTCGATCTCGACCATCGTGCCGCGCTGGATGCTGTCATCGTGCGGGTGCGTGTTCTGGACTTCGCCGTCGATCGTCGCGGTCACGCGCCCGACGCGCGAGCAG